>CALUKY010000008.1 GCA_944321345.1 uncultured Paraprevotella sp.
GGTCTTAATTTTATGAAACGTAAGGAATACCGTAACGAATAGCTTACAGACGTTTCCCCATTACCACACGCGGACTGTCGCCGTAAAGAGAAACTTCGGCAAGTTCCTCGTATCCTATCGCCCGGATATTGTTCCGGGAATAAATATTATCGGGATGCACCGTGCATTGCAGATAGGCTATGCCTTGCTTCCTCAATTCAGGCTCAGCTTCCAGCATCAGTCTCTGTTGCAGACGATGCCCCCGGAAATCCGGATTTACCGCCACAATGTCCATATAGGCCACCGAAAGTGCCGTATCAGGCATCCAGGCATCCAGATAACGGTCAGCCACGGGCAACACAACAATCAGGACGGCAGCCATACGCTCTCCGCAAAAAGCTCCCCAAAGCAAGGTATGCTCATCCCGACACACCGTGTCAAGATAACCTTCCTCGTCTACAGCAAACCAGGATTTGTCGGATACCTGTTGCCACACATCCTGCACGAGACGGATCGCCTGCGACGCTTCTTCCCGAGCGCACTGGCGAATACGAATTTCATCATTTTCTTTATTCATGAATCAGTAACTTTATTATTACTTTATGCCCAATACAAATTCAAAAATCATCTTACTGGAAGTAGAAGAACACCCACTGGAACCTTTCTTGCCGCCCCATGCACGACTGCTGATGCTGGGTAGTTTTCCACCTCAGAAGAAACGTTGGTGCATGGAATTTTTCTATCCGAACTGGATCAATGACATGTGGAGGCTGATGGGCTACATCTTCTACGGAAACCGTGAAGAATTTGTCAAAGCCGGAGAAAAGACCTTTGACAAGGAAAAAATCATCCGCTTTCTGACACAACGCGGCATCGCACTCTACGATACTGCCAGTGCCGTACGCCGTCTGAAAGACAATGCCTCGGACAAATTTCTGGAGATTGTACAGCCTACGGATCTCGACCTGCTGTTGCGACAGATACCGGAATGCCACACGATTGTGACCACCGGCGAAAAGGCCACTGAAACGATTTGCGCCTATTTCGGACAGACGCAGATGCCGGCAGTGGGTCAATACATCAGTTTCATGCACGGCGACCGTACCCTCCGTCTCTACCGGATGCCTTCGAGTTCCAGAGCCTATCCCATGAAACTGGAACAGAAAGCCGTCTGCTATCGTGACATGATGATTCAAACGGGACTTCTCCGGGAAACTGAATAAAGTTTCTCCGGAAAAGTCCCGTTTTTATTTTCAAAACAGATTCTCCTTTTTGCGATAACCCGAACTGGTGAGCACGGCTACCAGCCTACCTTCTTCATCAGTAATACGCACTTCGATAAAAGGTACCCGGGCGTGCGAAAAGACCTCTTCGGCCTCAGCATACACCCATCCACGGGCCACAGCACTCAGAAAAGTAATCTGTGCATTCAGCGACAAGGTGAGCTGCCGGCGGCTGTTGGCCACAGCGGCAAAAGCCAGATCGGCCAGTGTAAACAGGGCACCTCCCTGACAAACGCCTCCTGCATTCAGATGCTTCTCGGTAACCAGCATGCGGGCCTTGGCATATCCCTCACGCACTTCCATCAACTCAACTCCTGCCTCGGCTGCAAATCGGTCGTGGAGGAGAATTTCTTTCAGTTTCTCCATAATCTGTTCTTTTTTAAAAATCATTTAGAAGCGGCAACGCAAGTCTATACCGATCTGCATCGGACGTCCCTGCTGCTCGAATCCGCGACTCATCGTTTCGAAATAGATCGTCTGATACTTGGTATTCAGGGCATTGTTGATCCACAGACCAATCTCTCCGTTGCCTTTATTCAGACTGATACGTCCGTTCAAGGTACCGTAAACCGACTGGCTCACATTATTCTGTTCCGTCCAGTAGATGCGTCCCGCACCACGGTAATTGGCATTTACGGTAATATTGTCCAGCCAGTTGCAATGCTTCAGGGCAAACACATACTGCGCTCCGGCACCAAAGGTGTGCATCGGCACGAACGGTACATATTTTCCGTTGTAGCTCACCTCATTTCCACTCTTGTCATTCGTCACATAGTCGGTAAAGGTAGCATGCGTATATCCATAGTTTCCATTCAGCGTAAAGGCATCGGTGATGCGTGCCACTACAGCAGCCTCAGCACCCACACTGCGGCTCTTGCCGGCGTTCACCGTAGTACGTCCCAGTCCGCTCTGCGCAAAACGGGAAATCTGCTGATTGCGGGTATCCATGTAATAAGCGGCTACATCAGCCTGCACCTTACCGTCGAACAGAGTTGTATGTGCGCCCACCTCATAGTTCCAGGAATATTCCGGCTTGTACAAAGTGGCTTTCTCCACATCCGTTTCTACCGACTGCGACAAGCGGTTCAGAATACCGGTCACCTGGTCCTTGATATTCTGAGGTACCATCGGAGTAGCGTTTATCACGGGAATAGTTACATCAGCCACATCCTTCATGTTCATGCTCTGCATGTCACCCTGCAAGATATCCGAAAACATCTGAATGTTGTAGCCTCCCGAACGGTATCCTTTAGATACGGTGGCATAGATATTGTTCTGACTGTTGAAATCATATTTCAAGGCCACCTTCGGCAACCACTGCAAATAACCGTGGTTCAGTTCTCCCTGATAATAGATGCTCTTTTCAAAAGTCTGCGCCGGCACCATGGTGATTTCCTTATTGGCCGGAGTCAGTTTTCCGGAGAGCGCATAGGTATGCGTATATCCGCAACCGGTATTGTAGTCCAGGTTCAAATGTTCGTAATCCAAACGCATACCCAAGGTAAGCGAAAGTCCTTTGGCACCGAACAGGTCATTAAAGGTGGACTGATGGAACACGGCTCCGTTCCAGACCGGAGTGCTGAAGTTACCCTCTATCGGCAATGTCTGACCGTTGATGATATCACTGAACACAAAGTTCATGGTCATCGGTCCCATGCTGATCGGCGGCATATATTTATTGGCCATGCCGTTTACCATTCCGTTCAGCCATGCCAGTCCGTCTTTACGGAAGGTTACCGGTGCTTCGGTATCAAGCCACTGGTAGAATCCGTTCACTCCGGTGGTCCACTGCCAGCGATGACCGGGCTTGGACTTGAATACCAGTTCCTCACTGACGGTCTTGGAGTTCTGCTTCTGAACCATGGTATAGATGTCCTGCTCCGTGAAATCCTGATCCAGATCCATCTGATCTTTCAGATACTGAAATCCCGTCACACTGCTGAGGATAAAGTTATCTGCCTGATGCTCCAGGTTCAATCCACCATTCAACAGGTTACGTTTGTATCCGCTTTCGTTATTGTATGCAATCTTACCGATATAGTCCTTGCGGTCTTCTTCCCCACTCACCAGTCCGGTGTAGGCATAAGGATAACCGCCCTGATCGGTAAATTCATAATTCAGGGTGAAGTCCAGCTTCAGATTCTCCTTCGGCAGATAGATGGCACGGAAACGACCTCCGAACTCATCTCCCTTGTCGATTTTATTGTTATTGCGCGCTACATTTTCAAAGAAACCGCCCTTATGCTCATAGAACAGGTTGGCCGAAAAGGCAAACTGATCCGAAATGCGGTGATAGTGACTCACGGAAGCCTTATAATTATTATAGGTAGCGGCACTCAAAGTCAAGTCAGTTCCCTGATAAGTGAACGGCGACTTGGTGTAGATACGGATCAAGCCACCCATCGTATTGCGTCCGTAAAGTGTTCCCTGAGGTCCGCGCAATACATCAATACGTTCAATATCTGAATAATTGAAGTCAAATGCCGACTTGTCTATGAAAGGAATATTATCCACATACAGTCCCACAGCCGGTGTGTTGATACGTGAACCGATACCACGCACATAAACCGAAGTGGTCAGTTTGGAGCCGTAATCCGGAATAAACAGATTGGGCACCAGTCCGGTAAGCGCTTTCACCGAGTTCACGCCGTTGTTCCGCATATCCTGTTGTGACAGTGAAGTTGAGGAAAGCGACTGCTGTCGCAAGCGATTATTCTCTTTAGGCGTAGCGATAATGACCAGTTCTTCAATATCCATCAGTTTTGCCGTATCCGCTACGGCAGCCACGGGTACTGTCTTTTCCAAGACAGATTCAGTTTCAACGTGTGAAGCTGCCGCCATAGAACCGGCAGCCAGAGTTGCAGCAAAAGTGCAAAGCGGTCTTAAATTCTTATGTCCTTTCTTCATCGATTTATTTTGTTCTTGTTTTTTCCGGGTGCAAAGTAACGGAAAAAAGAAAGGCACGGCAATCCTAATTTATTAGGATTTTTATCAGCACAGCTCTCTAGCGAATTGGCACAAACTTCAAAGGTTTATTCCATAAAACCAATCAAAGAGGATATGAATTACATAACAAAATTACTGAAAAAATCCAGCTCACAATATACCAAGCCATGATCTGAAAATGATATCAGAAGAATTCATTAAGGAACAGCCATGCGCAAAGTCTGATTTCCACAACGGAAAATATAAATTCCGGCAGGCAAGGCAAGATACCCGGCATTCTGTGTCTGATATAAAAGACTTCCATCCGGACTATAAACACAAAGCGGATCAGACATGAAAGAAGAAACAAAAATTCCTCCCGGAACTATTTTTATCTGTTCAAGAAGCCCTCTGTCAGTCTGCATATTCTCTATTCCTGTCGGCAGTTCTCTAATATCCAACCGATTCCACCCGTTTGCTTGCAGATACCCCATAATACTACCGGCCGGAACCAGCAATAGACAGGTCTCCGGAACATTTCCGAAAAGAAGGATATTGGCCTCTACCGGAACCGTCATCATACTTTGCACCTCCTGTAAAGACTGACAATTATAAAAAGCCTTCTCACCGATTGCGGCCAATGTGGACGGCAAAGTCAGTTTCTGCATCTGTCTGCATTCAGCCAAAACATGACTACCCAATACGGTTAACCCTTCTGCAAAATGGAATTCCTGGAGTTTCGAATTGTAATAGAATGCAGAATCACCGACTTCCTTTAATGCTGTTTCCTTATTCTCGAAACCGATACGCTGCAAGCTGACACAATAAGCAAAAGCAGAACTTCCTATACGCTCAACAGTAGAAGGTAAGGTAATTTCAGGAAGCAGACGGCAATTCTCAAAGGCACGGTGGGGTATTTCCTTCAACTGGGTAGAGGGATCAAATTCCACAATCTTCACCGGCGCGTCCAACAAAAACTCCTGCGGCAAACGAATGACATCACGCCCAATAACCACCTTGTCAAATTCATTTCCCGCCAAACAGCTTTCATCACACTCGGGAACATTCCATACCAAACCATTCCGGGCCGTGCATCCGTAAAAAGCTCCAGGATCGGCATGGGGAATACAATGATTGACAACCACCTCGGATAAAATGCAACCACCGAATACCATATTGCCGATACTATCCAAAGTTGCCGGCAATACCATATTCTGATTTAATCCGGAAGCTCTGAAAGCCATAGGCCCTAACACCTTCAGTTTCTGTGAGAACGGAAAGTTCTTCAACAGGGAGCATTCGCTGAAGGCATTTTCCGAAATAACCTCTACATTCTCTCCTCCTACAACTTCTTTTAAATTACCACAACGCAAAAACAAGGCATCAGGCAACACGCGAACTGTGTTTCCCAAATGAACCGATGCGATCTGCTCGCAGAACTGAAAGATGGATTTTCCGGAAGCCTCGGGCACATGGTAATCTACATGTTCCAAAGAGGTACACCCTTGAAACGCCTCATCACCGACCTCTTCCAAAGAGGCTGGTAAGGATATGGTTTTCAAAGCGGATAGATCCCGAAAAGCCCATCTGCCAATATTCTTTATTCCCTCGGGCAATTTTATTTCCGAAAGTTCCCGACAGCCGTCAAAACACCTTTCGCCGATATATTTCAGAGACGACGGCAAGTTGATATGCTTCAAGCCGGACTCATAGAACAATTCATCCCCCAAACCTTTGGTATCCGGACGCAAATCAACAGTTCCACCGTTCTGCGCCGCAAATCCCCATTGCATTTCACAGGCAAAACCCTGAATATAACGTATTCCCCCTTCATAAGGCAAGCTGTTAAACCAGGGAGTGGCGAAAAAGGCATCATTTCCTAATTTATCAATATCATTGCATAAGTATACAGAATCCAACTTTTCACAACTGTAAAAAGAGCTCGCGCCTATCTCCTGCAAATACGGATCACCAACCAGACATTCCAAAGAAGAACACTGCCAGAAAGCCTGATCGCCTATGCTTCGTACACCTTCCAGACGTAATGTATCCACCAAAGACTCACAAGCATAGAAAGCATAATCCTCAATGGTATCTGCCTGAAGAGTTTCTGAAGAAAGACGCAGGGATGAGCAATTCGTAAAAGCCGAATAACGGACACAAGAAAGATCCTCAGGCCACGTAACCTTCCTCAGATTGCTGCATTTATAAAATGTTTGCTTCCCGATCACATTCAACATAGAAGGTAAACGGACCTCCTGCAAAGACTCATTTCCATAAAAAAGAGCACTTAAATCATTGGTATATATACGGTGCCACTGATTCAGGGTATGAGTTTCTGTACGCAATGTATCCGAATAGTAATAATAATTGGTATAGGTGTTTATCGTTTCTCCGGGAACCACACGATAACAGAAGCCATCACCAGTCGGACGGGCATGCGTCATATCCAGAAAAACCATATCCTGAAGTTTCCCCTCAGCCTTAGCCAAAACAGCCAGATCCGCACCTCCCAACGGCCCGTTTATAGTAAGACTGTCAATCCTCTCCGACATACACTGGTCCAATAACTCAGAAAGTTGTCCGCTTTTTGTTGTCGTCAAATACTCATGTGTACCCTCTGCACACAGAGAAAAGGTTCCTAACCAAAAGGCCACTGTACAAAGCAGCCGATAAAAATTTTCGTTTACAATTCTCATGGCACATTCATTTAAGGGGTAAAAAATAGATTTACAAACTCATCATTGCAAATGTAAATAAAATTATTCATAAAACCCATTATATATATTTTTTAACAGTATTCATGTTAACCAATTTAATATTTTCCAAAATCAAGCTCTCAGAGTTCAAAATATACATCGTTGCTGGAGAAATCTTCAAAAAATCAAGATCTCAGCAAGCTAATTATAGAGCAAACCATTATATTACAACACCTTAAATTAATTATCCATACCATTTTCATCTGCCGAAATAGAGAAAAAAGCTGCCAGAAAGAAGCTAAGAAAAAAATCTTCCTGATGTTTTCAAATGATCTTCTCGATAACTTTTTTAAAACTTCAGGGAGTTTTTTTACTCACACCACTCATTTTTCCAAACAGAACGACAGTATAGTCCCGTCTTTTTTGCATAAAAAGCGTATATTTATCGCATACAACAAAGAATATACAATCCCACCCTGAATAAATATACTCTTTTCTTGGCAGAATATCCTTTTTATCACAGCGGATAAAAAGGGTTACAGACAAGGAAACTTTAATAAACATTAAAAACCAATACTACGTTTTAGCATGGGAACTTTTCTAAAAACCCGATAAAAATTAGTCCTCAATAAAAACAGAAACCGATCTATTATTTGCAAATCCGTATGAATTTCATTATTTTTGTAATAAAACCCAAAAGAAACGGTCCTATCAAAAAAAATACCCGATTGGTAAACCATGAATAAAAACATAAAGAAAATCTGAAAAGTTATGAAACGCCCAATACTACCTCTTACCGTATTCCTGGCTTTAATAACAAGCGCTATCCTTATCAGGAAACTACAACTACCGCATTGCCCAAAATGAAATAACTGCCGATCTGAATCAGGCTTTGGCCAAACTGATTGAGGACAATACAGTATCTGTAATCCCACAAGACACAATCATAGCCTACAAACAGCTACAGGAAACAGCTTGTGGTGAAGTCATGATAGCACTGTCAGACGAAAGATTCCGTCGCTATCTGAAAAAACTGAACGTGAAAGAATCGGCCTACCTTACTTTTTATATTGTAGGACAGGACAACCCTCATCTTCCACTATCGGAACAGAACATATACAGCGATACGATACTCCTTAAAAACAAACATTCGGGAGAAATCTTGGCCCTAAAGGGATACAGCCAGCTGTCATCAGCAGCAATCTTCAGTATGTCTGACCAACGCATGTCCATAGCCTTCATGATTGCCGCATTGCTTTGGGGCGCCTTTTCTTTTGCTTATCTGAAAAAGAATCAACAAACGGAAGAAATCAGTGTGACCAATTTCGGCGGCCTGTCTTATTCGGAAAACGAAGGACGCTTCTATGATGCCACCCAGCTTCCTATTCACTTCACCCCCATGCAACAACAGTTTATGAGTTTGCTATGGGAAGCTCCATCACACACCCTCTCTAAAAAAGAGATTTGTGATGCACTCTGGCCCGGAAAAGAAGATGCCAATGATACCCTGTATACCCTTGTGCGGAGACTGAAACCGGTTATAGAACAACATACTGACCTGAAAATAACCGCTGACAGATGTGGCAGATATATTCTGAAAATCAAAGATATAGATTAACATCCGTATCTTTGTCCTTCCAAATAAAGTGTTTTATATCTTCATAAACTTATAGATTATCCGTTGGCGGAATTAAAATCCGTTGTTATACCTGTTTTCCAATAAAATTATTTATCTTTGTTCTAATTGAATACAAAGTTTAATGTGCATCAATTATGAAATACCCGATAGGCATACAAAGTTTTGACCAGATTATCGAAGACGGTTATGTATATGTTGACAAAACCGATCTGGTATATCGCTTGGCTACAGAAGGAAAAATATATTTCCTCAGTCGGCCACGCCGTTTCGGAAAGAGCCTGCTGGTCTCTACCTTGAAAAACTATTTCTTAGGACGGAAAGAATTGTTCAAGGGACTGAAGATCGACACATTAGAACAAGACTGGAAGGTCTATCCCGTGTTCCATATTGACTTCAATGCTACCAATTACACCAATCCCGGTGAACTGGAAAGAAAGTTAAGTTATTATATCACTACTTGGGCCGATCAGTATTCCTTGCCGGAAAGAAGCAAGACTTTGGGATTGGGCGATCTGTTTGCTGAAGTGCTCCGTGCGGCTCATGAGCAGAGTGGCCGCCGTGCCGTGGTACTTGTCGATGAATACGACAAACCGGTGCTGGATGTGCTGGATGTGGACAAGAATCTGGAGGAAGAGCACCGCAACATTCTGAAAAGTTTCTACTCGGTGTTCAAGGGAGCCGACGAGCATCTGCAGTTCGTATTCCTTACCGGAGTGACTAAGTTCTCACAGGTCAGCGTGTTCAGCGGTTTCAACCAACCGTTGGATATCAGTATGCACAGCAAGTATGAAACGCTTTGCGGTATCTCTCAGGAGGAACTGAATGCGGTTTTTCGGGAACCGATTGAAGAAATGGCAGCAGTATACAGATGTTCCTATGAAGAAATAATGGCTCAGCTTAAGGCACAATACGACGGGTATCATTTCAGCGATCTCATGACGGATATCTATAACCCGTTCAGTCTGCTGAACGCATTCGAGTCCCAGCGCATCAGCGACTTTTGGTTCAAAAGCGGAACACCGACTTATCTCATCCGCCTTCTTTCGCATACGGACGAGAATATGAGCGAGATTACCGGAAAGTACTACACAGCTGAAGAATTCATTGACTATAAGGCCAATATAGAGCAACCTCTACCGATGATTTATCAAAGCGGATATCTCACCATAAAGGATTTTGATTTCCGTCGTAACGCCTTCCTGCTTGACTATCCCAATAATGAAGTCAAAAAAGGATTTTTGTCTTTGATTGCAGGTAGTTACTTCAATACGCGCGAGAGTATTTACTCTTGGATACAGAATGCAGCCTTTCAGTTACAGGACGGAAACCTCGACGACTTCCGCAGCGGCCTGACCTCATTCCTAGCCAGTATCCCCTACACCATGCGCCGGAAGGAAAATGAACGTGAAAGAGAACGCTATTTCCACTACACGTTCTATCTCATCATGCGCCTGATCAGTGTCTACACCGTATATACAGAAAAGGTGCAGAGTCACGGACGTGTAGATTGCATTGTGGAGACAAACGATTATGTCTATATCTTCGAATTCAAACTCGACGGTACGGCTGACGAGGCCATGCGCCAGATTGAAGAGAAAGGCTATGCCCGCGAATATGAAGCGGACAAGCGGAAGATTTATCTTATCGGTGCCGTATTCTCTTCAGAAACCGGAACAATTAAAGAATGGAAATCTATTCCTATGGGAAGCTCCATCACACACCCTCTCTAAAAAAGAGATTTGTGATGCACTCTGGCCCGGAAAAGAAGATGCCAATGATACCCTGTATACCCTTGTGCGGAGACTGAAACCGGTTATAGAACAACATACTGACCTGAAAATAGCCGCTGACAGATGTGGCAGATATATTCTGAAAATCAAAGATATAGATTAATATCAGCAGAATATCAGGTAATTGTCAGGAAAATGTCAGTATCTGTTTTTGCTCTCCATAATAAAGTATTCTACATTTGTTCTATAAACTTCAAAAATTACAGAACAAATGAAGAATCTTTTTATCTCTTTCATGGTGTTTTTGATTTATGGCACACCATCATTAGCTGAAAAACTTACAGGAACTATCTGCAACGAAAACAACAAGCCTATTTCCGGAGCAAACGTATATATCAGCACTCCAAATGACGGCAAAATTGTAACCGACACACAAACAACGTCTAAAGGAGTCTTTACAATAAATGACATTGAAGCCGGAAAATATATCTTATCATGTTCGCATGTAGGGTATTCAGACTACACGGCAGAAATTCATATATCCCAAGGTCAAGACTTGATTTTGGGTACGCTTATGATGTACTCCAGAAATATTCAATTGGACGAAGTGTCTGTTACCGTCAATCGCAACGTATTTACTACTAACAAGCAATCTCTTTACCCTTCCGAACAACAAATCAAATCGTCAGGAAGCGGATTGGATCTGCTGCAAAAGCTCCCGATTCCTTTACTGAACATTAACCCTATCAATCGTACAATTTCTTCTTGGGATCCTTCCGGTGGTGTTGCGGTGCTGATCAATGACATACCTGCGGAAGCTAACGATGTTGCCATCATTGACCCGAAGACTATAAAACGTGTAGAGGTAATTCGCAAACCGGGTATGGAATATGGTCCCAATTTATCCATGGCTATTAATATTGTAGTAAAGAGAGCACAAGATGGAATAAGTCTGGGAGTAAATAGTACAAACTCAATGAAACTGACCAATGGATATAATAACCTGTTTGCTACATACAGTCATAAAGACTCACAATTAACCATCAATCAAAGCGAAAATTATCAGAACTACTCGAAACAAGGTTTTGAAGATCAGCGCCAATATCTCTTACCTACCGGCAACTGGCACACCGTAAACATAAAAAGCCTGTCTGCACGCACACGTTCTGCCACACACGGAACCACACTGAAATATAATCTTACCAAAGAAAACAATTTTGTATTGCAGCTACAAGGACAACTGAATTTGCATCGTAGTCCCCAACAAGACCGTTCTTATCTTGTGAGCGAAACGGGAAAGGAGGATTACATCAACAACTCCTATGTTAAAGACCGGTATCAGTCACCAGCACTGAACATATATTTTAAAAAATATCTGCCAAAGTACCAAAGCTTTATTTTCAATGTAGTAGGAACACATATCGGCTCCGACTATAATTATTTGTATGAACAGGCGGACAACTCCTTTAATACAGGTTACAGTGTAACTGGAAAGAAATCTTCTGTAATCGGTGAGATGAAATATACCAAAGGATTCAATTGGGGTAATATTGTTTCCGGTGTACGTTCTTTTTATGGCAATACCCAAAACAGTTATGCAGGAAATACAAACACTGAAGCAGTGATGGAGAATGTCAATTCTAACCTCTATGCTCAGGTAAATGCCCGTTGGAAACAAATTTCCGGTAGTGCTACTTTTTCGTTAGATGATCAGTTTTATACGCAACAAGACAACGAGTATCACAAGCAGACCTTTAGTCCACGTATCAATCTTAATTATTCGTTCAATCCGAATTTAAGTCTGGGTTACGGATTTAACCTGTCATCCCGTCTACCCTCTTTGTCTTCCTTGAATGATATTACCTTTCAAATAGACCAATGGGAGCGCCGTACAGGAAATCCTTACCTAAAACCTTTCAATCATATTGAAAACTCGTTGTCCGCGACCTATTATAATTCAAAATTATATACGATGCTTAACGTGGTCTATGCGACCAACAAAAACGCAATCATGCCTTCGATTACCCGTACAGACACCGATGGACAGATTTACTTTGATAATGAGGTAGAAAATCAACGCGATATGAAACAATTCGTATTGACAGCTTTTATGCGCTATGCATTTTTGAATAACAAACTCATTGTGAGCGGCACTGGAAGCTACAATTTCTATCATGCTGACAGTGAATTCTATTCTAACAAACGCGGATTCTTTTTCGGCAATCTCAGAGCAGAAGGTTATCTTGACAAGTTCTATCTTGCAGCAAGTGTTCAAAGCCGCTACAATTCTCTTTTTGCGGAAACCATCTGGTATAACGAATACTCCAGCTCACTCAGTGCAACTTACAGCTGGAAGAACCTTCGCATAGGCTTGACATGGGAGAACCCGTTACAACGGAACGGCACGAACAATCGTGTGGAAACAATTAACCATGTGATACAAAAGCAGGTCCGCCAATGTAATCCCGAAGCAGGCAACAATATTCTGCTTACGATATCATGGAATTGGAATCATGGTTTTAAAGCTAAAATACAGGATGCAGAACTGAACAATAAGGACTCCGATGCTGGTATCCTGAAACAGTAATTTTCCTATATTCTTGTCTATATATCAAAAACACCTAAACAAACAATCAAAAAAATAAAAACCCTATTTGTTATGAGAAACTTAGAAACTATTTTTTCACAACTTCGCAATACCATATGCGAAACATCAACTTTAGCCCAACAAACAATCCAAAGTATCTTGAGGCAATTCAGAAAACCGTATCATCGTATGGAACATAAACATTGGGGAATTTATCTTCTGTGCTCATTGGCAGTATTACATATTAGCTGTGATAATGCTAATAAAGTTGAAGAAAAACATATACCTTTTGAATTTGGCGAAGAGGCTCCAAGACTTTTAATACCCGTTACGTTGCAGGACAGCATTCCTGCTAAATTAGTTCTTGACACAGGTATTGGGGGGACTCCACTTTTAGACTCAGCGTTTGTTTCTCAGCATCCTTCATTAGTACCAGAAGATATACCCTCACGAGAATGCGTATCCAGTTCGGCCTGGAATCCTACTTATACGACAAAAATCACATCGTATTATGCCCCCCTTAAGTTGAAGTTGGGCGAGAGTCCCATGGATTTTGGTAATTGGGGCGTTGGCAACTATCGTAAACTTGTTAATGAAAACGATGCGGATGGAATTACGGGAATTCCCAGTGCTGACAGTACAAAGGTTTGGGAACTCAATTTCGAGAACAACTACATAACCATACAAGAAGCGGACAGCTTTAAGATGCCAAAAGGATATATGCAGTTTTCGATGAAAGTGGTCACTTATCCGGCAGGAGGTATGACTATCCATGTTAATCTTCCGCTGAAAGTACAAACCTCTGACGGAGATACGGTGACGATATACCGCGATTTCTTTGTTGATACCGGTGCGTGGAACGACATTATTCTTACATCTGAAGCTTCCGAACTTGCATTTTTTGACAACAAGAAAGATGCGGTATGGATTGCTACACCTTATAACGGACTGTACACAAGAAATCATGAGGTAAAAGTAAGTCTGGGAGAGTATGAGGATGATTCGTTCCGTGTGACTACATATGACCATAAGCATAAGACTACTGTATCCAGTCGTTACCTTATAGGACTGAACTTTTTGAAGCATTTTAATGTTTATTTTGATTTTCAGAGGAAGGTGATGGGATTGAAACCTATTTCGAATTTTGAAAGAATCATAGACAAGCATGCAAGACGCTATCATATGGGATTCAATATGGAAATTATAACCAAGCAACAACGTTTCATTGTTGAGACCATTGCCGACAACAAGGAGAACAACTACTATACAGCGGGTTTACGTGTAGGCGATGAAATTATTTCCGCAAATGGAATCTTATGGAAGGATATCACACCGGAACAAAAAGAAACATTGTACCAAGGGGACTTCATCAGATTTAAGATCATCCGGGACGGAAAGAACATGGAAATCCCGGTTCCTGTAAACAAGAATGAGCCTATCGGGTATTAATAACATTATAAAGTGCCCCCAAAAAGTTAAGCATAAACTTTTGGGGGCACTTTACTAGCCAAACAGCTCATTTCTTCTTATTGAAGTCCGGCAGAATACAATCATACACATTTTGCCAACAAGAACTATATCGGAGAGGATTCATCTCTTCAGCATGCCACAGAATCCGAACAAGCTTTCCTGCCTTAAAGCTCAATAATACCTCCGAATTAACTTCTCTGAAGGGACTTGTCAAGTGAAGCGTGGCTTATGGCGTAATATATTTTATTACCTCCTTGTTCATTCATATCTTATTGTTCATTTATAATGAACATCACTAAAAAATGAACAAATTATGATATTGACAGAACGCGAGACATTGAATCTGGCTGCATATTGCTGCTTTCCAAAAAAGCCGTGTATCAATGTTTCACGAACGATTGACACACAGCTTGCATAGTTCTGAATTCGTCGAACTCACGTTATTTAAGTATTAAAAAGATTGACAGAGTCAGATCTTAATTCCATATATTCTCATATATCAGTTCGTTGGAAAACTGATCACTTCCTTCTGAACCTGATACAGGCAGGCTCATAGAACAAATATCTGTTTCGCAATATGCTATAAGCTCCATTCGTGGAGTCATATATTCTTTTTTCATATTATAATAATTATTTGATTACTAATTTCTTACCATTTACTATATATACACCTGGACGCTTCATATCTGTTACCCGACGACCACTCAAATCATATATTTCAACATCATTTCCACCGAAGAGTTCATCTATACCAGTTACAGTTGAATCATCCCAAACTACACCACGAATCTGTTTTCCTACAGGTAAATCAAGATAAGCCTTAAAGGCATTCAGAAGATTTCCGGAATACTTGAAGAAACCAAGCTGATTATCCACAATCTGCAAAGTATAGGGATTCATTTCTTCACTTATTGACTTATCTGCAAAGATACCTCGTAAATCATTCTGCATAGAAATATTGTTTTCCGCATATCCGTCATACAGCAATTGGTAGTTGCCTGGCATTCCTTTTATAATTACTGGGACAGCAGGAGGAACAATATCACCTTCCAACTTAGACATCTTTAACCAGCCATCTTCAATTCTTCCAACATAAGCCTCCATTCCATCTGTGAGTTTTACCGCAACAGGCAAGTAAAGAGTTGTATAACCATTATCTTCATAATTGCGTAACTCCACATTAAAGGCTGGAATATATTTATCGGAAACGTCCTCTACATACCAGTAACTATTATCTCCCGAATCATAAGATTCTTCTGATAAATAATAACCACGTCCTGTTAAATAAGAATTGTCAGGAGATACAATCTGCATAAGACCAAGTTTACCAAATACTTCTCTAAAGAAATACTCAGTACCAGTTGATTTATTCGCATAAGCAGCCCCATTTAACTGCAAATGCATCATACTACCAGTTAAATGTCTGTCATTTCCATAATAGAATGTTGAACTTTCTATAGATGGAGAATCTGACAAAGTTAGATAATTACCATCCGTATACGACTGCAAATATAATCCACTCTCCGAATTTTTAAAACGGTAAGCACGTCCCGATGTTGGTAAGTTTAAACGTAATGCTTCTCGTAAACTCTTCAAACTATCTGCCATTTCATAAGCATTATCATCATCTATTGCATTCGGCCAAATTCGTGCAGTCTTGGTATATGTCTCGGCAAAATGGACAGTATCAGTATATTGTCCTATTTTATCACCTAAATAACACAAATAGGTGGCACTACGATTTAATTCAGATAACAAATAATCTGAACCAATTAAACTCATGTTCGCATAAGGAATAACTATAGACTTAGATTTAATCTCACTAGATACGACCCTATCTGGAACAAAATATACAAAATTATAGTTGTTATAAACATCTCCACTATATTCGTTAGTAAACGATTGTGGCAAACCTTCACTCAACAAATAAGCATCTTCTGGAATTACAGAAGGAACAAGACTACCAGTTACCCCATTAACAGTTTTTTGGGCAGAAAAATCAACATTCATAGCTACCTGCAGTTTTAAAATAATACTATCATTGTCAGAAGCACTACTCATATTATTTCCTGGGATATAAAAGAATGGTTCACAAGCCCTCAAACAACTATTATTTTCCTTTGGAGATAACACAACCCCCATTTTACCCGTTTGAGTGATCTCATATGCAGCATTACCCAAAGAAGAGTCATCCGTTATTTTCTGTAATCCTACAGGAAAGTAACAAGGAAGTAATCTTCCTGAAGGTACTTTATCATAATTAATAATAGGAAACTCATAATCTCCAACTAAAACTCCACTTTCTGTACAGTCTGTTGTATAAATATCCCAACAAGATCCTCCATCTAAATTACAATTATTCCAATAAACAACTTTCTGACCCAATGTCTGAGCATGCAACGGATACAGATATTCTCCATTAACATTGTAAGCATCTAAAATAAAAGAACCATAACCGATTTCACGAAGAGTAAAAAAATTGGGATTTAAACTAAGAGAAGCGCTATTACTATAAATATTCTCTCTAACAGCAGCACACGAAACGAACAGGCCAGTTGCTTTATTCTGAATAGCATAAGACGTATCATTAACTTGAATAAAACGCCAAGTAGCATAATCCATGTCAGTAATCCCATTACGAAGCATATCAGCTTTAGTTCCAAAACGTAGTTCTGCATTATTCACAACTCCATCTAATGATTTTACATACATCATTCCACGACGAATATAATATCCATCATCAGTCTGATGTTTATCTTGCTCCGTTCCAGTTATATCATAAAACCTTTGGTTTATAGAGATATAATACCAAACACCCGTTTTTTCAGAGTCTGCAGCTTGAATCCATCGTTGTTTTTCTCTAAAATCGCGATAATATCCCTTAAGATCCCTTAAAATTAAATCAATATCTAACTGAGAGAAACTATTATTAAGCTCCATATTTCGAATACTGCTCTCGACTGATTCAATCTGACTATGCATTTTTTGTATATCAGCCTCTTTATATGTTCCTGGATCTGGGTATATTTCAATTCTGCCATCTGACATATTTTCACTGACAGTCATTGCAAAATAATCCTTTACGTCTTGTAAATAAGTCTTTAATTCAGTTGCATCTGGAAAGATTTTTTCATATTCTTCATAAGCCTTCTGTAATTGAATATAGGCTAGAAAAATATCATTTAATGTTGACAAACTGTCTTTTAAAACAGTTCTTGCCTCCAATATACTTCTATTTAAAGATGTAGCATACTCCTTAATATCACTTCTATAAATTAAAGAATTTGATTCTATTTTAGCATCCTGAAAATGGAAACCGGCAAAATGTGTAAACCCGTTTTCTGATTTCCAAGTAACACGTACATATTGGTACTTTCCACCTAATTCAAACATATCAGACTGATAAGCCAAACTTGCATCATCATAGGAATAAATACTTGCAGGCAATCCAGTGATAGCACCAACATCAACCCATTCCCCACTGGTTGTATCATTTGTTACTTGAAAATAAATTTCTGTAGCTTGAGAAATATTTCTTCTACGAAGGATAGAAACAGCAAATGACTCAACAGCTTTATTCAATTTAAACTGCAAATAAGGTTGCCCCACATCAACAGCCTCTCCCCAATTTGAATGCCAAAAAGTTTTTTCATATTGCCCTATCGCATTCATGCCCATTACAGTATCCGCATCCAAAAGTCCTTCATAACCTAAACCATCTTTATGGTTAGGATTCAAAGTATTATGATCTGCATTAGAAAATACAACCATAGAATCTGTTTTATAGTCATCTAAGGTAACCAACCAATGCTCCGGCAAAGTATCAATTGTTACATTACAGCCTCGCCTATATTTATCTTGCGCTTTATTAACTAATAATTCTAATTCTGCTTTTTGCAAATAAAATTCTGTCTCACGTAAACCAATGTTAATAAAAGCTTGAGCCGTATCAGCATCTAAAGGACGCAAATACCACGAAGAACCTGTCAAAGTCCCACCAGCATATTCAACAACATCACCTTCTTTCCCTAAACCATGAGAATGGCCTGCTGTATGCATTGGCAAAGCATTTTCTAATGCGATATTAAAATCACCATTTTCCAAAAGAGATATATTGACAATACGAGCTACAGAATCACGCCCTGTCACATATTTTGTGGATATACCATTTGATTCAGAAATATATTGCTGCGTGCCCAAATTTTTCATACGCCAACTACCGTCAGAATGTTTTATAAATTCCCATCCCATAGTCGGTTCATTTTGATCATACGTTTTCCATTTAACGTCTCCCTTATTTGTTGCATACATAGCCATTTCTACTCCTTGCAGATCTTTAAAATTGGAGTATCCACTAACAACACGATAATATCCAGGAGTTAGCTGTTTACATCCGGAAAAGATCAAATCATCCCATGCTTTCTTTAATGCATTGTAAGCATGCTCACATTCCAATAAATCAGCTTCCTCTTGCGCAATCAGTATTTTAGCATTTTCTCTACAATCGTTAAAGGCTGTAACTAAACCAACATCATAATCTCCCCAATCATTTCCAGAAACAAAATGCAAATTGGCAACTTGTTCATATAAAAATTTAAGATCCTCTATATAATCAACCTCTGAAACAGTTCTATAAACCTGAATAGTACCGTTACTTGAAATATATGAACTTACATAAGGATTCTCTTTGCTAAAATCCAAACATAAAAAGGAACGATATTCTAAACATTCTTTACATTGAGTTAAAAGAAATAAGTGATTCACCCAAGTAACCTTATCTTGTGAATAATCAGGTACGGAACGGGAATAAACTACAAACTGACTAGCATTCTTTTTATCATCTGCATAAACCAAGCGGTAATTCTTCATTCCTCTAATGCCCATATTCGGATCATATACCAAATACTTACCTGTTACCTCATTTTTTAAATAATAATAAGGAAAACCTTCATACATTCCCCCAGCACTCTCCAAAACAAATACAATGGTGGGATGAGTAAATGATTCCGGCAATTCTCTCCAAATCAAACTATCACCGGCAGAACCTAAAAAACGATAACTTGGCTGATTGCCATTATAAACAGATTCAGTATACCGAATCGCAATTTTATCACCCGACTTTAGTTCTAAAGGATTGGTTATTTGCCCAATAAGATTCACCTTCCCATGAGCAACAAAAGTCAAACTCAAGAAATAAGTCAAACAAATAAACAGTAGTCTTCTCATAAGAATATTTTTTTAAAAATTAATAACATCAAAAACTATTTATTACAATAATCATTGTATAAAATTCAATTGAACATATAAATACAATCAATATATTTTTACAAATAAAAAGAAAATTCATTCAATATACAAAACAATAAACTTAAAAATTGTTTCTTTATCTACAAACATCTCTCAGGAAGTACTTTTATTATCAAATCACAAAAATAAAATGAATCTTCATGACCCAAAATCCCTTTAGGAAGAAACCCTTTATCATGAAGATTCATTTTAAACTATACTATCTGAAACAATGAATTAATCTTTATATTTAGAATTCATTTTCAAATATTCTCATACATCAGCTGGTTGACAAACTGATTACTTCCCTTCTAAAGCTGATAGAGACAGACTCTAGGCACTTTCTAACCAAACAGATCATTTCTTCTTACTGTTGTCCGGAAGAATATAATCATACACTTTTTGTCTACAAAAGCTATATTGGAAAGCATAAAAAAACTCTCTCCGACAAATCCTGTGATTGTCGGAGAGAGTTTATAGTGTTTCAAAAAACGGGTCAGAGTGATTATTTATACTCCTGCCAGCTCTTGATCTGGATGTCTTCCATATTCATCTCGCAGAAGGCTTCGATGAAGGCCTTGGCCAGACGGGCATTGGTCATCAACGGAATGTTGTGATCGATGGCACCACGACGGATGCGGTAACCGTTGGTCAGCTCGCGCTTGCTGTGATTCTTCGGAATGTTCACAATCAGGTCGAACTTATGATCGGCAATCATCTTCATCACATTATTTTCATCCTGCGGATTCTCATCCGGCCAGTGCACGGTAACAGCCGGCACATTGTTCTCGTTCAGGAAGGTTGCAGTGCCCGGAGTAGCGTAAATTTCATAACCCTTGGCAGCCAGCATACGGCTTGCGTCGAGCAGATCCACCTTAGACTTGGCAGCGCCGGAAGAGAACATGACAGACTTCTTCGGAATCTTGTAACCGGTAGCGATGAGCGCGTTCAACAGAGCTTCGTTGAAGTCATCGCCCAAACAACCTACCTCACCGGTTGAAGACATGTCTACACCCAATACCGGGTCGGCATTCTGCAAACGGGCAAATGAGAACTGAGAAGCCTTCACACCGATACGGTCGATATCGAATGCAGACTTGTCCGGCTGGCTGTATGGAGCATCAAGCATAATGCGGGTTGCGGTTTCGATGAAGTTGCGCTTCAGAATCTTCGATACGAACGGGAAGCTTCGTGAAGCACGCAGGTTACACTCAATAACCTTCACCTGACGGCCCTTGGCCAGGAACTGGATGTTGAACGGTCCGGAGATGTTCAATTCCTTGGCAATCTGACGGCTGATCTTCTTGATAGCACGTGCCGTTGAGAAGTAGATCTGCTGTGCCGGGAATACCAGTGTAGCGTCACCGGAATGCACACCGGCAAACTCAACGTGCTCGGAAATAGCGTATTCCACCACCTCACCGTTCTGAGCTACCGCGTCGAACTCAATCTCCTTGGTCTCCTGCATGAACTGAGAAACCACAACCGGATATTCCTTAGATACCTCGGTAGCCATCTGCAGGAATCGGGTCAGCTCTTCTTCGTTGTGACATACGTTCATGGCAGCACCGGAAAGCACGTATGACGGACGAACCAGAACCGGATAACCTACCTTGTCGATAAAGGCTTTCATCTCATCCAGGCTGGTCAGCTCCTGCCATGCCGGCTGGTCAATACCCAGCTGGTCGAGCATTGCAGAGAACTTGTTACGGTTTTCGGCACGGTCGATAGATACCGGAGAGGTACCCAGAATAGGCACAGACTGACGATGCAGCTTCATGGCCAAGTTGTTCGGAATCTGACCACCCACAGATACAATCACACCGCGTGGCTGCTCCAGATCGATGACATCGAGTACGCGCTCGAAAGACAGTTCATCGAAGTACAGACGGTCGCACATGTCGTAGTCGGTAGAAACAGTTTCCGGGTTGTAGTTGATCATGATAGACTTGTAACCCAGCTTGCGGGCTGTCTGAATGGCATTTACAGAGCACCAGTCAAACTCTACGGAAGAACCGATGCGGTAAGCTCCTGATCCCAGTACGACGACTGATTTCTCGTTCTTATAATAGTTCACGTCGTAACCCTCTACGGCGTAAGTCATATACAGATAGTTGGTCAGTTCCGGATGTTCTGAAGCAACGGTATTGATGCGCTTCACAGCCGGCAGGATACCCAGCTGCTTGCGGTAAGCACGCACCTGAAGGTTTTCCTTCTCCATATTCCCCTGCTGTGGTTTCAGCACGAAACGGGCAATCTGGAAATCAGAGAAGCCCAGCACCTTTGCCTCACGCAACAGCTCGGCAGAAATATCTTCCAGTTTGTTGTGTTCCTGCAAACGGGCCTTCATGTCCACAATGTTCTTCAGCTTATCGATGAACCAAGGGTCAATCTTAGTCAGTTCGAAGATGCGCTCAATGGTATATCCTTCTTCCAAAGCCTGGGCCATGGCAAAGATACGCAAGTCGGTCGGATTGGCCAGTTCATCGTCCAGATTGTCGAAGTGAATATTTTCATTGCCCACAAATCCGTGCATACCCTGACCGATCATACGGAGTCCCTTCTGGATGATTTCCTCGAAAGAACGGCCGATAGACATGATTTCGCCCACAGACTTCATGCTGGAACCGATATGACGGGATACACCGGCAAACTTGGTGAGGTCCCAACGTGGAATCTTACAAATCAGATAGTCCAGAGAAGGGGCTACATATGCTGAGTTCGGAGTGCCCATCTCACCGATCTGATCCAAAGTATAACCCAAACCGATCTTGGCGGCTACGAAAGCCAACGGATAACCGGTTGCCTTGGAAGCCAGAGCTGATGAACGGCTCAAACGGGCATTTACCTCGATGACACGATAGTCGTCGGTATCGGCGTTGA
The DNA here is from genome assembly GCA_944321345.1 of uncultured Paraprevotella sp. GTDB lineage: Bacteria > Bacteroidota > Bacteroidia > Bacteroidales > Bacteroidaceae > Paraprevotella. The sequence goes on from CALUKY010000008.1 coordinate 22,482, forward strand.
ACGCATACTGGATGTTACACTCACCCACAATACCCAAATGACGGATACATTTCTTGGAGAGTTCCTGAAGCATGCTCACCTGATCTTCGGTCAGGGAGCAGGTCGGAGCCACGACGATAGACTCACCGGTGTGGATACCCAGCGGGTCGAAGTTTTCCATGCTGGCCACTGTGAAGCAGTGGTCGTTGGCATCGCGGATCACCTCAAACTCGATTTCCTTCCAGCCTTTCAGAGACTCCTCTACCAAGATCTGCGGAGAGAAAGTAAAGGCGCTCTCGGCCAGTTCGATGAATTTCTCTTCGTTCGGACAGATACCGCTACCCAAACCTCCCAAAGCATAAGCCGAGCGGATCATCACCGGATAACCGATGCGACGGGCGGCAGCCAAGGCGTCTTCCATGTTTTCCACGGCCTGGCTCACCGGAGTCTTCATCTTGATCTCGTCCAGTTTCTTCACGAACAGGTCGCGGTCCTCTGTATACATAATCGCCTCGACGGAAGTACCCAGTACTTCAACTCCATATTCCTTCAGAATACCCTTCTGATAGAGTTCCGTACCACAGTTCAATGCGGTCTGTCCTCCAAAAGCGAGCAGAATACCGTCCGGACGCTCTTTCTTGATGATTTCGGTTACAAAATAAGGGGTAACCGGCAGGAAATACACCTGATCGGCAATACCTTCCGAGGTCTGGATGGTGGCAATATTCGGATTTACCAGAACGGAGCGGATTCCTTCCTCACGCAAGGCCTTCAATGCCTGCGAACCTGAATAGTCAAACTCACCGGCCTGACCGATTTTCAAGGCACCGGAACCCAGTACCAGTACTTTCTTCAATTGTTTCTTCATGATTAATAGGTTTTTAAAGTTGTTCATCATGCAAATGTAAAAAATAAAACGGATTACCGGAACTCTTTCCGCATAAAAATCACAGAATTTCCAGTGTACGCAGAGCGTACTCTATTCCGTCATCATCCACACTGCGGGTAACAAATCCGGCGGCCGCCTTTACCTCGTCGGAAGCATTGCCCATGGCAATGCCCAGACCGACATGACGCAACATATCGATATCATTTCCGCCATCGCCGAAAGCTATAGTCTGATTCAAGGAAATGCCCTCATGTTCCAACATACGGTCAATGCCGTAACTCTTGCTTACTCCCCGGGTAATGATGTCGGCAAAGGTGTGATGCCAGCGCATGGCCACACAACCGGGCATCAGCTGCTCCATATAGCGGGCTTCGTCCTGAGGCGGGAAGAAGGCGATAATCTGCAGAATGTCTTTCTCCAACGCATGAGCCACCGGCAGCACGGCCGGAATCTCGAAATTCAACAGACGGGACAGATCTTCCAGCTCGGGCGACAGACCGGTAACGAAAAGTTCATCCTGCGCCACAAAAATAATAGGGAAAGCTTCCTGAGGGCAGGTTTCATGATGATGAACCAGACGTTCTATATCACTGCGGTCTACCGTGCGCAAAGCGAATGAATTTCCTTCGCGGTCAATGCAGTGGGCTCCGGTTGTCGTCACCAGACCGTCATACTCCAACTCTCCCAAATTGTCAATAAAGAGCAAGGGGCGACCGGTCGCCACATAAACTTTAATACCTTTACGGCGTACGGCTTTTACGGCTTCAAGTGTCGAAGCGGGAATGGCATGAGTCTTGAAAGACACCAAGGTGCCGTCAATATCTAAAAAAATCGCTTTACAATCCATCATAATATTTCCATGTATTATTCAAAAAAAAAACTCATTTCCGAATGCTTGGACATTCTGAAATGAGTTTTTCGTGGTTTATTTCTTTAGTTCAAATATGCGTTTTATTTCTTTGAAGCTTCCATCGTGCCTTCTACATACAGACGTACCATCTTGGTCTTGCCGTTCGTGCGCACGGTGATGGACTTCTTGAAGTGTCCCGGGAACTTACCGGCACCGTTATAGCGGATTTCCAGTTTTCCTTTCTCTCCCGGCTTTACCGGTTCCTTGGTATAAGTAGGCACGGCACATCCGCAAGAAGGAACGGCCTGATGAATGATCAGCGGCGCAGTTCCGGTATTGGTAAAAGTAAACACACAGGTCACCACGGGATCGTCCTCTGAGAAGGTGCCGAAGTTGTGGCTTGTTTTGTCAAACTTGATGTCGGCCTGTTTGGCAGCATTTTGGGCAAACGCCGTGGTCAACATCACAAAACACAGGAGAGTAAAAACTAGAACCTTCTTCATAATCTTCTTTTTAGGTTTAAAATTATTCCGATGCAAAAGTAAAACTAAAAAATGAAACTGTCTACATTTTATTCTTAAAAAATAACATTTTACCTACAGTTTAAGATTTTTGCCCCTGCTGTTTTCTATTTTTATTATAACTTTGCACTTCATTACAAACAAATTATCAGAAAATATGTTAGTCTACAACATTACTTTCCAGGTGGATTTCAACGAAGCGCGCAACTTCGTCATCTGGGCTCATCAGGTATATATCCAGAAAACGCTCGAAACCGGTATGCTTCAGAAGGCCCGCCTGAGCAAGATCCTCTCACACCGCGATGAGGACACCGAGTGCTTCTCCCTGCAGTTTGAGGTGGAAAGCTCGGCCGTGCTCCACCAATGGTATACCAAAGTGGGCAAACAGTTGCACGACGAAATGGTGGCTCTGTTCAATGAAAAGGTGGTAGCCTTCTCTACCCTGATGGAAATCATCGAAGAAGCATGACACCAAAGAAAGACTGCGAAAAAATCATTCTGGGGGTGGACCCGGGTACCAATCTCATGGGATATGGTATTTTAAAAGTAAAAGGCAACCGTGCGGAAATGATCGCTATGGGAGTGATTGACCTGAGAAAATATACCGACCCGTACCTCAAACTGGGGCGCATTTTCGACCGTCTGAGCGGTATCATTGAGGCTTATCTGCCCGATGAGCTGGCTATCGAAGCTCCTTTCTTCGGAAAAAACGTACAGAGTATGCTCAAACTGGGGCGTGCGCAGGGAGTGGCCATTGCCGCGGCCATGAAGCATGAGGTACCGATCACGGAGTATGCTCCCCTGAAAATCAAGATGGCCATTACCGGAAACGGGCAGGCCAGCAAGGAGCAGGTGGCGGGCATGCTGCAACGCATCCTGAAAATAGCCAACGCCGACATGCTTCCTTATCTGGACGCTACGGACGGACTGGCGGCTGCCTACTGCCATTTCCTGCAGATGGGACGCCCCGACACCACCAAAGCCTACTCGGGATGGAAGGATTTCATACAGAAGAATCCGGATAAGATCAAAGGATTATAAAGAAACATCATGGAGAAAAAAGTAATAGAAATAGTTCAGGGAGTGACCCGACATCCGCTTTACCGCACCAAGACTCCGGTAGATCTGTGCATCCGCAAGGGAGAACAGATTGCCATCGTGGGCGAAAACGGTAGTGGAAAGACCCGCCTGGTGGATATCATCACGGGAAAACTGCCGCTGTTGCGGAACGAAGTGGCTTACGATTTCTCCCCGTCCCCCTACCCGCTCATCAGCGACAATATCAAGTCCATCACGTTCCGCGACTCGTATGGCGACCATGACGGAACCTATTATTACCAGCAGCGGTGGAACCAGCACGACATTGACGAGTCGGTACCTACCGTAGGCACCCTGCTCGAAGAGTGCTTCCGCAACAACTGCCGTCAGGAAGAAGCCGGCAACCGGCGCAAGGAAGAATTGCGTGACAAACTGTACCAGTTGTTCCACTTGGAGGAACTGGAGGACAAGCGCATCATCACCCTGTCCAGCGGTGAGCTGCGCAAGTTCCAGCTGACCAAAACGCTGTTGGCCGCCCCGAAGGTGCTGATCATGGACAATCCCTATATCGGTTTGGACAGCACGGCACGCGAACAGCTGACCGACCTGCTGAAAAAACTGATTGCCGAAACGGACTTGCAGGTGATTCTCGTGCTTTCACGCAACAGTGACATTCCGGATTTCATCACGCACGTGATTCCGGTAAAAGACCTGGAGGTTCTGCCGAAAACGGAGCGTAACGCCTTCTTGGAACAAAACCCGGAAAGCGCTCACTTTGATGCACGTGCCATCGAGTTCATGCTCAGCGAGTTGCAAAAAGGCGAAAAGCCAGAAGAAAATCCGGGAGGGGATATTCTGAAATTCAACAATATTCATATCCAATATGGTAAACGGGTGATTCTGGACTGTCTGGACTGGCAGGTAAAAAAAGGAGAAAAATGGGCCTTGAAAGGACAGAACGGCTCCGGAAAATCCACGCTGCTCAGCCTGGTATGCGCTGACAATCCGCAAAGCTATGCCTGCGACATCGAGCTGTTCGGAAAAAAGAGAGGAACGGGCGAAAGTATCTGGGACATCAAAAAGCAGATCGGATATGTCAGTCCGGAAATGCACCGTGCTTATCTGAAGGACATGCCGGCACTGGACATCGTGGCCAGCGGACTGAATGACTCGGTTGGTCTTTATGTGCGCCCTAAACCGGAACAGAAGGAAATCTGCGTGAAATGGATGGAGCTGTTCGGTATCGCTCATCTGAAGGACAGCACCTTCCTGAAAATTTCCAGCGGCGAACAGCGGCTCTGCCTGCTGGCACGGGCCTTCGTCAAGAACCCACCGCTGCTTATCCTCGACGAACCGTTGCACGGACTGGATCATTCCAACCGCGAACGGGTGAAATTCATCATCGGAAAATTTGCGGAGAAAGCGGGCAAAACGCTCATTATGGTCACTCATTATACCGAAGACCTCCCTCCGGTCATTGACCATGAACTGGTTTTACGCAAACAGGGAGGCAACAACGCCTGAATCACCTGAAAATAAGTACAGAAAGCAGTTTTGAATCCAAAGGATTCGAAGCTGCTTTTACTTTTTTTGAAGCAAAAGGACCTACTTACTATTTTTTTCGTATATTTGCACCTAAATAGCTCATAATGTAATTTAAAGACTGAATGAAAGTAGCCATTGTAAAGTATAATGCCGGAAATATATGCTCCGTTGTCAACGCGCTGAACCGTGTGGGGGTATCACCGCTCGTTACAGACAATCCGGAAGAACTACTCTCGGCAGACAAGATTCTGTTTCCGGGACAAGGGGAAGCCAAAAACACCATGGCCTATCTGAAAGAGCACAAACTGGACCAACTGATCCGTGATCTGAAGCAACCGGTATTAGGCATCTGCATCGGGCAGCAGCTCATGTGCCGCCATTCGGAAGAAGGAGATGTGGACTGTCTGGGCATATTCGATGTGGACGTACTGAAGTTCAGACCGCAAAGACACGAAGACAAGGTGCCTCACATGGGATGGAACACACTGAAACAACCCAAAGACGCCCTGTTCAAAGGCTTTGAAGAAAATGAGTTTGTTTATTTCGTTCACAGTTTCTATGTGCCGGTATGCGCACAGACAACGGCTGTTACCGAATATATCCAGCCGTTCAGCGCCTCGCTGCACAAAGACAATTTCTATGCCACTCAGTTTCATCCGGAAAAGAGCGGTAACGTAGGTGAACGGATTATCCGGAATTTCTTGGACCTCTAACCCTTAGAATATGATAGAACTGATTCCTGCTATAGACCTGATCGGAGGGAAGTGTGTGCGCCTGACAAAAGGTGACTACGACACCCAGAAAGTATATAACGAGGACCCTGTGGCTGTGGCCCGGGAATTTGAAGAATACGGTTTCAAACGACTGCACGTGGTGGATTTGGACGGTGCCCGCTCCAAACATGTGGTAAACCATAAAGTTCTGGAACGCATGGCTCAGGCAACGGATCTGATTATTGATTTCGGCGGCGGAATCAAAACGGACGAAGATATCCGCATCGCTACGGAAAGCGGTGCACAGATGGTTACCATAGGCAGTGTGGCCGTAACCCAGCCGGAACTTTTTCTGGGATGGCTCCAACAACTGGGCAGCGAGCGCATCATCCTCGGAGCAGATGCCAAAAACGGACGCATCTCCATCAACGGATGGAAAGAAGACAGCAGCGACGAGCTGATTCCGTTTCTGGACAAATACATCCAAAAAGGTGTACAGAAAGTACTCTGCACAGAGATCAGCAAAGACGGTACCCTCCAGGGACCGGCAACCGCTCTGTACCGGGAAATCATGACACAGTTTCCGCAATGCCATCTCATTGCCAGCGGAGGCGTGAGCTCCATGAATGATCTGAAAGAACTGGATCAGGCCGGCATCCCGGCCGTAGTGTTTGGAAAAGCTATTTACGAGGGACGCATCGCGCTGAAGGATCTGGCTCTCTGGATGGAAGAAAACCGATAATTATGGCATTAGCGAAAAGAATCATACCGTGTCTGGACATCAAGGACGGACAGACCGTAAAAGGAACGAACTTTATAAATCTGCGCCAGGCAGGCGACCCGGTGGAGCTGGGCAAGGCTTACAGCGAACAGGGAGCCGACGAACTGGTGTATCTGGATATTACCGCCAGCCATGAGGGAAGAAAGACCTTTACCTCCATGGTACAGCAGGTGGCCGCACAGATTTCCATCCCCTTTACCGTGGGAGGAGGAATCAACGAACTGGCGGACGTGGACCGGTTGCTGAATGCCGGAGCCGACAAGATCAGCATCAACTCGGCCGCACTGCGACGCCCGGAACTCATTGACGAAATTGCCCGTCATTTCGGTTCACAAGTATGTGTGGTGGCCATTGACGCCAAACAGACCGAAGAGGGCTGGTTCTGTTATCTGAACGGCGGACGCGTGAAGACAGAACGCAAGTTGCTGGAATGGGCACGCGAAGTGAATGATCGTGGCGCCGGGGAAATTCTCTTCACCTCGATGGATCACGACGGAGTAAAAACCGGATTTGCCAACGAAGCGCTGGCGCAACTGGCCGACAGCCTGAGCATCCCCGTAATCGCTTCGGGAGGAGCCGGAAATATGGAGCATTTCAAGGATGCCTTTACTTTAGGAAAAAGCGACGCGGCATTGGCTGCAAGTGTATTCCACTTTGGAGAAATTAAAATACCCGACCTGAAACAGTATCTGAGAAACGAGGGTATTGAAGTCAGACTATAAAAACAAGCGTAAAAATGAAAATTGACTTTGACAAAATGGGAGGACTGGTTCCCGCCATCATACAAGATGATCAAACCAAGAACGTATTGATGCTGGGATACATGAACCAGGAAGCATACGATAAAACCGTGGAAACAGGTAAGGTTACTTTCTACAGCCGGACCAAGCAAAGACTGTGGACCAAAGGCGAAGAAAGCGGAAACTTTCTGAACGTGGTTTCCATCAAGAACGACTGCGACCAGGACACTCTGCTCATCCGTGTCAATCCGGTGGGACCGGTTTGCCACACCGGAACAGACACCTGTTGGGGAGAGGAAAACCGGATGAACCCGCTGCTGTTCCTCAGCGAATTGCAGGACTTTATCGAAAAAAGACACCGCGAAATGCCGGAAGGCTCTTATACGACCAGCCTGTTTAAGGACGGTCTGAACCGTATGGCACAGAAGGTGGGCGAAGAAGCTCTGGAGGCTGTTATTGAAGCCGTAAACGGAAGCAACGACCGACTCATCTACGAAGGATCGGACATGATTTACCATCTTATCGTTTTACTGACTGCCAAAGGACTGCGCATCGAAGATATGGCTCAGGAATTGATGGTGCGTCATAATCCGGGATGGAAAAAACATTAATCGGACTTTTAGCATCATTTTTATGTTAGTGGATTTTGATCAGGTGCAGATCTATCAGGAAGATCATTTGATCTTGAAAGATGTGAAACTGCAAATCAATGAAGGAGAGTTTGTCTACATCATCGGCAAAGTGGGCACCGGAAAGACTTCCTTACTGAAAACGCTTTACGGCGAACTCGACGTAAACAAAGGAAAGGCTATGGTGCTGGATACAGACATGTGCCGAGTAAAAAGAAAGCAACTCCCCACCTTACGACGCCAGTTGGGCATCGTGTTTCAGGACTTTCAGCTGCTGCTCGATCGAAATGTAGAAGAAAACCTGAATTTTGTGCTGCGCGCCACCGGATGGAAAAAGAAAAAGGAACGGAAAGAACGCATTGACCGGGTACTGCAACTGGTGGAGATGGAAGAGTACAAAAAATGTATGCCTTATGAGCTCTCCGGAGGAGAACAGCAAAGAATATGTATTGCCCGCGCACTGCTCAACAGACCCAAACTCATCATCGCCGATGAAGCGACCGGAAATCTGGACGCCGAAACCGGACGAAAGACAGCCGCACTTCTTTATGAAATCTGCAAGAACGGTACTGCCGTAATCATGAGTACGCATAACGAACAGCTGATTCAGGAGTTTCCGGGTGCCGTGTACCGTTGCAAAGACGCACAGTTGGAAGAGTGTACGGAAAGCTTCCGCAAACAGGCATCTCTTTAAACAAAGATTTTAATAATAACCATTTTACGATAAGGAATAATATGAAAGTTTTAAAATTTGGTGGAACATCTGTTGGCTCTGCTCAGAGAATGAAAGATGTATCTAAACTGATTACAAGTGACGGAGAAGCTAAAATCGTAGTATTATCTGCCATGTCGGGAACTACCAACACTCTGGTAGAAATCTCAGACTATCTGTACAAGAAAAATCCGGAAGGCGCAAACAATATCATCAACCGCCTGGAACAGAAATATATCGACCATGTGGATGAATTGTATGCCACAGAAGAATACAAGCAGAAGACTCTGGAGTTTCTGAAAGAAGAGTTCAACTACATCAGAACCTTCACTAAGGTGATGTTCACTTCTTTTGAGGAAAAGATCATTCTGGCTCAGGGTGAAATCATCAGCACCAACATGGTAACCAACTACCTGAAAGAGTGTGGCGTGAAGACAATTCTGTTGCCGGCACTGGAGTTCATGCGTACTGACAAGAACGCAGAACCGGACATGAACTTCATCAAGGAGAAGACCAATGAGATCATGGAGAAGAACCCGGGTTACGAAATCTATATCACTCAGGGATTCATCTGCAAGAACGCTTACGGAGAGGTGGACAACCTGTTGCGCGGCGGTTCTGACTACACTGCCTGCCTGATCGGTGCTGTGCTGAACTCAGAAGAGATCCAGATCTGGACCGACATCGACGGTATGCACAACAACGACCCGAGAATCGTTGACCACACCGAGCCAGTACGTCAGCTGCACTTCGAAGAGGCTGCCGAGTTGGCTTATTTCGGTGCCAAGATCCTGCACCCGACCTGTATCCAGCCTGCCAAGTTTGCCGGTGTTCCGGTACGTCTGTTGAACACCATGGATCCGACAGCTCCGGGTACCATCATCAACAACAAGATCGAGAAAGGTGTTATCAAGGCCGTAGCAGCCAAAGACAATATCGTATCCATCCAGATCCAGTCAAGCCGCATGCTGCTGGCTTACGGTTTCCTGAGAAAGGTATTCGAGATCTTCGAAAGCTACAAGACCAGTATCGACATGGTATGTACTTCTGAGGTTGGTGTATCAATCACTATTGACAACACCTCTTATCTGAAGGACATCATCGCCGACCTGATGAAATACGGAACCGTAACCGTAGACGAGAACATGTGTATCATCTGTGTAGTCGGTGATCTCTCTTGGAGCAATGTAGGTTTCGAAACATTGGCTACAGAAGCCCTGAAGGATATTCCGGTACGTATGATTTCTTATGGAGGAAGCAACCACAACATTTCATTCCTGGTTAAGGGAGAAGACAAGAAGCGCACCTTGCAGGCTTTGAGTGACACATTATTCTATAAGAAATAAGACAACATCATTTCATTATGCACAAAATATCCGCAGACAAATTTAAAGACATACGCACTCCGTTCTACTATTATGACACCGAGATCCTGCAACAGACTCTGGATGCCATCAAGAAAGAAATCGGAGACAAACCAAACTATCATTTGCACTATGCCGTAAAGGCCAATGCAAACCCTAAGGTTCTGAAACAGATCAGCCAGGCAGGATTTGGCGCCGACTGTGTAAGTGGCGGTGAGATCCGTGCCAGTCTGGCAGCAGGATTTCCGGCAAAGGAAATCGTGTACGCCGGAGTAGGAAAAAGCGATTGGGAAATCAATCTGGGACTGGACGCTGACATTGCTTACTTCAACGTGGAAAGCATTGCCGAACTGGAAGTCATCAATGATCTGGCAGCCCAAAAACAGAAAGTAGCTCGCGTGTCTTTCCGTATCAACCCGAATGTAGGAGCCCATACGCATGCCAACATCACCACCGGATTGGCTGAAAACAAATTCGGTATCGCCATGGAGGACATGGAGAAAGTGATCGGCATCGCTGCTAAGATGGAGCACGTACAATTCATCGGACTGCACTTCCATATCGGCTCACAAATTCTGGAAATGGAAGACTTCGAAGCATTGTGCGTCCGCATCAATGAATTGCAGGATCGTCTGGAGCAGGAAGGTATCCGTGTGGAGAATATCAACGTGGGCGGTGGACTTGGTATTGACTACCAGGCACCGGACGCTCATCCGATTCCGGACTTCAAGGCATACTTCGAAACTTACGAAAAGAATCTGAAGTTGCGCGGAGGACAACATCTGCATTTTGAGTTGGGACGCGCTGTAGTAGGACAATGCGGAAGCCTCATCACCCGGGTGCTCTACGTAAAGCAAGCTACTGTAAAGCAATTTGCCATTGTAGATGCCGGTATGACCGACCTGCTCCGCCCTGCCCTTTATCAGGCTTATCATCAGATAGACAACCTGACCAGCGAGGAACCGGAAGAGGTTTATGACGTTGTAGGTCCGATTTGCGAATCAAGCGATGTCTTTGCCAAAGAGTATAAATTAAACAAATGTCATCGGGGTGATCTGATTGCGTTGCGTTCTGCCGGAGCTTATGGAGAAATCATGGCTTCGCAATACAACTGCCGAGAGTTACCTCTAGGATATACCACAGAAGATCTTTTATAAATGTTTTTTCTGACAAATCCAATGGAAATCACTGCCTACACAAGTTTTCTGCTTGTGTGGGCAGTTAATTTGTTCAGAGTATGCCGTCCAAATGCCCTGAACAAAAAAATGAGAAGGGAAAAAGATATAACAGGTACAACCAGTCGTCAAACAGAGAAACCTGGGGTTTCTGTAGTTATTCTGACTCAGAACCAGGAAAAGGAATTGATGACTCTGCTCTCTCATGTTCTGAAACAGACATATGACCCGTTTGAGATCATTGTCGTAGACATGAATTCGACAGACAATACCCGCATCCAACTGGAAAATATGGAAAAGCGGTATGACAATCTTCAATATACCTTTGTTCCGAAAGATACACGTCAGGTAAGCCTACACACACTGGCACTGATTTTAGGAGTCAAAGCCGCACGCTATTCCTGGATCACCCTACTCACTCCGGACTTTCTGCCTCGGTCGGCAAACTGGCTGGAGCGTATGTCTGTCTCAATGACAAAAGACAAAGATTTCGTATTGGGAGCACGCTCGGTACATCCGGAAAGCAGTTCCCTACGTTCTTTCTATTACCTGGCAGAACAAAGCCGTTCTCTTTCCTGGTCTTTACGTCATCACACCTGTCATTGTAATGATATAAATCTGGCCTTTCGAAAAGAAATGCTGTTGTCCAGCAAAAACCTGGGTGAATACGGGATTCTGCTTTCGGGCATCGAAAATGTATTTGTAAACCGTTTCAGCATCCCGGAACGGACAGCTGTGTGCATAGCACCGGAAACCTTATTAGAGGAAATACACAAAAAGGGAAACAAAGACTGGAAAAAAGAAATGCTTTACCGAAAAGAGGCGAAATGTTTCTATAAATACAAGGCATACTACAGCTTTTGCAGCGGTTTCCGCATGGGAACAATGTGGATGTTGTTTGTTTTAGGAATCATCTCCCTGGCGCTAAGTATTTGGGCACAACACTGGATATATACAGCCATAATCGTTTTTCTGCTGGGCCTTTGGAGCGGATTACGTTGCCGAAGACTCAAAAGCATGGCAAACCTGTTCTCCTTGAAAACAGCCGGCGTATATCTCCCATTCTATGAACTGCGCTTATCGTGCATCTATCTGGGCAACAGCATCCGATATGCCTTTCAGGACAAAAAAATATTTTACCGGAAACTGACCCACTAGGCCAGTTGCAATCCGGTAAAATGATTAAAGCGCTGCATGTCTGTATTCACAATCAGTTCTTCGGGAAACGAAGTTTCCTGAAGTAACTCGTAAACGTAGGCATAATCAGCGATAGAAAAGGATATATGGGCATCACTACCCAGAATCACCGGAGTATTATATTTGCGGCACAGCTGCAACAGTTCCAGATTCAGTTCACGGGCAACGGCATTTTTACGCAAAGGATTCAACGAACTGTTGTTGACCTCAAGCAATGTCCCCGTATCACGGGAAACCCGCACCAACGCTTCCAAATCCAATGTAGCCGCTCCGTCGGCCGGGTGACTGATAATATTGACCCGGGAATTATGCATGGCCGCCAATACAGCATCTGTATTTTTCAATTTGGTTGATGCCGGGAAGCATACCTTATGCACTCCGGCCACAACATGATCAAAGCGTTTGTAATATTCTTCGCCCAAATCCAGATTTCCCTGCAGGTCACAGATATTCAATTCGGCACCATGCAGGATACGCACCCCGGAAATAAATTTGGGAATGCAATGCAGGTTTCTGAAATAAATAGGATCGGGTGCTCCGGGAATCAAAGGACCGTGTTCTGTAATCCCCAAAAAACTCAGCTCTTTTTCGGCAGCCGCAGCAGCCATTTCCTGAATGGTACTGTATGCATGGCCCGAAGCAACGGTATGAGTATGTAAATCCAATACGATCTTCATAATTTCTTTATTCTTGGCTGATGCAAAGATACCAAAAAATCATCGGCTATAAAATGAAAACAAAAAATGAATCACACTTCTGTTTTAAGTTACAAGAATCATATCCGTTCCCTTATCGCTTTGGGATTTCCGATTATCGTCGGACAAATCGGTACCATAGTACAGGGACTGGCGGACACGATCATGACCGGACAATACAGTTCGCAGGCACTGGCCGCTGCCGGGTTTGTCAACAACGTCATGACGTTGGTCCTCATCTTTGCCATGGGATATTCTTACGGACTCACCCCGGTTGTTGGAGCCTATCATGCAAGGCAGGAGCATCAGCATATCGGACAATCACTGCGTTGCAGCCTGCAAACAAACGGCATTCTGGCCACTATCATCTTTTTGCTGATGGGAAGCCTGTATTTCTTCCTCGACCGGTTGGGACAACCGGAAGAACTGCTTCCCATTATCCGTCCTTACTACCTGGTCATTCTGCTGTCGCTACCCTTTCAGATTCTGTTCAATGCCTACAAACAGTTCTTTGACGGAATCGGAAAAACGCAGATAGCCATGTGGATCATGATCGGTGCCAATATTTTCAATATCATCGGAAACTGGTTTCTGATTTATGGTTGGGGCCCTTTCCCCGAACTGGGACTGCTCGGTGCCGGAATCTCCACTTGCCTGTCACGCATTGGCATGTTGCTCTGTATGACCTTTATTTTCTACCGTTCAACATCCTTCCGAATCTATCAGGAAGGGTTCCGCCTTCGTGAAGGCAATCGCGAACTGCGTAAAAGACTGAACCGATTGGGACTTCCTATCGGGTTACAGATGGGCATGGAATGCGCTTCATTCGCTCTATGTGCCGTCATGCAGGGTTGGATAGGCACCTCTGCACTGGCAGCCCATCAGATCATGACCAATGTAGCCTCGGTATGCTATATGATCTATTACGGCATCGGTGCATCTGTAGCCATACGCATCAGCCACTTTACCGGATTGAAAGATACAGGAAACGTGCGCCGCTGTGCTTTTGCCGGTTACCGCATGATTCTGTTCTGCGGTATCGTTCTGTCGGGCCTGATGGTACTCTGTCGCAACCATATCAGTTCATTCTTCACGGACGATCCGGCAGTCAGTGCCATTGTCATCAGTCTGATGGTTCCTTTTGTACTCTATCAATTGGGAGACGGATTACAAACAAACTTTGCCAATGCTCTGAGAGGTATTGCCGACGTAAAACCCATGATGCGTTATGCATTTATCAGCTACATTATCATATCTCTGCCGTTAAGCTATTTTCTGGGAATTCTGTTCGGATGGGGACCGGTAGGTATTTGGATGGCCTTCCCTATAGCGCTGACTGTTGCCGGTATGCTTTTCTATTGGAGATTCAATAAAAAGATCTCCAGGGGTATATAAAAAAAGAATCCTACTTGCAATCACTGCAGGTAGGATTTTTTTAGATCTTCGCTAAGATCTCACCTTTGTTAACCTTAAATCTAATACTATGAAAAACACATTGCAAATATAATATTTTATTTTATCAATGCAATATAAATGCAAGAAAAAATCAATTCGGTAACAATATTTAACTTACGATCTTATAAAACATCGATTTCCAGGCCATCATAAGCCGCATGAACTCCGTCTGGAAGGAGTTTCTCCAAATCGGCATGCACCCCGGCCTGATGACTCATATGAATCAAATACGTGCGATGTGCCTTGACCTTGCCTGCAAAATCACAAGCCTCGGTTATCGTCTGGTGAGAATAATGCTCTTTATACCGGAGTCCGTTAACCACCAACAAATCCAAATCCTGTAAAAACTCCAACTCAGACTCAGGAATGGTTTTCATATCCGTAATATAAGCCATATTGTTTACCCTGTATCCTAATATCGGAAGGGCTGCATGCATGACCCGGACAGGAGTAACCTGAAAACCTGCCGCACAAAAAGTTTCATGCAAACGTACCGGATGCAATTCTATATTTGGAACTCCGGGATATTTGTTTTCCAGAAAACAATAAGGCAGTCGGGTGCGTATCCGCTCGGCTACATATTCTTCCATATATAAAGGTATAGACCCTAACGCGCAGAAAGGACGTAAATCATCTATTCCTCCTACATGATCATAATGTTCATGCGAAACAAGAACACCATCAATTTTTCCAAATGGAATGCGCAACATCTGCTGTCGGAAATCAGGACCGCAATCCAACAGCAACCGATTTCCGTTTTCTTCCAAAAGAACAGAAGTTCTTAAGCGTTTGTCACGAAAATCCGGACTTGTACAAACGGTACAGTTACATCCCACTTGAGGCACCCCTGTACTCGTACCCGTGCCCAAAAAGGTTATTTTCATATGATTATGAAGCTATAAAATTCACTTCCGGATGCAAGTCAATATCAAATTTTTCCTTAACGCTCTGACATACGGCAGTCGCCAGATCTGCTACATCCTGCCCCGTGGCTCCACCATGATTGACCAAAACCAAGGGTTGCTTGCCATACACCCCCACCGGTCCCTGCGTCTTTCCTTTCCAGCCACACTGCTCAATAAGCCATGCAGCCGGAATCTTAACATGATCCGTATCCACCTCATAAAAAGGTACATGAGTATAGGCTTGCTGGATACGTTCCAGAACCTGTCTTTCCACAACAGGATTCATAAAGAAGCTTCCGGCATTACCCAATACATTCGGATCCGGCAGTTTTTCGTCGCGCAAATGAATTACCTCCTTACGGATATCCTTTGGCGTGAGCTGACGCCGTTCATATTTCACATCTATTACCGTTTTCAGGGCTTTATACGACAAGTTCGGTACAAATTTCTTGGAAAGCTTATAATGCACATAGGTTACGGCATAGCGACCCTTAAATTCATTTTTGAAAATACTGTCACGATAGCCATACTGACAATCTTTTTTGGAAATAAGCCGTTTTTTTCCGGTATGCAGATCAACAACCTCTACACGCAGAATAGTATCCGAGGCTTCTACCCCATATGCTCCGATATTTTGAACGGCACTGGCTCCAACCTCTCCGGGAATCCCGGAAAGGTTCTCAATACCGCAAAAACCGTTCAAGGTACAATAAGCCACAAAATCATCCCATTTCAATCCGCTTCCTACGCGCAATACAATCACATTCTTCCGTTCAGATATGCGTTGGATATTCTTAATCTGAGAATGCAACACGATTCCCTTAAAATTATCCAAAAACAAAAGATTACTTCCTTCGCCGATATGTAGAACAGGTTTTTGTGCGTCAGGAGTATGCCGCAATGTAACAATATAATCACACAGCTCTTCTACACTGCTGTATTCAAAAAAGGTGTCTGCGGCTACATTAATGCCAAATGTATTATGCTTTAATAATGAGTAATTGTATTTTGTATTCATTCAATATTAATTTTCGTAAGAAACAAATTTCCAGCGTCCGTTTTTTTTCACAAAGGTCAGTATATCAAGCATACCGTTAGAAATCCCCCGCTTCACCAACACGATCTCGTTAGGGTTCTTATAAGTCTGTCCGTATCGTACGTTGGTCAATTCGCCTTCCGGAAGCGCGGGTTTGAAAGCAAACCATTGATCTACCGATAAAGTTCCTTCTATGGCAGCAAAATCATTTTCCGGATCTGCCGTAACAAAACGTAGAGGATCCTCTATGGCATTTCTCTGCTGTAAGGAATCACTGGCAAATGCACCATAAAATTTCAGGAAACCGGCAAGTGGCGATTGATCCAATGAAGTTTCCCTTTCTTGACAGAGCATCCACAAGCCTTTGACTTTTTCAAAGTGAAACACCTTGATAGAGTTCTTATTCAAATTGATTTTTTCAATATCCACCACCTTCGTATCCGTACTGTTCTCCAGTTCCATCTGGTCTTCATTATTGAAAAAGACCGTATAATACTCCGGAGAAATAAAGATCGGTTCATGTTTCCATGAATTCTTTTCAATAGCAGAAACGGTCTGCCCTCCGGCAGTTTCTCTAACATATTTCAGTGGGAAGAGCACCCGCTGCTTCTGCAAATGGTGATCTTGAACGAAACTGAAGATAAAATCACCAAAAAATTCGTCTACATTCTTATAAGTCAGTCCGTCATTATCCGGAATTTCGCTTTCAGCAGACAGTTCCGAGTCAGAATCGGCCGAATAAGTGCTGTCTGCCATTTCGTTCTGATTTTTGACATCCTGAGAGCCAGATTTTCCGGTATCACAAGCAGCCAGAAATAAAACCAAGAAGAATAAATTTCCTATTTTTTTCATCATTCTACTATTCAAGATTCAAAACCTTTTCTAAAAAAACGCACAAATTTACGCTTTTATTTTTAAAAGGAGTGAAAGTTTTGAGTATAAATGATTACCTTTGTCATATTTTAAAACGAAAACTATTTTCTGAACATTTATGATAGCTAAAATTCAACAACTTCTTGAAGAAGTAGCAGCTCTACAAGCAAACAGTATTGAAGAGGTAGAAGCTCTGAGAATCAAATACCTGAGCAAGAAAGGTGTGATCAATGCGTTAATGGCAGACTTCAGAAATGTACCTGCTGAAGAGAAAAAGGAAGTAGGTATGAAACTGAACGAACTTAAAAACAAAGCGCAGGAGCAGATCAATGCGTTGAAAGAAGCTGTAGCCATACAAGACAACAGTCACGATGATCTGGATCTTACCCGTACCGCTTATCCGATTCAGCTGGGAACCCGCCATCCGCTGACCATCGTAAAGAATGAAATCGTTGATATTTTTTCACGTCTGGGATTCACCATGGCCGAAGGTCCTGAAGTAGAAGACGACTGGCACGTATATTCATCCATGAACTTTGCCGACGATCATCCGGCACGCGATATGCAGGATACCTTCTTCGTTGAGGCTCATCCCGATATCATCCTGCGCTCACACACTTCATCCGTACAGGCTCGTGTTATGGAGACCCAGCAGCCTCCTATCCGCGTAATCTGCCCGGGACGTGTATACCGTAACGAGGCTATCTCAGCCCGTGCTCACTGCTTCTTCCACCAGGTAGAAGGTCTGTACATTGACAAGAACGTATCTTTCACCGACCTGAAACAGGTACTTCTGCTCTTTGCGCAGGAAATGTTCGGCAACGACACCAAGATCCGTCTGCGTCCGTCATATTTCCCATTTACCGAGCCTTCTGCCGAAATGGATATCAGCTGTAACATCTGTGGCGGCAAAGGATGTTCTTTCTGCAAACACACCGGATGGGTTGAGATTTTGGGTTGCGGTATGGTGGATCCTGCCGTACTGGAAGCCAACGGCATAGACAGCAGCGTTTACACAGGATATGCTTTCGGTATGGGTATCGAACGAATCACCAACCTGAAATATCAGGTAAAAGACTTACGTATGTTCTCTGAAAATGATACCAGATTCCTTGAAGAATTTGAATCAGCCAACTGATCCGACTCTTTTACAAAACACTCAAAAACTGTTTACGAGCAGTTATATTTGTATATTAGCAGCCAACTTCCTATTGTATTTCGGGTTTTGGCTGCTAATACCCGTTTTACCCTTTTATCTGAAAGAGAGTTTCCAGTGCCCGGAAAGCACCATTGGCGTGGTGCTCTGCGCCTACACCATATCTTCACTGTGCACCCGTCCGTTCATGGGCTACCTCTACGACGGTTTCCCGCGCAAACCGCTCTATCTGTTCGCTTACCTTATTTTCATGCTTATCTTTGCCGGTTACGTCGGCACGGAGAGTCTGCTGCTCTTCATTGTGCTACGCGTGTTGCATGGCATCGCTTTCGGTACGGTAACTGTAGGTGGAAACACTCTGGTGATCGACATCACTCCTTCTCAGCGACGAGGTACAGCTTTGGGGTTCTACGGACTGACAAACAACATTGCCATGAGCATCGGTCCGATGACCGGACTGTTGCTGCACGACCATCATGTGTCGTTCGAAGCCATTTTCTGTTGTGGACTGGGCAGCTGTATCATCGGACTGCTGGCAGCCTCGGCTGTCAAGGCACCGATAAAACAAACCATAAAGCGCCCGCCCATATCTCTGGACCGCTTTTTCCTTATTAAAGGTATTCCGGCCAGTATCGCCCTGTTTCTGCTCTCCATCCCCTATGGAGCCACCACCAACTATGTGGCCATGTATGCCGACCAGATCGGACTGACGGCCCCCACCGGCTTTTTCTTCACGCTGATGGCTGCCGGTATGGGAGTGAGTCGCCTGTTTGCCGGCCGATACGTAG
Organism: uncultured Paraprevotella sp.; assembly: GCA_944321345.1. Classification (GTDB taxonomy): domain Bacteria; phylum Bacteroidota; class Bacteroidia; order Bacteroidales; family Bacteroidaceae; genus Paraprevotella. The sequence continues at coordinate 41,523 of CALUKY010000008.1, forward strand.
ATCGCGGATACGTTACCGAAACCATCTCCTACGGATTCTATCTGGTCACAGCCGCCTTTCTGTTGCTCTCGGCCTGCGGATGGATTCAAAGCATGAATCCTGCAGTTTGCCTTGTGGTGTTCTACACGATTCCTTTTATGTTAGGCATTGGCTTCGGCACTATGTTCCCGGCCTATAATACGCTTTATGTGAATCTGGCTCCCAACAATCAGCGGGGCACTGCCACCAGCAGTTACCTTACGGCCTGGGATGTAGGTGTGGGATTAGGTATTCTGACCGGAGGTCTGATCGCCGAATGGCTCTCCTTCTCTAGGGTCTACCTTTTCGGAACAGGTCTGTGTCTGATCTCCATGGTTTATTTCAACCGAGTGGTCACGCCCCATTTCCACAGAAACAAACTCAGATAATCTAACAGTTCAGCAAAAAAAGCGTCTATGGATATAAACTCCAAGTCATCTTCCGATTTTATCTATCAGGTACCGGACAAACAGTCCGAAGAAATTTTCACAGCGTTTCAGGAACTTCCAAGCCATGGTTTCAACATACTGATTAAAGCCAAACGCTTTGGCAAATGGTTCCTGCTGAAAGGACTGAAAGAAGAATACCGGCAAGACCCGGTATTCCAGAAAGTGCTGCACAAGGAGTTTGAGATTATGGCCAGCCTGTCGCACCCGTCAATTGTGTCGGTCTTCTCCAAGGAAGAAGTAGCTCCCTATGGAATGTGTATTGTCATGGAATATATTGACGGCATCACACTGACCGAGTTTATGCTGCAACAACACACTGAAGAGCAACGCCTGCGCATATTTTACAGTATTCTGGATGCCACACGCTATATCCACACCCGGCAAGTAGTGCACCGCGATCTGAAACCGTCAAACATTCTGGTCACCCACAATAACCGGAATGTAAAGATCATCGATTTCGGTCTTTCCGACACAGACTATTATACCATACTGAAAGAACCCGCAGGCACCCGCAAATACATGTCCCCGGAGCAGCAACTCGGCAATACGCCCGATGTACGCAACGACATCTACAGTCTGGGCGTCATTCTAATGAACTTGAACTTGGGCAAAAGTTATCAGGGAATCATCAAACGGTGCGTTGCCCCAATAGAACAGCGTTTTTCGGATATAGACCAGCTGGAGAAAGCCTTACAGGATGTTTCCAACCGCAAAAAACGCCGTTGGCTGTTTAGTCTGACCGCCGTAACCATCATTCTGGCTTCACTCATCATTTGGCAGAGCGTGCAGTTGCAACAGCTTTCAGACGAACGTTCCCTATCAGCCGACAGTATCAGCGCCATGAAACAGATGATCATACTGACCAACAGAAATTATAATGAAAAACTGAAAAATCAGGAAAAGGTCATTACAGAAATCAGCGACAGTCTGGAACGTGTCAATCTCCTTAATCAGAAACTAAGTCATCTGGAGAAACATGACATGAAAGTAAAACAAAGTATTGAGGAGAGCAAAAAAGAAATGGACCGATACATACTGAATACCGGAGTTCCACAATACTTGGATACTCTGTCTTCTTTATTGTATTATAGAAAAGAAAGATATATCGATCCACTTACGGAGTTATGGGAATATATAAAAACATACTGTCGGAAAGAGCTTCCCGAACTCACAGAAAACGAACGTAGTCAAATTGAATATTTGCTTAACAACTATGTATATGAAAAGTATACAAAAAAATGGGCAGACAAAATAACCAAACTTTCAAACCAACAAACTCCATGAATATCCCTACAGACAACGACAAACAGATTATAGAAATATTGAAAGAACAAATAGAGCGGATGATCGGCCAACCGGTCAAAACGCCCAAAGACTTCACGCTTCTGACAGAAAAGATCTTCGGACGCATTCACGTGCAGATCAGCCCCACCACTCTGAAACGCCTTTGGGGGTATCTGAACGAACCGGTAGCCCCACGCCCGTCCACACTGAACTATCTGGCTCAATTTCTAGGCTACTCCAATCTGGCTTCATTCTGCGAAAGCATGCAGTGCCCGCTCGATCCGCAAAGCCATCTGGTGATCAGCCGTATGATCGCCTCCGAACAGATTCCCTTGCGCGCCCATATCCGTCTGACCTGGGCTCCTGAACGTGTCTGCGAAATCGTTCACGAAGGCAACGGAAAATTTTCTGTGCTCCATTCACAGAAAACCAAACTGCGAGCCGGAGATACGTTCGAATGCAAACTGTTTATCGAAAAGGAGCCGCTGTATCTTTACAATCTGACACATCAGGGACAGGAAATCCCGGCATATGTGGCCGGAAAAAAGGACGGAATCTACTTTGAATATATCTAACCGGTTACAAACCGTCTACAACTCTATGAACAATTTATTTTGTAATCGTAACAAAGGTGTATATAATTGACATAAGTCAATAAATACGCCTTTTTATGCTGAAAAACATATTTTCGTTTGGAAATGGTGCTTTTGGGGTTGTATCTTTGCAGTGCAAAACAAAGGATAACACAAATAAAAGGACTGCCGATAGAGATCGAAGTCAACGAAAGATTGTTTAATACAAAAAATTGAGAATTATGGCATTTTTTATGTTTGTAATTATCGCTGTCGGTGCTAGTGCAGCAGTAGTAGAGTTTAACAAGAGTAATGGTAAGTTCTTCAAGAAAGGAACAACAATGTTTTTCCGTGATGAGGACTTGAAAAACAGTGCAGCCTGCTAAAAAACGGGGCTTTGCACTTTAAAATTGAGATTTATTAATTTGTAGATATGAGCGGAACCTTTTCAGGCTCCGTTTTTTTGTACCCTTTTCTTTCTTATTTCCTCTCTCTGAAAACTTTTCGGAAAATAAAGACACCCTATCTTGTTTTATTGCAATTTATCTCTATCTTTGCCTGAAACAGAAAAAAAGAAGACTTATGGAAAAAGAAGATTTCATGAAGCTAGCCATCTCCCTGTCTATTGAAAATGTAAAAAATGGAGGGGGACCTTTTGGGGCTGTCATTGTAAAAGACAATCAGGTCATTGCCACAGGGGTAAACCGGGTAACCAGCAGTCATGACCCCACAGCTCATGCCGAGGTGAGCGCCATACGAAGTGCCTGCTCCCAGTTGCATACTTTTGATCTGAGCGGATGCGATATCTACACGTCATGCGAGCCCTGCCCCATGTGTCTGGGAGCCATCTATTGGGCGCATATCGATCATATTTATTATGGAAACAACAAGAACGATGCTGCCGCCATCGGTTTTGACGATTCTTTTATCTATGAGGAAATGGCACTGGACCGTCAGGACCGGAAAAAGAAAATGACCGAACTGTTACATGATGAAGCACTCCAGGCTTTTGAAGCGTGGAAAGAAAAAAGTGACAAAGTGGAATACTAGCCAGACAATACTTAAAAATCAGGATTATTCTCCTGTTAAAATCATGGAAAAAAGGTATTGACCGACTCATGAATATCATGTTATTTTGCAGACGCCAAACCAATAACAGATATTGACGAAATGAGTACCATTGATTTTCCAGATTTGAATATCCCAGAAATAAAAGTTCTGTTCAACCACATTTATGAGTTGAAGAAAGGAGTGCGTCGCATGGCGCTTTACACCATGAACAAGAAAAACCAGGCGTATGCTGTGGCACGCGTGGAAAGCCAGGGATTGTCTTATGCCATTCAGGAGATTGACGGATGCCGCATCAATCTGTTTATCGGATGCGAGGAATGCATTGCTGCCATCCGTATGTTTGTTGACCGTCCTCTGAATCAACTTACTCCCGAAGAGGACTTCATTCTGGGAGCCTTATTAGGCTATGATGTCTGCATGCAGTGCAAGCGTTTCTGTTCCCGCAAATCGGAGCAGATCAGAAACAGTCAGGATATAGCCTGAAAGCATTTTGCAAAGTAACTCCATGAAATAGCACCAGACGCAAACGCAGAAAAGCTACCGGGCAAATGTTGCTTTGCCTGATGCAAAATACAAATAAAAAAATCATCACGAGGAAAAATCTTCGTGATGATTTTTTATTTTTTGATCGGAACCATTATCCCACCATCTTCAGACCAACAATTGAGAAAATCAGCGTAACAATAAAAAACAGGCGCCTGAAAGTAGCCGGTTCGTGAAAGAAGATGATGCCCAGAAGCACCGTCCCCACCGCACCGATGCCGGTCCACACGGGATAGGCTGTACCGATGGGGAGGGTCTGCACCGCCTTGGCCAACAGCAGCATGCTCAAAGTCAGGCTGACCAGGAAACCTGCTCCCCATAAATAGAACTCCATGCCGGAAACACCTTTCATCTTGCCCAGACAAAAGGCAAAGCATGATTCAAAGCATCCTGCGATAATCAAGATAATCCAACTCATATAGCCGTCTGTTTTTTTATTCTACCCACACAGCCGTACCGCTGCAAGTCACCATCAGCATACTGGAATTGGAACCTACGGTTTCATAATCCAGATCTATGCCCACAATGGCATTGGCACCCAGTCGCTCGGCTTCCTGCTGCATCTCGCTCAGTGCCGTGGCTTTGGCTTCGCGCAGCACTTCTTCGTACGAACCGGAACGGCCTCCGAAAATATCGCGCACCGAAGCAAACAGGTCACGCATGAAATTGGCACCGATAATGGTTTCGCCGCTCACAATACCATAATAGCGGACAATTCTTTTTCCTTCGATCGAAGGAGTTGTCGTTACAATCATATCTTTCTGTTTTTTAGGTTATTCAGTATAGAAACGGATCAGACGGTCCAGAATGCGTACACAAACGGGACAGAACACCGGAGCGTCGTTCGTCTTCATGCGGCAGTCCTGAAAAGCGCGGTACACGCCCTTTGACTGATAGCCGGCACCTTCGTACACTCCGATTTTGGTGTAGAGGTCTTTTCCCGTAGCCGGTGTCGGTATGGGGGTGCCTTCGGGCAGCATGTCCTTCCACTTGCTGTCAAAATCCGTCAGCGTGGTGATGTTCTGTTCGTAAGGCTCCACACCGGCCGGATACATCGGTTCAAACTCATCGTCATAGTAATACTCATCGGCCAGCCCCGCAAAACTGTGTCCGAATTCATGCACCACCACCGAGCGATAGCTCTCATGGCGCGATGAAGTCAGCGTGTAGGCATTATAGATGCCGCCCCCGCCATAATTCTCCGTATTGGCCAGAATCACAATATGCTCATAGGGCACTCCGGCCAACAGATTGTGTAGCTGCTTCAAGTGCAGCGTGGTGAGGTAACGGTCGGAATAGAAGGTGTCGAAATGCGAATCGACTGCCGTTTTTTTCCAGATGCCTTTTCCGGGAATGCTTACCCCCGAATCGTCCGACTCCGAAGCCACGGCCACAAAGTTGAAATGCTTCTGCTGCGATTGGAAAGGTTCGTGGTCGAGCAGCGCTTCCACAGCCACCTCGCAGTCTTTGTAGAACTGGGGCATCTGCTCGGCCGTATAGCCTTCGGCCACAAAAGCCACGTCGATGCACTGCTCCGGACTGCCGTTCTGACGGATATAGCGGTGCGGAGTGACAGGCAGCGAATCGAGCCGGCGGATCAGAATATCCTTCGGATCAACAGGATGCGTGAGCGAGGAGGAGATTTTTCCCCGATTGTCGAACAAGGACACAGTGATGTTCACTTTGTTTTTGGGATAAGGCACTAAGAAACAGTTCTCAAAGGATTTGGCCACCCGGGTAGCCTCCTCGGTGCCCTGCCACTCCTGAAACAGAGTAGCGAAGGAATTGCGGTAAATCGTATCGCCCGTGGCGGCATCGCACATCGTGATCTGTCCGTAGCCGCGCAGGTTCAGGTCCTTCAGATGATGACGGCGCCCGGCCCATCCCGGAAACGAACAAAGTTGGTCTACAAACAGTTGCTGTTGCTTGTCTGTACCGGAGAAGGTATAGTCCAGACGCAAAGTACGGTTCTCAAAATAGGTGTCAAAATTCTGGCACCACGCTCCCGAAATGCCCAGACAGGACAGCAGAAGAGCGGCCAGCATGCTTTTCTTTCTTTTCATAACAGTATATTGGTTTTGTCGCAAAAATAAAGAGTTTTCGGGACTTCGCCAAGCTTTGTTTTTAAATGTAGTTGCGGAAGAAGTGAGAAACAAGAGGAAGTTTTCTTGCCGGATTCCGAAAAAATTGCGAATATTGCATCATGTTTTTCGGGAGGCAGCCTCATGTCTTCCTCCAAAAATCCAATCATTCTATGACTAAAAAAGAACTGTATCAACATATTATCGACTATTTTGAGGAGGCCATGCCTGTGGCCGAAACCGAACTGCATTATTCCAATCCCTTCGAACTGTTAGTGGCGGTCATCCTGTCGGCGCAATGTACCGACAAAAGGGTGAACCAGATCACTCCGCCTCTGTTCGAGGCTTTTCCCGACGCGGCGACTCTGGCCGCCCAAAGCCCCGACACGGTGTTTGAATATATCCGCAGTGTGAGCTATCCCAACAACAAGGCGAAGCATCTGGTGGGCATGGCGCGCATGCTGCTGGAAGACTATCAGGGCGAGGTTCCGTCGGACCTGGACCAATTAGTGCGCCTGCCGGGAGTAGGACGCAAAACGGCCAATGTGATTCAGGCCGTGATCTTCCAGAAGGCAGCCATGGCGGTAGACACGCATGTGTTCCGCGTGAGCCACCGCATCGGTCTGGTGACCGACCGCTGCACCACCCCGCTGAGCGTGGAAAAACAGCTGGTGCGCTATTTCCCCGAAGAGCTGATTCCCAAGGCGCACCACTGGCTCATCCTGCACGGACGCTACACCTGCACGGCGCGAAATCCCAAATGCGATGCCTGCGGACTGAAAGCCTATTGTCGCGAATACCGCAAGAAGTATAAATTGTCGGAAAAGAAGTAACCGGAAAGCCTCAGCTCATGGCTCCATACAATCGTTATATGTCGGAAATAGACACCGACTTCTTTCGGACTATCTGTCTGCAGCATGGCGAAGTGCGTTCGTACCGGAAAGGGGAATATCTGCTTCATAAGGAGGTGTTTCCCTACGTCGGTCTGGTAGAAAGCGGGGTGTTCAAATATGCCTGCCCGGGCACGGAAGGCAAGACGCACACCATCGGCTTCGCCTTCGAAGGTGAATTTGTGGGCGATTATCCCAACTGCCTGTATCATCGGAAGCCGGAAGTGCAGATTCAGGCCCTTACCCCCTGCCGGGTGATTCTGTGTCCGGCAGAAAAATTAATGCGTCACTTCGAACAGAGTCTGGAGAATCAGACACACGCCCGCATTGCGGCAGAGCAACTGTTCATGCAGATTTATTCCCGCTATATGGACCTGTACCGTTTCACTCCCGAAGAGCGTTACCAACAGCTCTTACGGCAGCATCGGGAAATGGTCCAGCGGATACCGCTCAAGGAAATCGCCTCGTTCCTGCGCATCACTCCCATACACATGAGCCGTATCCGAAAGAAACTTTTGCAGGAATAAGCGCTAAACATTTGTTTAGTTTTTAATAAGGTAAAAAGGATTTTCTCTCCATAAGTTTTGTCTCCCCAAGGAAACTGACTACTTTTGAAAATAAAAACACTTGTTTCTTATGGAGAAAAGATACACGGAAACCATCGGTCGCTTACAGACCGAACGAAGAAAAAGAAAAAAGAAAAGCCAGTTTCTGCTCTCGCTGAAGCTGGTTTCATTCCTGGCTATGGCTGCATTTATCTATGGCGCCTGCACCATGCCTTATGTTTTACTCTTCAGTGCCTTGGCTTTGATCAGTGCTGCGGTCTATGTATTCGCACTGATCCTTGACGGGCGTTGCGTCCGGGAAATGGAACAGATGGACGCTCTGATCAAGGTGTGTCAGAATGAATTGAGTTATCTAAAGGGGGATTTCCGGGCATTCGACGACGGAGCGCGTTATGCCTCACCGGAACATGAATTTACATACGACTTGGATATTTTCGGCCGGGACTCACTGTTCCAGCGCATCAACCGTACCCGTACCGAGGAAGGCAGCGACCGGCTGGCCCGCAAATTGTCGGTTCTGGAAACGGATATCGAAACCATCAGAGCCAACCAGAAGGCTGTAAACGATCTGAGCGGACGATTTGAGTGGCGTCTGCGCTTCATGGCCGGAGAAAAGATAGAAAGCAAGTTTGCGCAACTGTGTCGGGAAATGTCGTCAAAATCCCAAGGCAATGCGCCGGTTTCTCCTGCCGGAAAAGTACTGAAAATGATTCCTTACGCTTCTTCCGCACTGACCTTACTGGCCCTGCTCGGTTATATCTGCGCCTGGTGTCCGGGAGTGTGGTTTTCTCTGCTCTTCTTCGTTCAGTTGGCTGTCTGCATCATCCGGGGCAAGAAGATGCAACATACGGTTCTCGCCACTGACAAGCTGCACCATGAATTTAAAGGCTATCTGGACCTTTTGCGCGAAATCCAACAGGAACCGTTTCAGGCCGAAGCTCTGAAACTTCTTCAAAAGCAACTGTTTGAAGGACCGGAAAACAGTATCCGCGCCTTCAAACAACTGACACGTCTGCAGAATCTGTTCGACCAGCGAAGCAACGCACTGATGTACGTCATCCTGAACGGACTTTTTCTTTATGACCTTCTCCTCCAACGGAAATTTGACGAATGGATGACGCGATACCTGCCACACGTGGAAACGTGGGTGGATCAGGTTTCGGAATTTGACGCTCTGGTCAGTCTGGGAAACTATGCCGCCAACAACCCGAACAACACCATTCCACAAATCCTTACGGAAGCGACCGATCCGGTGATTCGGGCCTGCGACACCTATCACCCTTTCCTGGCCCACAAGCAACCGGTGGCCAACAGCTTTACCTTAGGAAAAAAGAGAATCGCCATCGTTACGGGAGCGAACATGGCCGGCAAGAGCACCTTCCTGCGCACCATAGGCATGAACTACATTCTGGCCACCACCGGAGCACCGGTCTGCGCCCGTGAGTTCGGTTTCTCCATCGTATCGCTTTTCTCCAGTATGCGCACCGCCGACAATCTCTCGCGCGACATCTCCTATTTCCACGCCGAACTGCTCCGCCTGAAACAGCTCATTCAGCATGTCCGTAGACATGAATATACGCTCATCATCCTTGATGAAATTCTGAAAGGTACCAACTCTAAGGACAAGCTACAGGGTTCTATCCTCTTCCTGAACGAAATATCCCGCTACAACATGTCGGCTCTGATCGCCACACACGACCTGGAACTGGCACGACTGGAAGAAAAAGATGCCTTGCTCTATCAGAACTATTGCTTTGAAATCGAACTGTCGCACGATATCCGTTACAGTTACCGCATCCAAAAAGGAGTGGCTCAAAACCTCAACGCTTCATTTTTGCTTCAGGACATTCTGAAAGCATGCCGGAAAGACTAACTCTCAGAAATACAAGCTTATCAGAGACTTGACCGACATCAATACAGAACGATTCCACAAAAAGCCCGTCTGCCGGTAAAAATTTTACTAGATTTTATCTTCCAAAAAAACAGACCTATTATTTTTTTTATTAAATTTGCAAGGACTTGAAAAAAGAACAAGAAAAACCATTTTAATAACTAAATAAAAGAATTATGACTATCGACAGTTACAAATTTGCCGGCAAAAAGGCAATTGTTCGTGTGGACTTCAATGTTCCATTGGATGAGAATGGTAAAATCACAGATGACACCCGTATCCGCGGTGCCCTCCCTACTCTGACTAAGATCCTGAAGGACGGTGGTGCTCTGATCATCATGTCACACATGGGTAAGCCAAAAGGTAAGGTAAATGCTAAATATTCTTTGAGCCAGATCGTAGACGCTGTTTCTGAGAAATTGGGTGTACCTGTACAGTTCGCACCGGACTGCGCTAAGGCTGCTGAAGCTGCTGCAGCTTTGAAGCCGGGTGAAGTTCTGCTGTTGGAGAACCTGCGTTTCTATCCTGAAGAAGAAGGAAAGCCAGTAGGTATCGACAAGGAAGATCCTGCTTACGAGGATGCTAAGAAGGCTATGAAGGCTGCTCAGAAAGAATTTGCCAAGACTTTGGCTTCTTACGCAGACTGCTATGTAATGGACGCATTCGGTACAGCTCACCGCAAGCACGCTTCTACAGCTGTTATCGCTGACTACTTCGATGCAGACAGCAAGATGTTGGGTTATCTGATGGAGAAGGAAGTTCAGGCTGTTGACAATGTATTGAAAGATATCAAGCGCCCATTTACCGCTATCATGGGTGGTTCTAAGGTTTCTACCAAGATCGGTATCATCGAGAACTTGATGGACAAGGTAGACAATCTGATTCTGTGTGGTGGTATGGCCTTCACATTCGCTAAAGCTCAGGGCGGTCACATCGGTAACTCTTTGGTAGAGGACGACAAGTTGCAGCTGGCTTTGGATATCATCGCCAAAGCTAAGGCTAGGGGTGTAAATCTGGTATTGGGTTGCGATTGTATCGCTGCTGACAAATTTGCCAACGATGCCAATACTCAGGTTTGCGCAGACAGCAATATTCCTGACGGATGGATGGGTCTGGATGCAGGTCCTAAGACTCAGGAAGAGTTCAAGGCTGCCATCAAGGGTGCCAAGACTATCCTGTGGAACGGTCCTGCCGGTGTATTCGAAATGGATAACTTCGCAGCTGGTTCAAAAGCTATCGCTGATGCTATCGCAGAAGCAACCAAAGAAGGTGCTTTCTCTCTGATCGGTGGTGGTGACTCTGTTGCATGTATCAACAAGTTCGGTATGGCAGACCAGGTTTCTTACATCTCTACCGGTGGTGGTGCTCTGTTGGAAGCTATCGAAGGTAAGATCCTTCCGGGTATCGCAGCCATCAAAGGCGAATAATCATTTTATTTGATAATCCATATAGGAAAGGGTAACTTGTTTTATCGGGTTACCCTTTCTTTTAATTCTACATTCATGAAAAAGGTCTTTCTATTCCTGATTGTTGCTGTTAGTCTGGCAGCATGCCAACAATCCCATGAAAAACAGTCTGAAAAAAAGGCATTGACCAAAGATTCTGTTGCACTCACTGTAGCTTTAATGCCAACTGCAGACTGTCTTCCATTTTATTATGCCAAGGAACAGGGCATCTATGACAGCCTGAATGCCAACATCAAGATTCTGAGTTTTATGGCACAGATGGATTGCGATACCGCATTCTGTCGGAAACATGTTGATGTGACATATACAGACCTGATCCGGGCTGCACTCCTGCAAAGCAAAGACACAGCCTTGAATGTAATCATGCAGACTGACGGTAATCATGAGCTGATAACCGCATTCAGCAAACGAATCAAGTCTCCCAAACAACTAAAGGAAAAAATGGTAGGCATGGCACGCCACTCCATTACGGACTACCTTTGTAGTGAAATTGTGAAAAAAGGCAACGTTAGTCCGGACGAATTATACAAGCCACAAATCAACGATATAGCCTTGCGTGCGGCCATGGTACAAAATGCCACCATCGACGCTGCATTTCTACCTGAACCATATGCCACGCAGGCACGCCTTCTGAAGAACAGAAGCATCTACTCCACCCGAAAAGAAAATATACATCTGATGGCCATGATGGCAAACTGGAAAGCACAGAAAGATCCGCAAAAAGCGGAATTGCTGCAGAAATTGGTCCAAGGATATAATCTGGCTGTAAAAGAACTGAAAGATAAAGAAAAACAACATATGGCACACAACGTGTTCAAATCCTTCGGATTGAAACAGAACGTGCTGGATTCATTACGGCTTCCACAATATAAAGAAGCTTCAGTACCAGATCCCAAACAAGTAGAGAAAGCCATAGAATGGCTCAAAACCCAGGAACTTATCCCCAATAACTATAACGGAGATACTTTGGTAACTTCATCGCTCACAAAATAAGCATCATGAATACGGAAAACTATAAAGATTTATATGATCGTGCCGTAAAGGCATTAGGCTCTTTTCAGCTCTTCAATGCATTGAATGCCATTAAAAAGGCTTCGCTGGATCTGAAACAAAGTGATCTGCTCACAGAAGAAGAAAGCATCAGAAACGATTATGAACGGATGCTCCAGTTTATGGCACAGGGAGGAAATGATCCACAGAAGGAAAGTATGCACCAGACTTTTCTTCTGAGAGGTTGTAATCTGCTTTATCGCATGCATCATCAATATCTGAAGCTTTTCGGCAGCAATCACATCGGTGAAATCATGCGGACCGACAAGACTCTTACCTCTGATGATCCGAATGTATATATTCACGAAATGCAAAAACTCTTGTCATTACTGGAAGATTATACCCGTGAACAGAATGGCAACCCAGAAAGTACAGCCCTTCTCTATCAGGATCTTTATCGGGAACTAAACCGTTTTTTCAACTATCTGCTCACAGCCGATCTGTTTACTGAAAGCAAAAAGCAAGCAGTCATTTCCTGTATGGACCAATTACCGGAGACATATGCCTGCATGCTGATCGAAGCTCTTTATCTGAACTGTACAGAAGCTGCTGATCTGAATAAAATCAAGATACTTTTCCATTTTATCAGAAGTTCATCCCCATGCCTGCACATTCAGGCTCTGACCGGATTCCTGATTGTATACCATCAGCATCATAGTCTGATCGAATTGGATGAGGCATTTCATAAGGAAGTTCTTATGCTGAAAGAAGAACCGGACATGGAAAAAGACATTATAGGCATACAGAAACAACTGTTCCTGAGCAAGGAAACCGAAAAAGCATCCCAAATCCTCAATCAGGATATTCTACCCAATATGATGCGCTCCGGACTGGGTAATCTGAACCAGTTGGATCCGAACATGAGCATCGACAGTCTGTTGCAAGGAAACATGGGAGGTATGGGCTCCGCACTGGAAAACAATATGGAGCACCTCACCAGAATGACACAAACAGGATATGACATCAACTACAATCTGTTCAGTTCCATGTGCCGTAATCTGTTCTTCTCCAAATTCAATAACTGGTTCTGTTGCTTTGACCTGCATCATCCGGATCTGAACGATCTGAGAAAAAACAATCAGGGCGAAAAAATGCTGGAAACATTAGGACGTTCCAAAAGACTCTGTGAACTGGACAAATATGCGATGGGATATATTCTGAACCACATGCCGGAAAGCATGCGTGGGGCCATGCTTGAAGGAAGCATGCAAGCCGAAATGGAGGATCAGAGCCTACCGGATCGGGAAAAAGAAAAACAAATAACTATCCGAAGCCATATTCAGGATCTTTATCGTTTCTATACCAAAAGCCTGCAAAAGAAGAATCTGAAAAATCCGTTTGCTCCGGTACCCTTCTTCGCAGACTGTAGTGCCATCATGCAAATCGTACAGAAAGGCGATTTCCTGAATGAGATGGCTCATTTTTTCATGGAAACGGAATTATACCAACAAGCCCAGGAAGCTTTGCTGGCCTTACTGGAAATCCGCTCGGCTGACGCATGGGTGCTACACGCCCTGGCAATGACCTACAAACAACAAGACGCCCTCCCTCGGGCACTACAATTCGAACAACAGGCCGAACTGCTTGATCCGGATAACCTGAATATACTTTTAAGCATCCAGCAACTTTGTCTGCATCTGGAGAAACATGCCATGCGTGTCGGCTACCTGAAACGAATCGAAGAAAAACAACCTTTGGACGAAGATCTGGAAATCGGTATGGTTTATAGCCTGATAGAAAGCGAACAGTATGAAGAGGCTCTGAAACGATGTTACAAGATGAAATATCTGGATCAGAACTCTTCTTTCGCCGACCGGAGTATTGCCTGGTGTTCTCTGCTTACCGAGAAACCGGAAACGGCACAGAAATATTATGAAAAAATTCTCTCGGGTACAGAAATCATTTGGGGGGATTATCTGAATGCAGGAAACACCGCCTGGATCAACCACGACATTCAGAAAGCCATCGGTTACTACAAAGTCTTCATCCGTGAGTTCAATAAAAGTGAAGATGCTCGGATCGGATCCTGGATTGATGCTTTCGAAGAGAGCGAGGAGATTCTGGAAAGTTACCACATAAGCCACCGGGATATCTGTCTGATAAAAGAAATTATCAGACCGGAACAAGAATAAAAAAGAAAGGCAGAAATACCTTTTAGCACAAACAAGAAGAGCTTCTTTACACGCAAGACAGATGATCTTGCCGTAAAGAAGCTCTTCTTGTTTCGCATATACCGCTATCCGGTTAAATCAGCGGAACCAGAATCTGGAAGAACCAACCTTTGAAACGTTGCCAGACATTTCGCCGCTGCTTCCAGTTTTCAGGAGTCAAGCGGGTAGACTGTTCCTTATCCTTCTCAAAAATGTTCTGAAGCTGACGGGTGGTACAGGTATCCATAATAAAGGCATTGACCTCATAATCGAAAGTGAGACTTCGGCTATTCAGATTGGCCGATCCTACCGTACAGAAAGAATCATCCACCATCATCACTTTAGTGTGATGAAATCCGGTCTCATAATAATAGATCTCCGCCCCGCGTTTCATCAGCTTATGTACATTATAAGCCACCACATCGGGCACAATCCTGACATCTGATTTGGTAGAAACCATAATCTCTACACGCACCCCACGTTCCAGGGCTCGGTACAGGGCCTTGCGCACGCTGCGCACCAAAGTGAGATACGGATTCACTATCTGCACCCGATAACGGGCATTGTCTATGGCATATTGATAAGAACGGCGCATGATTTCAGGACGAATGCGCGGAACACGATCAACCACCCCCACCATCTTTTCACCGGCCCGGACACAAGTATCGGGCTTCAGCCCGGAATATCCCAACGTATCCTGTTGCATATCCTGCAAAAACAATGAATCCTCGGGCACGGGATCTCCGGTTGTCTTTTGCCACATGGTACTGAAAATCTCCTCGTAATCCTCTACAGCAGAGCCTTCAATACGTACATGCATATCACGCCATTCTCCGAATTCCGGTTTACCGTATATATAATAATCAGCCACATTCATCCCTCCCGTATATACCATCTTTCCATCAATAATCACAATTTTTCTATGATCACGATGCAAGGCATGATTGATCCAGGGAAAGACGATCGGATCAAAAGCATAAATTTCTATACCGGCCGAACGGATTTTGTTCAAGTCATGCTTCTTGAGCGGACGACTGTTGCTGCTGTTTCCAAAACTGTCGAACAGAGCACGCACCTGCACTCCCTCTCGGGCTTTCTGGGCCAACAAGGTAAAAAGTACATTTCCTATGGAATCGTTTCTGAAATTAAAATATTCAAGATGCACATAATAGCGTGCCTGGCTGATGGCGGAAAGCATGTCGTCGAACTTTTCCTTTCCGCTTTGAAGCAGAACCACACGGTTGTCATGCGTAAAATCCACTCCCATCTCTTCCAAAGATTCTACGGTGAGCGAATCACTACGTTCCTGAGAGAAGGCCGAAACCAGCCCCACAAACCAGACGCATAAAATGATAATCCACCTACTCTTCATAGAACACGGGCATAAAATGATTCATACAGCCCGACTTATCCCTCCCCGATCGATTTAAAACATCGGTTTCACAGGCAGAAAGCACTTGGATTTCCGTAGCTATGGTCTGCCATATCATCCCGAGCTGAACCTTATATGGGCTGTTTGATAAAATGGATCTCATAAAAAATAAATTGATTTAGAGAACAAAGATATTATTTTTTCATGGATTGCCCCCTTAAGAGCATACCAAAAATATTAAATCACCCAATTTAAAGAAGGAAAGACGCTAAATTTTAGCTTATTCGGCACAAATTTCTTATCTTTGCAAATCATTCAAATAAACCTAAACAATCATGAACAAACTTGTTATCAATTCTTACGAAGAGTTTGAAAAATACGTAGGTCAGGAGTTGGGCACTTCCGAGTATCTGAAAGTTGATCAGGACCGCATTAACCTATTTGCCGATGCGACATTGGATCATCAGTGGATTCACGTGGACACAGAGCGTGCCAAGACAGAAAGTCCTTTCAAGAGCACCATTGCCCACGGTTATCTCACTTTGTCTCTGCTTCCTTACATGTGGAACGAGATCATCGAAGTAAACAACCTGAAAATGATGATCAACTACGGTATTGACAAGATGAAATTCGGCCAGGCTGTTTTGAGCGGTGACAGCATCCGTCTGAAAACCAAGCTGCAGTCACTGGCTAATCTGCGTGGAGCCGCAAAAGCAGAAATCAAGTTTACCATTGAAATAAAAGACAGCAACAAAAAAGCCCTGGAGGGTGTTGCCATTTTCATCTATTATTTCAACAATTAAGGATTTTACTTGATTCCCCCCTTATAAGGATCTTGCTATTAAAGTATTTCATGCTTGGTAGCAAGATTTTTTGTTCGCTACAAACAACAAACCATTTCCAAAACTTAGTCTTATGGCAAGAGCCTTTAACAATAAGGAAATCTTACAGGTGGCCTACCCCATTCTGATCAGCCTTATCATGGAACATATGATCAGTATGACCGACACCGCCTTTTTGGGACGTGTGGGCGAGGTGGAACTCGGAGCATCGGCCATTGGTGGCATTTTTTATCTGGCCATCTTCATGATCGGGTTCGGCTTCAGTATCGGCTCACAAATCCTGATCGCACGCCGCAACGGTGAACAGCATTATCAGGAAATCGGAGAGATTTTCTATCAGGGACTGTATTTTATGATCTTTTTAGCAGCAGTTACCTTCACAGCCACCAAATTACTGGCTCCATACATTCTTCCAAACATTGTGTCGTCGCCCCATGTCAGCCAGGCAGCCTTGAGCTATCTGCACTTTCGCGTCATCGGCTTTTTCTTTTCTTTCATAGCCATGATGTTCCGTGCCTTCTTTGTCGGCACGACACAGACCAAGACGCTCACCCTGAACTCCATGGTCATGGTAGGATCGAATATCGTGTTCAACTATATCCTGATCTTCGGAAAATTCGGTTTTCCGCAAATGGGTATTGCCGGAGCAGCCTTAGGATCTTCCTTGGCCGAGATGATTTCGGCCATATTCTTCATCATCTACACGATGAAAAAAATAGATCTGGAGAAATACGGCCTGAACCGCATTTGCCGCTTCAACCGCCGGCGTCTGGGCAAGATACTGAACATTTCATTCTGGACCATGATCCAGAATTTCATTTCACTGTCCACCTGGTTTCTGTTCTTCCTCTTCGTGGAGCATTTAGGAGAACGGTCATTAGCCATCACCAACATAATCCGTAACATATCGGGTATTCTGTTTTTGGTCATATCGGCCTTCTCGGCAACGTGCAGTTCACTGGTCAGCAATCTGATAGGGCGCGGTGACACCGCACTCGTACGCACCACAATCTGGCAGCATGTACGCCTGACCTATTACATCATTCTGCCACTGGCCTGCCTCTTCGCTTGTTTTCCGCATCTGATTTTGCGCATCTATACGGATATGCCGGATCTGATTGAGGCGGCGACCCCATCCTTATGGGTATTCTGCACCACACCTTTCATCACCGCATTGGGCAACATATTTTTCCAGTCTGTTTCCGGAACAGGAAACACACGGACCGCCTTCATACTGGAGCTGATCACTCTGTGCATTTATGTGCTTTACATCTATGTCATCATCATGCACCTGCGCATGGATGTGGCTTTCTGCTGGACATCCGAACACGTTTACGGTCTGGTGATCTTCCTGTTCTGCTTCCATTACATCCGAAAAGACAAGTGGGTGGGCAAGCAGATCTGATATCAGATAAGGAAAGGACGTTTTTCCGTTTCCTCATCTTGCTGCGGATAAATCAGAATGAAATTATTGTTTTGCAGATAACGGTTCAGATAACCCGGAATTTTCGGCATGATAGGATGATAAGACAATCCGTCGCGCCGGCTCAACAGAATCCAGAGGCAATCGTTTGCCTTGACTTCACGAAAAGCGATCAGAAAATCATTCCAGTCGTCAAAATCACGGAAATCCATCTTGGAAGCATCTTCTCCAAAGAATTTCCGGATCAGGGTAAACGTTTCTTCGGCAGCATAAATCACCACGGCCGCCCCGGTATTGGCTGTGATGGTCTTTATCTTCTGCAGTACATGTGAGAATCCGGTTTCTTTCTCTGCATTGGTGGGCATCAGGAAAATATTCCGCCTTACCGTAGCCAGCGGCTGTATGGCCTTGTAGATAAAGGCGTTTACACCGCTCCGTCCGATCACCCCGTCGTTGATCTTTCCCAAGAAGTCGGCCGGTACGGAATGTTTCTGATGAAGCCCGAGCACAATATCGGTGATGTCATTCTCACGCACCACACTGGTGATAGCGTTGGAAACACTCAGATCGTAACGGATCAGATCGTGCACATGCACATCGGCTGCGGCGGCCGTATGCACCGCCTGATCCAGCAAGGCCTTCGAAGCTTTAAGTTCCCGCTCATCGGACTCGTTGGCATTGATTACACGCAAGGCATAAATGCCGTCGCGGTTCTGCGGATGCTTCACCGCCAGACTCAGATTGATCAATTCCTCTACCGTATGGCGGTTGCTCACCGGAATCAGGATATGCTCCCGATAAACGTCTTTCTTATCCTTGGTACTGATATGTTTCATTTCTTCCAATGCGATATTGCGCGCTCCCTTTTGGGCAATGACCGTAGCGATGATGCAGGTAACGAGAATCATCAGAATGGTACCGTTGAGCACACTGTCGTTGAGCAAACGGATGGGATTTCCCTGAGCATCTTCTCCAAGAATAATATTATATCCCACCAACACCGCCGCCAGTGTGGCGGCAGCCTGAGCATTGCTCAAGCCGAAAATCACTCTCCGTTGATCAACTGTAAAATGGAATGTGCGCTGTGTGAGCCATGCGGCCGCCAGTTTGGTACCCGTAGCCACCAGAATCATGACAACACCCACCATCAGTGTGTCCCAACTTTCAAAAAAGGCACGGTAATCGATGAGCATTCCCACACTCAGCAGAAAGAAAGGGATAAAGAGAGCGTTTCCCACAAACTCCACACGGTTCATGAGCGGAGAACTCCTCGGAATAAGGCGGTTGAGCGATAGCCCCACCAGGAAGGCTCCGATAATGCCTTCTATTCCTGCCAGCTGAGCCAGAAAGGCCCCGAGGAACAACAGCGATAGTACATAGATGTATTGCGAAATGGAATCACTCACATGCTTGAAGAAATGACGCGTGAGCAAAGGGAAAAGAAACAGGATAATGGCCGTAAAAAGCACAATAGAAATGCCCAGACGCACCCAGAAGGCAGAATTTACCTCGCCGGTGGTCATTCCCACAACAATGGTCAGCACGAGCAGGGCCAGCACATCGGTCACCATTGTACCGCCCACGGTTATACCAACCGCCGGATTCTTGACAATTCCGTATTTGCTGATTATGGGATAGGCAATCAGCGTGTGCGAGGCGAACATACTGGCCAGCAGCACGGAAGTGAGCCATGAAAATCCCAACACCCACCGGCCGACAACCGTTCCCACCAGCATCGGAATCAGGAAAGTATACATTCCAAAAGTCAGACTCTTCAGACTGTTTCTTTTGAAATCGTTCATGTCAATTTCCATACCGGCCAGAAACATGATATACAGAAGACCGGCCGTTCCGGACATGATAATGCTGCTGTCGCGCAATACCAGATTGAATCCATGCGGACCGATAATGGCTCCCGCTATAATCAGGCCCAACAAATGGGGAATCTTCAGTTTGTTCAGCAGCAAAGGTGCCCCTAAAATAATCAGAAGGATAATGAGGAACTTCAGAATAGGATCCTCTAGAGGCAAGGTAAGGTTTAAAGCATAGTATAACATAGGCCACCTTTTTTGAGGGTTTATAGTGCGAAGTTATACTTTTTCTTTACATAAGCAAGCAAAACGCCGTTTTTTCTACCGGTTCAGTCCTGACATAAAGTATAAAGAACCACACTCTTATACTCTCCGGCCTCCTGAATCCAATCCTTCAGAAGGGCCGTCCGTTCAAAACCGATCCGTTCAAACAATCCGGCCGCCGCATGATTTGCCGCAGACACATAGGCATATACCTGATGCAGTTTGAGAAAGGCAAAGGCATAACGTAAAAGCAGCGACAAGGCCTCACGCCCCAGTCCGCTCCGCTGGAAAGGTTTGCTGATTACCAGTCCGACCTCGGCACGCTGATGACGTATGCTGTAATCAAACAGATCGGCACATCCCACCGCTTCGCCAGTTTCCTTCAACTCAACAATCAGACGTAACTGACGGTCGACATAAATGTCATTCTGGCTCTCGCTGATGAACCGTCGCAGAGCATAGCGCGAATAAGGTACATTGGAAATACCATGCACCCATAAAGCGGTGTCGTTCTCTATATGATATAAAAAATCCAGATCTTCGGGTTCCATGGCCCGAAGTACCACTCGCTTACCTTCAAAAAACAGTTGGTCGTCAATCTTTTCCATACCATATTTTCTTATGGGTAACCAGATGCCTCCACTGACGGGAATAAGTACCCAAATATAAAGGTTTCCGCCCAAATCCTTCCTGCAGAAGGGATAAAATGCGCCGATAGGAATAGGCATCCACATCATAAACCACCCAATCATAATCCGTAAAACACAGACCTTCCGTAAGGTGCCCCTGTGGCATTGTCTTTTCATCAGCCTCAACAAAGGCAGCGGTCATTCCGTTAGCATGAAGTATCTGTTCCATTTCACACAAAGCCTCCTTGGCCCCCAGACAGAGAATTCTCTTCCCGAGCATATCTTCCTCGCGTTTCTTCCCGCAACGAAGCTGCACCTTGTTTTTCAACAAATCTATCCCTCCCCGAAGCACTACAGCGATATGGATCAATGATGACAACAACAGATGTTTCTTACGGAAATGCTTGTTGAAAAAGATCAGCATGGCATTATAAAAAGTGTGCACATAGCGATAAGAACTCTTTTGCGTACTTTCTCCTTTATAATGTATGATACGTACCGGCAAATAATAATTCTTATATCCACCCAACAGAATGCGGTACGACAAGTCAATGTCCTCACCATACATAAAGAAAGTTTCATCCAGCAATCCGACACGGTCCAATGCGGAACGGCGGATCATATTGAAAGCTCCGGAAATAATTTCAATCTCATTAACTTGAGTCTCGTCCAGATAACGCATATAATATTTACCAAAGGTACGCGATTTCGGAAACAGGCTTCCCAGACCACTCATCTTGCAAAAGGAAGTGAACGGAGTAGGCACTCCTCGCCTTGATTCCCAGGCAAAACCGCCATTATCCTTAAGCATAGCCACTCCCAATGCTCCGGCCTGAGGATTTTCATCCAGAAAACGCACACCGGCTTCAAGCACATCCTCTCCCACAATCGTATCAGGATTCAGCAACAGCACATATTCTCCCTCTGATAAGCGGATAGCCTGATTGTTGGCTCGCGAAAAACCTACATTCTCTTCATTATAAAGATAATGCACTTTTGGGAAACGCTGCAGAATATACTCTTTCGATCCGTCTGTTGAGGCATTATCCACCACCCAGACCTCAGCTTCCAGATTCCGAACAGCACGATAAACCGAAAAGATGGTCTGCTCTAAATAATACTTTACGTTATAGTTTACAATAATAACCGACAATTTCATAGTTTCCTGTTATCCTCCTATAACATTCTTATTCAGCAGGCTCCATTTCCGCATCCTTTTTTGTCTGTGTAGGCCAGCAAAAACAGTAAGCAAAAAGCAATATCAAGACGCATAGCGCATTAGTCTTTTCCAGAGTACAATAATATAGCAACAAATTGAAAAACAGAACAATTCCCAACAGACTGCAACGCAAGCTACTCCATTTTAAATAAGCCTCTTCGGCTCCATCCTTTCCTCTGACAATCTGTTTGCGTACGTAACGCCAGTTGAGCAGTTTCAACGCAACAGGTATGACACAAAGAGTCAATAATATTGATCCTGTTTGAAGAGAAAAGAGAATATCATTCATCTCCATGCCAGCCCAAATACCAGGCATATATAATTCAAACTCAAAAAGGGCCAGTGTGACTAAAGCCAAAAACAGCCACACAAAGAAAGTCAAACGTAAAGTAAAAATAATCTTCATATCATTTTCTAGATTTGTCCTGTAAAAACGATTCTATTCAGAATAGAACGCCCTAAAGTAATTTCATCGGTATACTGTAATTCATCGTTTTGCGCCACTCCGCGCGCAATAATACTCAGTTTCACTCCGGTATCCGCCAGTTTACGGAAGATATAAAAATTGGTAGTATCTCCTTCCATGGTCGGGCTCAATGCCAGAATCACTTCCTTGACTTCCGATTGTACCACACGGTCTACCAAGGAAGCAATCTGCAAATCAGAAGGTCCGACTCCATCCATCGGAGAAATAACACCTCCCAACACATGATATACCCCATGAAACTGATGGGTATTTTCTATGGCCATCACATCCTGTATGTTTTCTACAACACAAATTGTCTGATGATCTCGATTGGCTTCACTGCAAATATTACAGATGTCCGTATCCGACAAGTTATGGCATATCTTGCAATATTTAATCTCATGTTTAAGTTTGATGATGGAATTTCCGAAACTTTCTACTGAAGAAACATTCTGACGCAAAAGATGCAAAACCAGACGCATGGCTGTTTTCGGACCTATTCCGGGAAGTTTGGAGAATTCCGAAACAGCTTTCTCCAATAAAACTGAAGAATATTGTTGAGACATGTTTTTTATTCGTTAGAAATGTATAATTAGGGGCAAAGATACCAAAACCTGATCAAATTATTATATCTTTGCTTCAAAAATTAGTTTTATTATGGAAATCAAGAGTGCAGAGTTTATCATCAGCAACGCCGTAGTCAGCAAATGCCCGAACACGACGCAACCGGAATACGCTTTTATCGGACGCTCGAATGTAGGTAAATCCAGCCTGATCAATATGCTTACCGGACGCAACAAGCTGGCCAAGACGTCAGCAACCCCCGGAAAGACCATGCTGATCAATCATTTCCTGATCAATAACGAATGGTATCTGGTCGATCTTCCGGGATACGGCTATGCCAAAAGAAGCAAGAAAGACAAGGACAAACTGGAAATCATGATTTCCAGCTATATTCTGAAAAGAGAACAAATGATCAATCTGTTCCTGCTCATTGACTGCCGTCACGAACCTCAAAAGATCGACTTGGAGTTTATGGAATGGCTTGGCGAAAACGGTGTTCCGTTCAGCATTGTCTTTACCAAAGCAGACAAACTGGGAAGCGGAAAGCTGAAACAGAACATCAGCAGTTATTTGAAAGAATTGAAAAAACAGTGGGAAGAGCTTCCACCTTATTTCATCACCTCTTCTGAAAACAAGACCGGAAGACAGGAGCTACTGGATTACATCGAACAAATCAACAAAGAGGTCAGTACCGAGGTATAACCCTCCGGTATTGACCTCTTTCCTTAATTATATATTATATATTATACGTCACTCCCAAACTCAGATACTGCTTAAACATAAAGTAGCCGTCATTCTTAGGACTCTTGTAATTTGGAGAACTGTCATCAAAACGCGGATACAAAAACAAAGTGGCCTTAATATACTTATTTACGATAAATGTAAAAGTATTCTCCCACTCAATATAATTCAAGGTCAGATCGCTGAACCAATAAATACGTCCTCCCCAATGGATATTGTCAATTATCTGCCAGCTATAATTCGCATTGATAAACGGACCAAATTTGTTATAGGTAGAATGATGTTCTTTGATACCATGTTGTGTGGCCAGCTCTTTACGCGCCACGCTTTTAAAATTATAGGCGACAGGAGACATATTGACCGAACCGGAGAGCTTCTTCCAACTAAATTTGTATTCCATACCGAGTGAAATCACACTGGAAAACGGAGTCATGAAATCAGAACGTACCTCCTTACTGTTGTCATAGTAGCTACGTAACATCTGCGTGGTTCCTTCCACAAAGAAAGTATAGTTCCAATGCTCGGTAGCCTTATAGCCTACCTTGGAATTCAAACGGATCAGGTCTTCTGAGGTTTTGAACTGATGTTCGGTATCCTTAGGATAGGGACGAAATCCCAAACGCATCTCCAGATTGTTTTCCCAATTAAACTTGCTCTTGTTGTTATAGGATACTCCCATCTTCAATACAGCCAACATATTATAAAAATTATCCGTTCGATCCTTATACCAGTTCTTGGAATTATAGTACTGATAAAATGATAAAGAAGAATTGCTGTAATATTTCCAGAAGTTCGGTTTCTTTGGAATCACCACCATACTGTCACCGATATCAGGTACAAAATCAGGCAAACTAGTCTGATCTATCAGCGACGCTTCATGATCCAATTGGGCAACGACATCTTCCTGAATTGTTCCCATCTGCCCAATCTGATCTTCCGTATTCGAAATTAAAGACGGATGATTCAGATAAGTTTCGCAAAGCAGATTATTGATTTTTCCATCCAATACCAAAATAGAATCTTCCTGAAAAGAAGCCGTATCCGGCTCACAAAAGCCCAAGGAATCGGGCAAAACATACTGGATCTCAAAAAAACGGGCAATAGCAGAACGATACAGCAAAGCCGGAGAGACCGCCTTATAATAATAAGGAGAATAAACCACGGAAGATCCCGTATCTGCAGCACCGTTTCTATATTTTGAACAGAGTGTATTCAATTGATGCAAATAACGCTCCATAATGATATTCTGCCGCACAGTGTCCGCCTGCAACCGCAACGACTCCGAAGCCAAGAGTTTACAGACACAAAAAAGAGAAAGAAATACGATATAAAACTTAATTCTCATATTAAAAACGACTTAACAAACGCAAAGATATAGGTTTTTTGAACGAACAAAGCCATATTCTCAAGTTTTTTTTATAATTTTGCAACTTTGAGATTATGATTGAAGTCTAAACTAAAATTATATTATCGTGGCAGAAACTAAGTACATCTTCGTAACTGGCGGAGTTGCCTCTTCTTTGGGAAAAGGCATTATTTCTTCATCTATTGGTAAACTTTTACAAGCTAGAGCGTATAACATTACCATCCAAAAGTTTGACCCGTATATCAACATCGATCCGGGAACACTGAATCCATACGAGCATGGCGAATGCTATGTTACGGTAGACGGACAGGAAACCGACCTCGACCTGGGACATTACGAGCGTTTTACCGGTATCCAGACTACTCGTGCCAACAACATCACCACAGGCCGTATCTATCAAAGTGTTATCGAGAAGGAACGCCGCGGAGATTATTTGGGCAAGACTATCCAGGTGGTTCCTCATATCACAGACGAAATCAAGCGTAACATCAAGCTGATGGGCCAGAAGTACAAATTCGACTTCGTGATTACTGAAATCGGAGGTACTGTAGGAGATATCGAGTCTCTCCCATTCCTGGAGGCTATTCGTCAGCTGCGCTGGGAATTGGGCAAGAATGCCATCAACCTGCACCTGACTTATGTTCCTTACCTGACTGCTGCCGGTGAGTTGAAGACCAAACCGACCCAGACTTCTGTAAAGCAGTTGCAGAGCTTGGGTATCCAGCCGGACATTCTGGTATTGCGTACCGAACACGATCTGAACGTAGGCTTGCGCAAGAAAGTGGCTCACTTCTGTAATGTAGACGAAGACGCGGTAATCCAGAGCTTGGATATGCCTTCTATCTACGAAGTTCCGCTCAGCATGCAGGCTCAGAAACTGGACGAGATCATTTTGCGCAAGATGGATATGCCAATCGGAGAAACTCCGGGATTGGGTCCATGGCGTTCTTTCCTGGAGCGTCGCAACAAGGCTACAGAAATTGTCAACATCGCTCTGGTAGGTAAATACGACCTGCAGGACGCTTACAAGAGTATCCTCGAATCTTTGGCTCATGCCGGAACTTATAATGACTATAAGGTAAAGACTCATTATGTAAATAGTGAGAAGCTGACTAAGGAGAATGTAGCCGAAGCTCTTGAGGGTATGTCTGGTGTGGTTATCTGTCCGGGATTCGGTCAGAGAGGTATCGAAGGCAAGATCATCGCCGCAGAATACACCCGCACACACAATATCCCAACCTTCGGTATCTGTCTGGGTATGCAGATGATGGTGATCGAATTCGCCCGCAACGTATTGGGTTATGCCGATGCCAACAGCCGCGAGATGGACGAGAAGACTCTGCACAATGTCATCGACATAATGGAGGAGCAGAAGAATATCACACAGATGGGTGGAACCATGCGTCTGGGTGCTTACGAATGCGAGTTGCGTGAAGGAAGCCGTACTCTGGAGGCTTACGGTCAGAAGACCATTTCTGAGCGTCACCGTCATCGTTATGAGTTCAACAACCAGTTTACCACTGAGTTCGAGAACGCCGGCATGCAGTGCGTAGGTACCAATCCGGACAGTAATCTGGTGGAAATCGTGGAAATCCCGAACCTGAACTGGTATATCGGTACACAGTTCCATCCGGAATACAGCAGTACTGTGTTGAAACCACATCCACTGTTCCTGTCATTCGTTAAGGCAGCTATTGATTTTAAGAATAACCAATAAGCAGATATAAAAATTAAAATGGATAAAAATACAATTATCGGTTTCATCCTGATTGCAGGCGTACTGATCGGCTTCAGCTACTACAGCCGTCCCAGTCAAGAGGAGATTCAGCAAATGCAGCGACAGGATTCTCTTGAACTCGTTGCCAAGCAGCAGGCAGAAGCCGAAATGAAAGCCAAGGAAGCGGCAGCCATCGCCCAAAAGGCAGAGGCGGCCCAGGATTCCACTTCTCTGTTCTTCAAGAACCGTCAGGGAACGGACCAGAACATTGTATTGCAGAACAATCTGGTAAAGATCACTTTGGGAACCCGCGGCGGTATGGTTAAGGAAGCCTTGCTCAAAGACTATAAAAACCAGCAGGGAGGTCCGGTATGTCTTTTGAATGAAAAGGACGCTTCGATGAACTTTGTTCTCGAAGGAAAGAACGAGAATCTGAATTCCCGCGATTTCTTCTTCACTCCGGTAGCCGCTACCGACAGCAGCGTGACCATGCGTCTGGAAAATCAGGACGGCGGAGTGCTGGATCTGGAATACAAACTGCATAGCGATTCGTATATGCTCGACCTGAAGATTGCTTCTTCCGGTCTGGGCAAATACTTCTCACCGTCTATGAAAACCATCAACCTGTCGTGGTATGACAAAGCCATGCAGCAGGAAAAGGGTTTTGACTTTGAGAACCAATACTCTACCCTGACCTACAAGATCAAGGATGAGGGCACAGACTATCTGAACGCCAGCGAAGACAAGACCGAGGATGTGAAAGAGCGTCTAGACTGGATTGCCTTCAAGAACCAGTTCTTCAGCTGTGTATTCATCGCGCATCAGGACTTTACCGACGCTACTCTCTCCAGCACACCGCAGCCTAAGAACAGCGGTTATCTGAAGGAGTACAATGCGGAGATGAAGACTTTCTTCGATCCGTCGGGCAGCAAGACAACCGATTTGCAGCTTTACTTCGGCCCGAACAACTACCACATTCTGAGCAACACCAACGATCTGAGTCTCAGCGACAAGGATCTGGAGATGCAGGATCTGGTTTACTTGGGATGGCCGC
Organism: uncultured Paraprevotella sp.; assembly: GCA_944321345.1. Lineage (GTDB taxonomy): Bacteria > Bacteroidota > Bacteroidia > Bacteroidales > Bacteroidaceae > Paraprevotella. The sequence continues at coordinate 69,022 of CALUKY010000008.1, forward strand.
TCTTCAAGTGGATCAACCGTTTCTTCATCATCTATCTGTTCGACTGGCTCAACGGTTTGGGCTTGTCTATGGGTATCGTGTTGCTGTTGCTGACCATTATCATCAAAGTATTGGTTTACCCGACAACACGCAAGTCTTACATCGCTTCGGCAAAGATGCGCGTTCTGAAGCCGAAAATCGATGCACTGAACCAGAAATATCCGGACCCGAACGACGCACTGAAGAAACAGCAGGAGATGATGCAGCTCTACAGTCAATACGGTGCCAACCCGATGGGCGGCTGTCTGCCGATGCTCATCCAGATGCCGTTCTGGATTGCGCTCTTCAACTTTGTGCCAAACGCCATTGAGTTGCGCGGCGAGAGCTTCCTGTGGGCCAACGACCTGTCGGCATATGACGATCTGATCCGTTGGGACACTCACATCTGGCTCATCGGTGACCACATCAGCATATTCTGCCTGCTGTTCTGTGCCACCAATATCATCAACACCTGGATCAGCACCAAGCAGCAACAGTCTGCCATGAGCGGTGAACAGGCCCAGCAGATGAAGATGATGCAGTACATGATGTATTTCATGCCTGTGTTCTTCTTCTTCATGTTCAACAATTACTCTTCAGGACTGAACTATTACTACTTCCTGTCCAGCTTGACCAGTATTCTGATCATGTGGTATCTCAAGAAGACTACCGACGAGAAGAAACTGCTCGAGAAGATGGAGGCCAAGTATGAAGCCAACAAGAAGAATCCGAAAAAGACTTCCGGCTTTGCAGCCCGTCTGGAGGAAATGCAGAAAAAGCAACAGGCTATTCTGGAAGAACAGAAAAGAAGACAGGGACAAAAATAAAAGTTTATCATTTTATGCCGGACGTGTCTTTTCGCGTCCGGCTTTTTTATACTTATCCTATGAACTTTCTACACATTATGACCACCACTTTGGCACTGACGGCCGCCGCGCCGCAGCAAAGCCCTGCCGAAACTCCGGTGATCGGCAAGAATGAAATCCAACTGAAAAACGACCGGATGACTCCCGAGGCGCTTTGGGCCATGGGACGCATCGGCGGCATGACAACCTCACCGGACGGCAAGAAGATTGCCTACACCGTGACTTACTACAGTGTGCAACAGAACAAGAGCCGCACTCTGCTCTATCTGATGAATGCCGACGGATCGGACAAACAGCTCTTTACTCAGGGAAATGCCAGCGAGATGGAACCGCAATTCCTGGCCGACGGCAAGCACTTGGCTTTCCTGAGTACAGCCAGCGGAAAACCGGAAGTATGGCAGGCCGCTCTCGACGGAAGCGACCGCAGGCAGCTGTCGTTCACCGAACAGGGCGTACAGGGTTTCAAATTCTCTCCCGACAACAAACAGGTAATCCTGATTCAGGAAGTAGAAACCACCGCTTCTATTGAAAAAACTTACGACGATCTGCCTTTGACCAGCGGTATGGTCATCACTGATCTGAACTATAAGCACTGGGATCATTATGTGCGCACCATTCCACATATCTTCCTGGCCAACTTCGACGGAACACGCATCTCAGACCAGATTACTGACATTCTGAACGGAGAGCCTTACGAATGCCCGATGCTTCCGTTCGGCGGCAGCGAGCAGTTCAACTGGAGTCCCGACAGCAAAACAATCGTCTATACCTGCCGCAAGAAAACAGGGGTGGATTATGCCATCAGCACAGACAGCGACATCTTCGCCTATGAAGTGAGCACCGGCAAGACCACCAACCTGTGCAAGCCTTCCGGTTATCAGGCTCCGAAAACAGATCCGAGCCGTTCGCTGCAGCACCAGGCCGTAAATCAGAATGCCCAGGACTGCAACATGGGTTATGACACCAATCCGCAATACTCTCCCGACGGTACGAAAGTGGCTTGGCAGAGCATGGAGCGCGACGGTTATGAAAGCGACCGCACCCGTCTGTGTGTCCTCGACCTGAAGACCGGAAAGAAAACCTATGTGACCGAATCATTCGAGTCGGGTGTTGACGGATTCAACTGGAGCAAGGACGGCAAACTGCTTTACTTTACCGGAGTATGGCACGCCCGCAGCATGGTGTATCAGACCGACTTGAAAGGCAATGTACGCGCGCTGACCGAAGGAGATTATGACTACAGCGGTGTGGCCGACAATGGCAACCAGCTGTTGGTGATGCGCCACAGCCTCAGCGCTCCGGACGACATTTACAGCATCTCCAAAGGCAAGAAAGCCAAGATTACCCAACTGACTCAGGAAAACGAGCATATCCTCAAGCAGCTCACTTTAGGTGAGGTAAAAGAACGCTGGGTACCGACTTCAGACGGCAAGCAGGAACTCTGTTGGGTGGTTTATCCGCCACACTTCGACGCCAGCAAGAAATACCCGGTGCTGCTCTTCTGTCAGGGCGGTCCACAGTCGCCCGTAAGCCAGTTCTGGAGCTATCGCTGGAACTTGCAGCTCATGGCGGCCAACGACTATATCATCGTGGCTCCTAACCGTCGCGGTCTGCCGGGCTTCGGCATGGAATGGCTGGAAGCCATCAGCGGTGACTACAGCGGCCAGTGCATGCAAGACTATTTAGATGCCATCGACAACATCGCCCAAGAACCTTATGCCGACAAGGACCGTCTGGGTTGCGTAGGTGCCAGCTTCGGAGGCTACAGCGTATATTATCTGGCCGGACACCACGACAAGCGTTTCAAGTGCTTCATCGCACACGACGGAATCTTCAACACCCAGCAGCAGTATTACGAAACCGAAGAGATGTGGTTCCCGAACTGGGACTTGGGTGCCGGTCCATGGCGTAAAGGCATCACCAATCAGACCAACTCTCCGGAGACTGTAAATGACGGACAGAAAGTGAATCCGTACACCACCAGTCCGCATCTGTATGTTGACAAGTGGGACACTCCGATTCTGTGCATCCACGGTGAGAAGGACTACCGCATTCTGAGCTCCCAGGGCGAATCTGCCTTCAAGGCAGCCCGCATGCGTGGCATCCCGGCCGAGCTGCTTATTTTCCCGGATGAGAACCACTGGGTGCTGAAACCACAGAACGGAATCCTGTGGCAGCGCACCTTCTTCCGCTGGCTGGACCGCTGGTTAAAGAAATAAATATCAATCACTATCTTAATCAATAAAAATGACAACAGTAACACAAAACATTCAGCAAAAACTCAGCGACAGCAAGGCTGCCCGCTGGACCGCCATGGCGATTGTTTCGTTCACCATGATGTGCGGTTATTTCATCACCGACGTAATGGCCCCTCTGGAGGCAATGCTTACTACAGCCGTTGAAGACGGCGGACTGAGCTGGACCAGTGCCGAATACGGTTTCTTCTCCGGAGCTTACGGTTATATCAATGTATTTCTGCTGATGCTCTTCTTCGGAGGTATCATTCTGGATAAGATGGGCGTGCGCTTCACCGGTGTGATGAGTTGTATTTTCATGTTCGTAGGTGCCGCCATCAAATGGTATGCCATCTCTCATACCTTTGGAGACGCAACAGTATTCGGTTTTCCGGCTCAGGTGGCTCTGGCCGCTTTTGGTTTCGCCGTATTCGGTATGGGTGCCGAGATTACCGGTATCACCGTGTCCAAGGTTATCGTAAAATGGTTTACCGGACATGAACTGGCGCTGGCCATGGGTCTTCAGGTTGCCATGGCCCGTATCGGAACCGCTGCGGCTCTGGCCTGCAGTCTTCCTATAGCCAACGCCATGGGCGACATCTCTGCTCCTATCCTTTTCGGTGCCATCTGCCTGTGCATCGGTCTGATTGCCTATATAGTTTACTGCGTGATGGACCGCAAGCTCGACCAGTCAGTACAGACAACCGAAAACGCGGAAAAAGAAGAAGGCTTCCAGATGAGCGACCTGAAGCAGATCTTCACCAACAAAGGTTTCTGGCTCATCACTATCCTTTGCCTGATGTTCTACGCCGGAGTCTTCCCGTTCCTGAAGTTTGCCACAAAACTGATGATCTACAAATACCAAGTAGAGCCTCAGCTGGCCGGTATGATTCCTGCAATGTTGCCGTTCGGAACCATCCTGCTTACCCCGCTGTTCGGTTCTATCTACGACCGTATCGGTAAGGGCGCCACACTGATGATTATCGGTTCACTGATGCTCACCGTTGTGCATGTACTTTTCGCCCTGCCGATCCTGAACGTATGGTGGTTTGCCATCATCGTGATGATTCTGCTGGGTATTGCCTTCTCATTGGTGCCGTCGGCCATGTGGCCTTCCGTTCCGAAGATCATTCCGATGAAACAGTTAGGTTCTGCCTATGCCATCATTTTCTACATTCAGAACATCGGTCTGTCCATGGTTCCGGTACTGATCGGTTGGGTTATCGAGAAGTATGCCACCATCCAGACAGCCGAGGGCGTTACTTATGACTACACCCTGCCGATGGTTATCTTTGCCGTATTCGGCTTCATCGCCATCCTGATTGCGCTGATGCTGAAGAAAGAAGACGGCATCAAGAACTACGGACTTGAAAAGAGCAATATTCAAAAATAATCCTCTGAATCTGTTTTAGGGATGTGTCAAAAACAAAATGACCATTCCCAATTTACTGATTGCAACCATAACATTTAAAAGGAGCGTATCACGCTTTGTCTTAAGTTGTGATAATGCATCTCCGTTCATTCCAACAGAAAAAAGGTGCAGAAAGGGAAAGTTCTCCTTTTCTGCACCTTTTTCATTTTGTATCTAATGCTTCATCTGACTACCAGCCCATCGGTTCATACTGATACAGACTGAGCGGTGAACTATCTGTATCTGCCGGTGAACTGCGGATATAGTCCACAAAAATCCATTTGCTGCTTTGAGGATTATATGCAGCTTTCAGATAGCGCCCCGGAAAGATTTTCCCATCCAGAGTGTAGAGATAATCGAAACTCCAGGCCGGAATATCATCAAGCACCTGCTGCAACACTCCCAACAGTTTCTGCTGAGGACCGGAAAGTTTTTCAGGCTTCAGGGCGCGCACCTTGAGCTTACCGTCCTTCTGAATCTGCAACAACAAAGAGAAACCGACCAATCTTTTTTCTCCAGCCACAGATTCACCCGATTTCCGTTCGCGCCACAATCGGTTCACGTCGTGAGTAAAGAAGACACATTCGTATTCCGCCATCTCCAACCAATGCGGATTTCCCACAACGCCAACCCGCAATGCGCTTGCCTCCTCGCGGTAGGCTCCGCACGCATAGATAGCTTCCCGGTCTTTTTCAGAAATTCCATTCTTGACGACTTCCCGGTACAGACGGGGAGAAACGATCTGATTCATATAAGGAGTGGGACGATACAGGGTATAGCAGGTTCCGGAAACCCAGAAGCAGAAAACTCCCGGCTGCTTCGCATCGGCAGGCGTACCGGTTTTCTCCTGCAAGGCACGAAACAGATTCTGAGCCTTTTCAGTATCCTGATTCAGAGATTCGAGTTCATAAATCATCATCCGGAATGGCGGGCGACCGTCCTTCGAATCACAACCATATATCACACTGGCACGGATAGAATCAGCAGACTGGACCTGTTTGTCCGGACAATTTTCCAGTACACGGACATTGGTCAGCGCATAATATTTGCTGACCCGGTCGTTCGGAATCCAGGCCTTGGTGCGTTTCTGACCGAATACCTTGTGAAATCCGTCTACCATTTCCTGTTCGGACACAAAAGGAAGATTGGCTTCATGGGCTTTAACCGGCTCATAGTTTTGGGCTTCCAATACGGAAAACAGTGCCACAAAAGCACTGACAAATAAAAAGAATCGTTTCATAAGCGTTGGTTTTAAAAGGTTGCTTCTATGGATTTACGGATGCCGAACGTGCGGAAGGGTTACCCGCTTCCACAATTCGCCTCCCCATTTCTCGCTGTAGGAATTGTAATATTCCAACAAGCATGATCGGATCTTTTCTACTGTTTTCTACCTTTCAATGCAAACGGAGTAACCCGTACCCAAATCTCCGGAATCCATTGCTTGATATCAGAATTATAATATTCCAGACGCATGATATTGTCATCTTGAATGGAATATCGGATTTCAGAAGTAGAATGTCCACTATTCATTGATTCTGAAAAAGCATGAAACTCCAGTTTCTCAGTAATCTCCCCAGGTGTGCGTCCTTCATAGGTACCGTAAGCTGTAATGCCACAAACTCCTTGTCCTTGATTGATCATCAACAGAAAGGTTCTGTCTACATTGTAAATCTTAAACGTTTTGGAAGGCACCATAACCGTCTTTGTGGAATCTTTTTGTTTAGGAACCAACTGATTCCAGATACCGACCAAACCTTTGGAGTTGTACAATGCTTCCTGCGCACAGACTTGTCCGACAAAACAAAGCAGACAGACTAAAGAAAACAACTTTTTTTTCATGGTTGATAGATTTTAAACAGAGTTGAAAAATATTCAAAGATCTCATTTGATAAACTGCCGAAACCACTTGGGTTTGGCAGTTTATTAACGGACTATTGCAAAAATAAAAAACTATTTTATTATCAAAGAAAATTTCTCACACTTTTTTCGCAAAAGTATACTTAAGTATATCTATGAGCTCACTTCATACCGTCCCTGATAACATTTATAGAAGATGACAGTCAGAATAAAGCCGACCAACGCAAAGGGAACTCCCATCAATGCCGCATACTGCACTCCACCTGCTACAGCAAGCCCACCAGCATATGCCCCTATCGCATTACCCAGATTGAACGCCATCTGTATGCTGGCTCCTCCCAACATCTCGCCGCCCGGAGCCACACGGATGATCAACAGCTGCTCCGGACTGGACACAGCAAAAAGTCCGGCCGTGCAGAGAAACATCAGCGCCGCCGAAATCCAAGGGTTGGGAGACAGGAAAAAGATACCGATCAAAACCAGACAGATGCCACCCTGCGACACCATTAAAACGCGACCGGGCGTATAACGGTCGGACATACGGCCACTGACCAGATTGCCCACAACCATACCAAATCCGGCCAGAACCATCAGTGCGGTGATACTGTTTTCCGAAAAACCAGAAACCTGAGTCAGCAGAGGACTGATATAACTGTACCAGCAGAACACACCGCCATTACCCAAAGCCGTAGCCCCCAAAATCAGCCAGGGAGCCGGGCGACGGAGGAAGCGGAACTGCCCCTTGAAACCATTGTCCTGCAAGCCTTCAACCGCCGGAACCCATCGCCAGATGTAATAAAACACGATGATTCCCCAAATGCCTACAAACAGGAACGTGGTGCGCCAGGATACAAGATGACTCAACGAAGTGCCCAAAGGAACACCAAACAGGTTGGCCACAGTCATTCCCGCAATCATGATGGAAACGGCTTCCGAACTCTTACCTTTGTCCGCCAGTTTGGAGGCCACTATGGAAGCCACTCCGAAATAAGCGCCATGAGGCAGACCGGAAACGAAACGCCCGATCATCATCACCCAATAATTGGGAGCAAAAGAGGTACACAGATTTCCCACAACAATCAGCGAAACAAGGGCCATAAGCAAATGCTTCAGCGATTTCTTCCGGGCGAGAATCAGGACCGGAGCACCGAAACAGACACCTAGCGCATAGGCCGATATCAGATGGCCGGCCTCTGAGATACTGATTCCGAATTCGGAAGCTACATAAGGCAATATACCCATCATGGTAAACTCAGCCATTCCGAGAGCCAGAGTACCGAATGCCAATGCAATAAGACTTTTCTTCATAATTCTATACCTGAAAACAATACCTTTTGAAAAACACTTTTTTAAAAAACGATGCAAAATTACAAAGAAAAAACGCAAAAGGTACACCTGTAAATACGATTTCTCGGAAAAAGAATCTTTCCCTCCTGCCTCATTTTTACGATAAGGTCTGCGCAAAATCGTCAGCATCAAAACAAAAAAATCGTCCTGATGATTTTTGAAAAACATCAGAACGATTTTATCAGCGCATAATTCGTTTGAATCACAAGATGTTACCGGCCGGACATGCAGACTCGGTTTCCTCCGTAAAAATCCTCTCAAAAATCTCATGCAGCCGCTCTTCATCTTTCAGAATCCCACGGATGTCCTGCAATCTCGCCGCATTGTCCGACTGCGGAATCCAAAGTTTCAGATAGCCGCCTTCGCCGTATTTCGTGATCAGATGATCCCGAAAACGGAGAAAATGCTCTTCCAGACTCATTTCGGGATAATGCGAAAGTCCGTACTGCACCGTACGCCGGAAAGTAGTTTCGGCATCGATAACCCGATCGGCCTCAGAAACAATCTTGCCGTAAATACTGCGTGGCTCGTGCCTGTTCGAAGCCCGATGATCCTCCACGGCCTCTTTCATCAGTCGGATTTCCTCCTCGGAAAACCAGTAGCGCAGCTTCCGGTCGGCCTGCAGCAAACAGCCCGAAACCAGATGATGACGCTCCCGCCCTTCCACCAGTCCCACATCGTGATAGGCGGCAATGACATAAACCATGTCGGGATTCACCTCATAATACTGTGCCAGACGAAGACTCTCCTGAATCACCCGTTCCACATGATCGTTCTGATGTGCCTTGTCGAAAGAGGTGTATCGGGGCAAGATTTCCGATTCGATATAATCAACACATTCCTGATTCATATTCTTTTCTCTTTATTTCTTCAAAAATGAATTAGGACAAGTCAGTTCATTGATTTTCTCGCCGGTTTGCAAACGGATCCAGGTCTTGAATGAGGCATCGTTTTCAGACAACTCAATGACTCTTGCTCCACAAGACAGATTGTTGTACACGGTGTTTCCACCGGAATAACGCCCGTAGGCCAACAACACTTTGTTCCAATAAACGGCATAATCGTTGTCGTGATCGTGCCCCACAAAGACACCGCGCGCATCACCCCGTTCTTTCATCATGGCAAACAAACCGGAATTCAAAGCGGGTGCACAGACTTTTTCGGTCCGGCTTCCAACCAAAGGAACAAACTCGGTAGATGCGGCAACGGCATATTCCGGCAACGGTATATGGAAAAAGAAATAGGAAGGAACCGCAGCTCCGCCGTTTTGTTCCTGATACTGGCGGCTCATGCGGGCATACCAGGCAATCTGATCCTGCTTGATATAGTCATATCCCTTTATGTCCTTTATCTGAGAATAAGAATGAGAGTCTATGCAATAAATCACCGCTGCCGGTGTCTTGCCGTCCTGACGATAGACCGGAAGAGTATAGTTGCTCGTTCCGGAAAGTCCTTTTTCGGTTGTCGTAAGATTCATCGGATAGCCCCGGGCTATTTCCAGCAGCTCCTGACGGGACATCCCCTGCTCATCGTCATGATTACCGAAAGTAATGGCAAAAGGTGTCTTATAGGCAGACAACTTGTCCAGCACCGTGCGGAAACTTTTATCGGCCGGTTTGCCGTAGATGACATCCCCCGTCAGAATCACCAGATCCGGTTTTTCGGTCTGCATCACCTGATCGATGCAGTCCAGGGCTACGGCCGCCCGCTTATCCTGATAGATATAATGCAAATCCGTAAACTGCACGATTTTAAAGTTTCTCTGACTGTTGAATGTCAACGGTTGTGCCCCAAGAACAGAAACACAGATACAGGCCACAACCCAAAATAAAAATCTTTTCATTGTATTTTCTTTTATGGTTACATCTTCAGTTCATCAGTTAGAACCTGTCCTACAAATATAGAAAGCTTTTCAAGAAAAAAACGATAATTCGCGAACATAGCATTTCGGATGATAACTATTTTTAGTAAATAAGCACACTGCAACTTAAGATTTTCTAATAAAAATCCCAAATTCTTTATTTTCTATAACAAACCTTTGTGCTCATTGATAAAGCTATTAAATTTGTTTGTAACAAATCTAATACAAATATACCCTTAAACGAACATCACATGAATCTGGAAAATATCTAAAACGACCTTTGTCTCCACGACCTTTGAATTGGGAAATCGTACATTTCTTCTGAACGGCAAACCATTTATTATCCGGGCCGCAGAAGTTTTCGACTTACCCGACCCTTATCAAAGATTAGCGGATCCACCTGAGAATACAACCCTTTCAAATGAATAAAAAATAACCGTCATGAGAAATAAGAAATTTTTCCTCTGGTCACTGTCTGTTCTGATGCAGGCATCAGGATATGCCCAGCACGCCCCCATGAACGTCTTTTTCGATATTCCCATAGCTTCCGGCAAACAGCCGGCTTGGGGCGACAATCCCGGAGCAGCCACTGGCAGCGGACACGGCAACCTGGACCCGGAATGGGAACAGAAGACGCTGCCCATCGGCAACGGAAGCATCGGAGCCAATATCTTCGGTTCCGTAGCTACCGAGCTCATCACTTTTAACGAAAAGAGCCTCTGGCGCGGTGGTCCGAACACCGCCAAGGGCGCTGATTATTACTGGAACGTAAACAAGAAATCGGCGCACGTGCTGAAGGAGATCCGTCAGGCTTTTCTGGATAAGGACCAGGACAAGGTAACCCGGCTCACTCAGGACAACTTCAACAGCGAAGTTCCTTATGAGGCGGATGCCGAGGATCCTTTCCGTTTCGGCAGTTTCACATCGGCAGGAACCTTCGACATCGAAACCGGCATCGAGGAACAAAATATCGAAGGATATTCCCGTTCGCTTTCTTTGGATTCGGCCCTTGTCAATGTATGCTTCGCCCAAAACGGCGTGCAGTACAAACGGCAGTATTTCACCTCTTTCCCCGATCAGGTGATGGTCATCCGTTATTCCGCCTCCGAAAAAGGGAAACAGAATCTGGTGTTCAAATACACTCCGAACCCGCTTTCCAAAGGGGAATACAAGAGAAGCAAGTCCGGCAGTTTCTGCTACTCGGCCCATCTGAACAATAACGACATGCATTATGTGGTCCGTGCACAGGCCATTGCCCAAGGCGGAAAGAGCTGGACGGACCAGGAAGGACGCATTCATGTGGAACAGGCGGATGAAGTCATCTTCCTGATCTCGGCCGATACGGACTACAAGATGAATTTCAATCCGGATTTCAAGAATCCGAAAACATACGTGGGCATAAAACCGCTGGAAACCACCCGTAACTGGATGGACAAGGCATCGGAAAAGAGTTTCGATGATTTGCTGCAACGCCACTATCAGGACTATGCCGGACTGTTCCAGCGCACGGTGTTCGAAGTTAATCCTTCCTTCAACACCGAAGTACGCAAACTGTCCACACCGGAACGGATTGCCCGCTACCGTACCGGCGCTCCCGACTATGAACTGGAGAGCCTGTACTACCAGTTCGGCAGATATCTGCTCATCTCCAGCTCCCGTCCGGGCGACCTGCCGGCCAATCTGCAAGGCATCTGGCACAACAATATCGACGGCCCATGGCGTGTGGATTACCACAACAACATCAATGTGCAGATGAACTACTGGCCGGCCTGCCCGACCAATCTGGCTGAATGCGAATGGCCGCTGATTGACTTTATCCGCACTTTGGTCAAACCGGGAGAGCACACCGCACAGGCTTATTTCGGAGCCCGTGGATGGACGGCTTCCATCTCATCCAACATCTTCGGTTTCACCACCCCGTTGCGCGACAAGGATATGTCGTGGAACTTCTCGCCGGTAGCCGGTCCGTGGCTGGCCACTCATGTGTGGGATTACTACGACTATACACGCGACCTGGACTTCCTGAAGAACATCGGTTATGACCTGATCAAGGGAGGAGCCGAATTTGCCACGGATTATCTGTGGAAAAAACCGGACGGTACTTATACCGCTGCCCCATCCACCTCGCCGGAACACGGACCGATTGACGAAGGAGCGACCTTCTCGCATGCGGTTATCCGGGAGATTCTGACGGATGCTATCGAAGCCAGCAAGGTGCTTCAGACGGATGAAGAGGAACGGAAGGAATGGGAAACGGTTCTGCAAAAACTCAAACCGTACCAGATCGGAAGATACGGACAGCTGATGGAATGGTCACAGGACATTGACGACCCGCGCGACGAGCACCGCCACGTGAACCATCTGTTCGGATTGCATCCGGGACATACCATCTCGCCCGTGACAACACCGGAACTGGCACGTGCTTCACGTGTCGTACTGGAACATCGTGGCGACGGTGCTACCGGCTGGAGTATGGGCTGGAAACTGAACCAATGGGCCCGTCTGCACGACGGAAACCGTTCCTACAAGCTCTATGGCAATCTGCTGAAAAACGGTACGAACGCCAACCTGTGGGACAGTCACCCTCCATTCCAGATTGACGGCAACTTTGGTGGAACAGCCGGTGTTACGGAAATGCTGCTGCAAAGTCACATGGGCTTTATCCATCTGCTCCCTGCCCTGCCGGACGTGTGGCACGAAGGCAAGCTCACCGGAGTCTGTGCCCGCGGTAATTTCGTGGTCGACCTGTATTGGAAGGATAACAATCTGACCCGTGCCGTGATTCATTCCCGTTCGGGCGGTCCTTGCTCCGTGCATTACAAAGGGCAGCGGCTTACTTTCGATACCCAACGCGACCAGCAATACACATTGAGTTATCAGAACGGGAAATTAGCCGTAGAATAGGCTTCAAAAATCATCCCGATAAAATTAAAAAATCCTTTCGAAGAGTGATATTACGAATACCATTCATCGAAAGGATTTTTTATGATTGTCTTTTTATATGAAATCTATAATCATGATCCGCGCAAGGTTCACTTACCACGGATGATGGCATCAATGCTTTGCAGTTCTTCTTCATCAAAAGTGGTCTGCTGCAAGGCCTTCAGGTTATCGGCCAACTGTTCCACCGAACTGGCACCCACAATCACCGAAGTGACTTTTTCGTCGCGAAGCAACCAGGCCAATGCCATCTCAGCCAGTGTCTGTCCGCGACGGGCCGCCAGATCATTCAGATGCAACACTTTGGTGAGCAATTCCTCCGTAAGCGTTTCCTTTTTCAGGAAACCGCCACGCGCCACACGCGAATCCTTGGGAATACCCGCCAGATAACGGTCGGTCAGTACCCCCTGCGCCAAAGGCGAGAAAGCGATGAAACCGGTCCCATGATCCACAGCATCCTGAATGATCGATTCCTCTTCGGGAGCACGGTTCAGCAGATTGTAACGTCCCTGATACAGCAAACAGGGCACCTTCTCGGCTTTCAGATAGCGGTAAGCCTCCAATGCCTTCTCGCGAGGATATTTGGAAATGCCCACATACAGCGCTTTGCCCTGATGTACCATATCGGCCAGTGCCTGCATGGTTTCCTCCAGCGGTGTTTCCGGGTCATAGCGATGGGAATAGAACACATCCACATAGTCCAGCTTCATCCTCTTCAGACTCTGGTTCAGACTGGCAAATAGATGTTTGCGCGATCCCCACGTGCCGTAAGGTCCCGGCCACATATCGTGTCCGGCCTTGGTGGAGATAAACAACTCATCACGATAAGGACGCAAGGAGCTTTGCATCACCAGTCCGAAGGTCTCTTCAGCCGATCCGAACGAAGGACCGTAATTATTGGCCAGATCAATATGGGTGATTCCCTGATCAAAGGCAAAATGCAACTTGCGGCGACTGTTGGCCAGCGTGTCTACATCGCCGAAATTATGCCACAGGCCCAAGGAGATTTCGGGCAACAGCACTCCGCTCCATCCGCAACGACGGTAATTCATGCCACTCTCATAACGGCTTTCCGAGGCCGCATAAACCGGTTCTGTCATCATATTCTGTTTCTATATTATTATCCTTTTAATCGGTCAGTTCCGCATACTCGGCACGTGCCTCACGCAGCAGGTCGGCCGGATTGAGCTTAATCTGCAAACCGCGCTGGCCTGCGCTGATGTAAATATAAGGATACTGCTCGGCCGTGTGATGTATGTAAGTAGGAAAATGTTTCTTCATTCCGATGGGCGAACAGCCGCCACGGATATATCCCGTTACGGGCAACAGTTCTTTCATCGGGAGCAGTTCGCATTTTTTGTTTCCGCTCACCTTGGCGGCACGCTTCAGGTCAATCTCATGATCGCCGGGCAGTACGCACACAAAATAGCCGCTTTTCTCTCCGTGGAGCACAATGGTCTTGAACACCTGTTCCACATTCTCGCCCAGACTGGCCGCTACATGCACGGCACTCAAGTCCGACTCGTCCACCTCGTAAGGAATCAGTTCATAACTCACTTTGGCCTTGTCCAGCAGACGGGCCACATTGGTCTTGTTAATCTTTTCTTTTGCCATAAAGCACTTCCTTTAAAAATTTCGGTGTGTATCCCACGGTACGTTCGGCCACTTCCTCAGGCGTTCCGCACGAAAGCAGTTCGCCTCCGCCACGACCTCCGTCGGGCCCCATATCAATAATATAGTCGGCACTCTTGATCACATCCAGATTGTGTTCGATGACTATCACCGTATTACCTTTTTCCACCAGACGGTCCAGCACACCGAGCAGCACACGGATGTCTTCAAAATGCAGACCGGTGGTCGGCTCGTCCAATATGTACAGCGTCTTACCGGTATCTTTCTTCGACAGCTCGGTAGCCAGCTTCACACGCTGGCTCTCACCGCCCGACAAGGTGGTTGACGACTGCCCCAGACGGATATAGCCCAATCCCACATCCTGCAACACCTTGATCTTGTTCAGAATCGCCGGCTGGTTCTCAAAAAACTCCACGGCCTGATTGATGGTCATGTCCAGCACATCGGCAATGGACTTGCCTTTGAAGCGCACTTCCAGTGTTTCACGGTTATAGCGTTTTCCGCGACAAACCTCGCAAGGCACATATACATCGGGCAGGAAATTCATCTCGATGGTCTTGTAACCGTTACCGCCACAGGCCTCGCAGCGTCCGCCTTTCACGTTGAAAGAGAAGCGTCCGGGCTTGTAACCACGGATCTTCGCCTCGGGAAGACTGACAAACAGGGCACGGATGTCATTGAACACTCCGGTATACGTGGCCGGATTGGAACGCGGGGTGCGTCCCAGAGGCGACTGGTCTACATTGACCACCTTATCAATATATTCAATGCCGTGAATGGCGGCATAAGGTTCCGGCTCGCGCAACGCACGATAGAAATGATGCGACAGGATGGGTTGCAGCGTATCGTTGATCAGTGTGGATTTACCGCTTCCGGATACTCCCGTCACACAGATAAAGGTACCTAACGGAAAATCCACATTCACATTTTTCAGATTGTTTCCCCGGGCACCTTCCAGACGGAGCACGTTTCCGTTTCCCTTGCGGCGCTCGGCCGGTATCTCGATCTGCCGCTTGCCGTTCAGATATTGCGACGTCATGGTGTCGGTCTGGAGCATGGCCTGGGGCGTACCCTGAAAGACCACATTACCTCCGTTGCGTCCGGCCTTCGGTCCCATATCCACGATATAGTCGGCCTGCTCCATCATCTCCTCATCATGCTCTACCACAATCACGGTATTGCCCGTGTCACGTAGCTCCTTGAGCGAATGGATCAGCTTGCGGTTGTCCCGCTGATGCAGACCGATACTGGGTTCGTCCAGAATATAAAGCACATTGACCAGCTGCGAACCGATCTGGGTAGCCAGACGGATGCGCTGGCTCTCCCCACCCGACAGAGATACCGAAGTACGGTTCAATGCCAGATAGTCCAGTCCCACATCAAGCAGGAATTTCAGTCGGGTGCGGATTTCCTTCAGGATTTCCGGAGCAATGCGCCGCTGACGGTCGGTAAGCCGTTCTTCCAGTCCCTGCATCCATTCATAAAGTTCCGAGATGTCCATTTCCGACAGGTCGGCGATATTCTTTCCGTCGATAAAGAAATGCAGGGCCTCGCGGTTCAACCGCTTGCCGTGGCATTCCGGACAGCAGGTCACCTTGGAGAACTGCTCCTTCCAATTCTGGGCCGCCGATGAGTCATCCGCCTCATAGAGCGTTTCCATATATTTGATCACGCCATCATAACGCACAAAGTAATCCGAAGAAGTCTGGATGAGCGAAGCCTTGATCTTCAGTTTCTCCATCGAGCCGTAAAGCAGTTCGTTCATCGCCTCTTCCGGAAGTTCTGCCAAAGGAGTCTTCAGGGTAGCGTCATAACGCTCCAGCAGAGCCTCAATCTGCCAGAAGATCATGGTGTTCTTGTATTTGCCCAAAGGCAGAATTCCCCCTTCGTGTACCGAAAGGGATTTGTCGGGACAGATCTTGTCCTCGTCGATCAGATTCACATAGCCCAATCCTTTACAACGCGGACAGGCACCCTGCGGGGAGTTGAACGAGAAGTTATGCGGTGCCGGGTCACGATAGGCAATACCCGATACCGGACACATAAGGCGCTTGCTGTAGTGACGCACTTCTCCGCTGTCGGCATCCAGAATCATAATCAGACCGTCGCCATGATGCATGGCCGAAGACAGACTGTCGCGCAAGCGCTTGTCGTCCGTCTGCTCCACCCGCAACTTGTCCACAACGATCTCGATATCGTGGTTCTTGTAACGGTCCAGTTTCAGTTCCTGGATCAGTTCGCGGATTTCTCCGTCCACACGGGCATAGAGAAATCCCTTGCGCCGGATCTGCTCGAAGAGTTCCTTGTAATGTCCCTTTCGGTTGCGTACCACCGGAGCCAACAGATAAATCCGCTTTCCGGCATACTGTTCCTGAATCAGTTGCTGAATCTGTTCTTCGGTATATTTTACCATCCGCTCTCCGGAAAGGTAAGAGTAGGCCTCCCCCGCCCGGGCATAAAGCAGACGTAGAAAATCGTAAATCTCCGTAGTAGTACCCACCGTAGAACGGGGATTCTTGTTCGTGGTTTTCTGCTCGATGGAAATGACCGGACTCAAACCGGTAATCTTGTCCACATCCGGACGCTCCATGTTACCCAGAAAGTTACGGGCATAGGCAGAGAATGTCTCAATGTATCGGCGCTGTCCTTCGGCAAAAATAGTATCGAAAGCCAGGGACGACTTGCCGCTTCCGCTCATACCGGTAATCACCGTCAGACTGTTGCGGGGAATCTCCACATCAATATTTTTCAGATTGTGCACCCTTGCGCCAAACACCTGAATTTTTTCCTGTTCCTGCTGTTCCATATCCATTTTCCTATTCTGATCCGGTTGTTGTACCTTCACCGGAATATCCGGTCAGCACATTGACATCTTTTCTGATATTGAATTTCCGGCCGTCGGCTCCTTCTGCCTGCACCACGACATAATAGACCCCATCGTGCGCCATACGCCCGTTGATCTTTCCGTCCCATCCTTCGGCAGGATTGGTCCAGGTGTAAATTTTCTGTCCCCACCGGCTGAAAATTGTCGCCTTGAATTTTATGATGGAACGATAGCCGTCCTTGGCCTTATAGACATCATTGAATCCGTCACCATTGGGTGAGAAGGCGTTCGGAAACTCCAGTTTCGACTCGCTGACATTTACAACAAACGGTTCTCCGTCTCCATCAGGATAACGTATGGTATCCGTACCCTGAACAAAGGTGGCATAAAGCTGTACATAAAAAGTACCGCTTTGCGTAAAAGTATACTCTATTTCGGGGTCAAAACGGTCTATCACCGGGGAGTTTTCCTGCCCTTCCTTAAAGATACGCCACTCATAATGAACAGAATACCCTCCCTGATCCGTTACTTCAGCCGAAAAATACCCCGTTATCGGAGCCGACTGTTCTTCAGACGCGTCTTCAATTTCCTCTCCATCGGAATTGACATAACGTGCCATTGGAGTAACACTGGGATAAAGGGTCTGGGCTTTCAGGCTAAATGCCCCTGAAAGAAGTAAGAAGAAAACAATCCAATTTAAAAATCGATTCATAAGTCATTATATTTATGCAAAAATAGCACATCCCGTTGAATTAACCACTTTTTTTGTGTACTTTTGTCCGCATAAAATTGTTTTATCATGAAACTAATCAAATCATTTTTTGTACTCTTTGCCTCCTGGAGTATGCTGGCTGCAACTTCCTGGGCACAAACCCCGTTCTTCACCCACACGGTTGAAGCCGGAGAAACGGTATATTCCATATCCAAAATATATCAGGTCACCACAGAAGACATCTACAGACTGAACCCCGAGGTCAGAAACGGACTTCGCAGCGGAAGCACCATAAAAATTCCTCAGAACAAGGGCGATCAGAAATTCTCACGTTTTCACACCATCGCCAAAGGGGAGACCCTGTACCAGCTCACCCAGCTGTATCAGGTTTCTGCCGAAGAAATCTGTCTGGCCAATCCCGGACTTACAGCTTCCAATTTCAAGGTCGGCGAGGTTATCGTCATTCCGCCATCCAAAGAGACTGCCGCTTCAAAAAGCAAGGTCAGTCCCAACGCTCAAAGCGTCCTGACAACAGAGTGTAAGGAAATGCATCGCGTAAAGCGTCGCGAAACCATTTTCAGCATCGCCCGTGAATACGGAATTTCCACCGAAGAACTCATACAGGCCAATCCGGAAATGAAAAATCCCGAATTCAAATTGAAAAAGGGAAGCATGGTTTGTATTCCTTATCCGCAGCAAGCACCCAAGACTCCTTCCAATCAGGAGCTGATTCCACAAAAGACAGGACCGGAAAAAATGCAGCAGATCACGATGACCGTTCTGCTTCCTCTCACTCAGAATAACAGTGAAGGTGAAAAAATGATCGAATTCTATCAAGGCCTTCTTCTGGCTGTGGAAGATCTGAAAAACCAGGGCACCTCGGTAACGGTATACACCTATGACTGCGGAAAGACCGTTGGAGAAATGAACACCGTACTGACCAGACCGGGTGTTGCCGAATCAGATCTCATTTTCGGTCCGTTGGCTGTAACACAGATCCCCACACTCAGCAACTTCTGCAAACAGAAAAAAATAAAAATGGTTGTTCCGTTCAGTTCACAGTGTGACGAGGTCTACAAGAACCCGTATCTGTATATCTCAAACGTTCCTAAGGAAATTCTGTTTGAAGAAACCTACAAGTTGTTGCAGACACAGTTCTCCGACCGCCATTTCATCATTTGGAACAGTGGTGAGCAGGAGAAGGACGACCAGGCTTTCATTGCCGGCCTGAAAAAGACCCTCAAGGCCCATTCCATCCCGTTCCATGAGATTTCTGCAGGTGGCAGCGCATCCGGTCTGCAGAGCAAGATGTCTTCATCACGGAAAAACATCATCGTTTCCAACTCGGCCAGTCTGAAAGCCCTGAACCGCCTTACCGCAGAACTGACTGCATTCAAGCAGGCCTATCCCAACATGGCATTCAGCTTGCTCGGACATCCGGAATGGCAGATTTATACCGCCAGCCAGCTGAATAATTTCTTCCGTTTTGACACTTATATCTATTCTTCTTTCTATAAGAATATGAATAAGGCCGCATGTGGTCCGTTCGAAAACCGATTCAAGAAATCATTTAAAAGTACCCTGCAGAACACGTTCCCAAGTTTTGGCATGTTGGGTTATGATCTGGGACGTTTCTTCCTATTGGGACTGTCGGGCAACGGCATTCAGTTCAACAACCGCATAAGCACTTTAAAGACAGCACCGCTGCAACACGATTTTTACTTTAAACGTGCCAGCAATTGGAGCGGATTTATCAACAACAAGGTAGAGCTGATCCATTACACGCCACAAAAAACCATTGACGTTATTGAATTTACCAAGAAATAAATGAAAAGACGCGCCGCATTTTTATTGACTTGCCTGCTCGGAAGCCCGGCTCTGCTCCGGGCTCAGGTAGGAGATTCCCGCAATGACCTGGCCATAGGATTCAATGCCGGAGCCACACTGAATCAGGTTACGTTCTCTCCGGCCATCAAACAGAGCTGGAAAACCGAATTCACAGGCGGTATTACCTTGCGCTACACCTGCGAAAAATATTTCAAGAGTCTGTGCGCCATCCAGATGGAAGTAAACTATGCCAATCTGGGTTGGGAGGAGCTGATCGAAACCAGCAGCGATACCTACAGCCGCGACATGCACTACATACAGGTTCCGGTATTGGCACGCATGGGTTGGGGATACGAAGAAAAAGGAGCCTTGTTCTATGTTGTGGCCGGTCCACAAATAGGGTTCTGTATCGGCGATCAGGAGCACAAAGGCGGAGCTTTCAGCGAGGAGACCCTGAACAAGCGTCCCAACAAGGTGACCCAGCAATACGGCAAAGCCATTGAGCGCCCCTTCGATTATGGTATTACGGGCGGAGTCGGTATGGAAATCAACACCCGGAAAGCCGGTCATTTTATGATTGAAGGACGATATTATTTTGCACTAAGCGACATCTACAACAACGGTAAGCGTGATCCCTTCTCCCGTTCGGCCAACGGAGCCATTTCGGCAAAAATCACCTATCTGTTCGATGTCATGAAGACAAAAAAATAGGATACACCTCCGGGTGCATCCTATTTTTTATTTTATCAGCATATCTTCTTTTATCTCAGGCGATCCAGTGAACGGACAATCATCTCATCCTTCATCACAGCCCGGAAAGCCAGATAATCCAGAATCAAGGCAATAGCCGGCAGTCCGGCAGTCCATTCCAATGCAAAACCTCCCCATGCCTTGCCCAGAATATAGACAAATACGCCATAGGCGATGTAATAACCCACCAGCAGCAAGGCATTGAAGATGATGATCCGTACCTGTAACATTCTTTTCTTGAACAGGAAAATACATCCGAAAGAGGATATGGCCACCAGCAGAAGCAAAGCAAACAATGCCCATGGCACGTAAACAGCCTCTCCGTTTGCAGGCATCAGATACAAGTTATAAAGTTCGGCTGTCAACACTCCGTCCTGCAGAAATCGTCCCATAGGCATACAAAGCGCAACTACGGCAAGAACCGTGATCAGGAGCAGGTAAACCGACTGTATTCTTTGAATCATAGATCCGTTTATTCAATGGTTTCTTTTGCCGGATTCCGGAAATATACCTTACCTTCAATGAACTCCTGAGTAGCGATCAGCGACGGTTTCGGCAATTTCTCATAATAACGTGAGATTTCGATCTGCTCACGGTTCTCGAACACCTCATCCAAGCTGTCGCTTACCGAGGCGAACTCCTGTAATTTCTTAGACAACTCGTTTTTGATGTCTATAGAAATCTGATTGGCACGTTTGCCGATGATGGCAACACTTTCATAAATGTTTCCGGTCTCATCACACAAATCCATGATGTTGCGGGTCACGGTGTTGGTTGGTGCATTCGTTTTTTTGTAATCCATAATAATATTGTTAATTGCGGTTTATTCTTTGATTTGCTTTCGGGCATAAGTCAGCATAGAGCGGGCCTCGTCCAGATATTTTGATTCCGGGAAATCGTTTTCAAAAGTATAATATTCGTCAATCGTTGCCCGGTAGCGTTCTTCCTGTTTCTCCAGGACACTCTGTCTGGCCAGATGGTATTTGGCTCTTAGCAACATGATACTCAGTTCCTCCCGGCGTTCCGGACTGGCATACGGATATTCGTCCAGTGCATTCTGCGCTGTCACGATACAAGCTTCATAATTACTGCCTCCATACATACAGTTACCCATATAGGTACCCAGATCATAATAAAGTTTGGCGGCCCGGAACTCCTTCTCCACCAGCTTGTCCTGCAGTTTCAGGAGCATGTCCTGAGTCTGCGGCTTCAACCGGGTATAAGGATACAGGTCCAGAAAGTCCTGAAACTCCTTGATTGCCTCCAGGGTATTCATCTGGTCCAGGCGTGCGTCGGGCACTCCTTCATACAGTGATCTTCCGGAATAATAGCGGGCTTCTTCTACAAATTGCCCTTTGGGATATGACTGATAGTATTTCTTGAAATAGGCGGCAGCAGACTCCACATTTCCCGAACAATATTCCGACATCGCCAGCATATAAAGCGATTCTTCTCCATAAACGGAACCTTTGAGAACGGCCATCAGTTCCGAGAGCAGCTGTGCGGCCTTGGAATACTGCCCTTCTACAAACAGAGCTTTCGCCACCTCATATTTATATTCGGTGTTCGTGGTTTTCAGAACCTGATTGTATTCGTTGCACGAAGCCAGGAACAGGCTTCCGCAAAGCAGTCCTAAGAATATCCTTTTCATATAATACAATTTGAGTTGCAAAAGTATCACATTTCAGCCACTTATGCAATTAAATTATGCAAAATTATCAGACGACGGTGCTCTTTGCGCCCACCTTTCACTATTTTTGCAAACGTTTATCATAATCACAATTATTTATCAGATATGCCTAATTTTGATCTGACTGCCGATTATCGGCCTACAGGCGATCAGCCCGAAGCCATTGCCCAACTTACGGAAGGAGTGTTACAGGGCTTGCCGGCCCAGACCCTGTTGGGCGTTACCGGTTCCGGAAAGACCTTCACCATAGCCAACGTTATCCGGAACATCAACAAACCGACACTGATTCTGAGCCACAACAAGACACTGGCCGCCCAGCTTTACGGAGAGTTCAAGAGTTTCTTCCCCAACAATGCGGTCGAATATTACGTTTCTTATTACGATTATTACCAGCCGGAAGCCTACATTCCGTCTACCGACACTTATATCGAAAAAGACCTGGCCATCAACGAGGAAATCGACAAACTTCGTCTGGCCGCCACCTCAGCCCTTCTCTCGGGGCGGAAGGATGTCATCGTGGTTTCTTCGGTCAGCTGTATTTACGGTATGGGCAACCCGGCAGCTTTTTACGACAATGTGATCGATGTCAAACGGGGAGCCATTATGGACCGCAATGTCTTGCTCCGCCGGCTGGTCGATTCCCTTTATCAGCGGAATGACCTCGAACTGAACCGGGGATGCTTCCGGGTCAAGGGCGACACGGTAGACATCGCGCTCGCATACACCGATCACATATTGCGCCTCACCTTTTGGGACGATGAGATCGAAAGCATCGAAGAAGTAGATCCGGTCAGCCTGCTCCGGCTGGGCAGTTTCGACGAATACAAGATCTATCCGGCCAATCTGTTCATGACCACGAAAGAGAGTGTCCAGACAGCCATACATCAGATTGAGGATGACCTTCATAAGCAGGTAAGCTATTTTGAGGAAATAGGAAAACCCTTTGAAGCCAAAAGAATCTATGAACGGGTCACCTACGATATGGAAATGATCCGGGAACTGGGGCATTGCAGTGGCATTGAAAACTACTCCCGCTATTTTGACGGACGCGAACCGGGCACTCGCCCCTATTGCCTGCTGGATTTTTTCCCCGAGGACTTTCTGATTGTCATTGACGAGAGTCATGTGTCAGTGCCTCAGATCAACGCCATGTATGGCGGCGACCATGCCCGGAAAAAGAATCTGGTGGAATACGGATTCCGGTTGCCGGCGGCCATGGACAACCGTCCGCTCAAATTCGAAGAGTTCCAGCAACTGGCCAGACAGGTGATCTATGTTTCGGCCACACCTGCCGATTATGAGCTGCAACAGAGCGAAGGCGTGGTCGTCGAGCAGGTTATCCGCCCTACGGGTCTGCTCGACCCCATTATCGAAGTCCGTCCGAGCCAGAACCAGGTCGACGATCTTATGGAAGAGATCCAGCAACGTATCGAAAAAGACGAGCGTGTTCTGGTAACAACTTTGACCAAGCGTATGGCCGAGGAGCTGACGGACTATTTTCTGAAGCACGACATCCGTACCAATTATATCCATAGCGATGTAGACACTCTGGAACGCGTACAGATCATGGACGACCTGCGTGCCGGAATGTTCGACGTGCTGGTCGGTGTCAATCTCTTGCGCGAAGGACTCGACCTTCCGGAAGTTTCCCTGGTTGCGATTCTCGATGCGGACAAAGAAGGCTTTTTGCGCTCGCACCGTTCGCTCACACAGACGGTCGGACGTGCCGCCCGAAACGTAAATGGAAAAGCAATCATGTATGCCGACCGCATCACGGAAAGCATGCAAAAAACCATTGACGAAACCAACCGCCGCCGGGAAAAACAGCTTCGCTACAACGAAGAGCATCACATTACCCCTCAGCAGATCCGGAAAGCCAGAAAGATGACCGACCTGATCCAGGCCAACGCCGAAGCACAAGCCGAAAGCCGGGCCTATATTGTCGAGGAAAAACAGTTGAAGGTAGCCGATCCGATTCTCGAATACATGAACCGGGAACAGCTCGAAAAAAGCATCTCCAAAACACGGAAACAGATGCAGGAGGCGGCCAAGAACCTTGATTTTGTGGCTGCCGCGCATTTTCGTGACGAAATGCTGCGCATGGAAGAGCTGCTGAAAGAAAAACAGCCCTAAAAAAACAGATGGTTTTTGGAAAGTTCCAAAAACCATCTGTTTTTTTATCATTCTATTCAAATTCTTAAAAGGTCCACTTGCAGGCCAAAGTCGGAATGGCATAGAAACGGTTGTTTGCCCCCTTCACCGGATACACAAAGTTATTGCTGATTTCCACCTCGGCGCCGACACTCAACTTAAAGTCATCACTCACCCGCTTCAATGGAGCCAGATTAAACCAGAACTGCGGCTCACTCAACACAATCAGATTACCGTCCACCAGATTGTCGTGCCACACATCCAGGAAACCGCTGAAAGTACAAAGTCCCTTTGCAAAGGTATTGCGCCACACACCGGTCACCTGCCAGGAATGTTTGTTCTGCACATGCTTGGCCAGATACTTGTACATCACCTGCACAGAAAAGCCTTTCGTAAAGTCCTTGCTGTTCCAGTTATAGGCCGGACCGACCAGATAGGCGTCATTAAACGCACCGAAACCGGTCAGACCGCCATTGTACTCCACATGAGCGGCAACAGGTGCTTTCCAGAATTGTAACTCGCGGGAAATTTCTCCGTATGCCCCCCGCATGGTCTGATCGCCGAAATCGGCATCAATAAAGAAGTAGGTACTACCCCACTTGTCGGCTGTAAAGTTCTCAACGGTTGCCGTCAGGTGCTGGCGGTTATCCAAATCTCCGCCATACATCGCATGACCCAGGTCGTAATGTAACTGGACGTTGAGCTGTGCAGCACAACTGAGCGCACCGGCCACTAAGGCAGATGCCA
>CALUKY010000009.1 GCA_944321345.1 uncultured Paraprevotella sp.
GCTATATGGCCACTTTATAAGAAAGTTCGGCTATATAGCGATCTTCTGTTATAAAGAGGGTGTTTTGACACACCCTCGTTTTTTTATGTTGAACACGCTAACACAAAAGATAAAGCAGACCGGAAAATCATTTTTTCCATCTGTTTTCTGCATAAAAATCAAATAAAAACCGCATATACTGAGCCTTTATACAAATATTTATGCAGTTTTTATGCAACAGAACATTATCTGAAAGATAAAAAGGC
This sequence comes from uncultured Paraprevotella sp., assembly GCA_944321345.1. GTDB lineage: Bacteria > Bacteroidota > Bacteroidia > Bacteroidales > Bacteroidaceae > Paraprevotella. The sequence goes on from CALUKY010000009.1 coordinate 246, forward strand.
ATGCCTTTTTCTTTGAAAAAGGATTACAAATCATCCCCTGCGTTCCAAAGCCTTGGCTTCATTCCAATAAACATCCATCTGCTCCAGAGTAAGGTCCTTGAAATCCTTACCGCTCTCCTTGACTTTCTGCTCCAGATAATTGAAGCGACGGATAAACTTCTGGTTGGTATGTTCCAGCGCATTGTCGGGATTTATGTGATACAGGCGGGCCGCATTGATCAGACTGAATAGGAAATCACCGAACTCCTCGGTTGACTTTTCCTTGTCTTCCTTCTCCAGCTCTACCTGAAGCTCTCCCAGTTCTTCACGAACCTTGTCCCAAACATCAGCACGCTCCTGCCAGTCGAAGCCTACATTGCGCGCCTTGTCCTGAATGCGATAAGCCTTGATGAGCGAAGGCAGAGCATTAGGCACTCCGGAAAGCACGGTCTTGTTTCCGTCCTTCTCCTTCTGCTTGATCTGTTCCCAGTTGCGGCTCACCTCATCGGCCGTCTGTGCCTGCACATCGCCGTAAATATGCGGATGGCGGAATTTTAGTTTCTCTACCAGACGGTCGCACACATCGGCTATGTCAAACTGTTCCTTCTCACTGGCTATGCGGGCATAGAAGGCCACATGGAGGAGCACATCGCCCAACTCCTTGCAGATGTCCTTCGTGTCGTCCTTCATCAGGGCATCGCACAGTTCAAAGGTTTCTTCTATCGTGTTGGGGCGCAAGCTTTCGTTGGTCTGCTTCTTGTCCCACGGGCACTGTTCGCGCAGCGTGTCGAGCACATCCAGAAAGCGCCCGAATGCCGCCATTTGTTCTTCTCTTGTATGCATGATTATCTGTTTTACCGTTTATTAAAAAATCACGACAGGGTAAGAGGCCCCTGCCGTGATTGTCCGTATTTTCTTGCTATAAAGTCATTATCCCAGCTGAGCCAGACTCTCCTTGATAGAAGCAATCTTGCTCTCGGCATCGGCCTGTTTCTTGCGCTCCATCTCCACAACAGCCTGAGGAGCATTGGCCACGAACTTCTCGTTCGACAGCTTCTTCTGTACTCCTGCCAGGAAGCCCTGCAGATACTTCAGTTCGGCTTCGAGTTTTGCCTTCTCGGCCTCCACATCGATCAGGTCGCCCAAGATTACGGCATACTCGGTAGTACCTACCATGAATGAAGCGGCTCCGCTACCCTTCTGCTCTACAGTGTCGATACTCTTCAGGTTGGCCATCTTCATGATGACACTGTTCAGAGCGGCAACCGGATTGCTGCCTACCACCTCAAGGGCGAGCAGTTCCTTCGGAGAGATGTTCTTCTGGTTGCGCACAGTACGCACACCAGCTACGATTTCCTTAGCCTGCTCGATTGCGGCTACCAGAGCCTCATCCTGCTCTGTCGGTGCGGCAAAGTCAAGAACATCAACCATGATGCTCTCGCCGGCCTTGCGGTCGTACAGATGTTGCCACAACTCCTCAGTGATGAATGGCATGAACGGATGCAGCAACTTGAGCAGTGAATTGAAGAATGACAGGGTCTTGGCATAAGTCTGCTCATCGATTGGCTCGCCGTATGCCGGCTTGATCATCTCCAGATACCAGCTTGAGAACTCGTCCCAGAAGAGTTTGTAAACCACCATCAGGGCCTCGCTCAGACGATATTTCTTGAACAGGTCGGCCACCTCGGCAGCGGTCTTCTTCAACATGGCGTCGAACCACTCAACGGCAATCTTAGCGCTCTCCGGCTGCGGGGCAGCAGCGGTGTTCCAACCCTGTACCAAACGGAAGGCATTCCAGATCTTGTTGTTGAAGTTACGTCCCTGCTCGCACAGAGCCTCATCGAAGAGGATATCGTTACCGGCCGGAGCAGAAAGCATCATACCCATACGCACACCGTCGGCACCGAAGCGCTCGATCAGATCCAGCGGATCAGGGCTGTTACCCAGTGACTTGCTCATCTTACGTCCCAACTTATCGCGCACGATACCGGTGAAGTAAACGTTCTTGAACGGCATCTTTCCTTCATACTCATAACCCGCCATAATCATTCGGGCTACCCAGAAGAAGATGATATCCGGACCGGTTACGAGGTCGGCAGTAGGATAATAGTAGTTGATTTCCTCGTTGCCCGGGTTGTTGATACCGTCGAACAGAGAAATAGGCCACAACCAGGAAGAGAACCAGGTGTCGAGTGCATCCTCATCCTGACGCAGATCGGCCAGAGTCAGATCGGCGTTACCGGTCTTCTCCTTAGCCAGTTCCAAAGCCTGCTCCGGAGTTTCGGCTACTACGAAACCGCCCTGCGGCAGGAAGTAAGCCGGAATGCGGTGTCCCCACCACAGCTGACGGCTGATACACCAGTCCTTGATGTTCTCCATCCAGTGCTTGTAAGTGTTCTTGTATTTGGCTGGATAGAACTTGATCTCATCATTCATCACCGGTCCCAAAGCGATCTTGGCCAGATGCTCCATCTTGAGGAACCACTGCATAGACAGCTTCGGCTCGATAGGTACGTTGGTACGCTCTGAGAAACCTACCTTATTATTATAGTCCTCGATCTTCTCCAACAGACCGGCCTTCTCCAAATCGATGGCAATCTGCTTGCGCACATCGAAACGGTCCATGCCCACGTACATACCGGCAGCCTCGCTGATGGTACCGTTGTCGTTGAAGATATCAATAGTTTCCAAATTGTATTTCTCACCGAGCATGTGGTCGTTGATGTCGTGTGCCGGAGTTACCTTCAGACATCCGGTACCGAACTCGATATCCACATAAGTATCCTCGATGACCGGAATGCAACGGCCCACCAGAGGAACAATCACACGCTTGCCCTTCAACCAGGTGTTTTTCGGATCTTCCGGATTGATACACATAGCAGTATCACCCATGATGGTTTCAGGACGTGTGGTAGCAACCACAGCATAACGTCCGCTTCCGTCCGGCTGACCGTTCTCGTCGGCTACCATATATTTCAGATAATACAGCTTGCTGTTCTCTTCCTTATAGATAACTTCCTCGTCAGAAAGGGCAGTCAGTGCCTTCGGGTCCCAGTTCACCATGCGCACACCGCGATAGATGAGTCCCTTGTTATACAGGTCGCAGAACACTTTGATGACGCTCTTGCTGCGGATCTCGTCCATCGTAAAGCCGGTGCGGTCCCAGTCACAGCTGGCACCCAACTTGCGCAACTGCTTCAGAATGATACCTCCGTGCTCCTCGGTCCATGCCCAGGCATGCTTCAGGAATTCCTCACGGGTCAGGTCAGTCTTCTTGATGCCCTGTGCGGCCAGACGGTTCACCACCTTGGCCTCTGTGGCAATAGAAGCGTGGTCGGTACCCGGCACCCAGCAGGCATTCTTGCCTTCCATACGGGCGCGGCGCACCAGAATATCTTGAATGGTATTGTTCAAAACGTGTCCCATGTGCAACACACCGGTTACGTTTGGTGGCGGGATTACCACGGTATATGGCTCACGGCCGTCGGGCTTAGAGCTGAACAACTTGTTGTCAAGCCAATACTGATACCATTTTTCCTCTACATCTGCAGGATTGTACTTACTTGCTAATTCCATATAAATTTGTTGTTTATCTATTCATATTTTGTTGCAAATTTACACAAAATCAGGTAAACTACCACAGAATATGGCGGGATAAATCTGCGGAAGACCGTATTTCTTGCTTCAAAACAGATTCAACCGTACAGTAGAGCAACCCAAGAATATATCCGAAAATGCTATCGGGAAAAAGGCTTTTTGCTATTTTTGCACCAAAAGCAAAAACAAAAAGATTATGATACTGATTACAGACAGCGGTTCCAGCAAATGTACCTGGTGCTTTGCATCGGGCAACAACAACCTGATACGCATCACCACAACAGGAATCAATCCTTCGACACAGGATCGCGAAATCATTCTGAACATTATTCATCAGGAACTGTTTCCGGCATTGGAAAAGCCGGAAAAAAAACTTTCAAATCTCCAGCCGGAAAAGATTTTCTTTTATGGAGCCGGCTGTACCGAAGCCCGAAAAAGCTTCATGACTGAAATACTGAAAACATGTTTCGGTACAGAAATCATAGAAGTGAACAGTGATATGCTGGGAGCTGCTCGCAGCCTGTTTCAACGGAACACCGGAATAGCCTGTATTTTGGGAACCGGAGCCAACTCCTGTCTGTTTGACGGGGAAAAGATTGCCGCACAGACTCCGGCACTGGGCTATATATTAGGAGATGAAGGCAGCGGGGCTTATCTGGGAAAAATGCTGCTACGGGCCTTATTCAAGGGTAAATTGCCGGAATATATTCGGAATGCTTTCGAAAAAGAATACGGACTGGATATGGCTACGGTCATCGAACGGACCTATCGTGCTCCGATGGCCAACCGTTTTCTGGCCTCGCTCACTCCTTTCCTCCACCGGTACAAGAACGAAAAGGAGATACATGCACTGCTCTGCACGGCCTTTGACGATTTCATATTCTATAATCTGGAAGCATACCGGCCGCAAAGCACACGGGTATCCTTTATCGGAAGCATCGCCTTCTACTTTCAGGAAGAGCTGAAAGAATGTCTTCGACAGAAAGGTTTTCAGATGGAAACAGTGATTCAGGATCCGATGGACGGATTATTGAAATACCATATCGGAGAGTAGAATGTTAAAGGCATTTCAGGTGTTTTTACAGAATAAAACACAAACATGTTTTATAACATAAAATTTTATTTGTTATGTTAGAAAAATACAATTACCTTTGCATCGTTATCCTGAAAACAATCTTTTTACCTTAAAACGAAACTAATACCTAAAAACGAAATAAAGGGACGCTGAGAAGCGCCCCTTTTTCATTATCTTGCCGGACATTGCGAAGGTATCAGTTTTACCATTCTTTTGTTATTGGGAATGTTCTGCAACATTCTGCGATGGAACTTGTCTTCGGCAATCATCACCGCATGAACTTTCTTAGGTGAAACCACCTTGCACATTTTCTTAAAGTATGCCTGTTCCAGTTCGGCCGATTCCACTTTCAACTCCGTAATCCGCTCTACACATTCCTTGCATTCCTTTTCCGTAGGATTCTCTTTCTTGTGTATGCGTTTGAGTTTCATGATTTCCTTATTGATCTTCCGTTGCTTATCGTGCAGTTCATGATATAACGGAAAGAAATTCTTGGCGTCGAGCGCAGTCATTCCTGTACTGAGAATAATATACTCCTCCATTTCCTCACGGAATTTTTGCGGAGAAAAATTGTGCGGCCCTTTCTGCTGAGCCGAAAGTTCGGTCAGCCATCCAAAAGCCAGCAGAACAATCAGTAACACTTGTTTTTTCATAACCATAAAACTCATAAATTAATTTGAACCTGTGAGATACATGGCAATCTCACTATTATCGACCAAAGCATACTCCAACATATCCTCCATATAAAGCGATTCCGTTTCTGAAGAAACATGGATCTCATGATCTACAGAAACCGAAGCCACCGGATTTTTGGAAGCGGAAGCCTGTTTCAGATAAATCCAGGCACCCGTCATGGCCACAGAACAAACCACCGCCGCTGTAGCCAGCCAATAACGTAAATGACGCACCTTGGCCGCAGGCGTATGCACTACCGGAGCATTCTTTTCCGGCAATTCATTCATCAGCCGTTCCGCAAAATCTGCGAAATAGTTCTCCGGCACAGTGAATGGTTCTTTCTTGCCAAACTTTCTGCGAATAATATCTTCTTCTCTCATAATGACTCCTACTTTGTACACCTATATGACAATATAAAGAGGGAAAGGTTTAATCTTCCTCCTGAAAAAAATCAGCTATCTTTTTGACAGCGTGATGATATGTGGCTTTCAAGGCTCCGACCGTCGTACCCAGGATCTCACTGATCTCTTCGTACTTCATGTCCTGAAAATATTTCATCTGAAACACCAGCCGCTGCTTCTCCGGCAAGCGGGCAATGACTTCCTGTAATTGGGCCTGCAACTCGTCGCCATCAAAAAAATCATCACTCATCAGAAAATCGACCACACTGGAATCTTCATCCAGACTAAAATGATTTTTCTGCTTCTGCACAAAATTCAAAGCCTCATTGATGGCGATACGGTAAAGCCAGGTAGAAATTTTGGAATCACCGCGAAACGACTCCAAATTGGTCCACGCCTTGATAAACGTATTCTGTAAAAGATCATTCGCATCATCGTGCGACAGTACAATCCGACGAATCTGCCAATAGATAGGTTCGCTGTATACCGACACCATACGGGCAAAAGCGGCCCGCTGCACGGACTTGTCCTGCAACTGCCTAACCAGTTCTTCCTCGTTGATTGTCATATTCATTGCCTAGGTACAGTGTATGCTTTTCTTTTTATATGTTTTTAAGTTTCTCAATAATAACGCGGTCATAACCATAAGGATCACCACAGGAACGCAACTTGCCCGTCGCGTCAAAATACAGAGTCTGGTATGTGATGAACAATGGATATGGAGTGGAAAAACGGTAATAGTTCATCGGTTTAAAGCTCTCGGACTGCTGCCAACGCTTCCCTTTCTCGGTAACCGGTGGCAGATCCAGGGACAAACGTACCTTATCCATCGTCTGATCGTCATCAATCAGAAATGAAGCCAGTTCCAAAGGTTTCTCCAAACGGATACATCCATGGCTCACGGCACGGTTACTACGCGCAAAAGCGGATCGGCTATTGGTATCATGAAGGAATACCGAAAAATTATTGGTAAAACGGAAAATCATACGTCCCAACGAATTGCCTTCACCTTTTTCCTGACGGAGCATATAATTGCCGGAAAGCAGCATCGCCGCACTCACGCCGGCCGGATCCAGTTCCTCACCACTTTTCTTTTCTATTATCTTGATCCGGTTACGCTCAAAATAATCCAGATCGCCCACATGCCGGGTAGCGATCTCGTTTTTGATAATGCTGAAGGGAATCACCCAATAGGGGTCTATTTGCATGTAATCAATCCTACTATGCAATAAAGGAGTTTTATGTTTCAGGGAACCGCCACAGATTTTCATTTCCAGGCTCCTGCCGGACTCCTCGTCACAGGCAATCAGTTCCTGCGAAGCCATATTGACCCATACATAACGTTTGGCGGGCTGCTTGCGGCGCCAACGCAACCGCTCCAAATTAGCCAGTATCTTGTAGGAATCATAAGAGGCGGACTCAGATGAAAGATAAAGGGCAAGCAAACGGACATAATCCAGATGATCCGGCTCACTGGCCCGGATCGTATCGATAAAAGAAATATGCTTCAGATTGTTCAACGCATGGTGAATATAGGCCTGATCCGCACGTTCGGTCGGTATATCATACAGACGGATATACTTCACCTGCGGTACCGTGTCGGCAACATCCAAACGGTTGAAAACCCGGGAAGGTTCCAACAAGCCAAAGCGCAAACCGCAAAGCAAACGAAGATAAAGCCGTGTAAGACGATATTCCAGACGCCCGTATGTCGCACTGATATCGCGGGAAGAAGAAAAATCAAGCGCACGCACCCGTTTCAAATCCTTACGGATATCATTTGTTAAAAACAATGCGGCAGGCATCCCCCATCTTTTGGCATCAGCACACAAAGCCAAAAGACTGTCTGCACGGGCATCTACCCCATTCCGGGAAATCCAAAGAAAAGGACCTTTTTCCAGATAATAACGGTTGAGAAAGGAATCGGCATACAATGCAGCCGGAGTATTATGGATTTGTTCTTCAATGGCCGTCCGGATCTTTCCGCTATACAAAGAGCAGGAATCGGTGTTCCATTGCTGCAAGTCGTCTACAGACACAGACTGGAATACCCTTACTTCTTCCCGACCACAGGAAAATATAAAGGTAGAACACACAATAAGAAATAGCGAACGGCATATTCCAGATTTCATCACATAAGACTATCCGATAGAGATTTTACGCACCAGTTTCCCTAATTTCAGAATATAACATCCCTTAGGCAAAGAAGTACTGATACTCTGCTCAGAACTCTCCACCTTATATGAACCCACTTTCAGACCGGCCAGATTATAAATCTCCAGCACCTGTCCCTCGGCATACTGCACCGTAATCTGATTGCCACGCACTGTTATGGATGGTGCCAACTCATCAATCTGACTCCAAACAGGAACATCAGAAGATGCGTAAACAGGCATTACAGCCGGCAAAAACAAAGCGAGTAAAAATAGAAGTGTAACGTATTTTTTCTTCATAAATGCTAATTTCCTTTCTCAATGTCACAAATATAAAGTATTTTCTCCGAAAGAACAAAAAATCGGAAAAAAATCAAAGCTGTAAAACAAGATTTTCACGAGCCAGCAAAGTTTCGGGAAATATAGAACGGGCTTCGTCGAGCAATTCTTCCTCATCGTCATAACGGGCAGAGAAGTGTCCGATACATAAACGGCGGGCACCGGTCATACGGGCCATTTCGGCCGCCTGACGTGCGGTGCTGTGGCTGGTTTCCCGAGCACGACGCTTGTCGGCCTCCGCAAAGGTTGCCTCATGATAAAGCAAATTCACTCCTTTGAGAAAAGGAACGATCTCAGGCTGATAAGCGGTATCGGAACAGTAAGCATAACTTCTGGGTGGAGAGGCAGGACGCACAAAATGGGTATGAGGTACCACAGTGCCATCTTCCAAAACCCAATCGGCTCCCTGCTTGATACGGGGGATCGCATAATCCGGCACTTTGTAAAAATCTATTTTTTCACGGATAATATGGGGCAACACCGGTTTTTCACGGAAACAGAATCCCATACAAGGCACACGATGACGCAAGGGAAAGGCATAGACCTCGACCGAACGGTCCTCATAAATCAAAGAGTAGGTCTCGACGGCGAGCTCATGAACAAGCACTTCGTAGGGCATTCCCTGACAGAAAAAATCCAGTTGCGGACGCAAAAGCGACTCCAAAGGTTCAGGGGCATAAATATGCAGCGTTTCGGTACGCCCCAAAAGACCGAAGGTAGAAATCAACCCTATCAGACCGAAACAGTGATCACCATGCAAATGAGAAATAAAGATATGGTTCAGGCGCGAAAACTTCAAATGCGAACGGCGCAACTGCAACTGCGCCCCTTCACCGCAGTCGATCATAAAAAGCTTGTCGCGCACATTGACCACCTGAGCCGAGGGATAATGACGCATCGTGGGCAGCGCAGAGCCACAGCCAAGAATATTCACCTCAAATTTTTCCATAAAGCAACATTGCTATAAAAAGAAAGAGCGGTGACCTGAGGACACCGCTCTTCTTCGTTTATTCTAAATAGAATTATTCACCTTTTTCCATCTGAGCCTTCAAAGCAGCCAGTGCATCGATGTCACCCAGAGTAGTTGATGCAGCCTGATTCTGGATCATTGGAGCATCTTCCTTCTTAGCTGACTTCTTAGGAGCGGCAGCCTTCTTAGCTTCCTTAGCCTCAGCACGCTGTGCATCTTCGAAGATACGGCTGTGAGACAGGATGATACGCTTGCTTTCCTTGTTGAACTCGATTACCTTGAATGGCAACTTCTCATTCAACTGAGCCTGTGAACCATCTTCCTTAACCAGGTGCTTCGGAGTTGCGAAACCTTCTACACCGTACTCCAGCTGGATAACTGCACCCTTCTCGAGCAACTCAACGATAGTTCCTTCGTGAACTGAATCCTGAGTGAATACAGTTTCGAATACATCCCATGGATTCTCCTCCAACTGCTTGTGACCCAAGCTCAGACGACGGTTCTCCTTGTCGATCTCCAGAACCTGAACCTCGATCTCAGCACCGATCTGAGTGAACTCTGAAGGATGTTTGATCTTCTTAGTCCAAGACAGGTCAGAGATGTGGATCAATCCGTCAACACCTTCTTCGATTTCTACGAATACACCGAAGTTAGTGAAGTTGCGAACCTTTGCAGTGTGCTTAGAACCTACCGGATACTTAGCCTCGATGTTCTCCCATGGATCAGCCTTCAGCTGCTTGATACCCAGAGACATCTTACGCTCTTCGCGATCCAGAGTCAGGATAACTGCCTCTACTTCGTCACCTACCTTCATGAAGTCCTGAGCTGAACGCAAGTGCTGGCTCCAAGACATTTCAGAAACGTGGATCAGACCTTCTACACCCGGAGCGATTTCGATGAATGCACCGTAGTCGGCCATAACGACAACTTTACCCTTAACCTTGTCACCTATCTTCAAGTTAGGATCCAAAGCATCCCATGGGTGCGGAGTGAGCTGCTTCAAGCCCAGAGCGATACGCTTCTTCTCGTCATCGAAGTCGAGGATAACCACGTTGATCTTCTGATCCAACTGAACAACCTCACGAGGATCGCTTACACGGCCCCATGACAAGTCAGTGATGTGGATCAAACCGTCTACGCCACCCAAGTCGATGAATACACCGTATGATGTGATATTCTTAACGGTACCTTCCAATACCTGTCCTTTTTCCAACTTGCTGATGATTTCCTTCTTCTGCTGCTCCAACTCAGCCTCGATAAGAGCCTTGTGAGAAACAACAACGTTCTTGAATTCCTGGTTGATCTTAACCACCTTGAATTCCATAGTCTTGCCAACGAATACATCGTAATCGCGGATAGGCTTAACATCGATCTGTGAACCTGGCAAGAATGCCTCGATTCCGAATACATCAACGATCATACCACCCTTAGTGCGGCACTTGATGTATCCCTTGATAATTTCTTCTTTCTCCAGAGCCTCGTTAACACGATCCCAAGAACGAGTAGCACGAGCCTTCTTGTGTGAAAGGATCAACTGACCTTTCTTGTCTTCCTGATTTTCAATATACACCTCAACAACGTCACCTACTTTCAAATCAGGATTGTAACGGAACTCACTCATAGGAATGATACCGTCTGATTTAAAGCCGATGTTCACAACAACCTCACGCTTGTTCATGGCGATAACTGTACCGTCAACAACTTCGTGATCATTTACCTTGTTCAAAGAACCTTCGTAAGCCTTCTGCTGTTCTTCACGACTTACGTTTGCTGCGTCACCGCTTTCATAAGCTTCCCAGTCAAAATCTGCCAGAGGAGCTACATTTTTCAAATCTGCCATTTAGTTAATTAATTGATAATAAAATACTAATAATGTTAGACATTATATTGCTTAAAATTCGGAGCAAAGATAATTTATTTCTTTTTACTCAAAGATAAGGAATAATATATTTTCCATACAATTAAGCTTTAATAACATTTACCTGCTACTATTCCTTGATTTTTTTCAATTCTTACATAAATTTGCAACAACAGACACCATTAAGGGCAAACAACAGCCCCGCCCGAATACATTTATATTTTTTTCGCTATTCATATATACCGTTTTTCTCAGTTTTATTTTACCTTTGTAGTATTCAAACACATTAATATTATTAAGGCATGAGAAAGAAAATTGAATGTATCGGCATTTTAACATCCGGTGGCGATGCTCCCGGAATGAATGCCGCTATACGTGCAGTAACTCGTACAGCAATTGCCGAAGGCTTTAAGGTAAAAGGAATCTACCGCGGATATGAAGGACTGTTGCGTAATGAAATTCAGGAGTTTACTACCGAAAATGTAAGTAATATCATCCAACGCGGTGGAACCATTCTGAAAACCGCACGATGCAAGGAGTTTCAAACTGTAGAAGGTCGGAAAATTGCCTACGACAATATGATGGCTCAGGGAATTGACGCCCTGGTGGTCATCGGAGGAAACGGTTCTCTCACCGGTGCCAGAATTTTTGCGGAAGAATATGATGTGCCATGCATCGGACTGCCCGGAACTATCGACAACGACTTATATGGAACAGATTCTACCATCGGATACGACACGACATTGAATACGATTGTGGAATGCGTAGATAAAATTCGAGATACAGCGACATCACACGAACGCATCTTCTTCATTGAAGTAATGGGCCGTGACGCCGGTTTCCTGGCGCAAAACAGTGCCATCGCCAGCGGTGCCGAGGCTGCCATTATCCCGGAAGACTCTACAAACGCAGACCAGCTGGAACAGTTTATCGGACGAGGCATCCGTAAGAGTAAAAGCTCCAGCATCGTCATCGTTTCGGAAAGCCCGAAATGCGGTGCCATGTACTACGCAGAACGAGTAAAGCAGGAATATCCGGAATACGATGTACGCGTATCCATCCTGGGGCATCTGCAACGCGGTGGTTCACCGAGTGCCAGCGACCGTATTTTAGCATCACGCCTGGGTGTCGGCGCCATTACCGCCATTCTGGAAGGACAGCGCAACGTCATGATCGGAATCCGTGATGATGAAATTGTTTATGTTCCGTTTGCCAACGCAATCAAGAACAACAAACCTATAAAGAAAGAACTGATCAACGTTTTGGGCATCCTGTCCATTTAAACGCCGCCATCAGAACTTTACTTAAAAAACAACTCAGGAACTGCACCTTACGTGCAGTTCCTTTTTTTTACAGAACAAAAACAAAGGCAGCATGGAAAACCATACTGCCTCACTGTTATTTCTACAGAGATCTGAAAAAACTTATTCTTCCAACAGCTTTTTCAGAAAATCCTCCAATTCCTCGTCCAGTCCTTTCAACAGATCCTTATCGAGAATAATGGTATCATCATCTACAAAATAAAGATCACTGACCACATCCTGCTCATCATCAATCAGAACAAAAGAAAAAGGCTTCAGAATCGGCAGACTTTCCCACACCTGCTGCATTCCTTGAATACACTTTCGCAAAACAGGAACGTTAGACTCATAAAAGTTCTCATCCTTAGAGTCAATCCATTCTTCAACAACACAGCGCGTGAGCTCTTCAAAATCATCATTATACACAAGCAGCTCACCGGATTCGGGCTTGATCTGTAAATGAATATCCGTAAGCACCGGATCGGACTGAATCATCGAAAATTTTGCTGCGACTTTATTCAAAGCACGTTCTATCTGTTGAATCGTAGGTGATGTTACGCTCATAATCAAAAGTCTTTTATATTTATAGATACCAAAATTACAAAAAAATATTTGTAATAGAACTTTTTGACGCTAAAAAAACAAAACAGATGCAGAAAAATGGAATCGGGAAGCATGTTTCACCCCAAGCTGAAAGCAAAACAAAAACAGAACGCACCGAAAAGCAATATGCCCGGACTTTGAAACAAAGCCCGGGCATATGGATTATTTTCAATCGAAACGCGGATTACAAACCGGCTCCGTGACAGTTCTTGAACTTCTTGCCGCTTCCGCATGGACACGGATCGTTCCGACCAGGTCCTTTATCGGCAACATGTGGCTGCTGTGGCTGTGAGGCACGTGTATCCTGTGCGGCAGCTGCTACCATATCCGGATCATTCAGATCTTCATGACTTTCCACATAATTCTGTTTCTGGTGTGCCGGTTCCGGCTCAACCTCACGAACTTCCTGTGGAGCCTGTACCGGAATCTGTCCACGCATCAGAATGCTCAAAGTCTGGTTATTGATCTTGTCTACCATCTTATCGAAGAGGGTAACGCTTTCCAGCTTAAAGATCAACAACGGATCTTTCTGTTCATAGCTTGCGTTCTGCACAGAATGTTTCAGTTCGTCCAAGGATCTCAGATTTTCTTTCCAGGCCTCATCAATGGTGTGAAGCATGATTGTCTTCTCAAACTCCTTAATTACAGACTTGCTCTCTGTTTCATAAGCCTCTTTCAGAGAAGTTGAAATCTGATACATTCGACGACCGTCGGTAATAGGCACCATAATATTCTCATACATGGCTCCCTGAGTTTCGTAAACCTGCTTAATGACCGGATTGGCAACCGCAGCCATCAGATCGGTTTTCATCTTGAAGCGCTTCATAGCCTCGGCATAAGCCTTGTCATACAGTTTCTCACGCTTCATCTCGTTGTATTCCTGCTCGGTAAACGGACATTCCATAGCCAGAACTTCCAGGAAGCTTTCCTTACAGCTGTCATAATCTCCTCCGTCGATAAAGTAAACACAACGGTCCCAAATCATATCCGCTACGTCCATACCGATACGTTCGCCCATAAGAGCATGGCGGCGCTTTTCGTATACAACGGTACGCTGCTTATTCATCACGTCGTCGTATTCCAACAGACGTTTACGTATACCGAAATGATTCTCCTCTACCTTCTTCTGTGCACGCTCAATAGACTTGCTGATCATAGGATGCTCGATCATTTCGCCATCCTCGAATCCCATTTTGTCCATAATCGAAGCAATACGTTCGCTACCGAAAAGGCGCATCAGTTTATCTTCCAATGAAACAAAGAACACAGATGATCCCGGGTCACCCTGACGTCCGGCACGTCCGCGCAACTGTCTGTCCACACGACGGCTTTCATGACGCTCGGTACCGATAATTGCCAAACCACCGGCAGCCTTCACTTCGTCGCTCAACTTGATATCCGTACCACGTCCGGCCATATTGGTGGCAATGGTTACCGTACTGCTCTGTCCGGCCTTGGCCACAATGTCGGCCTCCTGCTGATGCAACTTCGCATTCAACACGTTGTGAGGAATCTTTCTCATCTGGAGCATCTTGCTCAACATCTCTGAGATTTCTACGGATGTGGTACCGACAAGCACCGGACGACCGGCCTTGATCATCTTCTCCACCTCCTCGATCACCGCCTTGTACTTCTCGCGCTGAGTCTTGTACACACGGTCATCCATATCCTTACGGGCAATCGGACGGTTGGTCGGAATCTCAACAACATCCAATTTATAGATATCCCAGAACTCACCTGCCTCGGTGCTGGCCGTACCGGTCATACCAGAGAGCTTGTGATACATTCTGAAGTAGTTCTGCAAAGTAATGGTAGCAAATGTCTGTGTGGCAGCCTGAACCTTTACGTGCTCCTTAGCCTCAACAGCCTGATGCAAACCGTCGCTCCAACGACGGCCGTCCATAATACGACCGGTCTGCTCGTCGACAATCTTCACTTCACCGTCAATCACGACATACTCGTCATCGCGGTTAAACATGGTGTAAGCCTTAAGCAACTGCTGGATGGTATGTACCCGCTCACTCTTTACGGCATAATCACTGTAAAGCTGGTCTTTCTTCTGCAAACGCTCTTCGGTAGACAATGAAGTATCAGACTCCAAAGCCGACATGGCTGCAGTAATATCCGGCAATACAAACAGATCCGGATTTGATGTAGCATGTGCCAACCAGTCATTTCCCTTATCGGTAAGATCTACACTGTTCATCTTTTCATCTACAACAAAGAACAAAGGCTCGACTGCCTCAGGCATGCGCTTGTTGTTGTTCTCCATATAGATTTCTTCCGTCTTCAGCAATCCGGCCTTAATACCCGGCTCTGACAAATATTTGATCAACGGCTTGTTTTTCGGAAGTGCCTTATGACTGCGGAACAACTGCAGGAAACCCTGGGTAACCTGTTCCTTATCTTCAGAAGCGATGAGCTGCTTGGCTTCGGCCAGATACTGAGTGGCCAACTGACGCTGAACAGCAACCAACTGCTCTACCAAAGGCTGATAAACCCCAAAGAGCTGGTTATCGCCCTGAGGTACCGGTCCGGAAATAATCAACGGAGTACGGGCATCGTCAATCAACACAGAGTCGACCTCATCGACAATAGCATAGTTGTGACGGCGCTGCACGAGATCCTTCGGATTGGTTGCCATATTGTCGCGCAAATAATCGAAACCGAACTCATTGTTGGTACCGAAAGTAATGTCGGCCAAATAAGCTCTACGGCGAGCGTCAGAGTTAGGCTGATGACGGTCAATACAATCCACGCTCAAACCATGGAACATATAGATCGGTCCCATCCAGTCGGCATCACGCTTGGCCAGATAGTCGTTCACGGTCACGACATGCACACCGTTACCTGTCAACGCATTCAGGAACACCGGCAATGTAGCTACCAAGGTCTTACCTTCACCCGTTGCCATCTCGGCGATCTTACCCTGATGCAATACGATACCACCGAAAAGCTGCACATCATAATGCACCATATTCCAACGGATATCATTACCTCCGGCTGTCCAGTGGGCATGATATACGGCCTTGTCACCTTCAATATCCACAAAATCATATCTCACCGCCAGAGTACGGTCAAAATCATTTGCGGTTACAACGATATCCTCATTTTGAGCGAAACGCTCTGCCGTAGACTTCACAATGGCAAAGACCTGAGGCATCACTTCGTTCAACGCTACTTCATAACGGTCTAACACTTCTTTTTCGAGTTTGTCTACCTGAGCAAATAAAGGAGCACGGTCCTGAATCTCGGTCTGCTCGATTTTCGCCTTCAGGTCAGCAATCTTCTCCTTCAGGTCGTTAGCTGATCCTTGTATATAAGCCTTCAACTCCTGCGTTTTCGCGCGGAGCGCATCATTATCCAATGCCTGAATTTCAGGATAAGCGGCCTTCACCTTCTCTACCAAAGGCTGAATCAGCTTCATATCCCGAGTTGACTTATTACCAAACAGCTTGCTTAAAAATTTATTTATATCCATAATTATTTTGTTGTATTATCTGTCAAACGACTGCAAAGTTATTATAAATTTCAAAAAAACACACATTATCTTAACGGTAAATAGCGTTTTTCTATTTTAAATCCGTCAGAGGATAAGCAGAGCAAGCGTTTGGAGCCCGTATTCGCATAAATTGTGACAAAGTCGGTGCCACACAATCTACAGAAACGGGAGTCTTTATCATTTGTGATTTAATGTCATAACCAAGGAATACCAGCGGGAAGCTGACAAACCCTTCCCGAACCCACAATGGCTCACGGGAATTTTCCGTTTCCAGTTTCCAACCCGAAGAAACATCAATCAGAATATCACCGGAACATTTTGGATGATAGCTGTTTCTGATCTTGCTGATGATCGGACTCCAAGAGCCGACATTCAGACGATGACTGGTATATACATCCTGAACACCTTCCAACTGAATCAGAAAATCCTGACACCGTTGCAAGACTTCTGCCGAATTCAGCTGTTTGTCTTCAAGCAGCTTTTTATTCAGATAAATCTGCGCATTATAGGAAGCCTCAACATACTGACCTTCTCCATACATGGCCATCAGATACATATTGAGCAAGGCCGTTGCTTTCTTCATGCTAAACACACCGGTAGGAATGCGATAACGGGCCAATTCCGGTCGTTCTGGATCAGAATATCCGGTAGAAGTCACCACAAAAAGAACCTGACCGGCTCCGATCCGCTTTTCCACGTAATCGATCAAATCGCCCAACTGACGATCCAGACGCACATAAGTATCCTGCAACTCGATGGGATATTCTGACGAGGTTCCATGTTCAAAATTACCGGCATAATAGGTTACTGACAAAAAGTCAGTCACTTCGTCTTTACCCAAAGCCGTACTTTCCATGCACACTTTGGCAAACTTATTCACCTCTTCATTGACACAGCCGGTGGTCTTAAACAGAGAAATACGCTGATCATCTTTAAAACGATGCTCAAAAGAATTGGCTACCGCACTCCCCAGCAAGTAATTGAAGTTACCCACCAGATCGTTTGAAGGCGTCCATTTGAACTCTCCTACTTTTTCCCATAACGGATTGGTGCGGTCATAGGCACTGGCCCACGCCGGATAACCTCCATAATAAGAAGAAGTTACCCACTGACCGGTTTCATCATTAAGCCAGAAAGCACCGTCGGCAGCATGACCGGCAGCCAGAATCGCCGCATCACGGAACGGAGATATGGCATAAACCTGCGACGCTCCGGCAGAAGCCATTTTCAACTCATCCACCAAAGATGACGAACGCAAATGCTGGGGTGAAGAAGGAGTTCCCTTAGGCAAAGACGGATATTTCTCATCATCCACGCAAAACACCGGACGGAGAATTTTCCGATCCATCCACATATTCGCCACAATGCCATTCTCATAAGGAGAAGCACCGGTAAACAGACATGCTACAGCAGATGCCCGGTCCGGATTGACAAACGGATATTCCGCATTCAGACACACATATCCGTCCTTCATCAGACGTTTGAACCCCCGCTCGCCATAAAGCGATTTAAAGGCCTGCATATAGTCTGAACGCAACTGGTCGATCGTAATGCTCACCACCAGACGCGGAGCATCTGACGCAGCGCGGGCTGAGGCATTGGATAAAATCCAGGCTCCCAACAAAGCGGTAAGTAAACGATAGTTTTTTAAATGCATTTCTTATTTTATTTGTTTTTTATAATAAAGGAGATATCCCACAGAACGTATCAACAAAATACATGCCAAAGATACAACCGGCGCACAAAAGTCTTGCCGGGTAAACACTGAAAAGATCATAAAAAAGACTAACCAAACCGTATAAACCGCATGAATGACCGTCTTTTTCCGATGCACACAGCACCACACGATACGAGGCAAGAAAAAGAACGGCAACGGGTTCAACAACAGAATCTGCCAATTTGACCCTACGGTAGGATGTTCTGAAAAGAAGAACAACAGGGTTACCACACAGCCCATCAGCCCCACGAGAAGCTGAAAAAACAGATCAACACCCCAATATATTTTATGCTGCCGATACTGGAGCACACCGAGCAACAGCACCAACGTACAGAGCAATCCCCCAACGACACCGGGAGTAAGATACTTTGAAAACAGGAGAGAAACGCCTGTTGCCGCCTGTTTTTGTGCCGGAAGCGGCACCAATGTATCCTCGCGAAGCACCAGAGGACGTTCGTTGCCGTCTGGAGTACGGATCACGGCATGAGCCGCATAATCCTTCATATAAAAAGGCGCAAACATTTCCTGTCTCATGGTAATGGGTTTGTCGGCATCAACTCCAAGACAAAGGTCATTACCGACTTCCGCCCATGGGGCATCCGCTGTATACTGATGAATAATCTGACGGTAACTTAACGTACGTTCCTTATTTTCCGGATATACAACCGTACCGTCTATGGCCTCTTCTATGCGGTCGCGCGCCCGTGTCGTACAGTTGTCGTACAGAAAATTATAACGGTATTTTCTGTTTGCAGGCTGATAATTGATCATGAGCAAACGGAAAAGCTTTTCTTTCTCTTGAGATGTCAGGTTCAGCACCTGAGCATAAATGGCCGATCCACGACTGCGATATTCATATTCCATCGCATCATAAGGAATGATTCCTAACTCATAGTCACACTCTCCCTTTGTAAAACGCCAGACGAAGTTGGGAGCACCAAAATCGAACAGGCCATAATTGAAAGCCCAGTCGTCACCGGTTGTCTCGTTCCGATAACGTATAGCCGTGTGCCCGTACAAGGCATAGATTTCCGTAGACGGCGAACAGGTCAGCAAACTGAATTCAATCCGGTCGTGCTCAAAATCCTGAGCCGAAAGATTTATGGCCGTCAGCAGATACAAAAATATCCAATAAAATCGTTTCATAATCTGTCTGATCCTCGTAAATATCTAAATATATATTGGAAAATATCGTGCAAAAGTAATCATTAAATCAACACAACACCCAGGAAAGCCGATAAAAAATAACAATCGCGGGCATCTTGAGTCTCTTGGTGTCAAATGTAGGCAGCCTACACGTAATTTATAGAAAAAAAGATGGGCAGATCCCTATTTTTATATAACTTTGCACCTCAAAAAGACAATTCAAAGAAAGTGAACCTGATTATAGACATAGGAAATACACTTGCCAAGCTTGTGGCATTTGATGGAGACACGCCTGTCGAAGAAGTCAAAACATCCAACAATTCTTTGGAGGCTTTGAGCACATTTATCCAAAAATATAAATTTCAAAAAGGAATCGTCGCATCGGTTATAGACCTCACGGCTGAGGTCAGAAACCAACTGGCAACGGTTGATTTCCCTGTTTTGTTTTTCAAGGCATCGACTCCTATTCCTATTCAGAACCGATATAAAACACCCAATTCATTAGGATCGGACCGACTGGCAGCAGCAATCGGCGCCCAGATGCAATATCCGAACCGGAATATTCTGGTCATCGACGCCGGAACATGCCTGACCTATGAATTTATCGACAGCCAGGCAAACTATTGGGGAGGAAACATTACCTCGGGACTGCAAATGCGCTTAAAAGCCATGCATACCTTTACGGCCAAACTTCCGTTGATCGACAGCCAGGGAGAAACCCCGGAACTGGGCTACGATACGGAAACCGCCATGCGTTCCGGAGTAATCCGGGGGATGACTTTCGAAATAGAAGGCTATATCCGTCATTTCCGGTCAAAGTATCCGGATCTTTTGGTTTTTTTAACGGGAGGAGATGAGTTTCATTTTGATTCCAGCATAAAAAATATCATCTTTGCAGACAAATACCTCGTTCCAAGAGGACTTAACAGAATATTAAATTTCAACAATGAAAAGTTCTAGGAGATTACTTTATAGTTTATTACTGACCGGAATCCAGATATTACCGGCTACAGCACAGACCAACGGCACAAACTCTCCCTACTCCCGCTTCGGTTTGGGAACTCTTGATGACCAGTCGCAGGGCTTCAACAAAGCCATGAGCGGGCTGGGTATCGGATTGCACGCAGGAAACCGCGTGAATATGCTCAACCCGGCATCATACGCGAAAGCAGACTCGCTGACCTTCATCTTTGATGTAGGTATGTCTTTTCAGAATGGTAATTTCAGCGACGGAAGCAACAAGATCAATGCGCACAACACTTCTCTGGATTATGTAAACGCATTGTTCCGCATCCGGAAAAATATGGGATGCTCTTTCGGTTTCGTACCCTATAGCAGCATTGGATATAATTTCACCAATTCACAGCGCGTCGGTACAGACTATATAACCGGAAATACAATTACCAGCAAATCTTCATATTACGGAGATGGAGGTATCCACCAGCTGTATCTGGGTATCGGTTGGGAGCCATTCCGGAATTTTGCCATCGGAGCCAATATCAGCTATCTGTGGGGAAACTATTACCACACAATCAGCCAGACATTATATAACGGCTCAACGGCCGATGCCAACGCCAATAACCTGTACCGCCAGTTTAATGCCGACATTGCCACTTACAAAGCAGACTTCGGTATACAATATGACATACCTATTAATAAAGACAATGTGCTGACTGTGGGAGCCATCTCCGGTATCGGACATAAGATCAACAATTCGGCCAACCTGTTAACATATACCGCCAACAGCGATACGACAACTCAGGTTGCCCGTGACGCGTTCCAACTGCCATACAGCTTTGGTGTAGGCTTGAACTGGAACTATAAAAACAGATGGAGTATCGGCGCAGATGTTCATCATGAGAAATGGGCCGATTGTGTGATGCCGGTCATTGATGAAAACACCTCACGCTACACCGTTCAAAAAGGACAATACCTGAACCGTACCAAAGCGGTCATCTGTGCTGAATTTGTTCCGAACCGTGACAGCCGCCGCTATCTGCAACGTGTAGAATACAAGATCGGAGCCTCATACAGCACACCGTATGTAAAAGTCAACGGCCAGGACGGTCCGCGCGAATACGGCATTACAGCCGGATTCGGACTTCCGATCACCAATAACATCAACAACCGTTCTGTGGTTAATGTATCCTTCCAATGGCTTCACAGCAGTCCTACCGCGACTTCAATGATCACCGAGAATTATCTGAAACTGAACATTGGCATTACCTTCAATGAGAAATGGTTTATGAAGTGGAAGATCAACTAAGCTCTATGAAAGCAAAAAAACATAACTATATGAACTCCACCTCATGCATAGCAGTTATACTTCTGGTAACTGCTATGCATCTTTTGATATGCTCCTGTTCGGAAGAAAAAAAAGCAACCGCTCCGGCCATAGATGAAAAGGATTCCCTTCCTTTCATGCAGGCCAAGGGTATCAGCAATCTTATTTCCGATTCAGGAATTATCCGCTATAAAATCATAGCGGAAAACTGGAACATCTATACCACAACCACCCCACCCAAATGGACATTTCCCAAAGGCTTGCTGCTTGAAAAATTTGATACAACCTTCCACGTAGAGTGGTTCGTTCAGGCGGACACGGCCTACTGCTACAATCAAAAATTATGGGAACTACGCGGACGGGTCGTTGTCCGCAATGTTGAGGGCACGGTTTTCAAAACCGAGGAACTGTTTTGGGACATGTCCGAACATGAAGTATATTCCAACAAATACGTACGGATCATCACTCCGGAACGCGAAGTGGAAGGAACCCGCTTCCGCTCCAATGAACAGATGACGCGATATACGTTCTATAATTCAAAAGGTTCACTGCCTTTTAACGACGCAGAACCTTCAAATCCTCAGGATTCTACAATGCGTCAGGGACCGACTAAACCAAATTAAAGCCAAATGGGAATAATTTTCTTAGAAATAGCATTCATATTATTGCTCTCCGCCTTCTTTTCCGGAATGGAGATCGCCTTTGTGTCTTCCAATAAACTGCGCTATGAACTGGAGAAGTCTTCACAAAGTTTCACCAGTAAGGTGCTCGATATTTTTTACGAGCATCCCAACAACTTCATCTCTACCCTATTGGTAGGCAACAACATTGCCTTGGTAGTCTATGGTATCCTCATGGCCAGAGTGCTAGACTGTTATCTGCTCGAACCGCTCGGATTAGGAGAATACGAAGGAACGAAAGTGGTTATACAAACCTTGATCTCGACACTGATCGTACTGGTTACCGGAGAATTTCTTCCGAAAACCCTGTTCAAGATCAATCCGAACAGAATGATGAAGATTTTCGCCTTCCCGGCCTTTATTTTCTATATCGTACTGTACCCCGTATCGGAGTTCACCAGCGGACTGTCACGTCTGTTTCTCCGTCTCGTAGGTCTGAACACCAGCAAAGACCAGACAGAACAGGCCTTTACCAAGGTGGATCTGGATTACTTTATCCAATCGAGCATTGACAGCACATCCGAAAAGGAAGAGATCAACGAAGAGGTCAAGATTTTCCAGAATGCCTTGGAGTTTTCCAATGTAAAGGTACGCGACTGCATTGTACCGCGCACGGAAATTCAAGCCATTGACCGCACCGCATCGCTCGAAGATCTGAAGAATCTTTTTGTAGAAAGCGGCAAATCCAAGATCATTGTCTACGACGGAGATATTGACCACATTGTAGGATTCATTCATTCTTCGGAACTGTTTAAAATACACGATCAGTGGCAGCAGAACCTCCGTGAAGTGCCCATCGTTCCCGAAACCATGCAAGCCCAAAAGCTGCTCAAGACATTCATGCAACAGAAAAAGTCACTGGCAGTCATCGTGGATGAATTCGGTGGCACTTCGGGTATTGTCACCATGGAAGACCTGGTGGAAGAAATCTTCGGCGATATTGAGGATGAACACGATACCTCAAACTATATCGCCAAAAAACTGGAGCACAATGAGTATATCATTTCTGCCCGACTGGAAATCGAGAAAACAAACGAACTTCTTGATCTGGATCTTCCGGAATCGGATGACTATCAGACGGTAGGCGGACTCATACTCCATCAGTATCAGAGTTTTCCAAAGCTCAACGAGGTGGTTTCATTCGGAAAATATGAGTTTAAAATCATCAAAAACACCATGACGAAGATTGAACTGGTACGCCTGAAAATCGTTGAATGACATTTTTTTGCGGAAAAAATCCTTATTTTGAAGGTTTTTTTGTATCTTCGTACGCTTTTAAAGAAAAATAAATAACAAAAATTCATAATTAAACCAATGGCAACTTTACAAAAAATCAGAAGCAAAGGCCCACTTCTTATGATCATTGTGGGATTGGCGTTGTTTGCATTCATCGCCGAAGAATTCTTCCGCTCTATGCAGTCTGCTTCGGCAGAAAGCAAACAAAGAGTAGGTGAAATTTACGGAGAGTCGCTTTCTTACCATGATTTCCAAACACTGGTAGACGAATACTCTGAAGTAGTTAAATTAACCCGTGGCGTCAACTCTTTAGACGCTGAGGAAATGACACAAATCAGAGACGAGGTATGGAATACACTCCTCCAGAACAAGCTCATCGAGCACGAAGCAGAAAAACTGGGACTGACGGTTACAGATGCTGAACTTCAGGAAATCATCAACAACGGTCGCAGCCAGTATCTGATGCAGACTCCGTTCCGCAACGAGCAGACCGGTGCATTCGATGTCAACATGCTGAAGAAGTTCCTCACCGACTATGACAACATGAAGAAGAATCCGTCACAAATGCCGGCTGAATATATCCAGTATTATGAAAGCATGTTCAAAATGTGGCAGTTCATCGAGAAGAGCATCAGACAGGAAGCTCTCATGAACAAATATCAGTCTCTTCTGGCTCATGCGGTAATCAGCAATCCTGTTGCTGCCAAGATGAACTTTGAAGGTCATGTCAACGAAAGCGAACTGCTGCTGGCTTCTGTGCCTTATACCACCATTGCAGACAGCACCGTTAAAGTAGAAGATGCTGACATCAAGGCCAAATACGAGGAAATGAAGGAAAACTTCAAGCAGATGACTGAAAGCAGAGATTTCAAATATATCAGCGTCCGCGTTAGAGCAAGCGAAAAAGACAAGGCAGAACTGAAAAAGGAAATGACAGAAGTCGGCAAACAGCTGGCAACCGGAGACAATATCGCCAAGATCATTCGTGAAAGCGGTTCTATCGTAAATTATTCTGAAATCCCTGTCAGCAAATCTGCTTTGCCAGGTGATATCGCCGTTCAGCTGGATACAATGACTCTGAACCAGGTATTCGGTCCTTACTACAATCCGGGTGACCAGACCTATAACGTAGTAAAACTGATGAACCGTATCTCTGCTCCGGACTCTATCCAGTATCGTCAGATTCAGATTGCCGGTGCTGATGAAGCTACCAATACTAAAACTGCAGACAGCATCATGACTGCCCTGAACAACGGAACTCCGTTTGACAGCATTGCCAAGAAATATGGCCAGACCGGTGAGAAGATATGGATCACTTCCAGAAACTACGAAGGTGCTACAATGGGTCCGGAAGATCTGAAATACATCAAAGCGATTACCAACGGAGCCGTAAATGAATTGCAGAACGTGAAAATCTCTCAGGCTAACGTGATCCTGCAGGTAACAGATCGCCGTGCCATGAAGAACAAATTCGATGTAGCCATCGCCAAGTGCCCGGTAACTTTCAGCAATGAAACTTATTCTAAGGCATACAACGATTTCAGCCAGTTCCTTGCAGCCAACCCAACCTTGGAACAAATGGAAGCTAATGCTGCCAAGGCCGGCTATCAGGTAATGACACAGAAAGACATGACCAGCAATCAGCATAATGTTGCCGGTATCAGCAATACCAGCGATGCATTGAGATGGCTGTTCGGTGAAGATACAGAAGTAAACAGCGTTTCCAAGATGTACGAATGCGGAAACAATGACCACATGCTGGTTGTAGCGCTGACCGGTATCAATCCAGCCGGTTACCGTTCTTTGGAAAGCGTGAAAGAGATTCTGAACCGCGAAGTGATCAACGACAAAAAAGCCAAAATGCTGGCCGAGAAGATGTCTGCATGGAAGAGCATAAACGACGCCAAACAAATGACTGGAGCTATCGTTGACACCATCAAACATGTCACTTTCAACTCTCCGGTATTCGTAAGTGCAACCGGAAGCAACGAACCGGTGATCAATGGTGCAGCAGACAAGATGGCAAAAGGCCAGTTCAAGACAGCCGTAAAAGGTCAGGTTGGTATGTATGCATTCCAGGTACTGAACAAGACAAAAGGTCAGGAGAAGATGGATGTGAAAGCTGAAGAGAATATGCTGAACAGCAAGAACATGCGTGGTATGGGTCAGTTCTTCATGGACTTGTACAAGAAAGCAGAAGTAATGGATCACCGTTACATGTTCTTCTAATCGAAATATTTTTTAATACATAGCAGTCAAGACTGTGTACAGAAAATGAGCCCTAAAAGTTGGAGAAAACTTTTAGGGCTCATTTGTCTTTTATGGCTTCAAAGCATTCAAGGCTGCAGTAATCCCGGCATCGTATTTGTCCTTGAAATAGGTTTCATAGGTTTCCTGAATCACACTGTCTGGCTGAATCCCCACTCCAACAAAATCCGTTCCGTCAATACACTGATCATGTTTGGAACAGATATTGGCATAATTCTTTCCAGGAATCAACTCTATACGTACTCCGTTTCCCGTACTGCCACCTGTTGGAGTTCCAAAGACCTGCCCACACTTCATCCCATTGAACACAGAACAAAAATCTTCTGCAGCCGAAAAGGTTCCTGCATTGGCCAATACAATTATAGGATTATCATAAATTTCACGGTCTTTAAAAGGCACAAGCTTGTTCGAAGATACAGTATACCACTGTAGCGGATATCCCCACGAAGCAAAGGCCGGCATATACATTGGAGTGCGCCACGGATTGGTCTGGATGGTATCTTGTGTGAGATGACGGAGTATATAATCGGCATTGCCGGAATTACCTCCTCCATTGTCACGAATATCTATAATCAGTGCCTTCGTTTTCAGGAGATCCGGATACAAACCGTCGAAATTCTTTTTGAAATTCTGATCCATAAAATTACGGATTCTCAGATATCCCACCTTTCCTTTCAGAGTTTTCAATTCCAGAGCCGGAGAACGGGGAGCCACAGATTGATGCGGCCATGCTTTTACCAGCAACTCACGGTCACCATCTCTTAATGCCAGACGCAAGGTATCTTCTTTCTTACAGGCAAATAATCCATTACCTTCATATACCTGATGCAAAGCCCATTGCGGAGTAGAAGAAGCCACATAAGGACGGATATAACATTCACCATACTTCAAAACGGGCTCTTCGTTAATGGAAAGCAGCTCCATACCCCGGCGAATTCCTTCATCCTCCAACTCTTTTGACAGAACTGCATCAATATAAACATGTCCGTCAATATATTTAGTCAGCAACGGAATTCGGCCTGTATAATGTGACACGCCCCAGACATAGGTATGTCCGTCCCCCAGTTGTGCAATCATTTTCTGAAAGATACGGGTACACGCCTCATCATCTGATGCAGCCAGCACCTGCGGAATTGTAGCAACATATATGCTGTCCCAATTCTTATGGAAACGCTCCATAAATACAAAATTCTGTTTTACACCGGCCCATAGTCGCGACAATCCCAGCAAACGCAACTCGTCGCTCTTCGCTGATGCATAAGGATTGGAAGAAACATTCGCATTTTTAGTAGCATCCAGATAAGTAACTTCCTTCCAACTCACAGGTACACAGATTTCACCGTCGGTAGTTGCTTTCAGAAAGTACAGCTTTTGAGCGTCTTTTTCATACTCGTAGATATATACGGTCTTGGTGTCCTCCATATAAGTGGCGGCCTCAGTCTCCTTCTGAAGGTTGACAAACTGAAAAGGTTCGAAAGACTCAAATACACTGCGAATACGCTTTACTACAGAGGGCTTCACCGATTCAAGCACCAGCCTCTGCCCCACAGTCCATCCAGATCCGGCACCGCGTTGCCAGACAAAGCCTCCACCGGCTTTCAGCATATCACTGCCGGTATATTTCACACTCTCGCAAACACATCCCCGGGTATTCCGGAGTTTCTCAAAGACCTGAATCAACGAAGATTCCTTAACTTGCTTTTGAGCTACCAGCAGAGTTGGAAACAGAAAAAGCAAGGCAAACAAACGTAAAACTGTTTTCATAATGTTTCTCTTTATAATCTGTTACTCCATTTTTCAATATCAAAACGGACTCACAGAGTTGTTCAACAATATTTTTTAATCCAATCACTTCTTAAAGAAACAAAATTCGTGCCAAAACATTAACTTATTGATTATGTGATAAGTAACAAAAAACGCAAGTGTCCGAAAATGGACACACTGTCCATTTTTGTGTTCCAAAATAAAACAACAACGATTCTGCAATGTTTTTCATTAAGGTTCCGACCGGCTCTTTACTAAAAATACTTCATAAGCAAACAGACAACACAAAGACAATCCGAGAAAGCATATTCCAACCACATGACAAGCACCTCAAGGACTCTTTATCCATACATATTCCTATCTCCCCCAACCCAATACTTCATAAAAAAAAACTTTCAGCCGTACATTCTCTTTTATGAAAATGTACCGCCGAAAGTTTCTCATATCCTCTATCCGGATAATCTCTTTTAAATGCGATGTTCCAGCCACGCATCAATCAACATCCGCGCCATAGACAGCCGGGGTGGTATCTCGGGCAGAGAATCCCGTCCAAACCATCCACCGGTTGCCAATTCCTTGCGCTGCAAAGTAATCTCTCCGGAAACATAATCCGCATAAAAACCTATCATCAGTCCGCAAGGGTAAGGCCAAGGCTGACTGGCAAAATAACGGATATTGCCGATGCGCAATCCTGTTTCTTCCATCACTTCTCGTTCCACACATTCTTCCAGAGTTTCTCCCGTTTCCACAAAACCGGCAACCAAGCCGTAAAAGGAACCTTTAAAATTATGGGCATGCACCAAAAGGATCTGATCATCCCGCCGCACCAACACGATAATAGCAGTAGCCAGCTGGGGCCATACTTCCTTACCGCATGCCGTACACCGCTTACTGATGACCGTATGTGCTTTCATCGGAGCACCACAGACTCCGCAGAATTTGGTATTCCGATCCCAATAAAGAATCTCGGCCCCCTTACCGGCTTTCAGGTAAACTTCTTCCTCAAGCAAGGCATAAGATGCCCGCAACCCGACAAATTCATACATAGAATCAGCCGGAAGCGGATGATCCACCTGCACCACCTTACACGGCAAACCCTTCATTTCCGTATAGCTGCGCACTACATTCCACTCTGTAAGCGGTATCGGAGACTCTTCCTGACAAGGTACCGTATAATGCCCCTCAGACAGCGGCTGCAACAGCAGATTATCCCGAAAAAAAACAAACCAGTAAGACTTTTCCATATTTGTCATATTATAAAAAAACGCTTCCTTCTCCGGCCGAAGCCAGAGAGGAAGCGACTCATGTTTTATATTTCGATATATAAAAACTTGTGCAAAATTACAGATTCAGATCGCTCTTGATAGCTTCAACCTTTTCCATGGCAGCGGCTGTTGCTTTCTCGTAGCACTTAGCGCAACCCATCTTCTCGGCAATCTCCATATAGAACTTGATCTTAGGCTCTGTACCAGAAGGACGCACACTCACCTTGCTGCCATCCTCAGTGTACCACTGCAAAACGTTAGACGGTTCCGGCTGATTGATATCGGTTACATTTCCTTCAGCATCGGTTGCCTTCAGAGTCTGATAATCCTTAGTCAGGATCACCTTAGAACCGGCCAGTTCTTTCGGACCATTCTCACGGAAGTTCTGCATCATGGCCTTGATCTCATCCGCACCGCTCTTACCGGGTTTTACCACATTAATGGTGTGATTCAAAGTATAACCGTATTCCAGATAGATATCCATCAATACATCGAACAGAGTCTTGCCCTGATCTTTAGCCCAAGCACAGATCTCAGCCAACAGAGAACATGCAGAAACTGCATCTTTATCGCGAACGAAATCCTGTGCCAGGAAACCGTAAGACTCCTCACCGCCACCGATGTACTGTTTTACACCCTCGCGCAGACGGATCTCACGGGCAATCCACTTGAAGCCAGTGTAGCAATCCAACATCTCTACGTTATTCTTGTCAGCAATAGCCTTGATCAACTCGGTAGTTACAATTGTCTTTACGATAAACTCATTACCCTTCATCTTACCGGTTGCGATACGGTTCTTGATAATGTAGTACAAGAAGATCATACAAGTCTGGTTTCCGTTGATCAGAACCCACTCGCCATCACTGTTCTTGCAAGCCATACCTACACGGTCGGCATCCGGATCGGAAGCCATCACGATGTCAGCGTCGATGCTCTTGGCCAGATTGATAGCCATAGTCAAAGCCTCAGCATTCTCCGGATTTGGAGATACAACAGTCGGGAAGTTACCGTCTTTGATCATCTGTTCCGGTACGGTATGCACGTTCTCAAAGCCCCACAGCTTCAATGACTGCGGAATCAGCATCATTCCGGTACCATGGATCGGAGTATATACAATCTTCAGATCCTTCTGACGGGCAATAACCTCCGGATCGATGCAGATGGTATGAATCTTCTGCAAATAGATATCGTCAATCTCCTTACCGATAATCTCAATCAGCGGATTGCCGGCATCCAAAGTCTTGCTCAGACCCTTGATATCCTCAGCACGCACCTGATTCACTTCGTCAATAATTCCTTTATCGTGTGGAGCCAAAACCTGAGCACCGTCATCCCAATATGCCTTGTAACCGTTATACTCCTTCGGATTATGGGAAGCAGTCAGAATGATACCGCTCTGGCAACCCAAATGACGGATGGCAAAAGACATTTCCGGAGTAGGACGCATATCGTCAAAAAGATATACCTTGATACCGTTGGCCGCAAAGATATTGGCAGAAACCTCTGCAAACAGGCGGCTGTTGTTACGGCAGTCATGACCTACCACTACAGAAATCTGTTCCTTATCCTTGAAAGCCTTGTTCAGGTAGTTTGACAAACCCTGAGTAGCAGCACCTACAGTATAGATATTCATGCGGTTGGTACCCACTCCCATGATGCCGCGCAGACCACCGGTTCCAAACTCCAGATTCTTATAGAAACCTTCGATCAGCTCGGTCTTATCCTCGCTATCGAGCATTTTCTGAACTTCAGCCTGTGTTTCTGCGTCATAAACCGATGAAGCGAGCCAAGTTTGTGCCTTAGCCTCGCATGACTTGATCAATTCGTTGTCCATTTTTTCGTTTTTTATATTACTGATTCGTTTTCTTATTTTCTTTCAATGAGCAAATTTAGTCATTATCTGTTGGAAATCCTAACAGATAGGAAACTAAATCCATGGCTTTTGTGTTATTAAACATTTTCTTCATCAATATGTAAAACGGAGCGTATCACGAGTCACATTGCCGCAACGGTCTTCAGCCACAACCACCAGCGTACGCTGCCGGTTCTCGGCGCGCAAACCATTTTGCTGCAAATCACAGGTACGCACCTCTCGCCCGGTAAAGAGTACAAATTTACCGTCAACATATCCTTTCAGGGAACGGACTCCCGACTGACTGTCCCGGCAAGACAAACGGTAGCGCCGGTTCTGCTTGCCTCCAACCAGACCTAAGGAGCGGACCACCGGCGGTGTTGTATCCTGTGCAATGGCGTAATCCTCATCCAGATTGCGCACCGAAGCAGAAATCCAACCATCGTGAAAAGTTCCTCCCACATATCCCTTACTGCTCTCTATATAACACTTCTCGGGATGAGCTACCGGCTGCGAAAGAGCCAGCATCAAAGTAACATTGGCCCGTAAAGGCAGCGGTCCGTCATGTAAATGATATTTATGTGACAATTCATCGGGAGTAGATTTTACGGAAGGAGTCAGTACCACATCACGGAAAAGCAAACCCGACGGAATACGCAGTTCCATGCCGGGCAGCTGTACCACGTTCGAACGGTTCCATGGCAGAAAGAACGGTTCGGAACGCTGCTCTTCCTCTTTCCGGACAGCCTCAGCCAAAACCTGTTCATAAGGTGTGCCTTTAATGCGGAAACGGGTTGTAGTCGTATTGCCAAACTCATCCGTCAGGCGATACTCCACCTCATAAGTACGCACACTGTCAATGGTCACCCAGCCACGGTCTTCACCCACCTGAAGCAACGCCAGATCATTTCCCGGATCGGCAAAACCTTTCAAATACCAGGTGCGGCGATTCATATACCACTCATAATCTCCCCAGGAATTAATCTTGCGGTGATCGGTCGGCATCAGAGAATCCATTTGCGAAGTGTAAACTTCTTTGCCGTCAACCCGAAGGCTGACCTTATAAATTCCGAATTTATTGTTCGTGCCGTTCATATAATCATCGGCCCAATACGCAAAACCGATCTTTCCCCAAGCCTGGAATGTACGCGGAGCAGCGCCGGGAGCAAAAGATACCGGGTTCAGCGAACCGCTCACCACTCCTTCACCGGGTTTGGGATAGATGCGGATGCCATGCACCCGAGGAGCAATCTTGTCACGTACCAGATGCTTGAAATACGGCATAGGATTCAGCAAGGCCCCGTCAGACGTGCGATGAAGCTCCAGATGCAGATGCGGACCCGAAGAAGCACCGGTATTGCCACTAACGGCAATCTGCTGGCCGGCTTTCACCGGAAACTGTTCCGGAGTAAAACGCACATCCACCGTTTCCGACTCTTTTTCACACTGATGGGCAAAGACTTCACGCGTCACATCCGGCAGGAAACGGTCCAGATGACAGTAAACGGAAGTATTTCCGTCGGGATGATTCACATACAGGGCATTTCCGAAACCGTTCAATCCCACCGTAGCCCGTGAAATATAACCGTCGGCCACACTATAGATTTTCTTGCCGATGACTCCCTGCGTACGGAAATCCAATCCGCAATGGAAATGATTGGGTCGGGGTTCGCCGAAGTTACCGGCCAGCGACACCGTAAAGTCTATCGGCGATACGTAACGTTTTTGCGCCTGAAGCACAAGACATCCCAACCAGAAAGTTAAAACACAGATTATACGCATAAACATAAAGTTAAAGGCATGTTTTCATGCCGGAAAAGAACATCCGGCAAACCGAATTTCTTCTATCCACACAAAAACATGCCTTGAATAAAATCAAAATTATATTTTTCGGATTCAGACAGCAATCAGCATGCCTTGAAACTCATATCCAGTCCCTTTACAGAATGAGTGAGGGCACCGACCGAAATATAATCCACGCCACACTCAGCGTAGTCGCGGATGGTATCGAAAGTGATACCGCCGCTGGATTCGGTTTCAAAACGTCCGTTCACCATCTCCACAGCCTTGCGGGTATCTTCCGGGGTGAAGTTATCGAGCATGATACGGTCTACACCGCCCAAATCCAACACCTGCTGCAATTCATCAAAGTTACGCACCTCGATTTCAATCTTCAAATCCTTGCCTTTTGCCTTAAGATACTCATGGCAGCGGTTGATGGCCGCCGCAATGCCTCCGGCAAAGTCCACATGATTGTCCTTCAGCAGAATCATGTCGAACAGACCGATACGATGGTTCACACCGCCACCGATCTTCACCGCCTCCTTCTCCAGCATACGCATGCCCGGAGTAGTCTTACGGGTGTCGAGGATACGGGTCTTGGTACCTTCCAGACGAGCCACATATTTACCGGTCATGGTGGCGATACCGCTCATACGCTGCATGATGTTCAGCATCAGACGCTCTGTCTGCAACAGACTCTGGATCTTTCCGGAAACAATCATAGCCACGTCGCCCGGTTTCACATGCGCACCGTCCTGAATAAACACCTCTACCTGCAAGGTCGGGTCAAAACGGTAAAATACCTTCTTGGCAATTTCAATACCGGCCAGGATTCCCTCTTCCTTGATGAGCAGTTTCGATTTACCCATCGCATCCTCAGGGATACAGCACAAAGTAGTGTGGTCGCCGTCGCCAATATCTTCAGCAAAAGCCAGATCGATCAAACGATCATTCAATTCGTCTACAGTAAGCATCTTTTTTCTTTCTTTTGGATTAACATAAAATTTATTACAAAGATACGCAAAATAGCCGTTGAAAGTGCGCTGTATTAGTTAAATATCACAAACAGGCCCAATCTGTGTGCCGATGCTGATGTATCTTTGCAATTATGAAAGCTACATTACTTGTTGTCGGCAAGACGGCCGACCCGCGCTTCGGCGTACTGATTGACGAATATATCCAGCGTACACGTTTCTATCTTTCTTTTGATATGGAGGTGATTCCGGAACTGAAGAACACCAAGAATCTGAGCCAGGAACAGCAGAAGGAAAAAGAAGGCGAACTGATTCTGCGTGCTCTGGCTCCGGGCGATTATGTGGTGCTGCTCGATGAGCACGGCAAGGAGTTCCGCTCCGTGGAGTTCGCCCAGTGGATGCAAAAGAAAATGAACACCGTCCCCAAGCGTCTGGTGTTCATCGTCGGCGGCCCGTACGGTTTCTCACAAGCCGTTTACCAGAAGGCCAATGAAAAGATCTCGCTCTCGAAAATGACATACTCGCATCAGATGATCCGCATGATTTTCACGGAGCAGATTTACCGGGCGATGACTATTCTGAACAACGAGCCTTATCATCACGAATAAACAAATCGAGAAACAGCGGCAGATGGTCGCTGTATCCGCCCAAATAGCGCGGTCCGAGATAAGTGCGGAACGGTTTCCATCCGCCGTATTTCTCGTCACGTTGCAACAGAAACGGAAAATCGGCAATACGGGCCACAGAATCTTTCAGTCCGACCCGTCTTCCGGAATCTCGCAGGGCCGCAGACACCAGAAAGTGATCCAGGCAACTCCAATGCCCCCGATAACGGTAGGTGCCGCGCACCGAACGGGCATCGTGCATTGCCTGAGCCGGAAGCAGATGCAAGCCCGGCACCGTCAGCAACTCCTCACGGAAAATATCCTCCGAAGCGGTGGCATTAAAGTCACCGGTCACTACCAGACAGCCGTTGGGATGCTTCCGCAATACGAAATCACAGACAGCGGCAAGCGTCCGGGCAGCCAGCCTGCGGTGGCGGTCGGCCGCACGCGTACCGGAATATTTGCTGGGCAGATGGCAGGCTATCAGATGCAGCGTATCGCCGGAAATCAGTTTCCCTTGCAGATAAAGCAGATCGCGAGTAGGCTCAAAACCGTTTTCCCGGGAAGGAACGCGAATTGTATCGCTCCGCAACAGACGGAAACTGCCGGGTTGATAAAGCACCGCCACATCAATACCTCGGGCATCGTCCGAAGCGGTCTGCACGGAACGGTAGCCCAATGCCCGCAAGGCCGAACGTCGGCAGAAATCACGCACCACCGTATCATTCTCCACCTCACAAAGCACCATCAAGTCGGGAATACGCTGCTCTCCCACAGCAGCTACAGCCTTGGCCAGCAGATTCAGTTTTTTCCAATATTTATAGGCATTCCATCTCTTCTCGCCCTTTGGAAGAAACTCCTCGTCCGTATGCCCTTCATCATGACTCAGGTCAAAAAGATTCTCCACATTATATTCCATGATACGAAAAGGGCGCTGGGCTTCTGCCCGGAACAGTCCGGACAGAAACACCAGCACCCCTATGTATATCCATTTCGTCATGACTATTTTTTACGCGGTACAAACTCGTAGCATCCAGCTGCCGGCCGCACGCCGTCAAAGCGGCTCACTCCCTTGCGGTCGAAAGGATAGCGCCGGGAATAAACCGTATCGGCCAGTTGCAGAGCAGCCGAACAAGAATCGGGCGCAAAGTCATACCAATAATTCTTGGTATCGAAGAGCACAAAACCCTTTTCACGGATGCAATGACTCTCTTCCATTTCCCCTTCAAACACACAACCGGCATAGCGCGGATCGTCTTTTACAGGCGGCGTATTGAGCAAGGAATTCTTGAAAAGATAGTCGTATTTCTGTTCTTCCTCATTCAGACTTCCCAGAATCACATCCTCAGCATACCCGGTAATCAGACAGTTATAGAAGTGTGCTTTCTGAAAAGGAACAGTCGCGCTGAAATAGTTGTCCGACAGATAAAGAGCCTGCCCACGAATAGCCTCCCACGGATAGAACTGTGCCAGGGTGCAATGCACAAACTCACTGCTTCCTCCGATCAGATACACACAGTTTCCCAGTGTATTGCTGATTTGAGTGTTTCCTACAGCTATCCGGCAGTTTATGGCCTTCAATCCGTCTCCTCCGATATTGTGCAGAATAGAATTTTCCAGCACCAGTTTGGAATCGTCTGTCGAAGAACTGTCGCACAGAATACCGTAACTGGCACTGTGAATATCCGTATAGCGTAACGTATTTCCGAAACTTTCCGCAAAAAGACGCACCCCGCCCCAGCGTGAAGGTGTATTGTCATAAGGCAGATAATCAAAAAGATTGTCCGTACGGTCGCCGCGCATCACTACCGGTGCTTCGAAGGTACCTTCGGCTGCCAGACTTCCACGCACCAGAAGATTGGCCTTGTCATGGAAATAGAGCTGCACACCGGCGGCCAGTGTCAGTCGGGCACAGGGCTCCACCGCCAGACTGTCGTAAATCACATACGGGCGACCGGCCTGCAACGTCGTGTCCTGCCGGATTACCTTGCCCCGCCACATATAGGCATCCTGCCCTATGGCCTGTAACACTACCGACTGCACCACTCCGCTCTCCAGCTGGAAGCACAAACGGTCTGTCAGTTCAAACGGTTCGTTCTGGTTCCGTTCCGGAACTGTCACTTCGGCAAAAACCATCAGGCTATCCGCCCCCCGAAGTTCCAGACCTGCCACAGAGGCTCCGGACGATGGTGCCAGAAACACCCCGTCTACATTGACCCGAAACGAAGTAGCCTCTCCCCGTTCCAACCAGGCACGCGTAATGCGCACCCCCCGGTCATTACGATTGTACACCTTCAACAGATGAGTACTGCTGCCCACAGTCGTAATCACCGTATCAAACTGAATGGAATCAGAAGAAAAAGACAATACCGCTCCCCGGTCAGTCGTAAACCGTTCGGAATCATCACAGGCAACCAATCCGATCGCAACTGCAACCAGGCACAACAGGCATCGGAACATCAAATGGCAATATCTCATAGTCATGATCATATAACAACCTTATCCTTTAAAAGAAGCAAGAGCCATCCCGAAGCGGAATGCCGGCATGACTCTTGCTGTCTTTTTTCCTTATTCTTATTATATTATGCCCGTGCCGGAATGTTTTTCAGAATTTCCAGCAGATGGTCCCATACTTTCTCTACAGTAGGGATCAGCAGACGCTCATCCGGTGAATGCACACCACGCAACGTCGGACCGAAAGAAACCATATCCAGATGCGGATATTTCTCGCTGAACAGACCGCACTCCAAACCGGCATGAATACCCAGCACCTTAGGTTCCTTGCCGAACAGACGCTTATAGGTTTCAACAGACAGTTTCAGAATCTCAGAATCCGGATTCATCTTCCATCCCGGATAGCCGTCGCCCACCGTTACCTCGGCACCGGCCAGTTCGAAGGTTGCCTTAATCGTGGCACTCATATTCTTGCGTGCGCTCAGGATGCTGCTTCGCTGACTGGTGATAACCACAATCTTCTTTTCCTCAGCATTCATGCGGATGCTGGCCAGATTGGAACTGGTTTCCACCAGATCGATATCCTGACACATGGACAGAATGCCGTTGTGCACCGCCTGAATCGCAGTAATCAGACGGGTAGCCACACCGCGGTCTACCGCCTCGGCCGGAGTTTCCATGCTCTCGAGCAGGAATTCCATATTCTTTTCCGTTACACTGTATTCCTCCTCAACATCGGCTGCAAAGATATTCCAGTCCACACGGATGCTCTCCTTGTCCTTCATCGGGATGGCGCAAACGGCAGCAGCCTCACGCGGGATGGCGTTGTGCAGACCGCCGGCCTGAATGTCGCACAGATACAGGTCGTATTTCTGCATGGACTGATACAGGAAGCGACCCAGCACCTTGTTGGCGTTGGCACGCATCTTATTGATATCATCGCCCGAGTGACCTCCGGTCAGTCCCTTCACCTTCAGTTCGAAAGCAAAGTATCCGGCCGGCACCGGAGCGGTATCGTAAGAGAACACGGCAGTGGTTCCGGCACCACCGGCACAGCTTACATACAGCTGACCCTCATCCTCCGAATCAAGGTTGATCAGGATGTCGCCGCTCATAAATCCGGCCTCCAGCGCAAAGGCTCCCGACAGACCGGTTTCCTCGTCACGGGTGAACAGACACTCCAACGGTCCGTGCTGAATATCGTCCGATGCCAGTACAGCCATCTGCATGGCCACACCGATACCGTCGTCGGCACCTAAGGTAGTACCCTTGGCACGCATCCACTCTCCGTCTACATAAGTCTGTATCGCGTCTTTCTCAAAATCAAACTCCACATCACGGTTCTTTTCGCAAACCATATCCATATGGCTCTGCAAAACAACCGTCTTTCTATTTTCCATACCCGGAGTGGCCGGTTTGGAAATCAACACATTACCACAGGCATCCTGCTTGTAGGCCAACTGATGCTTTTCCGCGAAATCCTTCAGAAAGGCCATCATCTTCTCTTCTTTCTTGGAAGGACGAGGCACCTGGTTTACCTGGGCAAAACAGTCAAACACACACTTTGGTTTCAACTCAATCTGACTCATATTCTTGATCAATTAATTATTGTGTACGGCAACATCTGACCTCCTCTTTTCCAAAACAATAAGAAAAACCCTCATATTAGAAAAATTAAGTAATCAGATTTTTGCGGACACTGATTTTACATTACCTTTGTAACTGCAAATATAATCAAAATGTTGAAGACTTTATTATTTACTTTGATAATTGTTGCGGTCTGTATGGCTTTGCTGGCAATTAAAATTCTGTTCAAGAAGAACGGACGCTTTCCGAACACCCACATCGGACACAGTGCCGCCATGCGTAAGCGCGGCATCAATTGTGTGCAGAGTATGGACCGTATGGAACGAAAAGAAAATCCGCACCGTATACCGGAGCACAAATCATGATTATACACTCAAACCCGAAGAAATAATGAGAAAGAAACAGTTTATCTATGCAGGAGTTCTTGCAGGAGCAATGGCTTTGTCGCTGAACAGCTGCAATCAGAAACCGCAACAGGAAGGTGAAAAGAAAACAACCGAAGCGACTGAAAATGCACAAAAAATCGGTTATGTAGAGATTGACACGCTGATGTCACAATATAATTTCTGCAAGGACTATACCTTGCTGATGAACAAGAAAGGCGAAAACATCCGAAACACACTGGCCAGCAAGGAACGCGCCCTGCACAATCAGGCTGCCGAATTGCAGAAAAAGTATGAGTCAAACGCCTTCACTACCCGCGACCAGTTGGAGCGCGCCCAGATGTCACTGGCCAAGCAACAGCAGGACCTGCAGGCTTTGAACGACCAGCTGATGACCGAGTTCGCCAACGAGCAGAACAAATACAACAATCAGCTGAGAGATTCCATCCAGGCTTTCCTGAAAGAATACAACAAGACCAAGAAGTTCGACATCATCATCAGCAAGGCCGGCGACAATCTGCTTTACGCCAGCCCGAAATACGACATTACCAATGATGTGGTAAAAGGATTGAACAAGCGTTACAAAACCAGTCCGGAACTGGAAAAGAAACTGAACGGAAAATAAGCTTCATCTTTACAACAAAGATTATCCCAATAAAAACCCGGGCGGCATCGTGATTACGATGCCGCCCGGGTTTTTTGTTGCGCGACTATTTCAGAATAGCCTTGATCACTTTCCGTTCGTTTCCTCGAGTCACTTCAAAAGCGAATACTCCTTTCTTCAAAGCGATGTATTGCTCATATCCCTGTGCCTCAACAACCGTCAAGCGTATGCCTGCCGGATCATATACCGTTATCCGGTCACCAGCCTGCAAGCCGGAAATCAAGACATTTCCATGTCCCAAGTCACGGGTAAGAAGCACCCATTCATCAGCCGGACTGTCTTTCTCTGCAAAAGAAACGACAAAGCGTCCGGCCAGCGTACCGGCTTCAGAAACTGCAAATGAATAGCTGTTTTCCAACAGGTTCACTTTGCGTCGGGTTTTCTTGTCCTCCAGCAATACATAAGTATAGTCATCGGCAGCCTCATCAGGCACAGTTATATCATAAAGTCCGGTTTGCGGTACGTCTACGGTTACAGCCACCTCTCCTTCCTGGTTTACGGCCGAAAGCAAGGAATAACGCCCTCCGGCACGCTCGGCATAAATCTGCGCCACTGAATCCGAAATCCATTTCACACCATCAGCAGACAGGTCAAAATCAGAACGGGCCTGTTCGGCCGGAACTGCATTCAGTTGCAGATAATCCTCATTACCCGACAACACATTCCGTGTCTTTCCTGCGGCAGACAGGCCGATTCTCAAGACTGGTCCGGTGGCATATGCCTCACCGGCCTTCTCTCCTGCCGGCAATGCCACGGTAAACACTTCCGTATCCTTCAGGGTTGCCGTCTGCGTAAATACAGCCGATCCTACAGGGATATGCCCCTTAACAGCCATGCCGCTGTCGTCATAGGTGCGGATACTCCGGTAAGCATCGTCCTGATAGCCGTACAGCACTCTTCCGTATTCCAGATCACTGTAATTCATGGCGCACAGATACGGAGATCCGAACAGGTTCCAGCTCATGTTCTCCTTATAGGTAAAGCGGTTGCTGTTGCTGGGCACGATGTTGCCGTCGGCATCCGTCGTCCACTGCTCGTTGAAGTTATATTTCTTCAGTTCGATCTGCTTGTCATTTCCGTCCTCAACATAAGGTGCCGTACTCTTTCCATAGAAGCGGAGCGTCTGGTCCTGTCCCGTGGTATTCTCAAAGAGAAGACCTTCATACATTCCGGCCTGATCCAGATTCTGATTGCTCCAGGCCTTGCTGTTCTCCTGCTCATACTTATAATCATAAGTGGCGCGCAGGGCACTGTCATATCTCTTCGGTTCGATTCCGGCCAGATTGCTGGTTGTCGAATTGACATCGAACGGCATGGCCACCAGATCGGATTTTCCGTTTGGGATGTCGCGTTCCACAGCAAAGTTTGTCAGGCGGATATGATTTCCGTTTCCTCGCAGTCCGGCCTGATGCTCCAGCAACAGGAATCCCGGCGCGAAGCTGTTACCCGAAGGATAAAGCAATGTTCCGTCTGAAGCATTTTCTATTTTCAGTTCCTGTCCTTTACGAACATACACCACCGACTTGCCCAACGGATAATCTTCGGCAGTAATCACATGATCAGAGGTCATTTCCTCTGAAATGTTCCAGGTCTCGAAGCAGCCGTTATCAACTGTATGCCGTACACGCAGGTTACCGATCAGATCCCGGTCATGCCCCACCTTATTCATATATGAGGTAATCTCCGCTGTTCCGCCGTCAATATCCGCCGAAGTTTCCATCAGCTGATAGTTCCAGTAATTGTCGGTCACATAAGCATTCGTTTCCGTTACGGAATCGCGGTTGTTGGCATTGCCCGTCATGCCGGCAATGGTACCGGTAGCCGTTACATTCACCGCCTGCACTCCGTTCACGTTGCCCGCCGTTCCGGCCTCATCGTTTACCACCAGTGTGTTATAGAGCAATCCGTCTGTTCCGCCGGTAACGCCCTGTACCGCACCTTTAACGATGGAAGTAGACAAACATCCGTCGTTGCCAAGCTGTACTCCACCGGCAATTTCGAATCCGTCCACCACACTGGCAGCCGTGATGTCCAGTCCCTTGGCAATCTGCGTACGACGGTTATTCTGAAGAATTCCCTGACGTTTCTTCACCAGATCACTCACCAGACCTTCCACATCCGTCTGGTCAGAAACCTCATCGTTCATGCTTCCATAAATCATGGTTCCCGGCATGGAAACCCTCAGGCGGTTATTAACCGGTTGCGTGTTATGTACAAACACATACCCCTTGCTTCCCGAGTTATTGGCGGCATATACCGCTACCAGATCGATGGCTCCCTGAAGGTCACTGGTCGCATTCGCCCAGCTTTCTCCGGTACTGTTTCCACCGACAACCGGTTTCACATAAATCACCTGCTGCAGGTCGGCACTGTATTCATAGGCGCCCACATCCACTTTGGCACCCGTCTGACGGGAGTTGTTGGCCAAATCCCTTTCGGTCGCAGGAATATTTGGGGCAGAAGGTTCATCCAGTACCAGTGCATTGTAAGCGACATTGTCACCCCGGTTCAACAGATTCAGACTCGGACGGATTCCGTAATCACGCTCCAATACTTCCTCTGTCTCCGGATTAATAAAGTTCGGTCCGTTCTGAATATCGTTATTCTTCGTTCCGCTCGGGAAGTTTACATTGGCAGTTCCTTCCGCATCGGACAGATTCTGAACCTCATTGTTCCAGGAAACGGAGTTATACACCTCCGGTTCCGGTTGTCCGTTCGGGCGTTCCAGATCCGTGCGGTTCTGGGCAAAGGTGCAGTTCACCACCGTAGTCTTGCCTGCGGTCTGCAGTCCCACACCGGTGCTGCCTTCCGTATAGGCTCCGTCGGCAAACAGCACATTCGCCAAGAGCAATTCACCCTGATTGGCCACAGAAGAAATACCGTAACCGTAATTGTTCCGGAAAGCCACATTCTTCAGGGTTACCTTGGCTCCTGCTCCGATGTCCATGATATTTACGCCACACCCCGGAGTCGTACCTGGTGTGCCGTCGCCCTGACTGCTATTGACAAAAGTCAGTCCGGACACCGTTACCGGCTTATTCTCGGTCCGGATATCGAGCAGAATATTCGTTGTGTTCTGCTGCACCGGATTCACGGTCAGCACCGTAGGATTTGCAAAATTCTGCTCATGGCCTACACCGGTGCAGGCACCGATAATCTCTACCGAGTTTCCGTAATCAGAGCCTTCACTCGTATACAAAGGGAAGGCCACATTGTCGTGCGAGAGCTGTCCCACACTGTACACTCCGTCGCGCACGTAGATCTTTTTCTCCTTGACGGTTCCACCGGTCGGATTGGCCATGGCAATAATCGCCATTTTCAGATTCGAGATGGCATGAGCCCAGCTGGTACCGTTGGCCAGACCGGCATCTTCCGTGGCCACATATACGGCATCCAGTTTGGAAATGTCCACCGGATGCGGATACTCAAAGAGTCCGATATCGATCACCATAACATCCGGAACATGTCCGTTCTTCTCATCCAGAGGAGCGGCATAACGTGACCGGTTATACATATACTGCCCCTGATATGCTAAAGCATTATAATCAAACCACTCCTTATAGGCCCCCGTCTCTTTCTGGATGGAATAATCGTACGTTCCGTTACCCACATCCGACAGGACAGACTGGGCGCCGGGGTTCCACATGGACGCGGACTGGTTTCCGCTGACGCCTGCCACGGTGGAAGGCCTCTTGAAGCGCGGTCCGTCCACCGCCGCATTATCCGTACTCAGGTTATAATTATGCGCATCCCCGTCAGTAGCCAGCCATTCCGACGCGGAATAGGTTATCTTGGCCT
Organism: uncultured Paraprevotella sp.; assembly: GCA_944321345.1. GTDB lineage: Bacteria > Bacteroidota > Bacteroidia > Bacteroidales > Bacteroidaceae > Paraprevotella. Next base: position 43,158 of record CALUKY010000009.1, read on the forward strand.
GCGGGTCGTTGATGACCGCCTGGCTGGCCGTTTCGTCCTCGTTTCCCCAGATCACCGAATTGGTAATCACGCTTTTTCCGGTGCTCCGAGTGAAAGCAGCCGCATGGTCCCGGGCCTTGTTACGGACCAGGTTGCAGTTCATCAGATTGATGACCGAAGCCTCGTTTCCGCCTATGGCTCCACCCGAGCCATAGGTTTCGTTGTTGGCAAAGAGCGTATTCACGGCATACAGCTCGGCCGGAGTGGAGGTGCCGCCGATATTTCCGGCCAGATAGACGGCACCGCCGCGCATCGCCTCCGTATTGTCATATCCCTCAACCGAACCGTTGCCTCCCAGGACACAGCCCACCATGGTGATCCGCGCATTACGCATATACACGGCTCCGCCACGCACGGCTTTACTGTTCATCAGGCGGCAGCGGTGCAAGGTATAATTCATACCGTTGGAGTAGATGGATCCGCCGCGTCCGATTTCATCCTGATTGGCGTCATTGGAAAGCTCAGAGGCTGTTTCGCCCTCCATCACGGTCACTCCGTCAAGGGTCACATGGCCATGGCCGTTGCTGAAGAGCACATGATACACATTACGCGTTGTGACCGACACATCCACCTTACCGGAGAGGATGGCCTGCTGCGACAGTTCCCAAGGCTCCAGCACAGAGTTTCCGTTCAGGTCCGAGAAGGTTCTGGCTTTAAGAAGATTGTCTATTCCTTCATCTTTTGTCAGAGCGATATTTCCTGTCTGCGCCGGTATGTTGTCGACACCTGTGCTGTAGTACTCCTCCCCGCTGAATCCTCCGTAGATTTTCACGTTCGTTGGAATCACGAAGGAATTCTGACGCTGGTCAAGCACGGTAGAAGCGGCATCCGTACGCCGTACACTCGGTTTGTAGATACCGGGGCCGAGCAGGATCTCAAATTCCGTATTCTCTTCGGCCCGTCCCTCCGTACGCACGCGCCTGATATATTCCAGCGCATCGTCCAGATGGCTCAGTGAGGTGTAGAAAGAGCGCCCCAGATAAGTTTCCATCTTTTCGCCCTCGGCCAGTTTCACATTCGAACCTTTGGATACGAAGATACGGGTAATCACCTCGTCAATCTGCAGCGGTCCTCCGTCATAGGCAAAGGCACCGGCATCGGCTCTCTGATAATCGGGCTGCAGGCGCAAGACCGTGTTCATATCCTGCTCCGCCACCAGATAACGCCGCTGCCAGTAATCCAGATATTTTTTCAGGATACCGCGTTTGATCAGCGGCGAGTACACCTTCAGGAAGCGGCGTTCGTCTTCGAAATAGATATTCTCCTCACTGGTCATCGAGGTATTCTCGAAAGAAGTAGGCATCTCGAAGGTTTCTACGAAACAATAGTTGTATGGATAATAGTTATTGTCGTTCTGCTCCGGATTCAGTACCTGCACCATTTCCAACATTTTCGCATCGGCAAATTTTGAAGTAACGACTCCGCTCACATTGCGGTCGGACGATGCCGAGTTACCCCAGATGACGCTGTTCAGTCCCATCAGCGCCCCGTCTTCCTGATAGATACCTCCACCCATACCCGAGGCGGTATTATCCGTCAGGGTACAAGAAATCAGGTAAGAGCGGTTGTCAGCATCCGCATCGGCATTAGTGGCATACACGGCGCCGCCCTCGTCGGCTTCATTTTTCTGCAAGAGTGTTCCGCTCACCAGGGCTCCGGCCTTCAGGAACAGGCCTCCGCCCTGAATGGCTTGGCAGTCGGTCACCACACAGTTGCGCACATGGGCGCCCTTCGGCACAATGGCGCCACCGCCCATGGCTCTGGCATTGCCGGCACCGGCGTCCGACTCGGCATTTCCATCCTGCAGGAAGATGCCGTCCACGACGGTGGTGCGGGTCAGTTCGCAGATGTTCATGTCTTTATTTCCGGCGGCATCCATAAAGGTGACGGCATGATATCCGTTCACCTCCGGCGCGTTCAGGGTAGCCTCTTTTATCGCGCTCAGACGGGTCTGCAGGGTCATCGGTTCGCGGGTAGCAAAATCTTCGCTGTATCCGCCTTCCAGAATCACTCCTTCGGGCACCACATACGTATAGCTTCTCGGGTCGTTGGCGTCGCTCAGCGTATTGGCATGATAGACAAACGGATTCACAGCCGGGTCATAACCGGCCACCCGCACATACACCTGTCCCTCAGTTGTTGTGGCCGCCAGTTCTCCCGCTGCCAGCAGAATCTGCTGCAGCTTCATGGCACAGGCCGCTTCCGCGGGCGAAGCGCCGCTTCGCAGTCCGCTTCCGTTCTGGGTCACATAGTAAGCCAGCTGGCGGGCACTGCCCTCACCGGTTGTGCTGTAAAGGATGTTTCCTTCGTTCTGACTTTCAAAGGCACCCATATCAATGGCACAGTCCTTGATACGGTCCGTATACTCTGCGTCATAGTCCGGAATGATGACTCCCTCGATATAGTCGGTACCGGTATTGATGGCGGGAGAACCTGTTAAAAGATGATAATCAGCATCCAACAAAGGATCCGCATACACATTCGTATGCTGTGTATCATTGGTAAGAGCCAGATTTTTAGAATCAGATTGATCTATATGAACACAGGTATAATGCACTTTAACTTTCGTCGCATCTGGTGTATATACAGAACTTTCACCTGTCCCCGAAATATTAAATGCAGCAATCGGATAACCAAAGATATTCGTATTGTGCTCGGTTGATTCACCATGCGTATCTGTATTATCAGAAACAATACAGTTGTACATGGTTATATTGTCATACACATATACTCCACCCAAAGAAATATTCTTCTTCTTCGTTGTATAAGTAACCGCCCGATTTCCGGAAATAGTATTATTATAAAACTCACCGTTTACTAGAAAAGCGCCAGCACCAACAATAACCTGATGATATCCATCATTCGCATCTGGAGCTATGTTTCCTTCAATTATCTCTGCTACATTCCCGGAAATAATTGTATTATATACCGTACCCGTATTCATATACAGACCAGCACCATACATCCAGGCAGATTCTACATTATTTTGTCCTCTTCTATACAAAGAATGTTGTAATTTATTGTTTTGAATCGCACAGTTTCGAATAAGACCACCATTGTTGTAAATACCCGCTCCTGCTTGATGATAACCTCCTTCTCCTGTTCCGGTCTGATCCATACCTCTACTCTCGGGGAAAACATGTACAATATTATTGCGAACGACACAATTTTCCAACACTCCATTATTCATCAGATAGGCACCAGCTCCTCCGGTCAAACCAATAAGATCTGTTCGTACCTCAGAAATGTCGCCTGCAATATTTTGACGATAGCAAGAAAACAAATAGCCGTGTTGCAAAGTAAAACCATCCCATACGGTCTCATATTCAAAATGATCACGTTGAACCAATACACGCCCAAAGGATGGAAATCCATACTCAACCATGATTTCAGGGTCATACTCGCCAGGCTGTAAGATGGTTTCATATTGTTTTGGATCTCGATCGCTCTCACCTGGAGCACCTTCAGCCGGAAATCCTCCATAAACATTCACACCTTCAATCATTTCATAAGCATAATACTGTTCATGAATTTTATCTTCATCTTCAGTTCTATGAGTATACGTACCCTTTGCCACCCAAATTTGCGGACGGCTACTTACAGTTGGAGATTGAGCCGCCTTGTCTAAAGCTGCTTCCAAAGTTGCCAAAGCATGGCCCCAAGACAAGCCGTCATTACTGTCATTACCATCCTTACGTACATAGTACACCCGTCCACTCTCCGGCAGAATCGCCTCATAGGCACCCTTATCGGGCGCACCACCCAGATTACGCGGACTTCCGGTGATGTCTTGTGTCAACGCAGAATTGGAACCCTGATTGATGACAACTGCCGCATCAGCCGAACTGGTCAGCGGACGATATTCGGAATAGCCTCCATAATAAGTATTAAAGCCCAAGGTTGCTCCGCGCTGATTGGCCGGATTGGCAAATACCTTAGCACCTTCCTCTCCCACCGAAGCCAAACCTTCAACGGTGTTTCCCGAAGAATTGCCCACAGCAAAGGAAGTCGCACTTTCAGCAACCGCAACCGGAGCTGATCCGATATTATTCACCACAGTTACATGGTTCACGGTCAGCGTACGGGCATTGACCACCGGTGTCTCTTCCTGCACATTGGTATTGTTGTTGATGACACAGTTGATCAGGCTCAGGGTAGCGTTACGTGCGTCAATCGCCGCTCCGTCCTGAGCTGTATTATTCTCAAAAATACAATCTTTCAGGGTTACTACTGAACCGGTATGCGCCAGCAGTCCCGCACCATACTGACGGCTGGATTCTCCCAAAGCATGTCCGTTGATCACCTGAAAACCGTCAAGATGCACCTTGGCATTTTCCATAACAGTAATGCAGTGGTAAATACCGTCATTGACATCCTTACCCACATAGTTACCGTTAATAATAGTACGATAAACCAAAGGCTTCCGATCTGCCTGATTCGGATTATCTGCATTAAGGCGATATCCGCCATAAACATAAAATGTAGCTCCACTCTTAGCCTCCGGAACTCTCACGGTCACAGATTTCGCATCCAGATTGGTAAATACAAAACGAGGGCGCAAGTTACCCTCCAGAACATAAAGTTCCAAACGGGTATTCTCATTCACATTCACCCGGCGTCCGTTGATTTCCTGCTCTCCTTTCGGAAGATTTCCCAAATATTCCAGAGCCTCATTGAGCGAGCGGTACCCGTTGTCCCATGAAGAGCCGTTGTGTGCCGGCATGGTACAGTCCGCATTGACATAGACTCTCAACGTATTGCCGTCGGCACTCACCTCGGGCACAATAGGAGTTGCATGAATACGGTAAGCGCCCAACGACGGAGTCTGGTGGAACAGACTTCCGGTGATATCCAGTTCCGGTGCTGCCAGCACTTCATCGGGGAAGGTGCCCAGCATCATACCCTTGGCACGAAGATTGGACCCGACAATCGGCTCCCAGAAATAAGTAGGGCGCAGCATGATGGAATCCACGCCGGTCGTTTTCGGCATTCCGTCCGTTTCAAAGTTCGGCGAGAGATACCCTTCTCCGTCAGTTCCAACGGCCATATTGTCATCAGACAGAGGAATCATTTCTTGCTGGAAGATATTGTTCCACACGGTGGAGTTGAAGCTGGACACACCCACATTATAGAATCTCACCTTATCGGGCGAGGCATCCTTTACATAAACCTGTGTCGTGACATTTCCACGCAGGTCGTTTCCCCAGATGACGGAGTTGATGACCAGTCCGTACTTATTGATATACAGACCGCCGGTCTGCGCGGCATTGTAGTCGGTCAGGTCGACAGCACGGATGGTATAGTTCCGTGCGATAACCGTCTGTGTGATGACTCCACCGTCGTTACAATAAACCGCTCCATTGGCCTTATTGGTATTGTTGGTCACAATCGAAGAACCCAGAATCAGATACTCCGGATGTTCCATACCGCTCCATAAGGCATTACGGTCCAGATACACGCCACCGCCGTTCGTAGCCGAACAGTTGGTGATCATGCTCTGCAGAACCAGACCGGCGTTATCCACATAGACACCGCCACCACGTGATTCGGCACTGCTGTTGAACACCAGCGAACCGACCAAACGTCCTCCCTTCAGGCAAACCGCACCTCCATCCGATTCGGCATGACACTCCTTGACAATACTGTTCATCAGATAACAGTTACGGCCCATATACACACCGGCTCCCCGATCGGTCAGAAAGTCCTCCACACCGATGTCACCCTGTGCGTTACCTCCGACAATCGTCACTCCGTTCAGTATCGTTACCGACTTGAAATAATCTTCTTCGTTATATGGAAAAGGAGCAAACCACACCACATGGCGCGAGGCGCTACTGTTCACATTCCACTGATAGTCCGTGGCGTTCCAGATTGCGTCGTGATCATACGAAGCGCCCTGCAGGACCGTCACATTTTTATACTGCCAGGGCATTTCGCCCTCTTTTTCACGCTGTGTCTTGCTCTGTTCGGTTCCGGCAAAGCCTCCGTACACACTGATTCCGTCGCGCATCCGGAAAGACGCGGTATAGGATTTTGACGGATCCAGCCATCCCACGGGCGAATACGTTCCGGCGGCCACCCACACCTCGCCCGGCTGATTCTGCGGATTGTTGTCCGCCAGCTCGTCAATCATCTTCTGCAGGTCGCCCGAAGCATTTGCCCAGGATGTTCCGTCTCCGGTAGCCCCTTCCTTCACAAAGCGCACCCGGCTGGCAGAAAGATACTGATATTCATAGGCTCCGATATCTATTGTATTGCTCTCGCGCGCGTTTCCGGCCATATCCTGACTTCCGTACACAGCAGTCTGATACGCCGACGGGTCGCCCTGATTGAGCATCACCGATCCCAGAAGCACATTCCAGGACCACACCGGATAGGCAGACATACGCCAGTTATATTCACGGTCGAAGCTGGTTTTGAGCGACGGTCCGTCGAACATGGGCGACTCCGCAAAACCTTTATTCTCTGTAGTTACATAAATATTTCCGTCCTGATCGTCTGCGGCCACTTCGTGAAAGGCAGAGTTCCCGAAACGGGGCGAGTTGGTGGCAAAAAGACGCGTATTACCCCATATAATGGTGTTATACACATCATAATCCGTTCCGTTTTTCGCGGCCACCAGATCAATACCTCCTGCGGTGTTTCGGGCCACCGTGGCATTCACCACCAGTCCGCCTTCGGCCATACGGATGCCTCCGTTCTCGTTGTTGAACACCGAAGAGTTCACCACCGTCAGCTGGCCGTCGGCCCAGATTCCGCCTCCGGCATTCTCCACCGGCGTACGGTTTCCGGCCACATTATTATATATGACGCTCTGATTGATGAGCGAAACATTGTTGTTTACATTCCGAACGGCGGCATCCACATAGACAGCGGCTCCACGCATGGCATAATTATTTACCAGGAAGCAGCGCTCCACCCGGAAGATACCTCCGCGGCTGTTGTCTCCATAGATACGGATACCCCCACCCTGGCTCTGGTCATCGCTGCCCGCGGCCTGTCCGTTGGCCACGGTAAACCCGTTGATTACGGTAGGATAGGCATTGTTGTTCACGCCGGAAGAAGGCTCCAGATTCATGCGAAGCACATGCCGGGCATTGTCACCGCGGGTGGTATTCTGCGGAAAGATCAGATAGTCGGTATCTAACGCATCATTGCGGGAAATGTCTCCGGAAAGCACCGAGCGATAGCGCAGCTGATAAGGCTTTCCGAGAGTTTCACGGTCGTTGACGCTCCGCTCATCCCCCTTGAATCCGCCATAAAGCTGCACTCCGGATTTCAGCAGAAAGCCATTGACATCCGGAGTGATATAAATCTCATTGACTGTAGAAATCGTTTCGAAGCCCTGAACCCAGATCTGGTCACCGGCCACGGCCCTGTCTAAGGCATCGGTCAGCGTCGTGGTGCTTCCCCACGAAGAGCCGTCGCCCGTTCCTGCGGGGCTTACATAATAGATTTTTGCCTGCGCACGGGCCGAAAGTCCCAACACGGCCACAGCAGCCAGAATCATCAGTCGGAATTTGTTTTGTATTTTCATCATGTCAGGTTTTCTCATTGTCAAGTTCAAGTAATAGCGCTTTTGCAGAGTTACCTTCTAGACACTCAGCGGATTGGGAGTGAGTGTGACGTCGGTGTTTCCATTCAGGCCTCGCACCGTTACGTTCACCTTATACCACGCAGCCTGTTTCAGGTACGATTCGAAACGCATGGTATAGGGCTGTTCATTGAGGTTTCCGTCCTTTTCGGCCTGAATGGTGAAAGTAATTCTCGGCTTGGTCTCCCCGTCAGAAAAGGAATAATGATACACCCTCCCGTTGCGCTGGCTGATGGGTGTGGTATTGTAAAAGGTGCGCGCCAGTTTGGTGGGCGTATAATAATCCGGATCACAGGCAATCATCGGGAACAGGCGTCCGCGCTCTTCGCCATGATAAGTAAAGCCCGTGATTCTCACATCCGAATAGCCCTGTTCATAAGCGTCGGCCGCATCCCACTGTACATCCACTTTGGTGGCCAGACGCGTGATACGCACCACGGGATATGAAGTCTGCAATCCTCCCTCGCTGGCATAGAGTGAAAAAGCCGCCGGAAGCCCGTTGCTTTCTGCAGTCTGATAATAACCGGTGCCCAAGCTCAGGAATGCAGGTGTGTTTTCGGTTCCGTCAATCGGATTGCCGCCTGGACCTGTCTGCATGGCATAGTAGTTGGAAATGGTCAGCTGCTCCACATCGCGGCGTGTGCGGCACTGGGTTATGTCGTCAGCCGGACTGCCATGCACTCCGTCTTTATAAATCACGCCATAAAGATAGAGCTCGCCTCTCTGCACCTTGACCTCCAGTTCTTTAATGGTAGTACTGCCATCATAGGCGGGCAGGTTGTTGAACTCCTCCTGCGAAAGACGGATCACCATGACTTTGGAGTTATTCGGAAACTCGGCATCCTCAGTTTCATCATATGCCAGAATCACGTCCATACGGTCCCAGTCTTCGGCCTCATCCACGCTGCTGCCGGGATCACCGGGTGCACGTGTCTCTATATTTTCAGGCACACTGACGAGCAGTCGCATGGTCTCGGCCGGCACGTCGGGCAGGTCTGCCACATCGTTGTGGCAGGCTGTCAGAGCAAGCAGCAGGCTCATGGTTCCATATATGTTCCAGATTTTTCTGATCATATTTACATCTCTACGTCAAAATCATTTCCAGGTTCCCAATCCAGTTCTACCGAAACACCCACTTCCGGATTTTCGGTTGTCACCTCACCATTCTCATTCAGTTTCACTTTGATAATCTGCACCTCACCGGCAAGCAGTGGATTCTTTATATAAAGCACGTTCTTCACGTATTCTCCATCGGGCATCCGGGTGTACAGGTCCATCTGCCAGAGGCTTCCCTCCTCTTCGTCGTAGGTGTCGTTTATGCGTGTCAGGGGCTCCGCCTGATCGGCAGAAGGGAAACACACCGAGTGCAAGGCGATGAGCCCGGCGGCCTCGGTACGCCGGGTGCGGATCACAGCCGGTTTTCCTACCACAAACACACTGTCGGCACATCGCATGCCCGAAGACATCCCCCGGGTATAGGCCTCCACCACCTGTGCCGGCGAATTTCCCGGGTCGACAACCAGCACCGGCACGGCATTCTGCATATACAGCGGTACATAGAAGTTTCCGGACACATGTGACACCGACATACTGGTATATCCCCGATAAAACGCTGTGCTGTGTGCATCAATCGTATCGGCCTCTTCCTGTTGCAAGGCTATGGTTTTATAATTATTGCCGTCTGTAATCCGTATTCCCTCCGGCTCTCCGGTGGCAGCCAGCGCCATATTGTCGTAATTACCCTTGTCCAGATAAACGGTGATTGCCAGACTGTTGGCATCTGGGCGCATCTCCAGATGCTTGGCCAGTCTTCCGTCCTTTGCATCAAAAAAAGACAAATCCATAAAACGGGCCTTATCGGTCAGGATATGCGAAAGATTCTCTTTCAGGGCAGTCGCCAGCTCCTGCTCTGCCGGACTGGTTAGCTGCTCATCAATCGACATGCGGAGCGAAGTGGACAGCTCCATGCAGTACTCAATAGCAAAATCCGCGCCGCACTTTGACAAATCCTCGTCAATGCACGACCCGAACCACAGGGGCAGTGCCGCCCACAGCAGGGCGCGGCTCCATCCCTCTCCTGAAAATATATTTCTTTTATTCCTCTTCATGACTCGCTCCTTGTTTCTCATATTCTCTGAGCGTACACGCTCTGTTCTTGTTTACCGAGCCTGCGGAAGATTAACGGTTATCCGCAGACTTGCTCCGGTTGTAGATGGCAGCCCTACGAAAGGCTGCCACCCTGATAAATTATTCAATGATAAGAAATGTTACAGTTCTACATCAAAGACAATACCGCTGTTCCATGTCAGATCTACGGCCAGACCCAACTGCAACTGGGTAGAGCGCAGGTCAGGAATACAGTTGTAGGCATTCTTCAAAGAACCGATAGTCAACTGGGCAGTAGTGGTATAGTCCTGCTCGAATACGGATTTACGTTCATCCGTTCCACTGGTTGCGTTACCGCCAATATTTAGTGTCTTCAACTGACCGACCAGATAGAATGTTGCTCCCGCTTTAACAATACCATCCACACCATAGAAATCAGTACCCGTATTATTTTGCAACTCAATAGCAATGTTTACTACGTCAGCATCGTTCAAAGTTCCGGTAGTTTTACGGTTATCCAACACTAAGGTATAATTTGCTTTAGCGTCAGTGAAATCAGTAGCAGCCTTTGCTCTAACAATAGTTGAATCAGCTTTATCGTACACCATCAGGGCTCTATCCCCAGCATCATTACTACCCGGAACAAAGTTCCAGTTTACAGATTTTGGCTGACCGCCGACCAATACTCCGGTAACCGGGAAACCATCTGACGGCACGGTAACCTTACGAGGATGAATTTCACCGCCAGCTGCTTTAGCATTGTCTTCCAACACAGCATTTTTACATCTTACAACGGTCTTCAGGTTAGCCACAGCATACTGAATCGGATTTTTCAAAGCAATGGCGGTAGTGGTGCTCTTTACCGTTCCCGGATCTGTCCAATTTCCAGTCCAACTAGGGGTTGAACCCGCCCAGTCATTCAGAGAACCAGGGAATTGTGGAGTTTTATCTGCCGTTACCTTAATCGGAGTTGAAACAAAATAACTCAAAGAAGCAGGATAGCAAATATTTTCCGGTTTTAAAGTCATATTTCCCATTGTAACACCTCCATTATCTGCTTCTGTAAACGTATAGCTAGGAACACCATCTGTCCATTTCAATTCTACAGCACCGTCCGGAAGATTATAGTCGTTAGGGAATGTATTATCCTTTAATGTTCCGTTGGTCCCATTTATTGCGGCATCAATAGCTTCAGTAATTTTGCTAATGTCTACCGAACCAGAATATAAACTCGCATCCAACTTTCCTAATGCTGTTTTCAAATCACCCAATACAAATTTTACTGATTTTGCAGAACCGGCTTTCAAAAAAGTTAAACTATCATAGAGTTCGGCCAATACATTTCCGCTATTAGCTGGAATTGTAGCGTAAGTTTTCCAGCTTCCGCCATCTGCACCAACTACAGTCTTCAAAGCATCCAGAATAGCTTTTGCAGAACCTTCATTTTCTGTTGATTTTGCGAAATCATTCTTCGATGTGATCTTCAACAAATTGAAGTTAATTTTATCGATAGAATTTGTAGCTCCATCATTCAGTGTATTCAACAGAACTCCCTGGACAAACGCATCATCCGTTGCGCCCATTTTCGTTCCATCTTTAGTTCCTTCAGCTTCGCCATAAAACAGGAAATGTTTTGTTAATACCGGAATGTTTACATCCTGATAAATCTTGGTCTGATTTGAAAGCCCACCATCTTTTGCAATCTCATCCAAAGAAATGATCTGCTTGATTTCCTGATTATAGGTACCCGAAGGCGCTGTAAACATAGGCAACAGCTTGATATTCTGCATGCCCAGGAACGGATTACTTTCCTGCTGAGTATTCGCTGCAGTCATTCTGGTGCCCTTACCGGCCGGGATGTTCAGCGCAAACTGGGTCTTTACACTCTCCCCGTCAAAGGTAGGGTTAATTTCTGTTTCAGGAATTACCTCGTTAGAGCATGAAGTCATTCCCATAGTACCGGCCACCAGTACGGCAGCAAACAAGTACAGATTTTTGTTCATTTTCATAAATTTTCTTCTTTAAGAAACAACAAAAAATTAATTAATACTATTCTATAATAAAATTTGAAATCAATGTCTGATGCCCATCAGTTTCTCCAGAGCCTCCAGATTCTGCCGGGCTCCTTCGTTACCCGCAGCCACTGCCTTGCGGAAGCACTCGAGCGCCTCATGCTTCTTTCCGCACAAGTAAAGGGCCGATCCCAGGGTGTTCCATTTGCGGCTGTCCTGCACCGGTGTCAGCAGCTCTACAGCCTCATCGCTCTTGCCGGCTGCTATCAGCTCATTGGCGCGGTTGATCTTGCGTGCGGCAATATCGGGCACTGCCTCATAATACACCTGAATGTAACCGGAGTTACGCTGGTCGGGGAAAATATGCTCGCGCAAATAGTCAAAGGACTTGCCTCCATTGTGGCGGCGGATCAGGGCCTCGCGGCGGTTCGGATCTTTTGTCTCGTCCACAATGCGGAGCAGCTCGTCACGGCCGGGCAGATCACTTTCCGAAAGCACATCGCGCAGGTCGGCCCAGGCCTCACCGCCCGCCACCAGCTCATAGGTGCTGTCGGGCAGGGTCACGCCGTTGTCCGCCAGATATTCCTTCAGCACCCGGGCACGGTTGCGCGAAAGCTTGTTGTTGAGCGCCAGCGGACCTTCAGGCGAAGCCAATCCGATAATACGGATGCGGGCTACCGACGACAGGGTGTCGGCCTCAATGCGCTTCACCATATCCAGAATGCGGGCCAGCGTTTCGGCATTGTTGCGGAACTCGGGCAGCAGGTCCCACTTGCTCACCTTAAAGTGTACAAACAGGGCGTCCTTCATCTTGCGCAGCGGCACATTCGGATTGAAAGGCTTGTATTCCGACATCGGCACCAGCACCGGCTCATATACGGCAATCTGCTCGGCCACACTGATCCAGGGCACTACCGGCTCGAAGGTAGGACGTATGTAGCGGGTCTGACCCAACAGCTGGGCGGGCAGCTGCGTCAGGCAGCAGCAGTCTTCAAAATCGCGCTGCAACTCCAGGCGCAGGTCGGCATCACGCATCCAGGGCTCTACCGCAATGACCTGGCTCAGGCGCACAGTGTCGCCCACCGCATAGATGCCCGTACGCTCCCGGTGTTCCAGAGCTGCCTTGCGGTCAAAATATTTGCGGTTGCGCTTTCCGGCAAACTCCACGATGGGCAATGCGTACGACTGGCTGTCGGCTGCCGACACCAGGCGGGGCATCACAAACAGGCGGTCGTCGGTGGTGAGGCGCACATCGCCCACCGTAAGCGCAAAATCCACACGCAGGCGCGTGCTGTCTATCCATTCCATCTGCAGGCTGTCGGCCAGATGGCCCTTCACCTGAGGCATTCGGGACAGAACAGATACCGGAGATGCCTGAAGCGATCCGAATCCGGCAACCATAACCCAAAAGGCTGTCAGCATTCGCGAGCACAGTTTCTTATCTTGAAATATCTTCATCATGTCTTCTAAAAATTTAATGGATCACATAAACAAACGATACCGACAATTTGGTGGGCAGAAAACGGTTGGTGTGCCGGCTGCCCAGATAGTCGCCACAGGTCTGGCACAGATACTCGTCAAAATCGGCATGCGAGAATCCTACACCGGCCTCGGCTTCTATACTCCAGTGCGGAGAAAGGATCCAGTGATAACCGTAACCCAAACCGATGGCCCACTCGTTTCCCTGCACGCGGTTGGTCTTCAAATCGGGCATCATGCCGAAAGGCAGCGATACGTTTCCTACATTGAAACGGGTATAGGAAGCGTGCAGCCCCAGAAAATGACCGCCGAACGGACGACAGATCCAGTAGCGGTACTCCGGCTGTACGCGGATGTGCTTCCACTTGCGGTTGTCCGAAAAGGTCCATGGATTATACGAGATGCCCAGCGCCAGAGTGGATTTCTTGCCCACAGCCACCTCAGGCTCCAGGTTCAGCGACAAAGTGGTCCAATGAAGCACATTTGTCTTCAAGGCTACATTCTGTGCCTGAGCTCCGACACTCCAGCAAAATGCCAACATACATATTTTAAACCAACTTCTCATTACCTTACTTTTTAATAAAATAAATTCACAAAATCAAAAGCATGCCATAGCTATAAAAAATCCTCAGATCCCCACAAAAGGGCAACCTGTGGCATACTATGTTTTTCCAATTTCTTGTAATCTTTGAATGAAAACGAAACTGTTTTTATCTATAACGGCAAATCGCTATAATTTTCTATGCAAATGAACCGTTTTTTCCTGAAAGATACAGTCGCTTTTTATAAAATAAAATTTGCAAATCGTAAAAAAAGAAATCCAAATTCTGAAATCCCTCTTCCCACCAACCTCTCTAAGCTCTATATATCAGCAGTTTAATTATTATATCATTGTAGTATATTTAAAGATAGAAGTATAACAAAACATAGCGCTCAGCAGTGGGATCGGAACGACTTTTAGGACGAAAAGGAACGGCTTCATATCTGCTTCTGAGACTGTTTTCGATAGCGGTTTGGAGTAACTCCGTTATGACTCTGCACAAATGTCCGGTGAAAAACCGATGGCGATGAGAATCCACAAAGTTCTGCAATCTGCCCCACTGAAATATCCTTACAATCAACCAGCATATGCTCGGCCTCGCGTATGCGGTAATCACGCACCACATCACTGAAACTCCCCCCAAAACCTTCGTTGAAAACCCGGGATATATAGGTTCGGTTCAACGGCAAAACATGAGATACGTCCATCAGCTTGAAATTCGGATTCAAGTAGGGCTTTTCCTTCATCATCCAAGTGGCCACCTCATCATGATAAGCCGGCAGTTTCTTCAGGAAAGAACTGTCTCCGCCCACCGAAGACACCTTGCAAGGATATAGCTTCTCTTCAATAAGTCGCGCTTTATGACAGGCTTCCGCCTCATTCATGCTATGCTTGAAAAAGTTCTCCGTATAGGGATTGTCATGAAAGAGACCCTTGTAAAGGGTGTAGGCAAAAAAACACTGCACCGTAAGATTATGCGTAATCAGGCTGTATGTGTTCCCATCAAGAAGAACAAAAAAATAGGCCAACCCGATAAGAAACACTCCGATACCATACTGGCGCAACCAGGATACGTCCATGCTCTCGATGTTGGAATAGTTGTTGAGACACCACTCGCGGTAAAAGCTTTTGTAATAGCGGGTCAACAGAAGCAGGAATACCAGATAAAACAGAACGGAAAGGTTCATAAAAATGCGGTAGCCCACATTAAAACAGGTGATATTCTCTACAAACTCCCTGATCGAACTCAGTTTCATAGGTGTTTGTCCCAGCAGGTATAGAACCAGATAATAAAACAGGGAAACCAATACATAAGGGAGCAGCAACAGCCCCGTACGTTTCAGATTCAGCCAGCCCGGCCGCACCACCTCTATCGGATAGAACAGAAGGATAATCAGAAACAGATTACCGCTTACCAGAACTCCCGGATTCATGACACTCGTACTGGTAAAGTTCAGAAGCGGATGCTCCAAAAAAAGTCCGGACAAACGTATCATATAGAAAAGTCCCCACAACAACATGATTATCGCCAGCAGCCACCGCGACCGGTTGTTGTGACTGCGCAGAAAAAGGAGTACGGAGCCGCCTAGACAGACAACGGTAATCATTGTATACAAAACGGGTAATATATGGGTATAGTCGAACATATTTTCTATAGTGTTTTAAAATTCATCAAAACAGCACAAAAAATCCGGCTGACAATTATGACATCAGATCTTCAACTGCATTTCGTGGATACGCAGATGAAGCCCATGACAGAATCACTTTCGATTTCCTACATGGAATTACATAGTAAGGCCGTAAAAGAAAACCAGAATGGAATAATCCGAAAAGCTCTTTAAAAAGTCCTTCCCGCTCACCGGACATGAACCCCACAAACGATATACATTGACATTTATACGGTATTGATTGTAGGGTGTAGGTATGGTGTGTGTGTGTGTGTGTGTGTGTGTGTGTGTGTGTGTTATACTTTTTCCCGGAATAAACAAATTCCAGGCTGTTTTTTTATTTAATTTAATATTATCCAATAGAGGGAACATCAAAGCCCCAGCATTCAATTTGCTGTTTCTTATTTCTGAAAGCATCCTGAATACAATTCCTGAAATAATCCTGACAAATATGTTTAATCCCTTCATCATTCCTTCTCCTTAAACATAGAAAAAACTCATGAACCTTTTCACTGGTTACCCAAATACAAATACCTTTATTGATTTACGGTACAAAGATACAAGTTAATAAAATATTAAACAAATTTCAGATTGTAAAAATGCCACATTTAACAAAACAAACAATCATAAAAGCTACAGAAGCTACAGAAGCAAGCAAAAGGGAGGAAAACATAGGAAAAATTTAAGAATCAGCCATCCGGCCGCCCTTGTAAAAAAAACTCAGAAAACTGCCAGGCAGTTTTCTGAGGATAAAATCTTGATCTGACCGGGCGATTATTCTTCCTGCTGAAGGCGCTGCACCAGCAGTTTGTCAATACGCGCACCGTCCATATCCACAACTTCAAAAGAGAAGGTTTTCCATACGGCGGTCTCTCCGCTTTGTGGTATATGCTCCAGCTGACTGATCACCAGACCGGCCACGGTGGTGTATTCGGCATTCTCATACAGTTCTTCGGCTTCAAAGTATTCCAGAAAATCGTAAATCGGGCACTGACCGTCAACGAGCCAACCCGGATTTTCCTTACGCTTCA
The DNA here is from genome assembly GCA_944321345.1 of uncultured Paraprevotella sp. Taxonomy (GTDB): domain Bacteria; phylum Bacteroidota; class Bacteroidia; order Bacteroidales; family Bacteroidaceae; genus Paraprevotella. The sequence continues at coordinate 59,627 of CALUKY010000009.1, forward strand.
CAATATAAGGATCCTCACCACCCTCGTCGTTTACCGTACCGACCAGTCCCTCGAGAATGTCCTTCAAGGTGATGATACCGGTACACGCACCGAATTCATCGCATACCAGACCACGACTCATATTCTGCGCCTTCATCAGTTCCAAAGCCTTGTATACACTCATGCTTTCATAGAAATACATCGGCTTCCGGATAAGCGAGCGCAAGGAAAAGTCTTTCTGCTCCAAGGTAAGAACCAGATCCTTCAGAGTGATGATTCCCAACACATGATCCAGTCCTCCGTCGGCTATGGGATATACTTCATAGAGATCCTGCTTGAGCACGGCGCGCACCTCGTCGGCCGTATTGTTCACATCCAGCCATACCAGGTCTTTCTTATGCGTCATGATGGAATCAATCTTCAAATCGCCCATCAGAAACACACGCTCCACAATATCCTGCTCCACAGGCTGTACCTCGCCACCTTCGGTTCCTTCCTGAATGATGGACTTGATCTCTTCTTCGGTAACCTTGCTCTCGGATGATTTGATTCCCAAGAGATTGAACATCACAGAGGTGCTCTTCGACAGCAGCCATACAAATGGCGATGCGGCTACCGATAGGGCATGCATGGGGCGGGCCACAATCTTAGCCGCCTTTTCGGCGGCACTCAGTCCGATACGCTTGGGCACCAGCTCACCGAAAATCAAAGTAAGATAGGTCACGATAATGACAATCAGCGCCTGCGCAATCGTAAAGGCATAAAATTCAGGAACTCCGATCTGTTCCATCCACTCGCCGAATACCACGGCAATGGTGTTTCCGGAATAAATACCCGTAAGGATTCCGATCAGGGTAATACCGATCTGCACGGTAGAAAGAAAACGGTCGGGCTCATTGGCCAGCTTCAGAGCGGTCTGGGCAGACTTGTTTCCTTTTTTGGCATCGGTTGTCAAATTCGATTTGCGGGCAGAAATGAGGGCGATCTCCGACATGGCAAACACACCATTGAGCAGGATCAGCCCGATAATAATCAATATTTCACTCATACAGTTCTCTTCGTTTATTTATTCTTCAGTTTCATGATCCAACGGGCAACCTCTCCGATCCAAAGCACCAGAGAAGAAGAGGCTATGATGACCAGCCAGTCTTCCCAAGGCAACGGCACCACGCTGAACATGGCTCCTCCGAAGGTCACAATCAGATACTGACCTACGAGAATCAGCAACGCCACCCACAGGAAGCTCTTGCACTGTGACATTCCGGCAAAAGCCGAACCGCCGGTAAGATATGCCTTGGCGTTGAACATATTCCAGAACTGAAGCATCACAAAGAAGCTGAAGAACCAGGACAAATCGTGCGGTGTAAGCCCCTCGGATGCATGGAAATGCAGAAGCAGAGCCATCAGTACGGCCACAAAGGCCAGACCGACTCCGAAAATACGCCAGGTCATAGAACGCGAAATGATAAAGTCGCCGTTGGCACCGCTACGGCGCGGCTTATCCTTCATCACCTGCTCGGTAGGAGGCAGAGAAGCCAGGGCACCGGCAGCAAAGGTATCCATGATGAGGTTCACCCAAAGCATCTGGGTAATGGTAAGCGGCGACTCGGTTCCGAGCAACGAGCCGACCAGTACAATAAGGCAGGCCGCCACGTTGATGGTGAGCTGGAACAGCAGGAAACGCTGAATGTTGCGATACAGCGAACGTCCCCACATCACGGCACGGGTGATGCTTCCGAAAGAGTTGTCGATAATGGTAATGTCACTGGCTTCCTTGGCCACAGAAGTTCCGTCGCCCATGGACAGACCTACCTGGGCGGCTTTCAAGGCCGGAGCATCGTTTGTTCCGTCACCGGTAACGGCCACCACGGCATCCTTCTGCTGCAACAGCTGCACCAGACGCTGCTTGTCGGTAGGACGGGCACGGCACATGATCTTCAGGTCGAGCACACGGTTCAGTGCCTCCTCGTCGGTGAGTGCCTCAAAATCCGGACCGGTAATGATGTTGCGGTCGGTGTCTTTCTCGGTCCAGATACCGATCTGGCGACCGATTTCACGGGCGGTACCCGGAGTATCACCGGTAACGATCTTCACCGAGATGCCGGCGTTCAGACAGCTTTTAACGGCAGCCGGCACATCCTGACGTACCGGATCGGAAATGGCCACAATACCCATATAAGTCAAATCCAGACCGGCCGCAAGGCGTCCGTTCTCGTATGGCGCGTCCGAATCACCGGGTTTCAGGATCTGATAAGCAAATCCCAAGGTACGCATGGCCTGGTTCTGATAGCTCAGCAACTGGGCTTCGATTTCGGCCTTGCATGCCGACGGCTCAACAAGACTGCCGTCGCGCGCCACTTTCCGGGAAAGTCCCAACACGATTTCAGGGGCTCCCTTGACATAAAGCACCTTGGCGCCCAGCTGTGGCGAGTCGACCACCGTAGCCATATATTTCCGCTCGGTAGAGAAAGTAAGCTGACTGACTACAGCCGCGTTTTCGCGCAGCTCCAGATAATCGCGGCCCTGGGCGTCCAGCCACAACAGCAGGGCGGCCTCGGTAGGATTACCCAAAGTCTTGACCTTTCCGTCTTCTTTATTCAGATTGGCGGTAGAGTTCACGGCAATACCCTCGGCAATGGCCTTGCTCATCTCGTCATCTCCCAGTTTCTGGTCTTTCAGGGCAAAGAAACGGGTTTCGTATATCTGCATCTGATTCTGGGTCAGTGTACCGGTCTTATCGGTACAGATCACCGTTGTGGCTCCCATGGTTTCGCAGGCATGCATCTTACGCACCAGGTTGTTGGTCTTGAGCATACGGTTCATGCTCAGCGCCAGACTCAGGGTTACACTCATCGGCAATCCCTCGGGCACAGAAACCACAATCAGGGTTACGGCAATCATGAAATGGTTCAGAAGTTCGGACACAATGTCCATCCATCCGGTCGGCGCGTCGCCTCCCAAGAAGGTTTTCAGAGTCAATACGATAAAGGTGATGGTGGCAATGGCATAACCGGCCTTGCTGATCACACCGGCCAGCCCCTTGAGCTGGATCTGCAACGGGGTGTCAATATTGTTGTCAATCTGTGATCCTTCATACACCTTGCCGTAGCCGGTAGCGTCGCCCACCAGATCCACTTTCATCACTCCGTGACCGTCGACAACCGTGGTTCCGCGCATCACGACATTGGAGGGGTAAGTGGCCTCGTGATCAAAGTCAGCCTCAACGGTAGTCTTGCCGATCATCGGTTCACCGGTCAGTGTGGATTCATTTACCTGCAACGAAACGGCCTCAAGCAAAGTTCCGTCGGCCGGGATTTCCTCGCCGGTGTTCAGCACCACAATATCTCCCACCACCACTTCCTTGCGGGTGATTTCCTGGATTTTTCCGTTACGGATCACCGTTACAGGCACATCATCGTTCACGGTATTCAACACATCGAATGCCCGGTTTGCCTTCACCTCGAAGATAAAACCGGTCATACTGGCCAACAAAATAGCAAAGAAAATACCCAACGGTTCAAGAAAAGCGGCGAATCCGGCCTGCTCGGGTCCCCAGCAGTGAACGCCGGCAATAACCATAGACAAGCCCCATGCCACCAAAAGGATACGGATTATCGGGTCTTCAAATTTCTCCAGAAACTGTTTCCATAAAGAAACCTTTTCGGGAGGGGTCAATACATTCTCACCAAATTTTTTCCTGTTTTCTTCGACTTCCTGAGAAGTCAGGCCTTGATAGGTCTGTTTTGTTTTCATCTGTTTCTTTTATAAATTAAATAACGTATTCTTATAATATAAGAGTTTACAAAATAAAAGAGATCAACGACATCATGAAATATAAAAGAAACAATATTACGGAAATTAATATACTTTAATTCATAATGTAACAGAAATATTACAATCGCCCCCTTACGCAAGAAGGAGGAAAAGTGACGGACAAAACAAAAAAGAGGAACATCCTTTTATGGGAAGCTCCTCTTCTTCGTTAAAGAATTATCTAAAGCATGAATTATTTATCACCGAAGTAACGGTTGTACAAGCCCAGGAATCCACGGCCGTGACGAGCCTCGTCCTTAGCCATTTCGTGAACTGTATCGTGGATAGCATCCAGGTTCTGAGCCTTAGCCATCTTAGCGATTTCCATCTTGCCAGAGCAAGCGCCGCTCTCAGCTTCCATTCTCTTCTTCAGGTTAGTCTTGGTATCCCATACCATGTCACCCAGCAACTCGCAGAAACGGGCAGCGTGATCAGCCTCCTCAAAAGCATAACGCTTGAAAGCCTCAGCGATTTCCGGATAACCTTCACGGTCAGCCTGACGGCTCATAGCCAGATACATACCTACCTCAGTGCACTCGCCTTCGAAGTTAGCGATCAGACCCTTCTTGATTTCCGGATCAACATCCTTAGCGATACCGATAACGTGCTCGGTAACAAAAGTCAGTTCTGTATCTACCAACTCCTTGAACTTGTCGGCAGGAGCCTTGCACTGTGGGCACTGTGCCGGAGCTTCATTACCTTCGTGAACATAACCGCAAACGGTACAAACAAATTTCTTAGCCATTTTTTTTTAGTTTTTAGTTTAGTATTAATATGTTTATCTGATCCCTCAACAGATCAAGATCTTTTCTTTTTACATTCAGAGCAATAGCCCTTGTAATATACATGAGCTTCGGTTATCTCAAAGCCACTCTCCTTGGTAGGACATCCCACATACATCTGCTCTTCGGTAAGCGGAAAATCAAAAACCTTGCCGCAATCCTTGCAGAGGAAGTGAACATGTGGGGTAACCACTCCGTCAAAGCAAACCTTGCGCTCATCAATAGTCAGCATCTGGGCAGCTCCTTGCTCTGCAAACAACTTCAAAGTGTTGTATACCGTTGTCTTTGACAAGGTGGGAATCTCCTGATGCAGAGCCACATATACGTCATCGACAGTAGGATGTGTGTGGTGCTTCTGAAGATAATCCATGATGGCGATTCGCTGAACGGACGGATGAATTCCATACTCTAATAATGTATTTAACGCACTATCCTTCATATCGTCATTTATTAATTATAAACATGTAATTATTACAAGTGCAAATATAGAATAAAACTAGGTTAACCACAAATAAAAACAAAGTTTTTTCTTCAACATCTTTCATTTTTTAGATTTGTTGTGTATTTCTCTGTATTCTTTACGTTTTTTGATAATCATCCGGCATATCAAAACCGAAGCATGACTGAAGCATCTGCACGACTTTACCTATTATATATGGAACATTACAAGCATCTGAAGCAAGTATCAGGGCGCAAAACATACAAGTTTCATTAAAATTGCTTATCTTTGTGTTATTAAAATAATCTACCATACAAATGAATTACGGTTTTGTAAAAGTAGCTTCGGCTATTCCTCATGTAAAGGTAGCCGACTGCAGGTATAACATCCTGCAAATTGAAAGCCTGATTGCGCAAGCGGAAGGCAAAGGCATCGAAGTCATCTGTTTTCCGGAATTAAGTATCACCGCCTATACCTGCGGCGATCTGTTTTCGCAACAAATGTTGCTCGACGAGGCGGAAATGGCGCTCATTTCCCTGTTGGACTTTACCCGCTCGCTGAATGTCATTTCCATTGTAGGCTTTCCCCTTCCCTATCGCGGCACCTTGCTGAACTGCGCAGCAGTCATCCAGAAAGGCAAGATCCTGGGACTTGTTCCCAAGACTTATCTTCCGAATTATAAAGAATTTTATGAACAACGGTGGTTTACCAGCGGAGCAGTATTTCCGGAAACGTCTGTAAAAATCTGCGGGCAGCAGGTTCCATTAGGCAACAACCTGATTTTTCAGTTGCCGCACTTCAGTTTTGCCGTGGAAATCTGCGAAGATGTCTGGGCTCCCATCCCGCCGAGCAGTACCGCAGCCCTGCGCGGAGCGGAAATCATCTTCAATCTGAGCGCCGACAATGAGGGCATCGGAAAGCACCAGTATCTGAAATCACTGCTGGCACAGCAGAGCGCGCGCTGCCTGTCGGGCTATGTCTTCTCGGGATGCGGTTTCGGCGAAAGTACCCAGGATGTGGTATTTGCCGGCAAGGCTTTCATTTATGAAAACGGCTCCTTATTATGCGAGGCGGAACGCTTCTCGCTGAAAGAACAGCTTGTCACGACAGAAATCGATATCGAACGCCTGCGCCTGGAGCGTCAGGTGAATACCACTTTCGCAGCCTGCATGGCCCAACAGGACCTGAAACAGGCGCGCTACATCGATACGGAGCTGATCGTACCGAAAGAATTCAAACTGAGCCGAAAATTCGATCCCGCACCTTTCGTCCCGAAAGGAGAAGCCCTGAACGAGCGTTGCGAAGAGATTTTCGCCATTCAGACCGAGGGACTGGCCAAACGTATCGTGCACACCCACGCGCAGAATGTGGTGGTAGGAATTTCCGGTGGTCTGGATTCTACCCTGGCCCTGCTGGTATGTGTCAAGACTTTCGACATGTTGGGTCTGTCGCGCAAGAACATCATCGGCATCACCATGCCGGGATTCGGCACAACCGGACGGACCTATAACAATGCCCTGAACCTGATGAAAGAGCTGGGCATCACCATCCGCGAAATCAGTATCAAGGACGCCTGTCTGCAACATTTCAAGGATCTGAACATTGATCCGAACATACACGACGTGACTTATGAAAACAGCCAGGCACGCGAGCGCACCCAGATCCTGATGGATGCCGCCAATCAGAGCAATGGCCTGGTAATCGGTACGGGTGACCTGTCGGAACTGGCATTGGGATGGGCCACTTACAACGGCGACCACATGAGTATGTACTGTGTAAACGCTTCCATTCCGAAAACCTTGGTGCGCCATCTGGTACACTGGGTTGCCCTGCAGGAAATGGACGATACCTGCCGTGCCACTCTGCTCGACATTATCGACACTCCGATCAGTCCGGAACTGATTCCGGCAGACGAAAACGGTGAGATCCAACAGAAAACCGAAGATCTGGTCGGTCCGTACGAGTTGCACGACTTCTTCCTTTACTATACCTTGCGCTTTGGCTTCCGCCCGGCAAAAATCTATATGATAGCTCAGGAAGCGTTCAAAGGCTGCTACACGGACGACGTGATCAAGAAGTGGCTCAACACGTTCTTCCGCCGCTTCTTTGCCCAGCAGTTCAAACGCTCCTGTCTGCCCGACGGTCCGAAGGTGGGAAGCTGCTCGCTGAGTCCGCGCGGTGACTGGCGCATGCCGAGCGACGCTTCTTCAGCATCCTGGCTGGAAGAATGCACCTCACTGCAATAAGGCATCTTGAAGACTGACCATCCTTTCGGGGATGCAGATATAAGAACACCGCCCGTTTCATGGCAAAAGCATCATGAAACGGGCGGTGTTCTTGTTTTTTCATTCCTCAAACCGCAGGGTATCCACCTTCTCCAGACGAGCCTTGAGGCGAGGCATCATGTTTTTGCGGATGCGGAGTGTCATACTGCAATCATTGTCATAGCCCTGGGCCACAATGGCGGGATTCTCTTCCTTGACAATACGCATCACCGAGTTCATGAACGGATATTCAAAGAAGAAAGTCACTTCCTCGTCGACCGTCTTTTCGACAATCTCCGCATGCTCAATGGCATCGGCAGCAGCCATTTTATAGGCCACTATCAGTCCGCTGGTACCCAATTTGATACCTCCGAAATAACGGATCACCACAATCAGTACATCGGTCAGTTCGTTGGAGTTGATCTGACCGAGGATCGGTTTGCCGGCCGTTCCCGACGGTTCACCGTTGTCGTTGGCCCGAAAGTCCTTACGTTCGGGACCGAGCATATAGGCGTAACAGCAATGGCGCGCGTCGTAATATTTCTTCTGATAAAACTCTACACGTTCCTTTACTTCCTCCAACGAATGTACCGGTTCCAGAAAAGCCAGAAACTTGCTTCTCTTCTCGTAATATTCTCCTTCCGCCGGCACATCTACCGTGCGATATACATCTGATCTATCTTCCATAAAAAACTCTCTGTTCTTATTCCATATTGCAAAGTTAATACTTATTTGCGTTCCTAACGGATAAAACCGAACAAACAACTTCTGAGATTCGCGTTTTTCGGGGGACATCTCACGAAGTCTGAAAAATCACAAGTCTCAGAGCGCACCAAAACGGATAAAATACTAGGTAACAAGCAGATAAATACAAAAACAGCAATTAACGACACGAGGCTTCCAGACGAAAAAATATAAAAAGAAATTACTTTCCGGTGGATTTTAAAAAACTTCCTGTTGTTTTTTCCGAAACTCCCTGATGTTCTTTTGCGATCTTCAGGGAGTTTTTTCGGACAGTTCGAATCGCTCATGCCATCAGAACCCCTTATTTTTCTGCATAAAAAGCGTATATATACAAAATATATACCATTTAAATTGAATATTCATACAGAAAATTTTCTATTTGAGGAAAATCTGCAAATAAAAATATCAGTAAAAGCCTGCAATATTTATCAATCTGAAAGCAGAATATACAAAAAAGTTACAATCCAACCTATATCCGTTACCTATTTTTTCCATCAACGCTGTATTTACACTCTTCCGGCCAACACCTGCTTTTCAAAATCACGCATTGCCTGCTGCAGAGCCATAACTCCCTCGAGCGGCATGGCATTGTAACAGGAAGCCCGAAAACCGCCGACACTGCGGTGCCCCCGGATATTCCGGATGCCGCGTTGTTCCACAAAATCCAGAAAATCCTGCTCCCGGGCAGCAAACTCATCGTCCATGACAAAGCAGATGTTCATCAGCGAACGGCTGTCTTCCCGCGCCACAGCACGGAACAGGCGGTTACGCCCGATTTCGTCATAGAGCACGGAGGCACGCTCACGGGCCCTACGGTCCATCTCCTCCACTCCACCCTGCCGGTACAGCCAGCGCAGATTCAGCAAAGCGGTATAGATGGGCAGCACAGGCGGTGTATTGAGCATGGAACCGGCAGCCAGATGCTCCCTGTAATCGAGCATCATGGGAATATAACGGTCGGCAGGGGGCAACGCATCCCGACGCACAATGACCAGATTGACACCGGCCATAGACAGATTCTTCTGTGCTCCGGCATAGATGCAGGCATAACGGCTCACCTCTACCGGACGCGAAAGAATGTCGGACGACATATCGGATATGAGAGGAACCGGAGATTCGGGATCGTAACGCAGCTCGGTTCCGTAAATCGTATTGTTGGAGGTGAAATGAAAATAGTCCGCCTGATCAGGAATGCGCTGCTCAAAACCTTTGGGTATATGGGTATAATGCTCCTGACGGGAGGAAGCCACCGTGATTACCTGACCGAAATGCGACGCTTCGTGCATAGCCTGAAAAGCCCATGTTCCGGTATCCAGATAGGCCGCACTGCGACGCAAAAAATTATAGGGCACCCGGCAGAATTCCATACGGGCCCCTCCGGACAGGAAAAGAATTTCATAATCCTGCGGCACATCCAGCAGTGTACGCACCAAGTCGCGCGCCTCCTGCAACACGGCCCTAAACTCCGGAGAACGGTGAGGGATCTCCATCAGCGACAGTCCCGACCCGTTGAAGTCAAGACAAGCCTGAGCCGTAGCTTCGACCACTTCGCGCGGAAGCATGGAAGGACCGGCATTGAAATTGTATTTCATTTCTCTCAATTTTTTCAACAGGAAATCTGACAACACCCGAGAAACATCCGGGGAGATCCGACTTCCGTTTCGTTTTTTCGGTTTCAGGGCATAAAGTTAACACTTAATTTTGTGGAAACCATCGATAGCGCATAAAAACAATACCTCCGGAATGTGAGATACGGATACAAAAACAGCTGTCCTGAACCAGAACAGCTGTTTTTGTCTTTATCGCAATACTTTTCTTTCAAAAGCAAATTACAGTGCCTTCTCGATAATACACTTGATGCCCTTGATCTTCTGCCCTTTGACACGGGACAGGACATCACGCTCGCAGGCACGCGCTATGGCTACAAAGGCATAATGCTCTTTCACATCAATGCGACCGATCTCGTCTTTCTGCAAACCTCCGATTTTGGAAAGGAAGCCCACAATGTCCACCTTATTGATCTTGTCCTTCTTGCCCTTACCTATATATAAGGTGATCCATTTCGGAGGGCGCGGACGACCGGCATTCTCGCGCAGTTTCAGTACCGGCATATCGGCCGGCATATACTCCGGAAGATGCTCTTCAGGCCCCAAAATCACATAGGCATTGCCTTCGGCATCCCAGCGGGCCGTACGTCCGTTGCGGTGGATATACGCCTCTTCGTTCAGCGGCAGATGATAGTGGATGATGTGATCCACATCGGCTATATCCAGTCCGCGCGCCGCCAGATCGGTAGTGACCAGCACATTGCACGAACCGTTACTGAACTTGTAGAGCGCGCGCTCACGGTCTTTCTGCTCCATACCGCCATGGAATGAGGAATAGAAGAAACCTTTGCTTTTCAGGAAAGCCGCCGTACGCTCCACACTCTCACGATAGTTTACGAATACCATCGCCGAACCTCCATGCAGACTGCCCAGCAGACTGGCCAAAGTGTCCAGCTTATCCTTCTGCGGTGATTTTACGAGGCGTACCTGCACACGGTCGGAAACAGACTCGGTGCGGTCCAGAAAATCAAGCTTGGTAAAATCACGGTCGGACACAAAAGCCGGAATCTGTTCGGTATCGGTGGCTGAAAGCAGAAAACGCCGCTGCAAAGGCTGCAGGCGCGACAGCACCTGAGCCATCTCGTCCTGGAAACCGAGCTCCAGACACTTGTCGAACTCATCGATCACCAGGGTATGAACGGTGTCGGTAACGATGTTCTCCTTGCCGAGATGATCGTTCATACGCCCCGGAGTGGCCACCACCACGTGCGGATTGACCTGCTTGAGCGTACGGTGCTCCTCCATTGCCGGGCGACCACCGTAACAGCTTACGATGCGGAAGGGGGTCTTCATGGCCTTGAACACCTGCTCAATCTGCAAGGCCAGCTCGCGCGAAGGCACCAGAATGACGGCCTGCACCCCACCCTCGGTTTCCTTGAGACTCTGCACCAAAGGAATCAGGCAGGCCAGCGTCTTGCCGGAGCCGGTGGGCGAAAGCAGCACCAGATCCTTGCCCTTGCGGTAGGCGGCACAGGTTTCTTCCTGCATGGCATTGAGCGCGTCAATGCGCAGGTTCCATAATATCTCTTGCAACTGTATCATAAATCCTTAAATCTCATTGCTGAACATCGGGTCCCAAGCCGGCAATTTGGTCGGCTCCTGCTTGAGCAGATCCAGAATGCGCTTCGGACAGTATTTCTTGTTCACCACGAGACGGAACATATATTCGTTGAACCACTCGTCGGTCATGATCAGATGACCGGCAAATCCGTGTTCCGCACCCCAACTGTTCTCCACTTTCCATTTGGTAGACTTACCGTCTTTGTCCAGATCCACAGCCATCAGGGTCATGGCATGGCTGCTGCCGCTGTCAAAGCTCTGCACGCGCTGCTTCTTGTCCATGCCGAAAGTGGTATTGAACAGACTTCCGTAATCGTAATTCTTCAGATCAAGCAGACCACGGCTGTCGAGATACTTGCCCACGTCGCAGCTGAAATAAAGCATGATGCTGTCTTTCAGGCTGGCAATGGCCATTTCCTTGATATCCTCGATCGGGAGATTGAGATATAACCAGTTGTGTCCGTCGTAAGCATGGCGGTCGAACTCGATTTCATACACTTTGTTGAACGGACGTGAAGGATCGTTCATCAGCATCACATAGTTTTTGTTCAAATCCTCGCCGCCACACACTTCCTTGTAGAAGCTCTGCGGAGTGTAGGTTTTCGGAGTCTCGGTATATTTGCCGTTCTTTTTCGGAGCCCAGGTAAATGACTGCACCGGCTCGCCATAAGCCAATACCAACATGCGGTAGATGGTCTTCATCTGCTGCACCTTTTCCTTCTCCAGATCTTCCTTGCTCTTTCCCTGAGCTGCCATGTCGCGCAACTGCAAACCAAACTCACGGAGTTTGCGCTTCATCAAAGAAGCTATCTCGGTAGTATTGTTGCTGTGATAAGTCTCGGCCATAGCCTCCTTAGGCACCACACCGTACTTGCCGATCAGATCGGACACACCGGTAAACTGACCTCCGTCGCTCAGAGGATTGCGGAAAAGCCACTCTACGGTCTTGTCGTCCATGCCACGGTCACGGGTATCGATCACTCCCTGCAAGAACAGGTTGCTCTTCTCCAACTGGTCATAGAAGAACAAATACACGTGAGAGAACTGCATCTCGTCCAGATTGTACTTGCTGATCATCTTGGAACGCAGCACATTCAGACCGGTAAACATCCAGCAACGGCCACTGTTCTGCTGGTCGGTGATGCCTTTACTGTTTACCGAAACACTGAAATAAGTATCGGGAGTGTTGGCATTTTCCTGATTGACTACCAGTTTCTTGATGGCATTGCCGCTCACGGCATTCTTCAGCGCCTTGTCGGCAACGGTATTTTCAAAACTTCCGGACAGCTCTTTCAGAACATCCTGAGTAAGAGCTTCCTGAGCATGCAGAGCACCGCAGAAAAGCGTTGCGCCGAGAATCAAAGGTAATTTCTTCATCTTAATTTATTGTTTTATGTTTTGATTGATTCTATAAATATTTCTGTTAAATCTGAATTTCGGCACAAAGATACGTTTTTTATACCACAGCTACAACAGAAGCAGGCAAACTCATCCCGCCAGAAAATGGCGAAGCAGATACAAAGCCAGCAAATGCAAGGGATAAAAGAGATAAAAGAAATATTTTCCACATGAACCCTGAATAAAACCACGCTTGCCGTTATACATGCAGATGGGAATAAAAGCCAAACCGGCAATCCAGCGGGCCGTCAGAAAACAGCACCCGGTTACAGCCATAACCAGACGGTCGTTGCGCAACAGATAAAGCATCAGAATAAATCCGAAACCGGCGCATCCGTAATCCGCCCGAAAAACTATGGAAAGCAACAGCAAGCCAAACAAAGCCAATGCCTTCCGCCGGGAATCAGACTGGAAGACGCCCGCATATGTACCAAAAGAAATACCGTCCGGTAAATACAACCGAACGGTATCCTCGCGAAAATAAACCCTAAACTAAACTTAATTTATCAGCTGCCTCTATAGGTGGAATAACCGTAGGGCGAAAGCGTTATGGGCACATGGTAGTGAGCTCCATCTTTAATCTGAAACACCACCTCTATGAACGGATAGAACGAATCCTGCCCCTGTGACTCAAAATATGGTGCCACATGGTAGGTCAGCTTGTAAACTCCCGTATTCCCTGTAGGCTTCTCCTCCAGAAAATCCTTCACCCGTCCGTTCTCATCAGTCGTACGCTCTTCTATCGGCACCCAACGATCGGAAGCCTCTTGTCGGCTCAAAGTAATCTTAACACCCGAAGCCGGCTTTCCGACATTAATATCGAGTATATGGCTGGACAACTGATAATTCTTGTTCTGTGCTACTCCTGTCAGAGAAAACAAAGTAAAGAGCAGCAGGATAATGGAACTCTTTTTCATAACAGATAAAATATAAATTTGTAACAATTACAAAAGTATAGTTTTTTTTCATCCAGCCATGAAAAAGAATATATCAAGACACTTTTTTATGCCTCTTTAACCATTCCGGTTATCAATTCTATTATTTTTCAAATAAAAATCCCCTGAACAGATCTGAGATCCGCTCAGGGGAAGGAAGTAATCATTTGGTAAGTGATAATTTAAATCTCTTACATTTGGCAGCAGCCTCAGTTGTTTTCTTTTTACCCTCTTCTTTTTTTGCTTCGTCCTCTTCGAACAACTCGATATTATTCTCACCGGTAAAATCCATCGTGATGGTTTCGCCTACCTCACCTTCCAGGAAGGTCTTGAAAAGGCTTCCATCTGAATCACTGGCACGCCATTCACGGGAAGAAATGGATTTTGGATTCAAGTCATCAATATTGCGGCCTTTTTCATCCTGGGCATGTCCTACAATCCACATCTGTCCGCCCTGACTGCACAAAGAGGCCGTAGATATGTTCTTGAGTAACTTAAAGGTAATGCTCAAAGTCGGATAGTAATATTGGTCAAAATCCATATAAACGTATCCGTCATCTTCAGGAACGACCTCAACCACATCTTTCAATTCAGAAGGCAACTTGATGTCTTCGGCCTTGATCATTGCCAGATGACTTGGTGTGCTTGCCACCTCTTCTGTTTTCTCTTCCTTTAGGCTAAAATCAGCTACTGCATAAGGAGAGAAATAAACGGCATCGTCAAACCAGTCCGGAGCATCCTCATCACTTAAGTCATACTCAAAAACCAATACAGAAACAGCTCCTTTTTTGCTGACCACAAGTTTATCCATACTTGCCGGATCCAAATACAGAACAAGCGAACGGCTACATTGAATCTTATTTTCATCCAGTAATTCTACCGTACCAACACAAGAAAACCGGCTCGTATTGATATCTGAAGGATTCATGCCAACGAAATCGCCCGTAGTTTTCTGACATTTTACTTCAAGACGGAAAAAATAGGTCTGGTCCTTTTTTACCATAGTCAGCTCTGCCGGCTCATCAACAATTTTAAAATGCTGTCCTAAAGTGCCCGATGTAAATTCCAAGGATTCAGGTTTCAGCGTCTTTTTACTACTGTCTGAAGAACAGGATGCAAAAAACAATACCAGTGTGATCACTGAAAGAATAGAAAATAATTTTTTCATACGCATACTTTTAGGTTAATTCATAGATTCACTTAATTGTTTTGTCAATTTCTCTGTAATTTCCAGATAACGTTTCAGCTGAGCCGGCGACAGTTCACCCTGAAGCTTCGAAAGTTTTTCGGAATAATCCTGGGCTTCCTGCATCGTTGATGCATATTCGGCCATAGCGGCAACATCGCCTGCTTTATATTTCGTCATGCAGTCAATATACGAATCCACCAAACGTTCATAGGAACTGAGCATGGCATCCCAGTCTTCGTCTGATACCTGCTTCTTACTCTCTTCGGCCACCTCTTCTTCGGGAGCTGAAGTCACAGACTCAGTGTCGGCTTCCTCCGCACTTTCTGTTTGTACCGAAGCAGAATCGGTTACCGTAACCTCACTCTGTTCTTCTGATTCCTGATTCTTAGTACCATTCTGGCCACATGACGCAAATGCCAAAGCTGCGGCAGTTACATAGATAAATTTTAACTTCTTCATAATATTGTTTTTTTAAAAACGTGTTTTGATATTCTATTTTTACTTTTATTTTTAAAAGTTCATGGCAAAAATAGAATAGCAGCACAAAAACAAGAAGTCCTTTTAAATCCTTTTCTAATAATATTTTCATACCGGAGCATTCAGGCCCATGCAACACCAGTTCTGCTACTTCGGTTACACCCAAAAGAAAGCATCAGATAACATTTTCATTCCGAATCAAACGGTTAAATCTCATGCATAACGGTGTAATCAAGAGCCCCCTATAAAGTTCTTTAGCCTGTGGGCATATCCTTATCCAGGTAACAAACGAGCAACCGCAATAATATCAATTAAAAAAAAGAGAGAAAACATAATACAAGAAGAAAACAAATAAGGCAAAAAAAGCCCCTGAAAATCAGGAGCTTTTTTTGCCTTATTTTACTTTTTACTGATTTTACTTTCAGTAACAGACTATCCACCGAAGTTATCGTACATGATGCTTTCCGGTTCAACACCCAGACTGTCGAGCATGCTAACCACAGCTTTTGACATCGGGCCAGGACCACACATGTAGTATTCGATATCTTCCGGAGCCTCGTGATTCTTCAGGTATGTTTCGTAAATTACCTGATGAACGAATCCCGGAGTATACTTCACGCCAGCTGCATCGGCTGCAGGATCCGGACGGTCGAGAGCCAAGTGGAAGCTGAAGTTCGGGAAATCCTTCTCCAACTGCAGGAAGTCTTCCAGATAGAATACCTCGTTCAGTGCACGGGCACCGTAGAAGTAACTCATCTTACGATCTGTTGTCTTCAAAGTCTTGGTCATGTGCATGATCTGAGCACGCAGAGGAGCCATACCGGCACCACCACCTACCCACATCATCTCTTTCTTAGAGTTGAAGATTGGGTGGAAGTCTCCGTAAGGACCGCTCATGATCACCTTGTCACCCGGTTTCAGGGTAAAGATGTATGAAGAAGCGATACCCGGCATGACATCCATGAAGCCAGGACCCTGATCTTTCGGCTTGAACGGAGGAGTAGCGATACGTACGGTCAGCATGAAACGGTCACCCTCGGCAGGATAGTTGGCCATAGAGTAAGCACGGATGGTTTCTTCCGTGTTCTCACACTTCAAACCGAACAGACCGAACTTCTCCCATGCCGGCAGATATTCCGGACCAATCAGATCCTTGTCAATATCCTTGTTGTAGTCCATCTTGAACTTAGGAATCTTGATCTGAGCGTATGAACCCGGAATGAAGTCCATGTGGGCACCCTCAGGCAACTGCACGATGAACTCCTTGATAAAAGTAGCCACGTTCTTGTTGCTGATAACGGTACACTCGTATTCCTTAACACCCATTACAGATTCCGGAACAACGATTTCCATATCGCTCTTCACCTTGCACTGGCATCCCAGACGCCAGTTATCCTTGATCTGCTTACGGGTAAACTGACCCTTTTCTGAATCCAGAATCTCACCGCCTCCGGCTGGAACCTGGCACTTGCACTGACCGCAAGAACCCTTACCACCACAGGCAGAAGGCAAGTAAATTCCCTGCTCAGCCAAAGAAGACAGCAAGCTGCCACCCTGAGCTACAGAAACAGTCTTGTCACCATTGATCTTGATGTTTACATTTCCGCTTGGTGACAAATATTTCTTTGCTACGAGCAAGATAATCACCAACAGCAGGATGATCACGAGGAATACTCCAATGCTCGTAAAAATAAAATTCATATCCATTGTCTATTCCCTTTCCTATTAAATTTTCAAACCTGAGAAACACATAAATGCCATGGCCATCAAACCTACAGTGATGAAGGTGATACCCAATCCCTGCAACGGCTTCGGCACGTTGGTATAAGCCATTTTCTCGCGGATAGCCGCCAAAGAAACGATAGCCAGAGTCCAACCGATACCAGAACCCAATGCGTAAGCCAGAGAATCCCATACATTACCGATAGCCTGAGAGCTGGTAGCCGGATCCATCTGGATTCTCTGCTGCATGAACAGAGAAGCACCCATGATGGCACAGTTTACAGCAATCAACGGAAGGAAAATACCCAATGCTGAGTAAAGTGACGGAGAGAAACGCTCTACAACCATCTCAACCAGCTGCACAATACCGGCAATCACAGCGATAAACAGGATGAATGCCAGATATGTGAGGTCCTGACCCAAGATTCCATCTTCTGCCAGAACTTTAGTCTGCAACAAATAGTCCACCGGAACGGTTACCAGCAACACGAAGGTTACGGCGACACCCAGTCCGAGTGAAGTCTTTACATTCTTAGATACGGCCAAGTATGAACACATACCCAAGAAGAAAGCGAAAATCATATTGTCCACAAAAATTGAACGGACAAACAAGCTTAATAAATGTTCCATAATTTTTCTTTTATCCAGTATGTGTTAATTACTTTTTCTTCTTGTCAGGATCGTTGATCGCACGCTGTGCCCAGATGAAACATCCTAGCAGAATCAGAGCCATAGCCGGCATGGTCATCATACCGTTGTTCATATAACCCATTTCATAGAATCCGTCAGGAATGATCTGGAAACCAAGCAGGCTACCGTTACCCAGGAACTCACGTACAGCACCTACGATAACCAATACCATGGCATAACCCAATCCGTTACCGATACCATCCAGGAAACTTTCCCAAGGACCGTTCATCATGGCAAATGCCTCCAGACGTCCCATCAGGATACAGTTAGTGATGATCAGACCTACGTATACAGAAAGCTGAACACTGACATCATAAGCAAAAGCCTTCAGGATCATACTTACGATAGTTACCAGAGCAGCAACCACTACCAACTGAACGATGATACGGATTCGGTTAGGAATGGTGTTACGGATCAAAGAAATGATCAGGTTTGAGAAGGCAGTAATCACTGTTACTGAAAGTCCCATCACAATTGCAGGCATCAACTGAGAAGTTACAGCCAAAGCCGAACAGATACCCAACACCTGTACTGCTACCGGGTTATTGAGGTTGATCGGTGATGAGAATACCTCTCTATTCTCTTTTGAAAATAATTTTCCCATTTTTTCTACCTCCAATTATTCATTAGTTGTTAAAAAAGTCATGTAACGTGACAAGCACTCGTGAAGCATGTTGTTCACACCATCACAAGTCAAGGTTGCACCGGTGATGGCATCGCAACGGCTGTCATCGGTCAGTCCTTCAACAAACTTGCCTTTCTTAGCCACACTGATCAATACAGCGCTCTTGTCAGCATTCAGCACCTTCTTGCCCTCGAACTGCTTCTGGAACTTCTCATACTCGGTGATGATGGCACCCAAACCGGCAGTCTCACCCTTGTGAGAGAAGTAAACACCGTAAATCGTGTTCTTGTCGGCATTTACTGCCACATAACCCCAGATAGCATCCCACAGACCCTTACCGGTCAAAGGCATTACATACTTGGTTTCACCGTTTACATTGCAAACATAAAGAGGCAGGTTCTCGGCGCTGATTGCCTTGTCTTCCACAGCAAATCCATCCTTATCCTTGCCTGCTCCATCCTTAACCACTTCACCGCTGGAAGTAATGATCTGGTCTGAAACAATCACTTCGTTATATTTGCTTTCTACATCAGCCTTATCCAGATCGCGGATATTCAGGGCAGCCAGAATCTGGCTTTTCTTGTCAATACGTACATTGGCCATTGACTGTGGCTCCAATGCCTTGGAAACAAAGGCCAGCAAGAATGCCACGATAATTACCACTACTGAAGCATAGATAATGGTATAGGTATTGCTGCTGGTGTTGATACCTTTCTTCTTGGGCTGTCCACCTTCAGTAATCTCTTCGAACTCTGAAGCCGGAGCCTGGCAAATGGGACATTTGGCCGGAGCTGCATCACCTTCGTGAATGTAGCCGCATACTTTACACTTAAATTTCTTTGTAGCCATATTCCTTTAATTATTTTTTAATTGCACGTTTAGCTCGCTTGTCAATGTTGTTCTGAACAACGATGTAGTCAATCAGCGGAGCAAATACATTCATCAACAAAATAGCTAGCATCATACCTTCTGGATAACCCGGATTCAAGACACGGATAATCACTGCCATGGCACCGATCAGGAATCCATAGTAGTACTTACCGGTTTCGGTACGGGCAGAGGTTACAGGGTCGGTAGCCATAAATACGGCACCGAAGCAGAAGCCACCCAGAATGAGGTGCTGATACCAAGGCATAGCAGCAACAGCGTTGCCTTCCGGACCGAAGTTAGAGAAGATCAGTCCCATTACGGCACCACCGACAAATACGCTGATCATGGTCTTCCAGCTGGCAACACCGGTCCACAACAGAATGATGGCACCGATACCGATGGCAATCACACTGGTTTCACCGATAGAACCCGGAATCAGACCGATAACCTGATCACACATAGAAGTGGTGATGGCAGCACCTGTTGCAGCCTCTCCCAGAGGAGTAGCCATCGTGAAGGCATCCGGCAGATTGTAACCCAAACCGCAGATGCTTTCTGTAGCCACCCAGCAAGTGTCACCACTCATTACTGTAGGATAAGCGAAGAACAGGAAAGCACGGGTAATCAAAGCGACATTGAAGATGTTCATACCGGTACCACCGAAGATCTCCTTAGCGAAGATTACGGCAAAAGCACAGGCAATGGCAATCACCCACAGAGGGCAGCCTACCGGCACAATCAGAGGAACCAACATACCGGTTACCAGATAACCTTCGTGAATTTCCTCGTTCTTCCACTGAGCCACGATGAACTCAATACCCAAACCTACGATATAAGATACCAGAATCTTAGGCAATACGGCCAGGAAACCATAACCGAACATTTCCCAGAAACCGGTTTCGGCCAGTTTACCGGCAGCCAGAGCATTCTGATAACCGATGTTGTACATACCGAACAACAGAGCCGGAATCAAAGCAATCACAACAAACGACATGATACGCTTGCTGTCAATAGCGTCGTGTACATTTACTCCACACTTTGAAGTTGTATTGGGCACGAACAGGAATGTTTCGAAGCCATCGAATACAGAACGGAAAGCGTGAAGCTTGCCTCCCTCTTCAAAGTTCGGCTTTATCTTATCAAGATATTTTCTTAACGCGTTCATTATTATTTACGTATTTGTTAATGTTTAAATTAAGCCATTTCTTTGCGAAGCATATCCAAACCTTCGCGTACGATGCGCTGCAACTCCAATTTAGAAGAGTCAACAAACTCACACAAAGCGAAGTCTTCAGGAGCAACCTCATAGATACCCAATGCTTCCATGCGATCAATATCACCGGTAATGATAGCCTTAACCAGCTGTTCCGGGAAGATATCCATCGGGAATACACGATCATACTCATTGCTCATGATCATATGACGCTCGCCACCCTTCACACGGGCATCCAGAGTATATTCTTTCTTACCGCACAACCAGCTGAAATAAGAACGGCTGGCAGAGAACTGGTCAAAACGAGGCATAATCCAACCCAGCATCTCGTGTACATCATTACCTTCCGGAATGACGTTAACCTCGGTTGAGTGAGCACCCAGGAATCCGTTGGCAGAAATCTTCTGACCGGTCATCACGTTTCCGTCGATAATACGCACGGTCTTGTCGGTAGCGATACGGCCGTTAAGCAAAGTAGTCAGCTGCTGACCAACCTTGACTTGCGCATAAGCCGGAGCCTTCACTTCGGAACCTGCCAAAGCAATGGTACGGGTCAGATCTACCTTACCGGTATTGATCAGACGACCGATGAAGATCACCTCTTCCGCTCCGATAGTCCAAACCACTTCACCCTTGTTGATCGGGTCAACATGGTTGATCTGAACACCTACATTACCAGCAGGTGCCGGACCGTCGAATACATTTACGGTAACATTCTTGGCCTGAGTCAAAGCGGCATTCTTCTGCTTGCTGCTCACACCAAGATAAGTCTTGGCAATCTTTGACAATGCATCCAGACCTGTCTGGAAATCGTTTTCCTGACCAGTCAGTACATACTCAAAGTCGGCAGACAACGGCATTGAATTGAATGCAGACACGAAGATAGCCTTCGGAGTGACATCAGGAGTAGCCACCACGTCATAAGGACGCTGCTTGAAGAAAGCAAAGAGTCCGGACTCCAACAGGAGTTCCTTTACTGCATTGCCGTCCATAGACGCTACCTGCTTCTTGCCGAAGTCAACAGCCTGCTGCTCTGCATCAGCCTTTACCTGAACGCTTAACACTTTACGACGTTCGCCACGCTCAACCAATGACACGGTTCCGCTCACCGGTGAAACGAACTTCACTGTAGGATGTGCCTTGTCTACAAACAAGGCTTCGCCGGCCTTCACGACATCACCCTCCTTGACAACCACTTTCGGCTTCATTCCTACGAAACTGTCCGGAACCAAAGCATAGGTTCCCGGACAAGCTACCTGAAATTTTTCCTTGGCGGCTTTGCCCTTGAGATTGACATCAAGACCCTTACGTAATTTAATTACACTTGCCATATATTTGGATTATAAAAA
>CALUKY010000010.1 GCA_944321345.1 uncultured Paraprevotella sp.
ACACTATAAAGATACAACAATTTTCGCTAATCACCAATTTTACAACTACTTATAATTCATCGAACTCACGTTAGTTAAGAAGAATAACTGTGACTCTTTTGTAAAAGTGCAACCGACTTGTGTGGAAATTATAATGATTTAATCTATTGTTTGGTTTGTGTTTTTCTTTCGTGGTACTATGATATCGAGTGGTGGTCGCAAATTTTACGACTACCACTTGTACTTTCAACGCTTTACACATAGTGGTGCTGACTATAATAAAACGAACCCATAAAAAAATCCCGCCCATGGAATTTCTTCCACAGGCGGGATGCAATTGCTGAACTATTAAGAATTAGTGAATCTCAATAACACGGCTTACTTTGGCTTTTTCTTCCGGAGTGCGTTTTGGCAATTCGATGCTCAGCACACCGTCGTGAACCTCGGCACTGATCTTTTCTTTCTCTACATCGTCCGGCAAAATCAGGCTTTGCTGGAATTTGGTGTATGAGAATTCGCGACGCAGATATTTCTTGTTTTCCTTGTCCTCTTCCTTGTTTTCGGATTTCTTCTCCATGGAGATGGACAACTCGTTGTTTTCACCCAAATGGATGTTGAAGTCGTCTTTCGTCATACCCGGAGCAGCCACCTCAACGGTGTAGCTTTTGTCGCTTTCTATTACGTTGATTGATGGAGCTGTTGCATTAGCCTTAACCATCCAATCAGTATCGAAAAAGTCATTGAAGATACTCGGTAACCAGTTCTGACCATAAGTTTTTCTCATCGGCATCATAATCTTAATCTCCTATTCTTTAGTTGTTTATTTCAGTTTGTTTCTCTCTCGCATCCCCTTTCGGCTCTGCGATTCGCTAAGAATAGTACAAATGCTGTGCCGGATGTAATTTTGTCAGATGCTAGAGCGGTTGAATTAAACTTGTAAAAACTTCTTTAAGTCATCTGGCGGGATTTTATACTCCCGAAAACTTTGTTTACTTTTTGGAGATGCCCGAGTGTAGACAAAATGGCACAACCCAAAGCCGGATTGTGCCATTTTGTTCTTTTTCTGTTTCCAGAATACCCTGTTATTTGATGGTCAATGCCCGTGTGATGGCATCATTCAGGTTGGCAAAGTGTGCCTGAGTGCTCTTGTTGACACTACGTGCATACTGTGCCGTACGGGTTTTCAGACCCTGAAGCGTCTGCAACACATAAGGGCGTGCTTTGGCGCTGACACCTGTGCGGTTCAGATAAGAAACCAGACTTTCTACAAACGTGTTCTGTAAGGCCTTTTCATAGGCACTTGGGTTGGCGGTGTTGCGGAAGGTCAGTCGGGTCAGGTCGGCCAGATACTCGTCGGCGGTATATTCCGGATTCAGTCCGTCAATCAGGCTGAACAGGCGGCTCACCATGCTCGTACCGATGCTGGTGGTGTAGTTTTCCGGTTTTGAAGTGAAGCGGTTCATATACTCCGGCAACAGCCAGGTCGGTTCTGTAAAGATGTTGCGCTCAAAGTAAGCCAACGCATTCTTCTGGCGCGCTTTTTCCACCGGAGTGTAGATGGCACCGCTTTCGTTCACCGTCTTGAAGTTGCTGTAATAACCACCGATGTTGCGCAACACATGATTGTTGTAGCGGTAGAACTGGTTGCGGATCTGGTCGTACATTCCTTTCAGATTCTCATTATAGATATCCTTGTTGTCATAGGTCCATTTCGGAAGAGCCGCAATTTCTCGTTTCAGATTCAGAATACCATATTCGCTGGCTTTTACGGCATCATCACCCAAATCCTCGGTCTGGCAGCGAGGATCGTTCACCCGGTTGGTTTCTCCGTCGCCGAACCACAGACGCGGGTTGCCCGGCAGATTCTTCTGTACCAGTTCTTCGAGCATGGCATGGTCGCTGTCCTCGTCGGTAGCTCCGATCATCGGACGGTAACCCCATTCGATGGCCCATATGTCATAATCGTTGATACGTGGGAAGATGCCGGCGCGCGAAATGCCGTCCTCCGGCTGTGCCACATAATTGAAGCGGGCGTAATCCATGATACTGGGTGTATGACCGTATTTCTCCACCCATTCCTTGTTGCGCAGGCTGTCTACCGGCACCGTGCTGCTGGCGCCGAAGTTATGGCGCAAGCCCAAGGTGTGGCCCACCTCGTGCGAAGAAACAAAGCGGATCAGTTCGCCCATCAGTTCCTCGTCGAAGTTCATTTTCTGTGCGGCTTCATCAATGCTTCCGGCCTGTACCATATACCAGTCGTGCAGCAGATTCATCACATTGTGATACCAGCAGATGTGGCTTTCCAGAATCTCGCCCGAGCGTGGGTCGTGTACGTTCGGTCCGTAGGCATTCTCTATCGGAGAGGCCAGATAGCGGATTACCGAATAGCGTGCGTCTTCCATGCTCATGGTCGAGTCGTTTTCTGGCCATTCCTTACCGATGATGGCATTCTTGAAGCCGGCCTTTTCGAAAGCTTTCTGCCAGTCGTTGATACCTGCGATGAGATATTTTCGCCACTGTTTCGGAGTGGCCGGGTCAATGTAATACACAATCGGTTTGACGGGTTCCACCAGTTCGCCGCGTTTCATCTTTTCCACATCTTCGGGGCGTGGTTCCAGACGCCAGCGTACAATGAAACGCTTGCCCTTGACGCGCTGCTGGTCGTCGGAGAACTCGTTGAATCCGTCAGCGAAATAACCTACACGCGGATCGAAGTAACGGCGCATCATCGGCTTTTCGGGCAGCAGGATGAACGAGATGTTCAGTCCGAAGGTGGCGCGTCCGGTTGAGGAGGTGGCAGGCAGATTGCCCGTTGCCGAGTTCCAGGTCTTCACAAGGCGCACCTCTGTGTTCATCGGGAAGGTCTTGATGCTTTCGATAAACGACAGGTCGCCCACCTGAGTGCTCAGGTTATACTGCTTTTTCATATAGGCCGGCATACCTAATGCCGGATTGTCTTCATTAAAGAAAGAGGTCACCTTGATGCGGCTGGCCTTGCCCACCTTCTTTTCAACCTTGAAGGCACCGATAATCGGATTGTTGTTGCTTATGGTAATTGCCTTATAAATGTTTTCGGTAGAATCGGCGGTATTGATCAACAGCTCGGCGCGCAACAGAAGGCGTCCGTCGTTGCTTTTTTCCCAGTACACCACCTGTTCGTTCATCTGTTCGCCTCCGAACTTGCCGCAGTTGGCCGGAGTACTGGTGAATCGGGTTGTGGTGAGGAAACGGCGGCCGATCAGCGAGTCCGGAATCTGGAAGAACCAGTCTGTGCCCGATTTGACTACCTGAAACAGTCCCTCTCTGATATCCTCTTTGGGAGCTGCGTTTTCAACTTTCTCTTTGTCTTTCTTTTTTTTCCGCTTGGCATCTGCGGGAGCGGCCACCAGACCGGCGCAGAGCAGGAGCAGAATCATCCTTGATTTTATCATGTCCGTATTAAATTAGGTGATACATTTTATTCTGAAAACAAAGATACTTTTTTATCCCGACACCGCCTTGTTTTGGACTCTGTTTTTCGATTTTGTGTCCGAAAATGGACACACTGTCCATTTTCGGACACTTGCGATTTTGCTTATCTGCTGGAATATCAACATTTTACGTTTTTGGCACGATTCTTGTTATATGAAAAGTAAAAATGATAAAAATAAACGTAAATATGGATCGTCCTATATCTCCTGTTGAAATCAGAAAACGGCGCATCAAGATTGCGCTTTCCGTAGTTTTGGGTGTCGCTGTATTGGCCGGCGCGGTTCTTTGGATCAGCGGCCAGCTTCAAACCGGTGTCAAGCAAACGTCTTTGGTCTTTTATACAGTAGATTCCGGCACTATCGAAACCGGCGTCAGCGCTTATGGTAAGGTAGTGCCGGCTTTCGAAGAACGTATCACTTCGCCGGTAGGTTCGCGCATTATGGAAGTGTATGCCCGTGTCGGTGACACGGTAGAGGTGGGCACTCCGTTGCTGCGGCTCGATTTGCAGAGCATTGAAAACGATTATAAGAAGCTGCTGGACGAGGAAAAGATGAAATGTTATCAGCTGGAGCAACAGCTGGGTAACGACAAGATTTATCTGAACGACCTGAATATGCAGATCCGGATTGCCGAAATGAAACTGGACCGCATGAAGGTGGACTGGAACAATGAGCGTTATCTGGACAGTCTGGGATCGGGCACAGCCGATCAGGTGCGCCAGGCTGAGCTTTCTTATACGACCAGCCGCATGGAGCTGGAGCAATTGCGTCAGAAAGTGGAGAACGAGCGTCAGGCACGCCGCACCGAACTAAAGATAAAACAGTTGGATCTGGAGATTTTCCGCCGGTCCATGGAAGAGAAACGACGTACCTTAGAGGATGCCCGCATCCGTTCTCCGCGCCAGGCAGTGCTTACCTTTATAAATACACAGATAGGAGCCCAGGTGTCACAAGGCGAAGAAGTGGCCGTAGTGTCCGATCTGAGTCATTTCCGGATTGAGGGCAGTCTGTCCGATACCTATGCCGATTTAATAAGAGTTGGAGCCAAAGTGTTGGTTAAGGTTAATGATCAGGTATTTCCCGGCATGGTATCCGGTGTAACTCCGTTGAGCGACAATGGGATGATTTCTTTTTCCGTACAGTTGGACGATAAAGTATCATCCCGTTTACGCCCGGGAGTGAAGGCCGACCTGTATGTGGTGCATGCCGTGCGCGAAAACGCCGTACGTATGGCCAATGCTTCGTTCTATACGGGCCCCGGAGAGTATCAGCTGTTTGTGCAGGATGGTGATGAGCTGGTGCGCCGCAGAGTGCGGTTGGGAGAATGTGACTTTGACCATGTGGAAGTGCTCGACGGACTGAAGGAGGGCGAACGTGTGGTGGTGAGCGACCTGAGTTCTTATAAGGATAAGATGGTTCTGAAAATACGCTGAGGCTGCTGTCTGAAGGCAGACCGGTTTCTCTGTGAGTATTTTCCGGAAAAGTAATATAATGGAATAGAAAAGAAGAACATGATAAAAAGTTATTGGAAACAAACATGGGCCTTGCTGTGGCAGAACAAGCTTTTCGGAGGGCTTTATCTGATCGGGACGGCACTGCCGGTCACGATGACGATGATTGTAGTGATGTATTTTCATCTGCTGACGGCTCCCGTTTACCCGGAGTTGAACCGCGACCGGCTTTATGAGGTGCGTGCAGTAAAGACTTATAATGTCGACGGGGTGCTGATCGGTGGCGGTTACTGTTCGGAAGCTATGGTTCACCAGTGGTTTTATCCGTTACGTTCGGCCGGGAAGGTCACGGCCATTTATACGTATAACCGGAATCTGAATGACTGGCTTCAACTTGCAGACGGAAAAAGTGAGCTGAAAGTACATACGAAATATACGGATCCGAATTTTTTTCGGGTATTCGATTTTGATTTTGTAGCCGGTGCTCCGTTCTCCTGGTCCGACTTGGAGAGCGCCCGCCCCTGTGGTGTGTTGTCCGCTTCCATGGCCCGTCGGCTGTTCGGTACGGAGCAGGCTGTAGGCAAGCGCTTTACCATGAATTATATGGACTATACGGTTACGGGTGTGGTACGCGATGCCAGTAGTCTTACTCCGACAAGTTTTGCCCAGATCTGGCTGCCTTATACTCATGTTCCGGGTTATGGAAACTATCAGGAAATCGGTTCCGGCGGGTTCACCACAGTCTTTCGGGTGCAAGACAAGAAGCAGGCCCGGCAGTTGCAGGCCGATGTCCGTGATCTGGTGCGCCGGTATAATGTGCTGCATGCCGATGAGAAACGGTTGGATGTTGATTGTCCGATGCCTGTGTGGAAACGGAATCTGGTTCCGGGAAACATGGAAGTCGATTTGCCGGCGATGATCCGTTTTTGGGGCGGACTGCTTCTGGCCTTTCTGATTGTTCCGGCCGTGAATCTGGGAGGTATGATTTCGGGGCGTATGGACACCCGCCTTCCGGAACTGGGCATCAGCCGTGCTTTCGGAGCCGGACGGGGATATCTGTTGCGTCGGGTAGTACGTGAGAATCTGCTCATGACTTTAGCCGGAGGACTGTTGGGCCTGGTGCTTTCCTGGATGCTGTTGGGATGGGGGCACGACTGGATTATCGGTCTGTTCGATACCTATGGCCTCATGCAGGTAGAGAATGAAGAGATGCTGGTTACTCCGGCCATGCTGTTCTCGCCGGTACTTTTCCTGGCCGCCTTTCTATTTTGTCTGCTGCTTAATCTGGCTTCGGCACTCATTCCGGCCTGGCGGGCTTTGCGTGTGCCGATTGTGCAGGCACTTTATGAAAAGAAATGATTCGGCAATCTATCAGAAACATGAAAATATTAAAACGATATAGCTTATGTTACGCATGATATTTAAAATGCTGTGGGCCCGAAAAAGACGCTACGGATGGCTGCTTACCGAACTGGTGTTGGTCACGATGATTGTCTGGGTGCTGCTTGACCCTTTGGTCGTACTGCTGTCCATAGAGTCCATGCCCAATGGTTTTGATGAACGGAACCTTTATCGGGTGGTTCTTGCGGATTACAACAGTCACTCTTCCCGTTTTCGCTCCGAAGAGATGAATCCGGTGAAAGCCCGCGAAAACCGATGGAGCCAGCTCCGCAGGATTCGTGCTTATCCGGGAGTGGAGTCGGCCACGTTCTTTGGCAATACCGGTCCGTTCTGGCAAAGTTCCTATTATCTGCGCTTTCAGAAAGATACTCTGGTGACTGATGCCTGGGTTATGGAGGTCGTACCCGGTTCGGATTATTTTCAGACACTGCGCTTCACCGAGGTGGGAGGACAGACCAATGAACAGCTGGACCGTCTGTTGCAGGGCGAACCTTTTGAGCAGCCCGACCGGGTGGTGTTGAGTGATGCCGCCTTTCCCGGGCAATCGGCACGCGGCCTGAATGATACGGTGAACCAGCATCAGGTGGTCGGCACAACGGCGCTGGTGCGCATGCGTGTAGGAGGTGTTCCGATGCCGGTCACTTCGCGGCTGACTTATCCGAGCGGTCAGAGTATTCTGTTCCGGGTACGTGACGGAATAGACGAAGACAAGTTCCTGCCCGCCTTTACCGAATGGGCCCGGAACAATCTGCAAGTCGGCAATTCTTATGTACGCAGTGTGCAATCGTTCCGTGATTTCATGCACGAGGATGGCGACGAGGTAAGGCAAAACCTTCGGGTGCGTACCATATTGGCGGGCTTCTTCCTGTTCTTCCTTTTTATGGGAGTAACCGGTACTTTCTGGATGCAGACCCGCAGTCGGCGTGAGGAGATTGGTATTCTGAAAAGCTTTGGTGCCACACGGGGCACAATTGTCCGCTCCCTGTTGGCCGAAGGGGTTATTCTGGCAACTTTGGCCGTGATTATCGGCTGTTTCCTTTATTTGCAGTATGCCATGAAAGAAGGACTTTACAACCCATTGGGAAATAATGGAAACAATATCTATACGCTTTATTCGGGGCGTTTCTGGTTTGAGTATTTCAAGACCCATCTTACGGTTATCTCTCTGATCACCTGGGTACTGTTACAGCTGGTTGTTTGTCTGGGCATTTGGATACCGGCACGGAACCTCAGCCGTATACCTCCGACCGAAGCCTTGCATGAAGACTAAAGCGCTTTCAGAAGATTCATCAAAAAAGAAATGATCATATTAGAACAAACAAACTTAAAAAAATAAGATTATGAGCAACATGATTCAATTGACCGGTATCAACAAGATTTACCGTACGAACGAGATCGAAACACAGGCATTGGAAAACGTAAACCTGAGTGTGGAAAAAGGAGAGTTTCTGAGTGTGATGGGACCATCCGGTTGCGGCAAATCCACTTTGCTGAACATTATCGGTTTGCTGGATAACCCTACCAGCGGTACTCTGGAACTGGGAGGCACGCTGATTACTCCGAAGATGAGTGATCGCGAACAGGCTGCCTTCCGTAACCGTACTCTGGGCTTTGTATTCCAGTCTTTCCACCTGATCAATACGCTTAATGTGCTCGACAATGTAGAGCTTCCGTTGCTATTCCGCAAGATGTCCGGCAGCGAGCGTACCCGTCGCGCCAAAGAAGTGCTGGAGCGCGTGGGATTGAGCCACCGTATGCGTCACATGCCTTCGCAGCTTTCCGGCGGACAGTGTCAGCGTGTGGCCATCGCCCGTGCCATTATCGGTAATCCCGAAATCATTCTGGCCGATGAGCCGACGGGTAACCTGGATTCCAAGATGGGAGCCGAGGTTATGGACATCCTTTGCCGTTTGAACAAGGAAGACGGACGTACCATCGTCATGGTAACGCACAATGAGGAGCAGGCGCGTCTTTCTTCACGCACCATCCATTTCTTCGACGGTCGTCAGATAGACTGACTTTACCTTAACTAAATATATAGTGACCATGATAAAACGATATATCAAACAGACGTGGGCCATGCTGCGGCAGCATAAGCTGTTCGGCGCGCTCTACATCATCGGTACGGCTATCCCGATAGCGATGACGATGATCGTCATCACCTTCCAGTATATCCGGGTGGGGGCCATCTATCCAGAGGAGCACCGCGATGAGATCTGGATTACCAATCGGACTCATTCACGGAGCTGGACAGGTCCGATTGGTTTATGGGTGGTGAAAGAGTGGTTTTATCCGATGAAGGGCGTGCAGGCTGTAACGGCTTTCGGAAACAATGGTGAAGGTAAGGTCCTGTTGCCCGACAGCAAAGCGAGTTTGCAGGTTCAGAGTAAAATAACTGATCCGGGATTTTTCAAAGTGTTTGATTTTGATTTCCTGGCCGGCAAGCCTTTTACGGAAGCCGATCTGGCGAACGGCAATTTTCGTGCCGTGATTACCGCTTCTTTGTCACGCCGTCTGTTCGGTACAGAACAGGCTGTTGGGAAAACATTTGCGCTGGATCAGATCCGTTTTACCGTAGCGGGAGTCGTGCGCGATGTAAGTGCGCTGACACCGCTTACCCATGCTCAGGTGTATGTGCCCTACAGTTGTTTCCAGAAGGAAGAAAATGCCATGAGCCGGGATAATCTGATGGGGCCGTTTATAGTTTGCATGCGGATACCTTCGGGTGGAGGAGCGGCGGTACAGGCTTATATCGAGGAACGGAACCGTCTGTTCCAGCAGATGCATCAGATAAAGGCACCCAATTACAGTTATGTGCAGCCGCCTTGTCCGTTGTGGAAATACAATGTGAACAATCAATCCATGGAACAAGATGATAACGTCAGCAAGGCACTTCGCCTTTTTGGAGGATTGGTGCTTGTTTTTCTGTTGGTTCCGGCTCTGAATCTGAGCGGTATGATTTCCAGCCGTATGGAAGGACGTTTGCCTGAGATGGGAATTTACAAGGCTTTTGGAGCTACCCGTCGTTATCTGTTGGGACAGGTGTTGGGCGAGAATCTGGTATTGACTCTTTTGGGTGGACTGGTAGGATTGTTGCTTGCCTGGAGTGTTCTGGTTTGGGGGCGTAGCTGGATTTACAATTTTATCTTTCCCGGTATCTATCTGTGGAATGGTCCGGATGTTCTGGTTACGGCGGATATGTTGTTCTCGCCCTGGGTATTCCTGTCCGCTTTCCTGATTTGTGTGGTGTTGAATGTGGCTTCAGCCCTGATTCCGGCATGGAATTCCTTGCGCTCGGAAATAGTCTATTCGTTGAACCAGAAAAAGTAAGTTTATGATACGTTTGGCATTGAAAAATATATGGGCCCGTAAAAAAAGAAGCGGTTGGCTGCTGGCCGAGCTGGTTGCCGTTGCTATCATATTGTGTCATCTGATGGACCCTCTGATTGTACAGACTTATGTGAACAGTTTGCCGGATGGTTATGATCCGGAAAACCTTTATCGTGTGGCCTTTCAGGAATATTCGGATGTTTCGATACGTTACGATAAGGATGCGGCAGAAGATGAGGTGCGTGAGAAGAACATGTGGTACATCCGTGACCGGGTGGCCCGTTATCCCGGTGTCGAATCGGCTACATTTCAGGTTGGTAATACAACTCCGGGAAGTCTGTCTTATAGCGTGTCTGCTGTTTGGTGGACCGATTCTTTGAAAGTGTCTGTGTTTTGTATCGGTTTTGTTCCCAAAAGCGATTATTTTACCACTTTCCGTTATCAGACTGTCGCGGGGGCTTCGCCACAGCAGCTTGACCGGATGGAACTTAAAGGTCGTGAACATATTCTCACGGAGACTTACATGCCCGACGGACCGATTTTTGGGCGGACGCTTAAAGACTTATTGGGAATATCTGACGAACCTGTGGTCGCCACCCTGCTTCCGGTTAAAATCAATATGAATATTCCGCCTCAGCAGGTTCAGTTTGAGAAAATGAATGCTCGGGATGCCCAGGCTGTCGTTTTCCGCCTGCGCGATGATATTGATCCGGATAAATTTCTGGCAGATTTCCGTGAGTGGGCCGACAAGGAATTACAGCAGGGTAATTACTATGTGAGCCGCGTAGATCCTTATCAGAACTTCGTCAAGTACAGTACTACGTATGTTGAGCAAGATTGTTTGCAGAAGATGATTCTGGCCAGCTTCTTCCTGTTCTGTATCTTCTTTGGCGTTTCGGGAACCTTCTGGATGCAGACCCGTAGCCGGTGCGAGGAAATCGGTATTCTGAAAAGTTTCGGTGCCACTTCCGGACGTATCCTGCGCCTTTTTCTGTTCGAGGGGCTCGGTCTGGTTACGGTGGCGGTTTTGCTGGGCTGTGTGATTTATCTGCAGTATGCTCTGAAGTCAGGACTTTACATGCCTCAAAATTTGTGTTGCAGTCCTTACGTGCACTATTGGTTTGAGTCTTTCAAGGAGCATTTCCTGATTGTTTCGGGCGTGGTCTGGTTGCTGATGGTTCTGATTGTCAGTTTCGGCATTTATGTCCCGATGCGGGGTATCAGTCGGATAGCACCGACAGAAGCGTTGCACGAAGAGTAATATATAAAGATAACGAATATGATAAAACGATATATCAAACAGACATGGGCCATGCTGAAGCAGCACAAGCTGTTCGGTTTGCTCTACATCATCGGTACGGCTATTCCGGTAGCGCTGACGATGATCGTCATCACCTTTCAGTATATCCGGGTGGGATCCATCTATCCGGAGGAGCACCGCGATGAGCTGTGGTGTTCCGAAACTATCTATAATGGTAAGGGTGCCATGGGGTCTTTATCCCTAACGGCGGTTAACAAATGGTTTTATCCGCTTCAAAGTCCAAAGGCCGTGACTGCTATACACAGGGCTTATCCGGTTCTGGTGCAGCTCCCTGACGGAAAAAGCGTGCTTCAGGTAAAGACAATAGCCACTGATGCCGCATTCTTTCAGGTCTTTGATTTTCGGTTCCGTTCCGGCAAACCGTTTTCTGAATCTGATTTCCGCAACGGCAAACAGTGTGCCGTGATTTCGGAATCACTGGCTCGGCGGTTGTTTGGGGATGTGCAGGCTGTGGGACGGACCGTGCAGTTCAATTATGCCGATTATGTAGTGTCCGGTGTGGTGCGTGATGTCAGCAGTCTGACTCCGCGTACTTTTGCGCAGATTTATATTCCTTACACCTGTCTGGATAAAAATCAGGATCCTTCAGCTTTGTGCGGATCGTATACTGTTGCTATTCGGGTTGACCGAAACAAAGGGCAACAGATGAGGGCTGAATTTGATGAGAAATTCCGTAAGTATCAGGTGGCAACGGGCGATACGTCGGTTGTGATTGAGAAACCCCTCCCGGCTTGGAAATATTCGGCAAAGGATTCGGGTGCGGGCGTGCTTCTTGTTGATGGCGATGATATGGTGCGCAAATCCCTGTACCTTTTCGGAGGACTGGTTCTGGTCTTTTTATTGGTTCCGGCTTTGAACCTGAGTGGCATGATTGCCGGTCGTATGGAAGACCGCTTGATGGAAATGGGTGTTTATAAGGCCTTTGGAGCCACCCGTGGCTATCTGTTGCGGCAAGTTCTGAATGAGAATCTGATTCTGACTTTGATGGGCGGACTGGTCGGATTGTTCTTGTCCTGGGCTTTGTTGGCGTGGGGAAAGGACTGGGTGTTCCGATTCTTTTCCATTGACTATTATCTGGACAATTCGGATATCCTGGTTACTGTGGAGATGCTTTTTTCACCCTGGATTTTCCTGTCCGCATTTCTGATCTGTGTCGTATTGAATCTTGCCTCTGCCTTGCTTCCCGTATGGCACGCCCTTCGTGCGGAGATTGTTTATTCGTTGAACCAGAAAAAGTAAGCTTATGATACGTTTGGCATTAAAGAATTTATGGGCCCGAAAGAGGCGTAACGGCTGGCTGATGGCCGAACTGATTGTGGTCAGTCTCATTCTGTGGCATTTTGCCGATCCTGTGACGGTGCAGACTTATGTGAATATGTTGCCGGATGGTTTTACCTCGGAGAATCTGTACCGTATTTCCATTCAGGAGTATGATCCGTCTTCTTACCGCTACCGTGAAGAGGAGGCAGAGAGTGAGACACGACAGGAAAATATGTGGCGTATTCGGGATCGTGTCCGGAATTATCCCGGAGTGGAATCGGCTACATTTCAGATTGGAGGAGGCGGTCCGGGTGGTAGGTCGTACAGTGCGACATCAATTCAGGTTACTGAAGATATTTCAGTGTATCATATACAAGTTGATTTCGTTCCCAAAAGTGATTATTTTACCACTTTCCGCTATCAGACGGCCGGAGGACC
This sequence comes from uncultured Paraprevotella sp., assembly GCA_944321345.1. Lineage (GTDB taxonomy): Bacteria > Bacteroidota > Bacteroidia > Bacteroidales > Bacteroidaceae > Paraprevotella. The sequence goes on from CALUKY010000010.1 coordinate 12,651, forward strand.
TTCAACAGAGCAGATGGACCGGATGACTTTGGAGAATGGGGAATTGATTATGACCGAGAACATTCTTCCGGATGCTCCTTCGTTCGGGCACAGTTATAAGAATGCTTCTGGAGATGAATTAAAGATTGTAGCTTCCGTTCGGCCTGTTAAAATACATTTGAACAAACCGCCCAAGCTAGTCCGTTTTGTGAAGTCTGGTGTTCAGAATGCGGAGGCTATTATTTTCCGTTTGCGCGATGATGTGGACCCGGATGCCTTCCTGACGGATTTTTGGGAGTGGGCCTTGCGGGAGCTGCAATTGGGTAACTATTTTGTGGTGCAGATCGAATCGTACGATCACTATATCAGTCAGGGATACTTTTCCAATACTTATGATTATGGGGTACAGCTTCTGTTAGGCTCGTTCTTCCTGTTCTGTATCTTCTTCGGAGTTTCCGGAAGTTTCTGGATGCAGACACGTGCCCGGCGTGAAGAGATCGGTATCCTGAAAAGCTTTGGAGCCACTTCCGGGAAGATGGTGCGTCTGTTCCTGCTTGAGGGACTGATACTGACCACCGTGTCTGTCTTCTTGGGGGCAGTTATTTATTTGCAATATGCTTTGCATACCGGATTGTACCAGCCGGAAAACACTTGCCTCAGTCCCTTTATGCATTATTGGTATGAGTCTTTCAAACTGCACTATCTGATAGTTTCGGCTGTGGTCTGGCTGCTGATGGTATTGATTGTCAGTTTCGGCATTTATGTGCCTGTGCGTGGCATCAGCCGGATAGCACCGACGGAGGCGCTGCACGAAGAGTAACCCTTTTAATCTTCATATATGAAATCTTTACTGAAATATTCCGCCATTCCTTCCGGAGCAGCTATGTCTGTCAGTCCCTATTTGCTGTTCCGCCTGTTTCTGGCTGTTCTGTTCCTGTTTCTGGTTTCTCTGCTTCCGGCCCAGAAACTGACACCGCGCACACTGACCTTGTCCGAAGCTATAGTGCTGGCCCGCAAGCAAAGTGTGGATGCCGCCTCTGCATTGGGGCAGTTGAAGTCGGCCTATTGGAGTTACCGCAGTTTCCGGGCGGAGCTGCTTCCGGAGGTGAACTTCTCGGCTACATTGCCCAGCTATCGCAAAAACTATAATGCCTATCAGCAGAGCGACGGTTCGCACACCTATGTGCGCAATGACTATATGAGTCTGAACGGAGCCATTTCTGTGGATCAGAGCATCTGGTTTACGGGAGGAACCCTTTCGCTCACCACGTCGCTCGATTATATGACCCAGTTCGGTACCGGCAGCCGCAACCATCAGTTTATGTCCGTACCGGTGGCCCTCACTCTGAACCAGCCTCTTTTCGGAGTAAATTCGGTGAAGTGGGACCGCCGCATCGAACCGCTCCGCTATGCCGAGGCACAGGCCAACTTCCTTTCGGCTACCGAGCGCGTGACGATGACCGTCATTCAGTATTACTTCAACTTGCTGCTGGCCCGTGAGAATGTCAGCATTGCCCGTCAGAATCTTCAGAACGCCGAAAAACTCTGCGAGGTGGCCGAGAGCAAGCGGCGCATGGGAAAAATCAGCGAGAACGATCTGCTGCAGCTGAGACTGAATGTGCTCAATGCCCGTTCCACGCTTACGGCCAATGAGAGCAGTCTGAAATCGAACATGTTCACACTGCGCTCGTTTCTGGCGTTGGGCGAAACGGAAGAACTGATTCCGGTGCTGCCCGACAGCGTGCCGCCGATTTCATTGGAGTATCACGAGGTGCTGAAGAAAGCTTTGGAGCATAACTCCATTTCCTATAATCTCCGTCGCCGTCAGCTGGAAGCCGACTATCAGGTGGCACAGGCCAAAGGCAACCGCAGACAGGTTTCGCTCTATGCCCAGGTGGGCTTTACGGGCAGTGACTCCGATTTCGGACGCACCTATACCGAGATGAAGGACAATCAGGTGGTTCAGGTTGGCGTGCAGGTGCCCATACTCGACTGGGGCAAACGCCGCGGACAGGTCAAGGTGGCAGAGAGCAACCGCGAGGTAGTGCGCCAGCAGCTGCGTAAGGAAGAGGCCGATTTCAGTCAGAGTCTTTTCGTGCTCACCGAGCAGTTCAACAATCAGGTGAACCAGTTGCAGATTGCTCTGGAGGCCGATGCCATTGCCCGCCGTCGTTATCAGAGCAACGTGGAAACCTTCCTGATCGGCAAGATCAGCACACTCGATCTGAACGACGCGCAGACCAGCAAGGATGAGGCGCGCCGCAAATACATCAACGAATTGTTCTCCTACTGGTACTATTATTATCAGATTCGAAGCATCACCCTGTGGGATTTTGCCGCCCAGACCAATATTGATGCCGATTTTGAGGAAATAGTCCGGTAATAATCCAATAAAAAGAAGTAACTTTGTCTTATTATGATACTGATAATAGATGACGATAGTGCGATACGCTCTTCGCTGACCCTGATGCTGAAAAGGGCCGGTAAAGACGTGATGGCCGTATCCGGTCCTGCCGAAGCGATGGACGTGGTACGTGCTTCAGCCCCGCGGCTGATACTTATGGATATGAATTTCGGGCTTTCTACCAGCGGTGATGACGGACTCACCCTGCTGCGGCAGATCAAGCTGTTCCGCCCCGAGGTGCCGGTCATTCTGATGACCGCCTGGGGCAGCATCCAGCTGGCTGTAAAAGGCATGCAGGCCGGAGCCTTCGACTTTATCACCAAGCCCTGGAACAATGTGGCGCTGATGCAGCGCATAGAAACGGCTCTGGAACTGACGGCCGATCTGGCTGCCGCTCCGGCGGAGGATGTGTTCGACCGCAGCCTGATTGTGGGCGAGAGCAAGCCGCTGAAAGAAGTAATCGATGTGCTGCGGCGCATTGCCCGCACCAATGCCCCGGTGCTGATCAGCGGTGAGAACGGAACCGGCAAGGAACTGGTGGCCGAAACCATTCATCGCAACAGCATGCGTGCGTCCAATGCCTTTGTGAAGGTCAATCTGGGCGGTATTTCGCAGAGTCTGTTCGAGAGTGAGATGTTCGGACACAAGAAAGGAGCCTTTACCGATGCGGTGGCCGACCGTGTGGGCCGCTTCGAGCTGGCCGAAAAGGGAACCATCTTTCTGGATGAAATCGGCGAACTGGATCTGGCCTGTCAGGTCAAGTTGTTGCGGGTGCTTCAGGACCAGACCTATGAGGTGCTGGGCGACAGCTGTCAGCGCAAGGCCGATGTGCGGGTAATCAGTGCCACCAATGCCGACCTGCCCCGCATGATCCGTGAGCATACCTTCCGTGAGGACCTTTTTTACCGTATCAATCTCATTACAGTGCGGCTGCCGGCTTTGCGGGAGCGCCGTGAGGATATTCCCTTGCTGGCTACCCATTTTCTGGATTTGCAATGCCGTCAGTATGGTCTTCAGCCGGCGGAACTGGAACCCGATGCCCGTCGTTACCTCATGTCCTTGCCTTATCCCGGAAATATCCGCGAACTGAAGAACCTGGTGGAGCGCACGCTGCTCGTCTGTTGCAAATCCCGTTTGACAGCCAATGATTTCCGGGCGCACTATGTGCCGCCGGCCAATGAAAAAACTTCGGAAGAAGAGCATGGCGGGATGACTTCCCTGCAGGGACTTACGCTGGAGGAAGTGGAGCGTCAGGCCATACTCAACACTTTGCGCCAGTTTGACGGCAACCTGAGTCAGGCGGCTCTGGTACTGGGCATCAGCCGGGGTGCCCTTTATCGTAGAATGGTAAAATATCAGATACAGACCGATGATACGAAAACGGATACCGATACCGAATAGTCTGCGCACGCTGCGCATCGGGTGGCTCTTCTGGCTCTGGGCTTTTCTGCTCGTGCTGGTAGGCCTGTTGCTCTATGTCCTGCTGCCGGTCACTGAGAGCGCCTTTTACTGGGCCGAGGGTATGGTGGTGTTCAGTCTGCTGTTCCTTTATTATTTCTACCGTAAGGCGGTGAAACCCCTTCAAACCATCGGCAATGCCATGGATCTGTTGAACGAACAGGATTTCAGCAGCCGTCTGGCACCGGTAGGGCAGCGCGAGGCCGACCGCATCGTGCAGTTGTTCAACCGCCTGATGGACCAGCTCAAGAATGAGCGTCTGCATGTGCGTGAGCAGAATCACTTTCTGGACCTGCTCATCAGCGCTTCGCCTATGGGAGTGATTCTTTTTGACTTTAATCTGAGAGTGACCGGCCTGAATGCGGCGGCCCTGCGCTTTTTAGGCGGACTGGCCGAGGCTGATGTCGTGGGGCATACCATGGCCGAGGTGCCTTCTCCTTTGGCGGCCAAGCTGGCCCAGATTCCGCGCGGAAGCATCGAAACGGTGCGTCTGAACGATGCCATGATCTACCGTTGTTCTTCGCTGTCGTTTATCGACCGTGGTCTTTCCCATCCTTTTTTGCTGTTGGAGAGCCTTACCTCGGAGATTGTAAAGGCCGAGAAGAAAACCTATGAGAAGGTTATCCGCATGATTGCCCACGAGGTGAACAACAGTGTGGCGGGCGTTACTTCCACTCTCGATTCCCTTTCTGATATTCTGGAACCCTATGATGAGGGCGGTGATCTGCGTGCCGCCATGCAGGTCTGCTCGGAGCGTTGTTACGGAATGAACCATTTCATCGCCCGTCTGGCGGAGGTGGTCAAGATTCCTGATCCCAATTTGCAGACCGTTTCCCTGAACCGTCAGGTTGAGGCTTGCCGCCTGCTGATGGAGCATGTCTGCCGGCAGCATCAGATTTGTCTGTCTGCCGATCTGGACGCCGCCAATCCGCAGGTGCGGCTCGACACGGTGCTGTTTGAACAGGTGCTGGTCAATATTGTCAAGAACGCTGCCGAAAGTATCGGCACTGAGGGCGAGATCCGTATCCGTACCACAGCCCGTCCTCTTCAACTGGAGATTGCCGACAACGGAGCCGGTATCTCTCCCGAAGATGAAGACAAACTGTTTACTCCTTTCTTTTCGACCAAGCCGACCGGTCAGGGCATTGGTCTGATTTTTATCCGAGAGATTCTGACCAAACACGACTGCGTCTTTTCTTTGAAAACCGATTCCGACGGTTGGACCCGTTTCCGCATTTGCTTTCCGGAACCCGTGGTAGAGAAATAAAATTACTTCCCCGTCAGTAATTCATTACTTTCTTGTCGGTAATGGATTACCGACGGGGAAGTAATGATCTTATCATCTTTGTTTTGTACACTTTTGTTCGGTTTTGTGTCCGAAAATGGACACACTGTCCATTTTCGGACGCTCGCTATTTCCTCTATTTTATGAAGAATCAGATACTTACGTTTTTGGCACGATTTTTGCTTTTATGAAAAGTGAAAATGATAAAATAAACGTAAATATGGATTTTTCTAAAAAGCTAATAACCATGAAATATGTTATTTTGATACTCGTATTGTTGGGAAATCTGCAGGTACTTTCCGCTCAGGAGAAAGCAGATTCCTTGGTGCTGACCTTTACTTTGAACGACGCTGTTTCTTTGGATCGTTTGACCGACGCCCGGATTTCCGTTCTGGATGTGCGGGACAGCAGCCTTTTGGCTGAAGGGGAGCGTATTGACATCGTTTCCGGCAGTTTGTCGTTCAAGTCGGATACCTATGGAGCAAGGGTTTCCCGCAAAGGGAAATATCTGGTTCATGTGGAGAAAGAGGGTTACGAGTCTTCCTGGGAAACTGTGGAGGTGCCGGCCAGGCAGTATGGTCATCCGGTAACCGAATGGCCGGTCAATATCCTGCTTTACAAGGTGCTGACCCGTGAGCTGGGCGAGGTGAAGGTGAAGGCTTCCAAGATTCTGATGGTGCATAAGGGGGATACCTTGGAGTATGACGCTACCTACTTCAAGCTGGCCGACGGTTCGATGCTGGATGCTCTGATAGACAATCTTCCCGGCGTGCAGATGGATGAGTATGGGCGTATCAAGGTAAACGGAGAGTATGTAAGCAGTCTGCTGGTCAACGGGCGTGAGTTCTTCAAGGGCGATCCGAAAGTGGCGCTTCGCAACTTGCCTTCCTATACGGTGCGCAAAGTTCAGGTCTATCGGAAGCCGGAAGGTGACTCCTATCTTTTTCGTGAAAAACCGGGAACTTTGATTACAGATCCCCTGGTGATGGATGTACGGCTGAAGAAAGAGTATGAAGATAGCTGGATTGCCAATGTGGAGCTGGCTGGCGGTGCGGAAAGCCGTAAGGCCGGGCGCGGCGTTTATCTGGGCAAGCTGTTTCTAATGCGGTATACCGATGTGTCCAGCTTGGCAGCGTTCGGCAATGTCAACAACCTGAGTGACCTGAGTGTGGCCGACAGCAAGGGTAACTGGCGTTTGCCTGATCCGGCGTCCGGCGTGGTCGAGTCCCAGACAGGCGGTATCAGTTATGGATGGAACAACAAGAAAGGAACAATTCTGAACTCTGCCCTGAAGGCAGAGCACCGGAACACTGACCGCCTTTCTGAGGATGCCGGAGAAAACTTTATGGAAAACGGAAATATATTCAGCAGGATGCGTAACCGGAATTACAATGAAAACATCAGTCTGAACTGGAAAAATGATTTTTCTCTTTATCGCGACAGGTATGCTTTGACCATATACAATATTTCCATGAATTACAGTCATACGGACAACCGTTCGCTGAGCCGTTCGGCATCTTTCAACTCCTTTCCTTATGAAAATTATGCGAATGCCGCATTGGACAGCCTTTTTGACGGTCCGGAAAGTACCTTGTTGGAGGAGAGTCTGGTCAACCGGATTGAAAGGATGCGGACAGGCCGGCAAAAGGATTTTGTGGCCAAAGGGAACGGTTCGTTCTCCTTTAAGGCATTTCCCTGGATGAAATCCGCTATCGGTACCAGTTTCTCAGGAGAATATGGCTTTAAGAAAGAAGATGATTATCTGAATGAGAATACTGTTTATGGTTCGCTGTCCGATGGTTCATCCGGATATGAACTGAATCAGTATAGCCGTTTGCCGGAAAGACATTTTGAGTATAGTTTCGGTACGGGAATTCCTTTGTTCAAAAAATCTGTTCCCTTTGGTAAAGTAACAGACGGAAAAAAGAACAATCTTTTTATTGACTTAGATCTGGTTTATCGTTTCGAGGATTCTTATCGTTCCGGTAAAAGAACCCTTTATCAGTTGGATAGTCTGGAATCTTGGACGTGCCCCGGATATGGCGGAGCGTTTTATGATGAGGTGAAAAATGAGTTGGAAGAATTTGGTGGTAATTTGGATCAGGTCATTGATTTAAAAAATTCTTATGAAACCACGGAGCGTAATTTCAGCCATCAGTTACAACCGAAAATGAGGTTTCAGGACTTGTTTGTTCCAGATCTTTATTTCTACTTTAATGCGAATGTTTTGTTTCGTAATGAATCGGTCAGAGATTTTCGAAATGAATTTGTTCGTAACAAGCGCATACGGAATATAAGTTTTGATCCTCAGATTATAGTGCAGTACAGGGAGCTTTATCTTACATATTATCATCAAGAGATGATACCGGATTTGCTTTACTATCTGGATGTACGTGATGACAGTAATCCCTTGTTTCTGACTTTGGGTAACAGTGAGCTGGAAAACACGGTAAGAGACTTTTGGAATATTTCTTATCGCAAGTCTACTACAAAGTTCCAAAGAAACTTCAGTATTCAGAATCAATTCGCACTATACAGAAATCAGGTGACTCAAGCTATTGCTTATGACCGGAAGACCGGCAAAACGGTACGTAAACCGATAAATACGGATGGAGCCTGGATAAATTATTTTTCAGGTAATTACGGGCAGCGTCTGGATGCCGCAGGCAAATGGGCGTTTGATGCCTATACGGGGTATCAGATAACTCATACCACAGATTATTTTACAGACAGCGGCGTTTTAGGCGAAGGCCGCCAGCAGACTTTATTACACAAATGGAACAACGAGTTGCGCCTTACCTACCGCTTCGACGAGCGTACGCGTGTGAATGCGAAAGCCAAGGCCGACTGGCAGGTGGTGCGGAACGACCGTCCGGATGTCGAGGACATCCGTGCCACGGACTTTTCTTATGGAGTGACCCTGACCACCCAGCTTCCGGGCCGTCTGGATCTGGATACGGATCTGATGATGTACAGCCGCCGGGGATATCAGGACGCTTCGATGAACGACAACAGTCTGGTGTGGAATCTGAGTCTGGCCCGTACTTTTGGAAAGACCAAAAACTGGATTGTGAAGGCTTCGGGCATGGACCTGCTGCATCAGATATCGAATGTGCGCCGGGTCATCAATTCTTACGGCCGCAGCGAGACGCGATATAATACCATGCCTTCGTATGTGATGCTGCATTTGATTTACCGTCTGGACGTGAAACCTAAGAAAAAATGATTAAATTTAGACGTTCATACTGTTGTAACCGTTCCGAAGGCAGTAGGGAAGAGTAACCTTTAAATGAGCAAACCATGAGTATCAGGCATTTCATCGTTGGGTTGCAACTTTTCGTTGTATCAGTCTTGGCAAATGCCCAAGCGCAGCGTCCGGATTCTCTGACTTTAGATGTCTTTCTGGAGGATTTTGTGAGTCTGAAACCGGTAGAAGAGGCAAAAGTGACTTTGTTGCACGGAAAAGATACCACCTTTTTGGGAACCGGACAGTATCGCTATATATATAAGGAGCCGGCTTGGTCTTATTTCTTCACGGCACGACTGCCGCTGCTTTCGTCCTGCTTTGTCAAGGTGGAGGCCGAGGGTTATGAGAGCGCTTTTGAGAAAGTGGATATTCCGAAAGACAAATATAAATTTGCGCCCACCCGTTACTGGCAAACCAAGATTCGTCTGTTCCCGATCCGAGAAGAGACACTGGGCAATGTGGAGGTTACGGCTTCCAAAATCCTGATGGTCAATAAAGGGGATACTCTGGAGTATAATGCCGAAGCGCTTCAGCTTTCGGACGGGGATATGCTGGAAACGCTGATCCGGAATCTGCCCGGAGTGCGGATTGATGAGCACGGTCGTATCACGGTAAACGGAGAGTTTGTCAGTAGCTTGCTGATCAACGGAAAGGATTTCTTTAGCGGAGATCCGAGTGTGGCGCTCAAGGCACTGCCTGCCTATACCGTGCAGAAGGTAAAGGTGTATCGCAAGACTCCGTTGGGAGAGTTTGAGGATGTGTCCCGTGAACAGAAAGATCTGGTGATGGATGTGGGGTTGAAACGGAAATATATGGGCAGCTGGCTGCTGGAAGCAACCCTTTCGGGGGGAGCGGAAACTTCCGCACCGGCCACCGGACTCTATGCCGGAAGCTTGTCCCTGATGCGATATACCGACCGCTCGAACATCGCTTTGTTTGGAAATGTGAACAATATCAACGATCTGTGGGCCACCACACAAATGGGAACTATCTGGGCTATAAATCCGGATATGGAATGGAATAAGGTTCAGATTGGCGGCTTGGGATTCAGTTTTGACGAGAACAGGAAATTCCGGATGGCGACGGATTTGCTGGCTGTCTGCACGCAAGGCGACCTCCGTACGGAAACCGGTTCGGAAAGTTATGTGGAACATGGAAACATTTACAGAAAGTCGGCATTGAGCCGGTATAACGACAAGACAGATCTGAAATGGAAAGGCTGGATGGAATATAAGAATGAAGACTTTATTTTCTATCTGAAAGAACTGTCCCTGAATTACAGGCGCACGGATCATCACGCACAAAGCCGTTCGGTGTCCTTGGGAGCAGATGAAAAAGGCGAATATCCGGATGGTGAGCTGGACGACTTCTTTGCCCCTATGGGCAGTGAGGCCTACTTGCAAAGCCTGATTAACCGGCGGCAGCAGATGACCTTGGGCATTCAGGAGGAACTGGGAGGCAAACTTACCGGAAACATTTCCCTGCGCGATCCGTGGTGGGGTAAGAAATATACCCTGCGCTGGGGCGGCAACTACAAGAATACGCGCGACAAAAGTTATCAGGACGACCGTACGGAATACGGTGCGGCCGGTGCTACTGCCGGTACGGACGGCTTCCGGCAGAACCGTTATGAAACGGCTCCGGTTACCCAATACGGTTATTATGCCTCTTTGGCCTTTCAGCCGGTAAACCGGAGTGTCCGGACCGACCGGAACCGGGAGTGGGGACTGACTCTGGATTTCTCGTACAAAGGCTCCTTTGAATATAAATCCGGCGAACGGTCGCTCTATCGTCTGGAAAATGTGGACGGATGGCAGGCACCCGACTGGGACTGCACGGACTGGAGTGATTTTGAAAACACTTTGCGGGGAACCGGCGACAGCTGGCAGGATGCGGTGGACTTGAACAACACCTGGCATACCGTAGAACGGAATTTCTGGCAGGATTTGCAGATCCGTTTCGGCAGCCGTGAAAAGCAGAACGGAAAATTCAGCTTCAGTATGTCACCGAACTTCCACTTCCTGCGTGCGGAGATCGAGGATCTGCGCGGAAACCAGGCACGCACCATAAGTCGCCGTTATGTCTTGCCGGAACCAAGTGTGCGGATGGCGTATGGCGGATTCAGCCTGAACTACCGCTATCGGGAAACAGCGCCCACACTGCTTTATCTGCTCGATGTGCGCGATGACAGCGACCCGCTTCATGTGTCTTTGGGAAATCCCGATTTGAGAAAGATGAAAAGCAATCAGGTGGGAGTCCGCTTCGAAAAGAGGACCACTGTGCGGCAGCGCATCTATTCTGTCAATGCCGGATATGAATGGAACCGGGATGTCACGGTGATGGCCCGCACGTATGACCGCAATACCGGACAGACGGTGACCCAACCGTTGAACACCGATGGCGACTGGCTGGCCACTGTAGGGGCCAACTACGGGCAGCGTCTGGACGAGGACGGCAAGCTGACGATGGATGCATCCGGCGCTTTCCGGCTGGGACATAGTGTGGATTATGTGTCCGACACTCCGGAAATGGGCACCGGAAGGCAGAATGTGCAGAACATTTCCTGGACCAATGATCTCAAACTGACCTACAGCTTTACCCGGCGCACCCGTCTGAAAGCTTTGGCCAATGCCAAATGGAGCCATGTGGACGGCGACCGTGCCGACTTTGTGAAGATCAAGGCTACAGATTTTTCTTATGGACTGGATTTCACGACCCAGTTGCCGGGCAAGCTGGATTTCGATACGAAAATCACGATGTACAGCCGTAGGGGATATGTCGATCCTTCCATGAACGACGATTGTCTGGTGTGGAATGTCGGTCTGGCGCGTACTTTCGGAAAGAACAAGAACTGGATTGTCAAGGCTTCGGCCAATGACCTGCTTCGCCAGATCTCCAATGTGCGCAACACCATCAATGCCTACGGACGTACGGAGGTCCGTTATCAGACCCTGTCATCCTATGTCCTGCTGAAGGTGACCTATCGTCTGAATGTGGAGCCGAAAAAGAACTGATCAGAAGCGTCTGATTAGGAATCTTTGAGCCTTTTTAGGCAACATTCTCTATTTTAATATTATCTTTGCGTCAGGAACAAAAACAGAAGATCATGATGAAATATCCGATAGGTATTCAGAGCTTTGACCAGCTTATAGAAGATGATTATGTATATGTGGACAAGACCGACCTGATTTACAAACTGACCCATGAAGGGAAAATTTACTTTCTGAGTCGTCCGCGCCGTTTTGGCAAGAGTCTGCTGGTTTCCACCCTGGAGAACTATTATCTGGGGCGGAAGGAACTGTTCCGGGGCCTGGCCATGGAACGGCTGGAGACGGAATGGGCGGTGTATCCGGTGTTTTATGTGGACTTCAACGGCATGAACTTTACCAAAGGCGGTGTTTTGGAAGCGATGCTTTTGGATTATGTCCGGAAATGGGAAAAAGCATATTCCTTACAAGCCAACGAAACTCTGGATATCGGTCTTCGTTTCATCAAAGTGTTGGAAGCGGCCCACCAACAGAGCGGTCGCCGGGCAGTGGTGCTTATCGATGAGTACGACAAGCCGATTCTGGATGTGCTGGATGTGGATGCCGCTCTGGAGGAGCAGCACCGCAACATACTGAAGGCATTCTATTCCGTATTCAAAGGTGCGGACAGCCATTTGCAGTTTGTGCTGTTGACGGGAGTGACCAAGTTCTCTCAGGTGAGTGTGTTCAGCGGGTTCAACCAGCCTAAGGATATCAGTATGGATGCCCGTTACGAGGCTTTGTGTGGCATTACGCAGGAAGAGATTGACCGCAATTTTGCAGAACCGATAGCTGCTATGGCGGCCGAATACAAATGTACTCCGGAAGAAATGCGCCGGAAATTGAAAGCACACTACGACGGTTATCACTTCAGCGACCGTATGACGGATATTTATAATCCGTTCAGTCTGCTCAATGCATTGGACAGTCTTCGTATTCGTGACTATTGGTTCAGCACAGGCACACCGACCTATCTGATTCGTCTGCTTTCTCATTTCAAGGAGAATATGAACGAACTGACAGGCAAGTATTACCCCCCGGAGGAGTTTATCGACTACAAGGTCGATGTGGAGCGCCCTCTGCCGATGATTTACCAGAGCGGTTATCTGACGGTGAAGGCTTATGACCGGGATTTCAATACTTTTCTGCTCGACTTTCCGAACAATGAGGTGAAGAACGGATTCCTTACGATGCTTTCAGCTGCTTATCTGCAACCGAAGGAAGAAACGGGTGGTTGGATCCGAAGTCTGGTAGTGGCTTTGCGCCAGGGCGATTTGGATCGGGTGCATACCCTGTTTACTTCTTTCCTTTCGAGCATTCCCTATACGATGCGGCGCAAGGAAGATGAGGCGGAGCGGGAGCGTTATTTCCAATATACGTTCTATCTGATCCTTCGTCTGGTGAGCGTCTATACGGTCTATGTGGAAAAGGTGCAGAGCCAAGGTCGTGTGGACTGTGTGCTGGAAACGGCCGACTATGTCTATATCTTTGAGTTCAAACTGGACGGTACGGCTGAAGAAGCCTTGCAGCAGATTGAGGAGAATGGCTATGCCCGCGAATATGCTGCCGACAACCGAAAACTGTACTGCATCGGTGCCGGTTTCTCTTCGGAAACGGGCACGATCGGTGACTGGGCCGTGCGTTTCTGATAAATTTCCTTTTGGGAATTTGCAAGTCTCATCATTTTTTACGAATATTGCAAACAGGTGGTCCATGCGTGGGCTGCCTGTTTTGTTTTACAATTAAAAAAGAAATACCATGACAACACCCCGCTTTGAATCTTTGAAGCTGAACCGAAGGCAGATGATCATGCTGCCGGTAATTGTACTTGTGACTGCCTTTCTGTGGCTGGTGCCGACTTCCTTTTACGGCATCGACGGACTGACAATTGTGGAACAGCGCACCATCGCGCTTTTTGCCTTTGCCGCCCTGATGTGGATGTTCGAGGTGATTCCTACCTGGACCACTTCCGTGATTCTGATTGTAACCATGCTGCTGACCATTTCCGATAGCAGTCTGCGTTTCCTGCGCGAAGGTCCTCCGTTAGAGGAACTCGGTTCTCTGGTCAGCTACAAGGCCATTCTGTCTACTTTTGCCGATCCGGTGATCATGCTCTTTTTGGGTGGTTTCATTCTGGCTATTGCCGCTACCAAAGTGGGGCTTGATGTGCAGTTGGCCAAATGGCTGCTCTGGCCCTTTGGTAACAAACCGCAGAATGTGTTGCTCGGTTTTTTGCTGATTATCGGACTGTTTTCCATGTTTATGAGTAATACGGCCACGGCTGCCATGATGCTTACTTTCTTAGCTCCCGTGCTGAAAACGCTGCCGGCCGATGGAAAAGGACGTATCGGACTGGCGATGGCCATTCCCGTAGCGGCCAACCTGGGAGGTATCGGTACACCGATCGGCACCCCGCCCAATGCTATAGCCCTGAGTTATCTGAACGAACACCTGCACATGAACGTGGGTTTCAGTGACTGGACATTAGTGATGTTTCCTTATGTGGTGGTGATGCTGCTCATTTCCTGGCGTGTACTGCTTTGGCTCTATCCGTTTAAGGCCAAGACTGTGGAGTTGCATATTGAGAGTAAAGGTGTGAAAGGAGTGCGTACCTATATTGTATGGGGCACTTTTGCGGTGACCATCCTGCTGTGGATGTTTGACAAGCTGACCGGTGTGAACTCCAATGTGGTAGCCATGATTCCGGTAGGTGTGTTCTGTGCTACGGGTATCATCACGAAAGAAGACCTGAAGGAAATCAACTGGAGCGTGCTGTGGATGGTAGCCGGAGGTATCGCTCTGGGTGTGGCTATGAACAAGACCGGTTTGGCAGAACATCTGGTAGAGTCTATTCCGTTTGATACCTGGATTCCGCTGGTAGTGCTGATCGTATCCGGACTGCTGGGTTATTTCATTTCCAACTTTATTTCCAATACGGCGGCTGCCAATCTGATTGTGCCGATTCTGAGTGCCGTGGCTGTGGGTATGGGTGAGTCGCTGAACGCAGTGGGAGGCGTGAAAACCTTGTTGGTCGGTGTGGCTCTGTCTACTTCCTTAGCTATGCTCTTCCCGATTTCCACACCGCCGAACGCGCTGACTCATTCTACAGGACTGACCACCACGCGCGATATGACACAGGTGGGACTGATTATCGGTTTTGTCGGTTTCGTTCTGGGTTATGCGCTGCTCATCTTTGTGGGCATCTGAGAAAGTGTTTGATTTTTATTTGAAATATGAAAGGCCGGAGTCTGAGTGCAGATTCCGGCCTTTTTGCGACAAACGGAACATAAGAAAAGAAAAAAGGGATATAAGTAGAGAAAAATTGTATATTTGCAATGTAATGATGATTGATAATAAATTAATGTGTATAAATTAAATGTTCGGAATATTCAATGATTGCTTTCCTCCGGTGATGGATGGCGTTTCTGTAGCTACACGCAATTATGCTTATTGGCTGCATCAAAAAGGGGAGCAGGTTTGTGTGGTGACCCCTTCGGCAGATGAGTATGAAGACCGGGAACCGTTTCCCGTATTGCGCTATTGTTCCATCCCTTTGATTTTTCGGAATCCTTACCGGATGGGACTTCCACAGTTTGACCGCCATATCCGCAAATCTCTGAATGAGATGCCTTTTTCACTGGTACATGCCCATTGTCCCTTTTCTTCTGGAAAACTGGCTTTGGAACAGGCACGCATGCGCCATATCCCTATGGTAGCCACGTTTCATTCCAAATATCGTGCCGACTTTGAGCGCTGTATGCCGATTAAGGCAGTAGTAGACTATCTGATCCGGGATGTGGTGGATTTTTATAATCAGGCCGATGAGGTGTGGATCCCTCAGGCTTCGGTAGAGGAAACACTTCGTGAGTATGGCTATCGGGGCAAAATAGAAGTGGTGGACAATGGAAATGACTTTGCCGGTACTTATTCGGACGAAGAGCGCGAACAGGTGCGTCTGCAATTGGGTTTAAAAGCCAACGAACCTCTGCTGCTTTTTGTAGGGCAGCATATCTATGAAAAGAATCTGGATTTTCTGCTTCGTTCGGTGGCATTGCTGAAGGACATGCCTTTCCGTATGTTCTTTATCGGTACCGGATATGCGGCTTCGGACTTGCAGGATCTGGCCCGGCATTTGGGACTGGGAGATCGCGTGAGTTTTCTGGGACGTATTATTGAGCGCGATCAGTTGCGCCGTTATTATCTGGCGGCCGATCTGTTCCTGTTTCCGTCGCGTTATGACAATGCTCCGCTTGTGGTGCGCGAGGCCGCAGCTCTGCATACCCCTTCGCTGATGCTGGAAGGATCGACCGCTTCGGCAGTTATCCGAAACGGAGAGAACGGGTTCCTGACCACAGAGAATACCGAAGAGTATGCCGGACGGATTCGCTCTATCTTACAGGACCCTGATTTGCTGGCACGGGTGGCACAGGGAGCATCCGACTCATTGGCCCGTTCGTGGGAAGATATTGCCGGCGAGGTGGCCGACCGTTATCGTAATCTGATGAACCGTTTTTCCAGAAAATAAGGTGAACGGAAAATGCAAGTGTTCTATTTCAATCCATTCCTTTTATGAAGAATGAAGTTTTATTCAATCCGTTTTATATTGCCATTCCGATTGTCTTGGGACTGTCGGTAATCGGCTATCTGTTTTGGAAGGAGTTTGACCCTTCGCTTTTCGAAACGCTGCGCCCCACGGCCCGTATGTGGACGGGGATTCTGCTGGCTGTGTTTTTTATGCTTTGCCAGAATTTTGCTTTGACGCAACGTTTCAAGGTATTGGTAGGACGGAAACTCTCCTGGAAACAGGCATTCCGGGTGAACATGCTCTGTGAGTTTACTTCGGCAGCTACACCTTCGGCTGTGGGAGGCAGCAGTCTGATTGCCGTTTATCTGCATCAGGAAGGATTGTCGGGTGGAGAGGGGACCTCAATTATGATCGCCAATCTGTTCTTGGACGAACTGTTTCTGTCTTTGGCTTGTATTCTTGTTCTTCTTTTGGTACCTACCGGTATTCTGTTTCCGGTTTCGGTACCTTTGGATGCCGGATTTCAGTTCATTTTTATTGCAGTAGTTGTCGTGGTGAGCCTTTGGACGCTTATTCTCTATATTGCTTTGTTTCATAAAGCGAAATGGATCAGCAATATGCTTAATGCATTGTTTTCTTTACCTTTGTTGAGAAGATGGAAACCGGCGGTAGAGAAGCTGGGACAGGATCTGATAACCAGTTCTGAGGAAATCAGTAAGCGTTCGCGCGGATTCTGGTTCAAATGCTTCCTGATTACGGCTTGGGCCTGGTGCTCCCGTTATTGGGTTGTCAATGCTTTGCTTTACGGCTTTGCAACCGGAGGAGATCATGTTCTGGCTTTTGTCCGTCAGCTGGTCATCTGGATGGTGCTGGTGGTGACTCCTACTCCGGGAGGAAGCGGCTTTGGAGAATACATGTTCCAGTCCTATTACAGTGACTTTTTCCAAATAGCCGGAACTGCTTTGGTGGTGGCCTGCCTGTGGCGCATCATTACTTATTATTCTTATCTGATAGGAGGAGTCTGCATCCTGCCGGGATGGTTGAGACAGATCAAGAAGCAGAAATAAATCGGGTGGCACGATTCTATGAATCTATATCCGGATGCTTTGGAGTATTGTGCCGATCGTTTTGATTAGTCGTGCTGATCATTTTGAAAAATCATGCTGATCATTTTGGAATCTCTTCAGTGGGATAATTTATTACTCTGCTCGGAGTAATTTGTCAATGTCCGCCAAAAGAAGACTGGAGAAATAGTTTAATAGGGAAAAATCCCCGGGAACTGTACTTAAATAAGTATAGCTCCCGGGGATTCTTTGTAGATAAGAACTCCTTTTCATACCAGTTTCCTTTTATAGAAGGCATTAATGCAAAAGAATATTTATTTGATTTAAAATGATGTAATTTTCTTTTTGAGTTTTCTTTTGTATAAAATATTATTTATATTTGCCTTATTAAATAAAATATTTTATTAAATAAAGGGTAGATAAATATTTTACGGCTATATAAGTCTTTAAAACTTTAAATAATATAATCTGAGTCTTTATCTTTTATTTATGAACCAACGCTCTGTTGAAGAATGCGTACAGAGTAAAAATGTTTTTAGCATGAAAAACAAATGGACAACAGTTTTGGCCTGTTTCTTTTTAGGTGGATTGCCTGCTCAGGCAGACCAGGCCTTCAGAAACCATCGTTATGATGGTTTCAAAGTCTTGCCTACTAATGGTGAGCAGATCGTATTTATCGGGAACAGCATCACGAATATGCATGAATGGTGTGAGGCCTTTGGTAATCATAATGTGATCAATCGTGGTACTTCTGGAGCCGTTAGTGATGAAGTGGTTGATAATCTGGAATCAATGATTGCCGGAAATCCCAAGAAGGCATTCATTATGATCGGTACGAATGATTTGGGTACTTCCGGTATCAATAATGCGGCCCATGTGGCAGGTAATGCCCGTCTGATTATTGATTATATTCAAAAAACATCTCCAGAAACTGAAATTTATGTGCAGAGCATCTTACCAAGCAGATTGAGAAATCTGCAACTTCAGCAGGAAACTAATGATTCGTTGAAGAATATTTGCCGTGATTTTGAGGTAACTTACATTGATTTATGGGATAAACTGTTGAGTGTAAGCCAAAACAATACACATACATTGGATGGTTTGCATCTGAGTGCTACGGGCTACAGAATATGGTGTAATACAATTGCCGGTTATGTAGGTTCTTCGTGTATGTATCCTGAAGATGCACAGAACCAGACCGGAGGATTGGGTGGTTCATATGGCATGCGTCTTAGTGCCTTTGGTATGCAGAAGGTAAATGCCGAAGATATTCTGTTGATTGGAGATGAAGTGATTCATGGAGGAGAATGGCATGAACTGTTCAGAAGTGCTAAGGTAAAGAACAGAGGTACCGGTTGGGGATGGCCCGGACCGGGAATCGCAGATGTAACGCGGGAAATTCCTGTAATTCTGAAAGGACGCAGTGATAATGAAGAACCTCAGAAAATATTTCTTTCTGTAGGTGCTGCTGATATTAATGGGACTGCCGCCCTGTCAACACTCAAGGATTCATACGATAAGATGGTACAAGCGGTGCGTGAACTGGCACCCAATACGGAAATCTATATTCAGTCGGTTTTACCGTTTGCTGCATCGGCTACCAATACGAGTCGAACGGAACCTTTTAATGAGATGTTGAAGGAAATAGCCGGAAAATATGAAAAGGTAACTTATGTAGATACGTATACGGAAATGGCTGATAACCATGCGGCACGGAGTACCTATTTTACCGGTAATTATCTGTACGGAAAGGGTTATGTCAAATTGGCCCAAATACTGGCTCAGTATATGGGGGATGATGTAAATCCCGTTTCTGAACAGGAAGCGGAAAAAATATATGCCTTGATTTCTGCCCGTCAGAATCTGGCAGATGTAGTTATTGAATCCAAGAAACTCCGTTTTGGAAAAGAGGTGGGAGAGATTGATCCAGAGAAAGGGCTGAAACTGAAAGAGGCGGTGTCCTTGGCCGAGAAGATGTTGAGTCAGGATCAGAATGTCGTTGAAGAGTTGAATGAAACGGCAACTCAACTGTTACAGTTGAAAGAAGAAGCGATGCAGGGCATTAATCAACCAAAAGTCAGCGCTGCCGGAGAGGAATACTGGTATAAGATCTATACTCCTAACCGTGACTACCGTTATCTGACTTCCAACGGTGCAGGAAATGCTGTTGTCGGAGAACCGGACCGGAACTATGCGCGGGCTATGTGGAAGTTTGAGAAGAGAGAAAAGGACGGAGACTATAATATCGTGAACCGTGCGGATCATTCCTATCTTAACCCGAACGCTGCTTACAATGCAGCTGTGTCTACTCAAAAGGATGAGCCGGAGAAAGGTTGGTCTCTGAGTTATTCTAATGCTCCGGGTACCTATATCATTACGAGCGGAACCGTGGAATTGAATCAGACCAGAGAGAACATGAATTATGCAATTTATAACTGGAGCAGCAACCAGGCCGGAACAGACCGTACAGACTCCGGATGCCAGTTTGCCTTGAGTGAAGCCGGTGAACCTACGGAAGAACCGGTGGTAGATGAAAAACCGATGTTGACCTATACAAATATAGAAATGGACGGTACTGCACCGTTCCGAATTCCGGATGCCGATGCCGAACAAGTGAAGAAGGCGAGAACATTGAGTGTTGTGATTGACTTTACTTCCGAATCCTTACCGGTAGATACGGCTTTTCTGGTAGCAAGCAGTAATGAGAATGAGGAAAACTATTTTGGAGTAGTGCTTCAGGAACGTACAAAGTACGGTGTGAAGTATATTGGTGATAACGGCTTAAAAGGATGGTATACACAAAATGGTATAGACTTTTCCCAACGTAAGCAGATGGTGATTACGATGGACGGAGAAACCGAATCGTATGCTTATTATACAGACGGCAAGCTGGACCGTACCGTTTCGGGAATGGGAGCTTATGGCTACCGTGTGTTTGGAAACGTGCCGGGAGTGACCGGACTTTTCCTTGGAGGCATTGTTACAGAAGACCACATCAAGTTCGCATTTAAAGGTACGATTCACTCCATTCGTTTTTATAACAGAAAACTTTCCGCATCAGAAATTGCTGCTTTGGAATACGAAAATCAGGAAAAACCGGAACAAGGAGATTCTATTACGGTAAGTATGGGATACGGAAAGTTTGTATCTGGTAATGGAAATTGGAACAAAACCTGGCAGAGTACGAGTGATTCACCACAGTTGACCTTTGATTCCGGTTATAACAATATGACTTCCAGTGGAGATAATCTGGTGGGATATGTGGGAATGTACAGCCCTCAGAACTATACCTTGTCGGTTCCGGCCGGATATATCATTGAGGGATATACCTTTGATTTCTGTATTCATAACAATGGTACGCCGATTACCCTGACCGTTGACGGAAAGACTTATACTTCAAAAACGGAAGATCAGTCTGTGGCTGTAAGTGGTTTGGACAAATCTGTGGCCACCTTTACCTTGAGTGGGGCGAACAAGGGTATTATATTTAAGAACTTCCGGGTACATGTGATCAAGGATAACCGTCCGCAGGAACCACGTGTAGAGATCTTTACAACGGCCGCCGGTGCCTCAATACCTTATCGTATCCCGGCCATAACCAGAATGCACAACGGAGATGTGATCGCTGTGGCCGATTACCGTCATAGCGGACAGGATATCGGTATTGTCAAGAATGGCAGAATAGACCTGCATGCCCGAATTTCAAAAGATAACGGAAAAACTTGGGGGGAGTTGTTCCCTGTTGTAGAAGGTTTGGGGGCCAATTATGCGGAAGCAGGGAAAAGCGATTTCTGGGTGGCATTCGGTGATCCTTGCATTGCAGCCGACAGGGAGAGCGACCGTGTGTTGTTGATGAGTTGTGCCGGAAATGTAAGTTTCCCGGCTGGAACAAGAGATAATCATCAGGGTATTGCAGTGTTCCATAGTGAAGATAACGGAGCGACTTGGGCAGAACCGAAAGATGTGTCCGAAAATATATATGCTCAGTTTGACAAGAGTCAGAGAGGACCGGTGCGTGCTATGTTTATCGGTTCCGGTAAGATTCATCAGAGTAGATGGACCAAGGTGAAGGATTATTATCGTTTGTATGCGGCTGTTCTGGTGAAAGATGTCAATGGAGTCAACTGCAACTACGTGATTTATTCTGATGACTTTGGTGATACATGGAAGGTTTTGGGTGATCCGAATGTGCCGGCCATTCCAAGTGGCGGTGATGAGCCTAAGGCAGAAGAACTTCCGGATGGAAGCGTATTGATCAGTTCACGTTGTAGCGGAGGAAGATACTATAATATATTCTCTTTCTCTGACAGTGAAAAGGCATTGGGTTGCTGGGGGACCATGGCATTCTCCGGAGAATCCAATCAGGGAGTTACGGCACAGTCAAACAGTTGTAACGGAGAAATCATGATTGTTCCGGCACGTCGTAAATCCGATCAGAAAAAGCTGTATGTGGCCTTGCAGTCTGTGCCTTTCGGACCAGGACGTTCTAATGTCGGTATCTATTATAAAGAACTGGAAAGTCTTGAAGATTTTTCCGAACCGGAGCATTTTGCAAAAGAATGGGACGGAAAGCACCAGGCTAGTGTGATGAATTCCGGCTATTCGACAATGACTTTGCAGGCAGACCACACAATAGGCTTCCTGTTCGAGGAATCTACCTATGGCCGTGACTATACCATTATCTATAAAAACTATAGTCTGGAAACCATTACAGACAGTTTATATGTATATGATGAGGAAGTTGTTGCAGACGATATTGTTAAGGATGGATTTGAAGAGAAACTGAATGCGATTAAAGAATGTGTCGGAAAGAATGTCGGAAACATAAAGGAAACCTGTGCTTCTGCAATTGAAACGGCCGGTGAAAAATATCTGCAACAACCGTCAAAGGCAGCTTATGAGGCATTCAATCAGGCTGTACAGACAGCTGAACAGGTTGAAATTGAGTCTGGAAAGTATTATCGCTTGCGAAATGCGGAACGTCAGGAAGGAACGCTGTATTTAATACTCGATCCGGAGGGCATGAGTGCTTCTCTCTTAGAACGGGAAGATACGCGCCAGCTTTTTCTGTTTCAGAAAGATGAGTCCTCAGAAGGATATCGTGTAATCTGTAAGGATAATGAACTTTATATTGGAACAACTCCGGATTTATATGCCGAAATACCAGTAACAGAATCTGTTACCGGAGCCGGAGTTTTTTCTGTCAGTTCAACCTTGAAAGGGTTAAGCACAGTGACTTGTAACAATGGAGTGAATGCATCCTATGCTTCCATACATTTGGATGCTTCGGGTAAACTGGTGCCTTGGACAATGTCTTCGGAGGCTTCACAATGGTTTGTTGAGCCCACAGAGGTGGTTACGGATGTGGAACTACTTTCTCCGGATGCACAGAAAAAATATCCTGTATATGATTTGACCGGGAGGAGGGTGCTTTCTCTCCAAAAGGGAATTTATATTCAGGGAGGACATAAATTTATCATAAAATAGTACTGATCAGTCAGGAAAGACAGTCTTGTAAAATAGGACTGTCTTTTCTGATTCTTAAATCAGAAGTTTTTAAATAAGATATGGAATTATGAAAATAAAGTTATCTGCGTCTTTTTTGTTTGCTTTGCTTTTTCCTGTTTATACGGAAGGTAAGGTAAAAGATTTGTTGCCACGCCCTCAGCAAATCGAAATGTCAGCAGAAAATGAGTCATTTCTTCTGCATCGGTCTGTTGCATTGGAAGATCCTACGGACTGTGGACTGTTGAAGCTGTTTCTGCAACAGCATCAGTGTACTTTAGATGATGGGGCAGAGGCACGTATCCAGGTGGAACTTTGTACAGAAATTCCAGGAAGTTATGATTATCTGCTTCCGGGTTTTGAGAGCGAAGTTTACCAAATCAAAGTAGAAAAGAACCTTGTTTCTATAAAGGCTCTGTCAGAAGTGGGAGTGATTCGTGCCGTGCAGACTCTGCAACAGATGGCAGAAGGTTATGATTCTGCTACTACTGCTTTGGAGTCGCTTACTATAACTGACTGGCCGGCTTTCAAACTTCGTGGACTGATGCACGATGTAGGCCGTTCATTTGTCAGTATAGAAGAACTGAAAAAGGAGATAGATTTGCTTTCTCGTTTTAAAATTAATGTCTTTCACTGGCATTTGACAGAAAAACTGGCGTGGAGATTTGAGGTAAAAGCTTATCCACAACTTACGGCAGCCGAGAATATGGTCCGTTATCCGGGATGTTATTATACTCAGGAAGAATGTCGCGAACTGCAGGACTATGCGGCAGAACGAGGTGTAACAGTAATTCCGGAAATTGATATGCCGGGACATAGTGACGCTTTCCGCAAGGCTATGGGGTTTGATATGCAGAGTGATGAGGGAGTAGCCGCTTTGAAAAATATTCTTGATGAGGTGATCCGTACTTTTTCTAAGGCACCCTATATTCATATTGGAGGTGATGAAGTAAGAATCACTTATCCGAATTTCTTGGAAACGATGGCAGCCTATGTCAGGGGACAGGGACGGAAGGTTGTTGTCTGGAATCGTCTGGTTTCCGGTCCTCCGACTACGGCTGTGGCGGATATGACACAAATGTGGGCCAGTTCCGGTCAGAAGGTTTCCGGTATTCCGAATATTGATTGCCGTTATAATTACATCAATCATTTTGATGTATATGCCGATGTTGTCGGTATTTATAAAAGCAATATTTATTATGAAGAGCAAGGAAATGAGGATATCGCCGGAACAATTACAGCTATATGGAATGATACCAAGACAGAAACTCAGGAAGATATCGTGCGCCAGAACAACTTATACGCCAACGCACTGGCTACGGCGGAAAGAGCTTGGATTGGTGGCGGAAAACAGTATATCGAGACAGGAGGAACTTCTTTACCTTCGTCTGGTGAAGAATATGAGGAATTTGCTGATTGGGAGCGGCGTTTTCTCTTCCATAAGAATCATTCTTTGAAAGACGAGCCGATTCCTTATGTACGTCAATGTAATGTGAAGTGGCGGATTACTGACCCATTTCCGAACGAAGGGGACCCTCAAAAGGTTTTGCCGCCTGAAACGGATGATAGTGACCTGTTGCCTATTTCCTTTGATTATGACGGTAAGAAGTATTTTTCATCTGTGGCAACCGGTGCCGGTATTTATCTGAAGCATATCTGGCATCCGCGTGTACCTTCTTTCTATTCATCTCCGGATAACGGACTGACGGCTTATGCTTGGACTTATGTTTATTCTCCCGTAGAGCAAAAGGTCGGTGCACAGGTGGAGTTTTATACTTATAGTCGCTCTGGTAATGAGAAAGCTCCGGAAAAGGGATGTTGGGATCGCAGAGGGTCGCGTCTTTGGGTGAATGATCAGGAGATTGCCGCTCCGGAATGGAAACAGCCGGGTAAGAATATTTTGCAGGATCATGCTACTGAAGGATTGACCAATGAGAATTTTACGGCACGTCCGGTTGTTCCTTTGACTTTGAAGCAGGGATGGAATAAGATTTTTATGA
This sequence comes from uncultured Paraprevotella sp., assembly GCA_944321345.1. Taxonomy (GTDB): domain Bacteria; phylum Bacteroidota; class Bacteroidia; order Bacteroidales; family Bacteroidaceae; genus Paraprevotella. The sequence goes on from CALUKY010000010.1 coordinate 37,144, forward strand.
AATTGCCACATGCCAGCAATGGCGGTACAGGAAGAGACAAATGGCAGTTTACTTTCGTGATTACCGATCCGGAAGGTAAGGATGCGGTAGACGGATTGATTTATTCGCCTTCCAAATCCATGGATGACAGTTCTCAGGAACTTGCCGTCTATGTGGATTCTTTGTTTCGTTATGTCGCTGAGAATTTCAGGACAGAAGTAGGATACTATGATGAGGCCTTGGCCAGACCTCTTAAATCAAAGTTGGAAGAAGTATATGCTTCCTTGGGAGAATCTATGTCCGAGGCCGAGCGCTGGGAGCAGAAAGAGGATTTACAGAATCTGCTGGGCTCTCTGAAAAATCAGATGCAGCAAGCTGAAATCAATCAGCCGGTAGCTTCTACTGATGTAGAAGAGGTCTGGTATGTTTTGAATACCCCGTTACGTGGAAACCGTTATCCTTCTTCTCAAGGTGCAGGTAAGGATCTGGTGGGGGAAACAGGAGCCGGAAAGTCGTCTACCTGGAAGTTTGTTTTGCGAAAAGACGGAACCTATAATATTGTGAATGCTGCCGATGGTGGATTTGTTTCTCCTGTAGCCTCAGAAAATTCGCCTTTAAAGATGTCCGCTACGGAGCCGGATAAGGGGTGGAGTATTTCGGCTTCGGATGAAAAGGGGCTGGTTATCTTGACTTCCGGTACTGTTCAATGGAATCAGACCAATAATTCTCAGCAAGGATATAAAATCTTCAATTGGGGAGGCGGACAAAATATAACGGACACGGGATGCAAATATAAGGTAGAGCGGACTAGTTTGCCGGCTGCTCCGAAAACAAGTTCAGATAAGGTGTTCTATTGGTATAAGATTTCTACTCCGCTTCGGGATAATCTGTTTGTTACGTCAAAAGGAGATAATAATTCCTTGATCGGAGCGCAGAATCAGGATTCCGATGCGGTTCTTTGGAAGCTGGTAGAACGTGAAGATGGGAATCTTAATCTGGTGAACCGGTTGGATCAGACATTTATTTCACCTGAGGCACCCAATAATACTCCATTGCATACTGTTATCGAAGAACCGGAAAGAGGATGGAAGTTGCAACCGGCAAATACGGAAGGTTATTACATTATAGTCAGTGGATCAAGTCAAATGAACCAGACAAACGGAGGACTTGATTATCAGATCTATAATTGGGGAGAAGGTAAGAATATTACAGATACCGGATGCCAGTTTGCCTTTACCTTTTGGGGGAAGGAGGAAGGAGAAACCACTGAGATTTACACTCCGCAATCATCTTTTTCCGATCCTTCCGCTGAAGGAAGATATTTTACGTTAGACGGGCGTGAACTTTTTGAACGCCCCACTCAAAAAGGGATTTATTTATTCCTGTCCGGCTCTGAAGTTCGTAAAGTGATGATAAAATAAGATTCTGTATATCGCTGTTCTTTTTGTTATCATAGGTTTTGCTGAATAAGTTATGAACATTATACCATATTTTTCTTGGAAAAATATTAATTTTGTTGCTGATAGATTTCTTTTGTAGAAAATATACTGTCAGATTTAATTTTAATGCCCTTTAAAGGATGTTACTTGATTTGTTAAAAGAACAGGAAAACGGAAATAAGAATATCTTGATTCAAAGAAGGATAATCTCTTATTATGCCCATCATAAGACATCAACAATTCCCAATCTGGCACGTGAACTGAAGTTGAGTGTTCCTACGGTAACCAAGGCACTTTTGGAAATGTGTAAGGAGGGGTATATTCTGAACTATGGGAAAGTAGAGACCACTGAAGGACGTCCGCCTACGCTTTACGGACTAAATCCGGATATAGCCTATTTTATTGGGGTTGACGTTCATCTTTTCGAACTGAATATCGGAATTATGGATCTTTCCGGAGAGCTGAAACAACTCTCCATGAATTTGCCTTATCGTTTGGAGAATAGTGATATCGCCAGGGATCAGGTCCGTCAGTATATAGCGCAATTTGTTCAGAATTCTCATTTGAGTCGGGAAAAGATTCTGAATGTCGGCATCAATATTCCCGGACGTGTAAATCCGATGAGCGGATACAGTTACAGTTGCTTTAATCAGACAGATGTTCCTTTGACGAAATGGTTTTCCGATCACTTGAAAGTTCCGGTAACGATAGATAATGACACTCGTGCCATGATTTACGGAGAACAGTTGAATGGTTGTGCCAGAGGGTATGAGAACGTTATTTTCATCAATTTGAGTTGGGGGCTTGGTGCCGGATTCATTTTGAATGGTGAAGTATATACCGGCAGATCGGGCTTTTCCGGCGAATTGGGACATTGCAATGTTTTTGACAATGAAATCCTGTGTCATTGTGGAAAGAAGGGCTGTCTCGAAACGGAAGTTTCCGGTATGGCTTTGCACCTCATGGTTTTGGAAAACTTGAAAAAAGGAAAAGCCTCTATTTTGCAGCAAAAATTTTCATCAAATGAAGAACTGACTCTTGCGGATATTATTGAAGCAATTTGTGCGGAGGATCCTTTATGCTTGGAGCTTTTAGAAGAAATTGCTGTGAAGCTGGGGCGTTATTTGTCTGCGTTGTTGAACCTGTTAAATCCTGAACTGGTGGTAATCGGTGGCACATTGGCAGCTGCGGGTGAGTTCTTACTGGCTCCGCTACGAAATTCAGTTCGGAAAAATACATTAAGTCTGATATATCACGATTCAAAAATCGTGTTGTCGGACTTGCAAGAGCGATCTGGTCTTATTGGAGCCTGCACGTTGGCACGAAGAAAGATTTTTAATCGTTTTATGGATTGAAAACGATATTTTTCTCTGTGAAATCAGGAAAAACTTCATGATAACGGACTCGCCCGAAAGATTTGGCTTTCGGGCGAGTTGTTTTTGTTATTATATTATGCTTTTTTTTCCTGAATACGAATCTGTGCTTCTTTTCGAATATCCGTTTTCTTGATCGAAATAACGATTCCCTGAATTTCTTCCGAGTATCGGGCGCGAACTTTTTTACCGTTTATATATTGTATGTTTTTCATTGTATATTTGTTTTTGCAATGTTTCAATCGCAAAAGTATTTCAGACCTTTCTTTCTGTCAATAGACCATAAACCGTATCATAAATCCTGTAATTGGATAAGTGGATGCAAATTAGTGTATTAAATCGTGAAATATAGAGCCGATCATAAAATACAACAATATTCGATAAGGAAATTAGAGCGCAATCTGTAACACCTGTTCTTCGAAAGTATCCCGATTCACCGCCTTATTCTTGAGTCTGTTCCGGTAAAAATAAACCGTATTGACTGAGATGTCCAGAATAGTAGCGATGCGACTGCTGTCTGATATTCCAAGCTTTAACAAGGCCAACAGGCGCAGTTCATTGTTGAGCAGTTCATTATCGGGTGTTTCTATTTGACACTCCTCTTTGAGCAGTGCGTTTACCTGTTTCTGAAAATCCGGATATAAACGGGTAAAGGCGATGTCAAAGCGGTGCAGCAGATTTTTCTGGTTTCGGGCCAGATTGGTATCTCCCTTAAATAAAGCCGCCAACTGTTCTATTTCTTTAGAACGTATTTTGTTCATTACCGTATGGCGCATGGCTCCCAGTTCGTAGATGGAATCTATACTGATGGAGAGAAAATGCATCAGACCCTCTGATAAGGATTTCATGGATTCTTCCTGCTGATTTCCTTTCATTACTGCGGTTTTGTACATTTGCTTTTCCTGTTCCAATAGATTTTTCAGATTCAGTTTTTGTTTTTTGTGTTTCTTCATTCCGTACCAAAAGCCGCCTGCTAGTACAGCCAGTATTCCGATGATTGAGCCGAAAATCACCAGATTTCTTTTTCTTATGGCTTTTTCATGAGCCAGACATTTTTCAAGAATGGGCGACAATTCATAACTTTGTGACCGTGCTCTGTAGAAAATGGCTCTTTTGCTGGCTTCCTGTGCATAGCGTGTTGCCCGTTCCCAGTCTCCACGGTCCATCATCAGTGTTGCCAGACGCACCAATGCCGAACTGGTCATTTTATGCACTTCTACATCATAGATAGCTGCCATAGCCCAAAATCTGTTTCTTTCTTCCAGTTTATTCTGTTGCTGGCATTTTCCGGCGATGATCATGGCATAAGCCGCCTTTTCTGTATTGTTGTCGGATTGGGACAGACTTACTTTCAGTCGGTCAATTATTTCCTGCTCACTGTTGTTCCGGTATTTCAGACGAAGTAGCCGGCTATTGGGTTCGTGATCGTATTTGCTGACTGAGTCTTCCAGAGTTTCCATCTGGATATAGTTTCGGGTTACCAGATCATTGGGCAGATCCTGATTCTGAAACTGTTCCAGAATATCAATTTTAGACTTATAAACTTCATTCATTGAATAGCGATCCAATGGCGTTTTCAAAAGAGAATCCAGCAAGATTTCTCCTTCCCAAGGGAGACCGCTGAGTGCATAAGCTATAGCTTTCCGGCAAATCATCTGATTTTCCGTACTTTTATCATTTTGTTCTTTGGACAGTTTGATGGCCAGATTCGCATAGTGCAGACACGAATCTGATTGGTAAAAAAGAAAATGCTCTACAAGAATCCGGGTTTGCAGGATTTTTTCTTGAGGTGTCCGGGCATTCGCTTGCAATATTTTGGTTTCCTGAATCTTGTCAAGATGTTTCTTTTTGTATTGGTCTGTGTGAGTCAGACGCAGATCCAATTCCTGAAGCAGTTTCTCGAACGAATCATTCAGACTGATTGGCTGTTGCGCATACAAGGAAAAGCTGCTTAAGATACAGCACAAGGCTGCATAAAATTTTATATATCGTTTTATCGGATACAGCATAGGTAGTAAGGGAATTTTTAATGATCTGTATTTTTAAGCGTTACTGCAAAAATAGGCAAAAAATGATAGATTTCCTTTGGATTAATTCTGTTTTTCGGTATTGTAACTAAAATTTATTTTATGGATTATAGGTTTGGAGTGGAGATTGGTCTTTGTTTTTCAAGAGTAAGGTTTTTAATTTTGGGCGCGTTTATAGTGTTGACTATAAATCTAATGATTAAAAAAACAGCTCAATCCAAATGTTATGGAGTGAGCTGTTTTTTTGATATCCGACATATGAAGGTCTAAGTATCTTTTGAATGGGATACTATAGATCCAAACGCTTCTTCAAGGCCTGCAGGATTTCGATATCCTTGTCACGGAGTTTTCCTTCACGGGTTGGAGGACAGTTCAGAATCAGAATATTCTGGTTCTTGGTACATTGTCTGTACAGTTTTTCCAGTTCGTCAACCGATTTGAAGTCTTTGTCTGTGGAATTATAGAACCAGCATTTGCTGATGCATACGGTAGATTCCCATGGCATATAGTATTGGTTGCCGCTGAATGTGAATGTTTTGGGATCCTGATCTGTTGGCAAGAACGGATCACCCAAACGGAAGTCGCTGGGGAAGTAACGGATCGGATAGCCGGTTTTCTGCTTGTCGGGAGTAACCGGATGGGCATCCGCGTTCTCCGGAGAACCAATGCTCCAGTTTACCCCGACCTGGCAGTCCGGCATCTGTCTTTTGATGGTCTGATACAGATCCATAATGGGCCAGCGATAGTTCTCCTTGGTCCATCCGCCGTCGAACCAGAATTCCACAATCGGAGTATGCTTGCGGGTTATATGGATCAGTTCATTGATCTGATTGATCATATATTGGTTGTAAGCCGCGTCCTGTTCCTGTTTGTCTACTTGTGGGTTCACTTTTCTGTCCCACAGAGAATAGTAGAGTCCCAGTCCGATGTCATACTTCTTGCAGGCTTTGGCTACAGCCTCAACCACATTGGTCGGATTGCCGGAGCTGGCCACATCATATTCCGTATATTTGCTGTCCCACAGACAGAAACCATCGTGATGCTTGGTGATGAGAATCACATATTTCATGCCGGCGTCTTTTGCACTTTTGATCCATTGTTCCGCGTCAATAGCCGATGGATTATAAGATGAGGCCGGTTTGGAGCCGTCTGTCCACTCTTCATCATGGAATGTGTTGATTCCAAAGTGGATAAACATGCCATATTTGCGCTCGATCTGTTTCATTTGCGCTTTGCTGGGCTCGGTTGACGGTTTGGGCAAGATGATTTTCTGTGCCATGCTTTCTCCCCACAGGAAGCAGGAGAGACAGGCGATCCATAGTTGTTTCTTCATGATGTTTTTTATTAGAAAAAAGTTAATAATACAGGTGATTCCGTTTATTTGTCTGCTTCTACGGCCGAGAAATCCTGATAGGGTGCCAGCGAGAAGATGACGTTTCCGTATGATTCCGTACCGGCATATCCGGATACTTCCGCGCGCAAGGTATATCGGGCCTGAGGCTTATAGTCTTTCACATCCAAAAAGTACAGATAGTTTTTAGGTTTTGAGGTGGCACGGGTTTCGTCGGCAAATCCACGGTGTGTGTCTTCCGCAATAACTTTTCCGTTTTCCAGCAACTGCATTTTTTTGATGTTCAGTTTGTTTTTTCCTTGGGTATAGAACAGACCGGCCATGGCTCTTCCGTTGGCATATACCTTTGGGGTTACATCCCATTCCCAAACCACATAATCATTGGTCTTGACGTCTTTGGGTTCCCAGGTGGCGATGATATGTCCGCCCGGACGGTAATAATCAATCTTCAGGGCATCCAGACGCTTATATTGCGGAGCCAGTCTGTTCTCAAAATCATGAAAATCCTTTTTGCCGTCGGCCCAGGCGATTTCGGCGAGTGCCAGCAGACGGGGGAAATTCTGTACATTGATGTCCTTGACTTCCTGCGGTACGGCCGGCCACATATTGGCCTGTACGCCCAACAGGCATTTCTGTTCCTGATCTGTCAGTCCGTTTGCCGGATCATATTCGTATACATTCTGTAACGAAATGACATGGGCATAAGCCAGATCTGCCAACAAACCATCGTCCCGGCTTCCCTGGCGGATGTCGAAATACAGATGGCTGCTCGGTGTCGCAATGGTCGGGAAACCATATTGGGCGGCGTCCTTTACAGCAGAGCTTCCTATCCACGACATGATATTCGTGCCTTTAGGCAGATTCTTGGCATCGCTCAGAATATCGTTCCAACCGATAGGCTGCTTTCCTTTGCTTCGGATGATCTTGGAAACACGGCTTACGAAGTAGCTTTGCAGTTCTTCTACCCGTTTCATGCCTTTGTCGGCCATGAACTGTTTGATGCGCGGTTCGTTTTGCCATACGGAGTGCACCACTTCGTCTCCACCGAAGTGGATGTATTCTGATGGGAAAATCTCGACCAGTTCGGTAAATACGTCATCCAGAAACTGATATACCTTCTCACTGGTCGGGTCGAGTGTGTTCGGGGTGAACTGATGTCCCCAGACATGGTATGTGGCACAGAAAGGCATCACATAGTCCGGATACAGGTTGGAACTTACCGCCAGTTCCGGATAATTGATGAGAACCGGCCAGCAGTGTCCCGGAACGTCTATTTCGGGAACAATCCGGATGTGCCTTGCAGCGGCATAAGCCACCAGATCCTTCAGCTCTTCCTGAGTATAGAATCCGCTGCGTTTCTCCGGTTGCTTGTATTCATCGGGGAATCGTGTCGCCTTTTCCGAGGTCAGGCGCGGATATTTCTTTATTTCAATACGCCAGCCCTGATCATCGGTCAGATGCAGATGCAGGGTATTGAGTTTGTAGAGCGACATGACATCTATATATTTCTTCAGAACATCTATCGAATAGAAGGTGCGGCTCACATCCTGCATATAGCCGCGCCATTTGAACCGGGGGCTGTCCTGAACCGTGAGTGAAGGAAGAGACGTTTCCTGGATATTTCCTTTGCCTTCCAGCACTTCTGCCGGTAATAATTGATTTAATGTCTGGGCTCCATAGAACAGTCCGGCTTCTCCCTGGCTTTGTATCAATACTCTTTTGGGAGTGATATTCAGGCTGTAGCTTTCTGTGTCGGTCGTTTTCTCCGGCAGTACGAAGCAGATACCCTGCTTGTTGGCGGCACGTGAGGTTACTTTTAGCGGCAGTTCCAGACCGGTTCCTTGGCGCAAGGTAGCCGCCCACAGTTCGGCAGTGGCCGAAGCCTGAGGAGTGGTATAAATCACGGTCTTTGTATTTATCAGAAACCCTTTTTCATCCTGCACGGATATATGAGCAGGTTTGGGAAGTATACAAGCAATTTCGTCCGCCTGCATCCAGAAAGGGAACAGACAGAACAAGAACATGATTAACAGATTCTTTTTATTCATAATGATTTTTTTTGGTTATTTATAAATTTCGGAAAACTTCTGTTGCTGTTTCTACTGCGTCCCCCTCCGGTTCTGAGGAGTAAGGATTATGTTGCAGGGTCCAGGGCTCTTCCAACGCGTAATAATCGGGGTCGGCCACTTGCTTGCCGTTCAGACGCTGGCGCAAAATATCAAAGTAGGTGTTCCATCTCATTTTGTAGAAATCCCGGAGCAGACCGTTCCATTCGCGATGCGCATAGTCACGCAGTCCGCCCTGATCGGCCGCCGTGCGGTTTCCCCAGGTGGTAATCTGCACTCGGGCATTCCATTCATAAAGATTCTTTTCCGCTTCGGTGTGTCCCAGTTTGCGGGCCGCCTGCAACCAGGTTCCCACCTTGAATTCCGGACGGGTTGCCAGCAGTTTGTCCTGCATGTCAATCAGACGGATAAAGCGTTCGGCCGCCTGATTGAAGAGCTCTTTCTCACCGCTTTTGTAAGTGCTGACTACGATCGGGTAGACCAACCGTCCTTTTTCGGCTACAGCCTGGCGCACGATGTCCACCAGGTCGTATTCAAAATTATTGTTTCCCCGGAATGCCGGAGCGGCCTCCACCATCAGACGGGCTGCCTGAATCACATCCTGCGGATTGTAATAGTCGCTCATTTCCGACCAGCTTGACGCCTGATAGGCGTTCAGCGACGGACGGGCACAGAAGAGCGATTCATGAGTGCCCTGCTGTGTGGATTTCTCCGGACAATTATAGATGGAGTTGCTCAGAATTGTCCATGCTTTCAATACACGTTCATCCTTTTTTCCATATCGGGCGGCGACATAACCTTCCAGCCATTGTTCCTTGGTAAAGGAAGTACTGCGCCAGGGCAGTTCGCATAAGAGTTCGTACATTACCGGATTGTTTTCAATGCCTTCCATGGTCAGACCTACGCCTTTGAGTGTAGCGCCGAAGCGGCTTTCCTTGGCCTGATAGAATTTTCGGATTACGGTTTCCATCTTGCCGTGCAGTCCCACATTACCGCCATAGTTCAGGAGCATACAGTACAGCCACTCGTGGCCGTCAAATCCGTTTTCGCGTTTCCATCCGGAGTTCGGGTCACCCCATTGCGGACGGCTTTCCGAAAACAGATCAAGCACGATCAAATCCCCTTTGGGAATCCCCCCGATCAGTTGCGGGCGTGGATTGTTCTGCCAGGCCTGAACGATCCATACCGCATTTTTATTGGTCTGTTTCATGGCTTTCCAGATGGCTATTCCGGCCGCATTCAGGTCCACACCGGCCACGTTTCCCCCTTCGTGGAAGGGGTCCATGCTATAATAGTCTGCCTTACCATAAAGACGGGTCAGTTCCTGATAATACAGTTGGGCGATGCGTTCGAAATTCGGATCTGTGGGTTGCAGGAATGCCGGACGCCGATAACCGCACCAGGTTCCCGGATCTGATACATTGACTCCCAGGCGCTCACGGGCGTCATGTGGCAACATGCCCGAATATCCCGGGAGTACCGGTTTGATACCCAGTTCGCGCATCCGTTTCAGAATCTTTTTCTGCAAGTCCGCACGATCCTTGTACCAGCTCTTGGGATTCGGTCCTCCCCAGCCTTCCAGATTATTCATCAGCCACCAGGCCTGAAAGCCCGGTCCGGCAATGAATTCTCCGATTTCCTTTTCCGAGTATCCCAGTTTGTCCAGTACCCGATACCACACTTCTTCCATACCGACTATGGCCAGCGGCAGGTTAATGCCATGCAGGGCCATCCAGTCAATTTCACGCTCCCAGCGTTCCCAGTCCCAGAAAGCCATGGAGTAGGAGTGCGTGCAATAGTTCAGATAGTAACGCTCCACCTGATCGGTACAGTGCCGTTCCGGTTGGGTTACAGGAGGGAGTACCTCCGGAAGATCCGCTTTCATGTTGTTCCATGAAAGATGGATGCCGGCATAATATTTCAGATACCAGTTGATACCGGTGGCGATGCTGACGGGATTGTTTCCACGCACCACCACTTTCTGGCCTTTCTGGTCCAGTTCAAAAAAATCCTGTCTGGAAGAACTGTTTACTTCTTCGGTGATAAACTTTTTGGAAGCACCCTTGTCGATACGTTCCAGAAGATTGTCAATAGGGGAAGCCCAAGCGATAGATGAGGTCCATACCATAAGGAAAAGTGTTTTTATCTTTTTCATAAAGGTCAGGTTGTTTATAGATTGGTTTTTCGTATGTATTTGATACTACAAAAATTGAAAAAAAAATCCATATCCGCAAGGAAACGACAAGGAACCTTGTCTGTAATCTCATATTGTATGATTTTGAAATGATAAACCCATCAACAGAAAGCAAAGAACGAGCTTTGACTTTTCTGCCGATGGGTCGTTATGCAAAGGTGAGAAATTGATTTCAAACAATATGTTTATTTGACTTTCTTCAGATAAACCGAAGCACTGTCAAAGCGTTTGCTGCAAGTAAAGGACAGGCCTTTTTCCATCAGTTCCTTGCCGCTGAGAGTCTGTCCGTTCTGCCGGCAGGCTGCTTTTTCGGCGCTGTCGATATTCACTTCCTCAATGAGATAATGAATATTCGGGTCCAGTCCCTCCAGTTTCACGGTAACACCTTCCGAGTCGTCTTTTACCTGATAGCAGAACACTACGGCATGTTCCTTTTTGTCTTCTTCTACGAAAGACACTACCGAGCGTGAAGTTTCGTATGGAGAAACAAGCCGGTACAGATCGCCGAGCTGAACCACCGGACGAATCTTTTCCTTATATACCTTTACGGCTCTGCGGGTAAATTCCTGATCTTCCTTGCTCATGGTCACCGGGTTGGCGTCCATACCCAGACAGCCGCTCATCGCCACATCAAAAGCGAATTTGAAAGGCTGGTTACCCATGTGAGTGACTGATGTCCGTCGCGGATGCCATAGTTGCGTGCCCAGCGGTGCAGATTCCGGCTGGCTTCTCCTTTTCCCTTGCTGCTGAAGGTGTAAATCAGAGCCGGAGTGCTGAAACGTTCTCCTCGGGGCAGTGTATAATCCGAAGCCCACGGGTTGATGCCCGCCTGAACAGACAGTTTTCCCGAATTGTCCTTTTCGAAGAGCAGACGGTAATTGCCCGACCAGGCCAGGGTGCCCGCCAACACTTCACCCTGATTCTCCTGAGGCTTCCCGCTTAGAGAGATCATGAAATGCTGCTGCTTTTGTCGGTAGGCAACACTTCGAGCACCGCCTGATTGACACCTTTCAGATCCGCTTTCAATAAGAAAGGATCGTTACCTTTGCGCATGACAGGCGATTCGGCCAGCACTTTATTGTCGCCACTGATACGGAATATTACGGACGCTCTGGGTTCTACCTCGTCATCCACGCCCACGAGTGCCTGAAAGGACTGTGCCTTGCCTTGCAGGGATACAATCATTTTGCTGTAAGCATGTGTGCCTACTCCCTTATAGGTTTTGCCATTGATGGTGAGCGGACGGTTTTCGCAGCTTCGGTCAGCCCGTACACGACCATATTCTGTGCTCATAAGGTTCAGGTTTAAGGTATTCAGATGAACCTTGTTCTGTGCTTTCACCAGTACGGAGCATAATAAAGCTACCGCACTGAAAACCTGAATCAGTATTTTCATCTCTTTTGTTGGGTTTTAGTGACTGTTGTTTCATGGCGTTGTTTGTCTGCAAAAGTATAAGTAAACCGTATTCAAATCAACCGGTCATAAGTCGGTCATAGAGCCTATCATAAAATGTGATTTAATTAATTTGTTGATAAATAGATATTTACGTTGTTGCTATCATAAAGACAGATAAAGACGGAGGATGAGAGATAAACCTGTGGAACAATCTTTCGGAATAAAAAAATCCTGCTTTTAAAGGCAAATAGACCTCTAAAAGCAGGGCTTTGAAAAATATTTTACAAACGACTATACAAAAAACTTCAATACAAAGATGGCAGCCAGAATCAGCATGCCCGGAGTGAGTTTTTTGAAGTTTCCGCAAATCATATTGATGAGCACGTAGCTGATCAGACCCAATACAATGCCGTCGGAGATGCTGTAGGCCAGCGGCATGAAGATGACACAGATAAAGGCCGGGATAGACTCCGAGTAGTCCGAAAAATCGATTTTCTGTACGGCCGATACCATCATCAGACCCACCAGAATCAGCACCGGTGCGGTAGCGGCGCCCGGAACAGCCAGAAAGAACGGCGCGAAGAAAAGCGATACGAGGAAACACAGAGCGGTGACAAAGGCTGTCAGTCCGCTGCGTCCGCCTTCACCTACTCCCGAGGCGCTTTCCACAAATGTGGTGATGGTACTGGTACCCAGCATGGCTCCGGCAGTTGTACCTACGGCATCGACCAGAAAAGCCTGTTTCAGATGCGGAATCTTGCCGTCTTCACGGATCATACCCGCTTTGGTGGTGACACCAACCAAAGTTCCGATAGTGTCGAACATATCCACAAACAGGAAGGTAAACACCACGATGACCATCTCCTTTGTAAAGATATGCCGCCATTCAAACTGCATGAAGAGCGGTTTGATGGAAGGAGGTGCGCTGAAGAGCCCGTTCATCTGGGTGATGCCCATCGGGATACCGATCAGTGTGGTGAGCAGAATACCGATCAGTAACGCTCCCTTTACCTTCTTGACCAAAAGGATGGAAGTGATGAGCAGACCGATGAGTCCCAACAGGGCCGGTCCGGAAGTGATATGTCCCAAGCTGATGAGGGTGGCATCATTGCGGATGATAATCCCGGCATTCTGCAGACCGATAAAGGCAATGAAAAGTCCGATACCCGCACCGATGGCATTCTTGATGCTCATGGGCAGTGCGTCGACAATCTTTTCGCGCAGATTGGTCGCGGTGAGCAGAATGAAAATCAGTCCCTCCAGTAATACGGCGGTCAGGGCAAACTGCCAGCTATAGCCCAATGTAAGACACACGGTGTAGGCAAAGAACGCGCAAAGATAGTGAATTTCTTTGGTCTCTTGACTTTTGCTTTGAAAAAGAGTATCTTTGTATGTGAATACTCATTATTATAAACCTTTAAAATCAAACAACTATGTCAAAAATACTGTCTAAAGAAGTTCCTGAGAACTATGCCTTGTGCCTGCGCGAAGATTGTCCGTGCGCTTCCACCTGTCTGCGTCGTTTGGCGTGTAAACCCATGATGGAGCGTTCCACTTATCTGCGTGTGCTCAATCCCGACCGTTGCGTTCCGGGAGCTTCCTGTCCTTATTACCGGAATTCCGCTCCGGTGGTTTATGCCCGTGGCTTTAAGGGGATGCAGGAGCGGATGCTTCCGGCACAATATCAGAAATTCCGTGCTCTGTTGCTGAATCATTTTAGTCAGAATACTTTCTATGAGCGTCGCCGTGGCGACTTTGCTCTTTCTCCCGAGGAGCAGAAAATGGTGTTACAGGCGTTGCATCAGGCTGGAGTGATGGAAGATTTGTCTTTTGACCGTTATGAGGAAAGTATTTGCTGGTAAAATATACCATTCATATCGGTTCCTGAAAATTACTCCCCCGTCAGTAATCCGTTACTGACAGGGAAGTAATGAATTACTGACGGGGGAGTAATTCCATAAAAAGGTTATCTTTGCGACAGTTTATAATAACTTTAAATGAATATCTATATTAGATGATGAACAGAAATAAGCTTTTATTCTCCATTGCTTTGCTGGGAGGTGGTGCTGCCTTATGGGCTCAGAATACGGCACGCCCGAATGTACTTTTGATTTATGCCGATGATTTGGGCTATGGTGATCTGGAATGCTATGATGCCAAGAATGTAAAGACTCCCAATGTGAACGCCTTGGCACAGGATGGTATCCTGTTTACCAATGCACACGCTGTGGCTGCTACCAGTACTCCCTCGCGTTACTCTCTGCTTACGGGCGAGTATGCCTGGCGTAAGAAAGGTACGGATGTGGCAGCCGGAAATGCCGGTATGATTATCAAACCCGGACAATATACGCTGGCAGATGTGTTCAAGAATTCCGGTTATGTTACTGCGGCCATCGGCAAGTGGCACTTAGGTCTGGGAGCGGAGAGCGGAAAACAGGACTGGAATGCTCCGCTGCCGACTCATCCCGGTGATTTGGGCTTTGACTATTCCTATATTATGGCTGCTACGGGCGACCGTGTGCCTTGTGTCTTTATCGAGAACGGTATGGTGGCCAACTATGATCCGAGTGCTCCGATAGAGGTGAGCTATGCGAAACCTTTCCCCGGCGAACCGTTGGGAAAAGACCATCCGGAACTGCTGTACAATCTGAAACCCTCGCACGGACATGATCAGGCCATTGTGAACGGCATCAGCCGTATCGGTTATATGAAAGGAGGAGGAAAAGCTCTGTGGAAGGATGAGAATATTGCGGATTCCATAACGGTTCACGCCTTGGATTTTATCGACAAGAATAAGGACAAACCTTTCTTTATGTACTTGGCTACCAATGATGTGCACGTGCCCCGTTTCCCGCATGAACGCTTCCGTGGAAAGAATCCGATGGGACTTCGTGGCGATGCTATTGCCCAGTTTGACTGGACGGTGGGGCAGGTAATCGATTACCTGAAAAAGAACGGACTGTATGAGAATACCCTGATCATCCTGTCGAGCGATAACGGTCCGGTACTGGACGACGGATATGCGGATCAGGCTGCCGAGCTGTTGGACGGACATTCTCCAACCCGTGGATTGCGTGGTAATAAATACAGTGCCTTTGAGGGAGGAACGCGGATTCCGTTTATTGTTTCCTGGCCACAGCATATCCGTAAAGGCAAAACATCGGACGCGCTGTTCTCACAGATTGACTTGTTCCGTTCTTTTGGAGAATTGCTTCAGGCCCGTCTGCCACAGGGATCGGCACCGGACAGCGAGAACCATCTGGCAACTCTGTTGGGCGATGATGTGCAGGGACGCGATTATGTGATTGAACAGTCTTATAATCATACCTTATCTATACGCGATAAGGAGTGGAAATATATCGAGCCGAGCGACGGTCCGGCCGGCATTCCCTGGGGACCGGCCATTGAATCGGGAAACAGCAAGGAACCTCAGTTGTATCATTTGTCAAAAGATCGTGAGGAAAAGAAAAACGTCATAGACAAGAACGGGCAGAAAGCTCAGGAACTGAAGGCAAAGCTTCAGGCTGTGAGAGAGGGACGGATGCAGCAATAGACAGCATTTGAAAAGTATAGGTTCCATGAAATAGTATTCAAGGGCCTTGCCGCACACGGTCGTAAAGTCTTTCGTTACAAGCGACTTCTGTCGTAGAAAAGAAAATCCCCTCCTTCTAAAAACTGCTTTAAAACAGTTTTTAGAAGGAGGGGATTACTGTATGTATTGGTTTTCCGGAGCATCAATCATCAGTCAGTATATAGGACAGATGATGAATTAAAAAAGTCTTTTGTTGGTGCAGTAGATAATAGCTTCGGACATGTTCTTGACGCGCAATTTCTGAAACAGTATTTTTTTCCTCTTTTTTATGGCACTCTCGGACAGCAGTAACTTGTCAGACATTTCCTTTTCTGTGAATCCCTGAATGGATAATCTGACAATTTCCTTTTCCTTCTCGCTCAATTGAGGTCTTTGAAATTCCTCCCAACATCTTGTTTTCCGATTCCAAGTTATCTCTTTTTCGCCTATTTTGGCCATAATGATTCCCGGACACCTTTGTTCCGTTAGGGAGACTTTACACAGTGCCCAGGCTATTTCCTGCCGCTTGTTCTTGACCAGCGGAATCAGAGTGTGATGTACAGGTAAATAAATGTCCCTGTTTTTGATGCGGAAATCATAAGATATATAACTGTCTTTTTCGCAATCCTTTTTTGACAAGTCCTGATATTTTCGGTAACTTATTTCGTTGCCTTCGAATAAAAAATGAGTTTATGTCTCATTATCTAATTCTATTCATATTTTTAGATTTTGTATAAAGAATAATATAGAAGTTTTTGTCTTTGTAATTTTGTTTATAAAATATATTTATGATTATTATAATATTAGGTAAAATTTATGTTATCTATATATTATAACTATTTTGAAAAACATATTAATATGCTTTATTCCTAATTTTATATATAATTTATATTTGATCTTTATCCTTAGAAAGGTGTTTGTCTCAATCTTGTGTACCAATATTTAATTGTAAATATATGTAATTCATTTGTTTATACTGAAAAATAGTAGATTTATTTTTCTTTTATATGTTTCTTATTATATTTTATAAACATAAGATTATTGTTTTATATGTTGTTTGATGTAATATATTATACTTTTTTTTTTTTGAAAAAAATACAGATATATTTGTTGTTTATGTTTTTTTGTATTAATATTGCGCTATATTTATTTTATAGAAAAATAAAGCATGTGTTATATGAGGATTCATGTTGCAAGACATATTTCATTAGTACCTCTATTTTTAGCTGTTTTTTTGCTAAAAAGTCAGGATGGTGTGGGGCGAACCATTTCGCTGGAATTCGTCTTGCAACATTTTGTACCAGAGATTCCGGAAATGAAGAGATTGTATTTGGATTTGGAGAACCGCAAGCTTTCTTATGAAAACTACCGCAAGGGTTTCCTTCCTGCAATATCTTTTCAGTGGGATTCTTTCCAATTTAACCGTTCCATACAACGTTTGCAGAATGCTTTTGATGGCAGTTATAATTACGTAGAGGATTATTCAGCATCTACGGGATTAAATGTTGCTTTGCAGCAATCATTAGGTATCACAGGGGGAACCGTACGAATCGGTACTTCCTTGGATTATTTACATGAATTTTCTTCAAATAAGAACAATTATACGACACGTCCTTTTTATATCAACTTATCGCAGCCTTTATGGGGTGGTCGTAAAGAATATCAGTTTAGCAGGGATCTGGCCCGTATGGGTTATGAGTTGGCTTTTCGTCGTTTTGTTCAGGAGCGCTCCGCTTTGGAGGAGCAAGCTGTGACACTTTATCTGAATGCGTTTTTGACGCGTTTGTCACAAGAACATGCCGTGCGAATGAAATTGTCCTCTGATACATTGTTGAATGTGTCTCGTCTGGCCTTACAGCATGGTCGTATTACCGATTATGAATTTAATCAGGTGGAATTGGAGTGTGCGGAGTCAGAGCACGCGGTCATCCAGACACGTGCCTCTTATGAAGAGGCTTTACGTGCAATTCAGAGTTTTTTGTGTTGCTCTTCTCCGCTTGTTCTTTCAGACAGTCTTTCAGTTGATTTCCCAAAGATTAGTGCAGACGAAGTGCTCCGATATGCGATGGAAAACAATCCTGAAATGTTGAATCGGGAATATACGGTGCTTCAGGCCCGTTATCAGAGCTGGCAAACGAAGCGTGAGAACCGTCTTCAGGGGAATATTTCAATAGATTATGGAGTAAATCGTTATGCCTCCTCTTTTTCGGCGGCTTATCGCCATCCGGAGAATCGCCAGAATATATCTGTAAGTTTGACTTTTCCTCTTTTTGACTGGGGGATAGGCCACAATAAGATTCGTATGGCACGGAACGAGACCGCGATGGCTGAACTGGATGCGGAACGTTCTTTGAAGAATCTGGAACAGAATGTCTTTGAAAAAGTTTCGTTATATAATACGGCTTTGTCCGGTTATGCTCTGGCCCGTAGGAGTTATGAGCTATCCATATCCAATTATGAACTGATGTTACGGCGTTTCGATATATCTCGCATCACGGTGTCTGAACTGTTGGATTCACGGCGTTCAGTTTATTCATTTCAAGAGCAGTATTATGAATCACTTTACACACTATATACCTATTATTATCAGTTGAGGACGCTTTGCCTGTATGATTTTAAAAGGCATTGTGATATGAGTGAATTATTTGTTTATAATTATTAATTTAAAAATTTAAGATCATGAAGACTATTACAAAAAGAAGTTTGGATGAATTGGCGAAGGAAATGCCTGTATTGAGTGAAATGGATTTGCGTGGTATGGTTGGTGGAACCGGAACTTTTACTGAAGAGGAGTTTTTGAGTATGTATATTACTAATGAGTGGGAAGGAGGACAAGTTGAAGGTTGGGGAAGTCTAGGTAAATCTTTTGATTCTGTTTCAATGATCAGCGGAGAGCTTTATATTGACGGAAAAAATAAGGACGGAGAATTGGCACCTGATTTTCTAGAAGATGAGGATACAGGTTTTCAAGATGATCCTTTTGCAACGGATTCGGGCTTTTCTGGTGATTCCGGTATTGTGGATAGTAATGATTATCAGTTGGAAACCTTGATAAGTCAATTGTCTACCGAAGAGCGGCAATTGTTAGAGAAATATGATGCAGAGATTGTTATAGATCCAAATTGTACTAGGGCTGGGGAATTTCATGAATCTTCAAATAAGATTGTGTTAAAGTCTTATGACTTATATGTTTTACGAGCAGAATTAATTCATTTAAAACAGGTGGATTTAGGTGCGATAGGAAATGAAAATCCTAGTTTTTCTAATGCAGAATTTCAAGAAGGAATTATGTCTTACTTTATGAAGGCTTGTTCTGGTAATGTACCTGCAGCAGTTCCAGTACAAGATTCTAAATTTGTAGATTGGGCTGCTAGTGTAACTCATAACTTTGACAAATCCCAACCTTTGGATTTAAAAGCTTTTAATAATGGTGTAGGCTATTTTTATGATGTTTATAGACAAGAAATGTATCAAAAATATTTAGAAACAGGTAATAAGGACTATCTGAAGAATTCTGGGGAGCCTAATACTGAATACCAATGGAACTGGTTGAAAATGTTTAGTTATGCAGGGTTTAGCTATTAATGCGGATTTAAGAATAATTTATGGTAGATACTAATAGCTTTTTGATAGACTTGTTTTATTTATATTGATATTTTTTAATTTAATTTTTATACTTTGATATGAATAGAGTTTTTATTAAATAAAAATATAAACTAAAAAAAAGATTTTTAAATTGTTATCTTGCCGATGATTGTTTGACTTTTTTAGAAAATTATTATGAATAAGATTATGTTAAATTATATTTTTTTATTGCTTTTTAGTCTTGTTTCTGTAATATTAAAGGCGCAAGATCCTGTCTCAAAAGAAGTTTGTAACTTTGTGGTAGAGGACTCTCAGCAGTATGACTATCAGCCGGAGTTCGCGGTCGATATGAAATTGATTTGCTTTCACTTTTTAAAGTGGCCCGAAGGTTATCCTTCTGAGCGGCCTTTGTCTGCGGAGATACGTTTCACAATTGGTTCGGATGGTGAAATAACAGATATCGTTCCAGATGCCGATTCACCGGAAGTGAAGGGTGAGATAGAGCGGATGTTCTCCTCTCTGCCCAAGGCTTTGCCAGCATGGCAGGATGGTAAGGCTGTAGTCAGCACTTGTGTGCTGCGTTTGCACATGGACAAATCGGCATGGGACCGCTATCAACGGAAAGAAGCTGAGACCGACAGCCTAATACGGTTTGGTCGAGTTCATGTGAATCCGGAACTTCCAGCCATCCCGTCTGACGGAATGGACATATTCCAAAACTACTTGACAACTCTCTTGCCTGAGAAATCCTCTGGAAAATTGTTTTATTCTTTTGTGGTAAAGAAGGACGGACGAATGAGTGAAATCACATGCGTCAGAAATTCTACGAAGGATCAGGAACTGGAGAAAAAAGTGACCAAAGCACTGATAACGATGAGTGAAAAATTTCGTTGGCGTCCAGCATCTGCTGGTTTTGCTTTTGTGGATAGTAAGCTTTCTATTCCAATAACACTAAAATGAAACCTAAATATTCTTATTCTGCCAGTCCTGTATTTGCGGGGCTGGTAGATTACCTGAAAATGAACGCGACCACATTAGGCGGGAGTGGTTATGATCAGGGAAGAAGCGGTTTCTCCTTATTGTTCTTTGAGCTGGCTGATTTTCTGAATGATGCTGCGTTGGAAGATTTGGCATCGGACTTGTTGATGCAGGTTTTATTGTACCGTAAAGACTTCGCAATAAGGTCTTGTTTTTGTTGGGTATATAGAAATATATGATTAATCCTTAAAAAAAAACATTATGAGAGAAATATTGAAACTTTTGGAAATAAGTCTCTGTATGCTTGTTTCTATAGCCTTGAATGCTCAGGAGCGCTCCAGCGAAATCTGTACTTCTTTGGAAGTGGAAGATTCTTCTTTTTATGATTATCTACCGGAGTTTCCGATTGATCCTCATACATTATGCCGGTTTCGTCTGGACAAGTGGCCGACAGACAGTCTGCCTGATCAGAGGCTGACCGCCGAGATCCGTTTTCAGGTTTCTGCGGATGGAAGCATTGAAAACGCAACTTGTCTGTATTCTTCTCCCATTATAAGGCAGAACCTGAAACAATTATCATCCAACTTACCTAAAATGTTGCCGGCATGGAAGAATGGTGCTCCTGTGGGATGTTCTTGTGTGCTTAAAGTGCGTCTGAATAAGGCGGAATGGGACAGAGCACAGGAAATGAATGCGAAAATTGACAGCATTTCAGAGGTGAGAGTTGTTTTTCATCCAATTTCAACTAATCCGGAGCCGTCCGACGGTTGGGGTTCTTTCTGGGATTATATCTATAGTCGCCTTCCTAAAGATATTTCCGGAAGGTTGATTTATACCTTTACAATATGTTCCGATGGAAGGATGGTTGACGTGAAGTGTGTCAGAAATACCACGAAAAATGAGGAGTTCCAGAAAATGACGGATCGTATTTTGGCGGAGTATAGTCAGAAATACCGATGGTTCCCAAGCGTTTATAAACGTTCTCTCAAATTTGAGGATTGTGGCTATTGTATCGCTATTGAAAGGAATTATCGTTAAACAAATTTAAAAATATAGAGCCATGAGAACGAATATGAAAACTTTAAGCTGGTTGCCGGTCTTGTTCGTGCTGGCATTTGCCTGTTCCCTTGATTTATCCGCCCAATTATGGAAGAGGCATGTCTTCTCTTTCCAGAACTCCCCGGACTCCGTAACTTGTGTCTATAAGGCGAATACGAACGAACTGATCGTGTCGGGTTTCGACACGGATGGCAAGGGCACATTCTATTTCCTGGGCGGCAGCCCGCTGACGGTTACCTGTTACGAACAGGGCAAGCTGGCCTATCGTCGTCCGTTGGGTATCCGCTTTTCGGGCATGGTGAGTTTCCGTCTGATCGGCGATTCGCTTTATCTGATCCATCGCGAGGACCATGCCATGTATCGAATGCACTGTGACAATAAGGGGGCTGTTGATTGTATCCCATTGAAAACGCCTCCCTTTGAAAGATGCTTTATCGGTCCCATTGATGCCGAGCCGTCCTTTAAGTTGTCTAATGTAAAGAACAGCATAACCAGTAGCCGTATTTATGACTTTCACCAGAATCTTCTTCGGGAATATTCCTGCCGTACCGGGGATGAACTGCTGTATGATTCCGTCTATCAGCATATCCCGGATAATTTGGAGTATTTCGGACGTTATAAGGGGTATCGTGTATGTATGAAGGATTATGCCACAATTGTTTTGGTGGATGATAGCGGTGAAATCGTCCGTCAGACCGGCCGCACCTATGAAGAGCTGGATTGCTGGTATGTACTGAATTCCAGAAGTGATACGATTGAGAACTGGGGAGCAACCGCAGAAGTCCGTGTCCTTAGAAACAACCATTTCTATATGCCTACTTTCAATGCGAAGAAAGAACTGGTGGTATGGGATGTGAATGTAGACGCGCTTTGGAAGGATTATTAAGGTTATGACACTGAAATATTCTTATTCTGCCAGTCCTGTATTTGCGGGGCTGGTAGATTACCTGAAAATGAACGCGACCACATTAGGCGGGAGTGGTTATGATCAGGGAAGAAGCGGTTTCTCCTTATTGTTCTTTGAGCTGGCGGCTTTTCTGAAGGATTCCGCATTGGAGGATTGGGCTTCGGAATTGTTGATGCAGGCTTTATTAACCCAAACCCGGAATATCAGTTTTGATAAAGGCTTATCTGGAGTCGGCTATGTTCTGGAATATTTGATACAGAACCGTCTGGTGGATGCAAGGTTTGATGAATTGTTTTCGGCACAGACAGAGCTTGTCGTATCGGAGTTGGAGCGTATCATGAAAGAGGATCTGTCAAAGTGCCTCTCTCAAGTACGTACCTTGCGTTTCCTTCTTGGTTCGGGAAATTGTGAGTACATTTCTTTGGCAATTTCATACTTGAATGTTTTACAGGAACGGATTAACGAGGTCTTTCAGCAGATTCTTTCAAGGGACAGGATCTATAATCTTGATCAGCTGGCAAATGTCTGGAACTGCTTGCTTTATATTATATCCCTTTTGAAGGATTACCCTATCCGTAAGGATGTCCTGAAAAACTATGGGCATCTTTATCGCTCCGGAATGTTTAAATATGATTTTGAGACCCGATATTGGTTTCAGATTTTGGGCATGGAAGAGCGGTGGATGGAAACCCCGGCGGACCTATCCGGCAGAATCTTGTGGGAGCAAAGGATGTCCGATGTATTCTTGTCCGGTCTGAGGGAACACTCCCATTTTCTGGTCATCCATGGCCATGATTCCTTGCTGGAAGGATTGGAGCAAAAGCTTCTTGTCGGAGATAAAGACAAAATGGAAAAGGAACTGGAGCGTATTGTTCCGGGAAAGACAAAAAAACTGAGTCTTCGGAATGGAATCCCCAGATTGGTGTTGTCTTTGATTTATATGAATTCAGAGCCTTCAGTCCGCAAAAGACTGTGGTCGGTATTAATGGATTAAACCAAAAGATATGATGAGAAAAGATCATTTTGTCCGAAAGCAGATTGTGGTTATGGTCATGAGTGATGAGAGTAACTTTTCCGGCGTAGGGCGCTTTCTACAATGTCTGCTGGATGGACTTTCTTCTTTGGAGAAAATCAGATTCTGTTATATACATCTGGTTCAGGATAAGAATCAGATTTTTGTTAAAAAGATAAAACATCCTCATTTTGTGGAAGTACGTATCCCCCTTCCTTTAAATATGAGCGAGATGATCCGTCAGGGATATTGGAACGAAGCATATAATTTGTCGATATATCCTTATTTGAAGGATTTGTTGGAGGATGGATGTATTTTGCATCTGAATACTGTGAATCTGATCGATCTGGCATTGTTTCTGAAAAAAAGAAAACGGTGCAGCATCGTTTCTCATCTTCATTGTCTGCCATGGAAGGCTAATTATAACACGAATCGGCAGAAGTTTAATATGCTATATGAACTGCAACGTAGTGGAAAAGTAGAACAGAAAGACATATCACGCTTTTTTCAGATACGTTCTGAGGCTGATTTTTATTTTAAATCTGATCGTATTGTCTGTGTTACAGAATGTGCTCGGAAATTTTTGCGCGATATTTTGCGGATACCGGATTCAAAGATACGTGTGGTTTATAATGGAATGAGGGACAAGGCGGGGGAGGTTGTCCACAGGTCAGATACCAGCCTTTTTCAATTGGTTTATGTAGGAACTTTGTCTGCGAGTAAAGGATTGCCATTTATTTTGGAAGCTTTGAAACTGGTTCAATCCTGGGGGTATCGGGCCAAACTGAAAATAGCCGGAAAGACGACTGACAGAATGCGGGGCTTCTTACAGTCAAAATATAGTCATCTTGATTTGGATTTTTTGGGTTTGGTGCCTTTTGAGGTATTGGCTGATATATATAGGACAAGTGATGCCGGAATCATTGCTTCCTTGCAGGAACAGTGTAGCTATGCGGCTATAGAAATGATGATGTTCGGACTTCCAGTTGTCTCAACCGAAGTTGATGGACTGAGGGAATTGTTTAGCGATAAGGCAAATGCTTTGCTTGTACCAGTAAAATTTTCTTTGTTAAAAGGGCTTAGAGCAGATATTGAAAGGATGGCAAAGCAGATTGTTTACCTGATGACTCATCGTTTGCAAACTTTGTGTATGGGACGCAACGGGCGGAAACAATATGAGAACCGATATACTGAGGAAGTGATGATGAAAAATATAATGGATGTTTTTTGTGAATTAGATGACAATTTGTAGACTATGAGAGTAAATGTCAGTGTTTTGATGCCGGTTTTTAATGGAGAAAAATGGATTGCGGAAGCGATAGACAGTGTATTGAATCAGAGTTATACGGATTTTGAGCTTTTGATTCTGAACGATGGTTCTACGGATAGTACAGAGCAAGTCATTCTTTCATATAAGGATAAGCGGATAAAATATGTGAAAAGGAATCATGATTTCATTTCTGCTTTAAACGATGGCTTGAGGATGGCACAAGGAAAATATATTGCCCGGATGGATGCGGATGATGTGATGCATCCGGACCGATTGAAGATTCAGGTGTCTTTAATGGAAAGAAATCCGGAGATAGATTTCTGTAATTCCTGGTTTACCTTGCTTACGAACGAGGAGCATAATCATATGGTAGTCCGGAAGCACAGTGGCTTGGTACTTAGGCCGTCGTTAGTTCTGTTGGGTGAGAATATATTTTGTCATTCTGCGATGATGATGAAACGTTCTTTTCTGGTCCGGCATGCATTGGAATATGAAAAGGATTTTATCTATGCTGAAGATTATCGAATGTGGACAAGAGCAGCAGAGTATGGAGCTGTTTTTTATGTTGAACCCCAGTCTTTGCTTTTTTATCGTTATTCATCTGAACAGGTATCAAGGACTAAGGCTTCTCAGCAACGGATTTCCGGGCAAAAGGTTAAAGAGGAACTCGTAAACTGGATGGTAGGTCAAGTTCATGAAAAGGAACTTGTGGAGCGATTCTACGCGTTATTGAAAGAGATGAAATCCAAAAATATGCTCAGTGAAGAATTACTTTATAGATATGTCTACATGTTGTTCAAACAGAATCTGTCATAATTAGGTTTTATGAGTCAAATGAACGAGGAACATGATGCTTTAAATAGGCAAAAGCATAATTATAGCGAGGAAGTGCGGGATATCGTAGACCGCATGCCTACCCGTTGGGCGATGTGGACGGCACTGATTACTTTTATTCTGATTGGTGTGGTGTTCATATTGAGTTTTGTCATCAAGTATCCAGATACAGTGCTTGGTGAAATTACTGTTACTTCGGAATCCGCTCCGGTCCGGTTGAGCGCGCAGTCTTCCGGCCGTTTGCGTTTGGTGCGTCGGAACGGGGAGAATCTGAAGAAAGGGGATTATGTAGCTTATATGGAGAGCGGGGTAGACTATCCGGACTTTCTGTGGCTGGACCGTTTTCTGGATACGGTGGATATTCATAAATCCTTTATGATTCCTAACCGTAAGCTTTTGTTGGGGGATATGACTTCCGCCTACAACAGTTTCGCACAGAGTAAATGGAAATTGGATCTGTTGCGTCATTCGGGACTGTATGACAATATGCGTTCTTCTTTGAGAGAGCAGATCCGCGCCGACCGCGCCCTGATGGAAAGCCTGCTTCGTGAAAGGGAGGTAAAGCGGGAACTGCTGGACGGAGCCGGAAAACTGTTGCATGAAGACAGTCTGCTGATGCTGGAGAAAGGGATCAGCAAGGAGGCTTATCAGAGCCGGCGGGATGAATGGCTGAACCGTAGGGAGGCCTGTCAGAACGTAGAAAGCAACAGGCTGGTCAAAGAGGCGGATATCAGTCGGAGTAATTTGGAGCTGGTTCGTACCGATATAGAAGAACAGGAAGCTTTGCTGTCCGCGTATTCTGAACTGGAGTCGGCATTCAACGCTTTGTGCAATGTGGTACGTTTGTGGAAGGAGCATTACCTTTTTGTTTCTCCCGTTTCCGGGGAACTGGAATATTTAGGCTTTTGGAAAGAATATGCTTTTGTAGACGCGGCGCAGGAGTTGTTTTGTATTATTCCCGAGGAAGGCAGAATTGTGGGTGAGGTATATCTTTCACCTTCCGGTGCGGGAAAGGTAAAAACAGGTCAGGAAGCTGGAGTAAAGCTGATGGATTATCCGTATGATGAGTTCGGGAAACTGACCGGACGGGTGGCCTCCGTATCCATGATGACTCGTAAAATTGGTACTCAGGAAGGAACTGCAGAGGTTTATCTGGCACTGATTGATTTCCCGGATGGAGCGAAAACCAATTTCGGACAACGGCTCAGACTGAATCCGGAGAGCAAGGGAACTATAGAAATCATTACCAAACCGAAAAGGTTGATCCAGCGTCTGTTTGACAACCTTAAATCAAAAACCGAGAAATAACCGCTTATGTTTAAACGTTTTCCTATTGAATATCAGATGGACTCACAAGATTGTGGGCCCGCCTCCCTGAAGATGATTGCCAAATTTTATGGTAAGTACTATTCTTTGCAATATCTTAGAGACAAATGTGGCATTACCAAACAGGGAGTGTCCCTGCTGGATATCAGTACCGGAGCCGAGTCTATCGGCTTGCGTACACTTGCCTTGCGGTGCAGCCTGGATGATGTGGTCTATAAGGTGCCCTTTCCTGCCATTCTTTTCTGGAACGAGAATCATTTTATCGTAGTTTATCGGGCAGACAAGAAACACGTGTGGGTGGCCGATCCCATGAAAGGGCGTGTGCGCTATACACACGAAGAGTTTGCCAAGGGATGGTGTGATCGGGAAACTCATTTGGGGGTTCTGTTGGCTGTGGAGCCTACAGCGGGATTCAAGGACTCCAAAGCTGAAAAAGAAATGCAGAAAAACAGTTTTCTCAGCATCCTGAAATATTTCTATCCTTATAAAGGAAATTTCTCCGTAATCTTGTCTGTCATGCTTTTGGTCACGGCCTTGCAGGGGATGCTTCCCTTTATTTCCAAGGCTGTGATTGATGTGGGCATTCAGACATCGGACGTGAATTTTATCAATATGGTTCTGGTCGGGAATATCAGTATTCTGGTCAGTGTGATGGTCTTCAATGTGGTGCGTGACTGGATTTTAATGCATATTACAGCCCGGGTAAATATCGCTTTGATTTCCGATTATCTGATCAAGCTGATGAAGCTTCCGGTAAACTTTTTTGAGAACAAACTGTTGGGAGATATTCTGCAACGGGCACGTGATCATGAGCGTATCCGTAGTTTTATCATGAACAACTCGTTGGCTTTGGTGTTCTCCACATTCACGTTTCTGGTGTTTTCCATGATCCTGTTATATTATAACCGTGTTATTTTCCTGATTTTTCTGGCTGGCTCTGTGCTGTATGTTCTGTGGGTCTTGGTGTTCCTAAGTATCCGGAAAAAGTTGGATTGGGAATATTTTGAACTCATTTCCCGCGATCAGAGTTATTGGGTGGAAACGGTCAATGCCATTCAGGACATCAAAATCTATAATTACGAGAAACACCGCCGCTGGAAATGGGAGGAGATTCAGGCCGGGCTTTACCGGGTGAACAAAAGGGTGCTTGCCGTTACGAATATGCAGAATCTGGGTGCGCAGTTTATTGAGAGCGTGAAGAATATGGCCATCGTCTTTTTCTGCGCCACGGCAGTGATTCGGGGAGAGATTACTTTTGGTGTGATGATTTCCACACAGTTTATCATCGGTATGCTCAACGGACCATTGATCCAGTTTATCAATTTTGTGATCTCGGCGCAGTATGCCAAGATCAGTTTCCTGCGCATGAACGAGATCCGGCAGATGGACGATGAGGAAGAACTTCTGTCAGTGGGGGCCACGACAGTGCTCCCGGAATGCCGGGATCTGGTGTTGGAGAATGTGTCTTTTCAATATACGCGCAATGCCCCTTGGGTGTTGAAGAATATTTATTTGCGCATCCCCCAGAACAAGGTGACAGCAATTGTCGGAGGAAGCGGTAGTGGCAAGTCTACTCTATTGAAGTTGTTGGTCCGTCTGTATAAATCCAGTTATGGAGATATCAAGATGGGCGGGATGAATGTTACGGCCATCAACTTGAGACAATGGCGAAATCTTTGCGGCGTTGTGATGCAGGAAGGCAAGATTTTCAGCGATACGGTTTTGAACAATATTGTTCTGGATGATGAACATCTGGATCATGACCGGTTGCATGAGTGCTGCCGCATAGCACAGATAGAAGATGAGATCAATGCCATGCCTAAGGGATTCGATACGCTGATCGGAGAAACCGGGCGTGGTCTGAGCGGGGGACAGAAGCAGCGTCTTTTAATTGCCCGAGCTTTATACCGCAATCCTCAGTATTTGTTTTTAGATGAGGCTACCAATTCTTTGGATACTATTAATGAGCGGAAGATTGTCGATGCTTTGAATAAGGCTTATGAACAGCGCACTGTGGTAGTTATTGCACATCGGCTGAGTACCATCCGTAATGCGGATCAGATAGTGGTACTTCATCAAGGGCAAATTGTGGAGGTGGGCAATCATGAGGCATTGATGGAGCGGAAAGGTCTGTATTTTCAATTAGTTGTCTCTCAAAGAGATCAATTCGAATGATGAAAATATTCTATTTATAATCTTTTGATATTTTATGAAAAATTGAAATTCTACAACATTAGATGCTCTTAGAGCTGTTATTCCTGTTTTAAGTGAGAAAGAACAATCTGCTTGTATCGGTGGAGGAAGTGGTAGCGAGTTGACTCCATTTTCTATGGAGGAGTTTACGGGGTTGTTCCATGACGGGATTTGGAAAGGCGGATATGTCCAGTTGGAAAACGACGGATTAAGCGGTTCCGTTTGTTACGTCAGTCCTACGGGTGGGATTGAAAACCATTCAGGTGATTCGGCAGTGAGAGTGAAAGCTCTGGCTGCCCGAATCGGTTCTGGTTCTGTTGATGATGAGCCTACACCCAATCATGAAGGTTGTACTTGCGGTTCAGACTGTGATCCTTGTATGACAGGATCCGGTTGTGAAGATTGTCTGGCACGTTTGGAAGGATCCGGCCTGATTGATGACTCCAGTTTGATAGACGGTTCAGGAGAGCTGGATACATGTTCCGGTTGTACAACCTGTGAAGAATCCGGTTCCGGCTGTTGGAGTGAATGTGAGACTTGCCATGGTGATGAGAAAAAAGATGATCCAACCTATTGGGGTAAAGAAATGCCGGAGATAATTATCACTCATTATAAAGGTAATTCCGGAAATAGTGGTGGTGATAATAACTCCTCTGGTTCAGGGAATTCCGGAACGGAACCGGGAGGAATAATAGATGATATTATAAATAATAACCATAATAATGGCAGTGGAAATACCGGAGGAACAGGTAATTCTGGGAATAATACAAGCAATGGTGGAAATAATTCGGGTCAGGATAATCAGATAGAAAGTGATTCGTTGATTGGCCAAAGGGTGGTTAATATAGCAAGTAAATATGAAGGCTTCTCTGAGCAAAACAATATGCCTCAGATTTTAGAATGGCTTAGGGAAGCAGGTTATAGCAACCCTAACAGCAAAACAGCATGGTGCGCCGCCTTTGTTTCTGCCGTATATCGGGAAGCGGGTATAGACACTGTTAACAGTGCGAGAGTTATCGATTGGAAGAGTGATAAATTTACTACGGCTACAAATAGTCCACAAGTTGGAGATTTGGCCTTCTTTAAAGGTTGGAGTCATATCGGAATTGTATCTGAGGTTAATGGGGACTATGTTAAGGTTATTCATGGTAATTCCGGTTCAGGAACAGTAAAGGTTTCACCTATGAGAAAAAGTAGTTTCACGTTTCGAAAACTAAAATAATGGTAGAATATATGAGGTTAATATCTGAAAAAAGTCTGTGTAGTTATTTGGATTTAAAATGTTATTTATGAGAAAAATAAAGCTTTTTTTGTTGGTGACCTTTGTCTGTTTGGGAGGTGTCGTGTCAGCCTCTTATAATAAAGATACAGTTGACTTGCTGTTGCGATACGACTTTGGCATACATGAGGGTATGCCGGAGGGATGGATTTATGAAGAGTCAGCAAAATGTCTTTCTGCCTTGTCATTTTCTTCCCAATATACAGGTAAGGAAGGACAGTCTTGTGCCGTGTTTCAGGACTCCGGCAGAGGGAATTCAGGTCAATGGATACTGGATCTGACTGAACAGACAGCCCATGTTTTGCCTTCAGTAAGAGGGCAGGGACATGTTGCCCTGATTTATCGGAATACGGGTCTGAAAAATGCGACTTTTTTTGTTTACGGGATGAATCCTTGTGAGAATGTCGTATATTCCGATTCAATCCGGTTGGCAGGAATGAACCGTTGGGATACGGTCACAATAGAGTTGGATCTGGAGCGTTTTTCTTTGTTGCAGACAAGAATCTATTGTAATGATAGTTCTGAGGAGAGTCGGATAGACACTCTTTTTTTGAAGGCAATAGAGGTGTGCGCTTGGGAGGCACAGGGGATACGTTCAGATGCTGATATACCACGGGATTTGGCCGACTGGGGAAAGAAAGCCTGGCGGGACGGATTTTTGGAAGAAGTACCTGTTTCAGACGCACGGATTTTGTCTTTAGGATATGTGGATAATCGGCAAACAGATGATATGTACTGTTCTTATGCTTTGCTGAAAAGGCAGATTGAGAGGGGAGGATGCCGCAGTGTGTTCATGCAGATTCCTGTTGTGGCAGCTTTATATGCCAACAGGTATGTGGAAGGCGACAGACGGGTGGCGCGCAAGTCCCTGCAGAAATGTCTGAGGTCATATTCCTTCTCGGAAAAGGATGTTGCCTTTTTTATGGGATTTATGGATTGGTTGCTTGTTTATAATCGGGATCATTCTGAGAAAGTGCGTCTTTTTGGATTGGATATCGTAGGCTACGGTAACCATGAGGCATTGTGTGATTATGTAGGACTGTTCCGGAATGATTCCGGTCGGTCTGCCCCGGTTGATTCTTTGTATACTTTGTTGATAGATGATATGAAGGATTTTCCATTCATGCTTTCTAATGTGAAAGGTTTTCTGAAGGAACACAGAAAGGCGCTGGAGAGTATTATGGGAAATGATGTCGAGTTGCTCTCCCTTTATTTTGAGGAAATGGGGCTTTTTGCATGGGATGAGATAACAAATTCTTATTTGAGGGATTCTCGTATGTTTCATAATTTCATGTATCAGTATGACATTTTTGATTTGGGGAGACGGCAGACAGTGCTTTTGGGAAATATAGGTTACGTGCATGCTACACGTTGCGTGCGTCCTTTCTTGCATTCTTTGGGTACATTGTTGAAGGAGCGGTTTGATAATGGATATGTGTGTTGGGGTTTGGTATCTTTAGGACGTGAAATAACGGATAAAAAAGGCTTTGACTGTCGTTTTTCTGATATGTCAACAGAGAAACGATTATATTCCGTGTTTTTGGATTTGGCTCCATATGGAATGACAAAGGATATTATCTGTCCTCAAGATTATGCTGACGGATGGGTGTTTTTTAAAATTCTTAATCAAAATTGAATACCTTATGAGAAAGTTTTTTTAATGTTATATTTATTGATAGGCAGTGCTTGTTTTGCTTTTGAAGCAGATTCCATAGTCTACTATCATTATGCCTATGTGGAGCCGGTGCCGCAACCGGCAGAAGATGAAATTATTGTTTTGCGCTATCATCAAAAGGAAAGGGACTCAAGTAAACGCTTTGAGCGTAAGCCACTGGGTGAGATCATGAAATTAAAGCGTGTATTGAAAGATTATTGATCCAGAGAGGATAATGGAGAAATTAACTGTTTTGATTAGAAAGCTGGCGAGTAGCGTCGTCTTGAATTCGGCAGCAGTGAATGCTTCCGGATTAAATTCGGGCAGGATGGGCTGCTCGCTCGCTTTGTATGAGGCATCACAAGTATTGGGTGATGATTATCTGGAGGATGAAGCCTTTATGCTTTTGCAGGAATCCATACTGAGCCAAATGGATGATCTTGGTTTCCATAAAGGGTGGTCGGGGATAGGATTTGCTTTAATGTATCTGATCAGGAACAACTATCTGGAGGCTGATCTTGGAGAGGTTTTTGGAGAACGTATGGAGCAAATTTGTGTTTTTCTAGAAGATAAGTTGAGGAAAAATGTTTTGTTCATAGCAGAAGAGCTTGAAATGCTGTATTTTGTGAATGAAATGGCCTTATGTGACCACTCAAAAAGATGGGAGAAGATACGAAACCGGATGAATGAAAAAGCGGATGAGAAAATTTTGAGTCTGATTGACCGGTGTTCCAAGACAACAGTTAATATTTCACGTTCTTCTGTCCAAAATCAGTTGAACGCCTACCTGAATTATCGTCTTCCGGAGGAGAACCGGAAGAGCATGGAACTCGTGATTGAAAAATATATGGATCTTTATCATCGGGGACTTTTGCCGGATAACTTGGTCACTTATCTGCAGATCAGTAAAATATTAGGTAATAAGTATAGTCTGGACGGGCATTATGGATTGGATTGGAAAAACAGGTTATACGTGGCTCCTCTTTCCTATCAGACAAGTGTGTTGGCTTTGGATTTGGAGACCTCCGGGGAGCAAGGCCCGTCGGCCAAATGGATTGAAAGCATGTATCTGACTCCTGATTGGAAAGAGACGGAACAGAATATTGTGGCCTATATCTATAAGGCAAGTCCTATGTTCGGGCTGGGAAACGGGCTTTCACGTCTGTTGATTTT
Source organism: uncultured Paraprevotella sp. (assembly GCA_944321345.1). Taxonomy (GTDB): domain Bacteria; phylum Bacteroidota; class Bacteroidia; order Bacteroidales; family Bacteroidaceae; genus Paraprevotella. Next base: position 69,809 of record CALUKY010000010.1, read on the forward strand.
ACTATGTATGTATATGAAGTTAAAGGATAAGCGTGATGTAAGTCCGATGGTAAAACTTTTGACATTATGAATCCGATACATCTTTATATTATGAGTATGTCCGGGTCTGGAACCGTTTCCGGAGTGGACCGCTACGTTGATGAACTGGCTCAGGGAATGTCTATGAAGCCGGACATGAGAGTTGTCCTGTTAAAATTCAGACGGGACAAGAAGCATATTTTTATCCGGCAAGAGGAGAAAAACGGATATGTGCGGATAACTGTTCCGTTACCGGTAAATCTTTCAGAAATCATTTCTCAGCCTTATTGGATGGGGAAATATTGTAAGCATGTTTTTGAACTTCTTAAAGAGGAATTTCAAAATAAGGAACGGTGTGTGCTGCATTTAAATACACTGAATCTGATAGATTTTGCTCTTTATGTAAAAAGCCGGATTCCATGTAAGATTGTATCTCATTTACATTGTATCCCATGGAAGGGGCTTTATAATACGGATAAGAATCGTTTCAATCGTCTGTTTCAAAGTTATTATTATCGTAAACTGTATTCTCCCTCCCGATTGTATGTATTTCGGGATTATGAGGAAAGATCATATAAGGAATCCGATGCAATAGTTTGTGTTACTTCTTGTGCCAGAGATTTTCTTCGGAATCTGTTTCCTGTTCTCCCTCCCGTGTTTGTGGTTCGTAATGGAATCCGTGATTTAGGTGGAGAGAAAAAATACACTTTATCTTCTGAAAAAGAGATAAAGTGTATTTATGCAGGTAATATGAATGCGAGCAAGGGATTGCATTTTATTTTGCGGGCTCTTCAGCTGGTGTATGAGAAAGGCCGGAGGCCTCGGTTATATATTGCGGGAGCATGTTCTGAAGATATTCAGGTAAGATTGAAGATGAGTTACCCCAACATCCGGTTGGATTTCTTGGGAGAACTTTCCTTGGAGCAGCTTTGTACTTTTTACCGTAAGTGCGACTTGGGGATAATCGCCTCCTTGCAAGAGCAGTGCAGCTATGTTGCCATAGAGATGATGATGAGCGGTCTGCCTGTTGTGACAACTGATGTGGACGGACTCTCTGAAATGTTTGTGGACCGTTACAATTCTTTGAAAACAAAAGTGAACTTCTCCAGAGTTTCCGGCTTGGAAGTGGATGTCTTTCAGATGTGTCGTCAGATTGTCCGTCTGATAGATGATCCGAAGTTGAGGCATAAGATGGGATTGCATGCCAGAGCACGTTTCTCGAACTGCTTTTCATCAGATGCCATGATTGAGGACACTTATTGTATATATTGTGGATTATTCAAAACAAATATGTGATATGGAAATTATGCCAATAACGGTGCTGATGGTCGTATATAACGCTGAAAAATATTTACGTGATGCGATTCGAAGCGTGTTGAACCAGTCTTTTAAGAATTTTCTTTTTCTGATCGTTGACGATGGATCTACTGATGACACTGTATCTGTCATACGCTCCTTTCAAGACAGGCGGATACGTATGTGTCTGCATGAGCATGATTATATTGCATCTTTAAACTTTGGTCTGGAACAGTGTGAAAGTAAGTATGTCGCCAGGATGGATGCGGATGATCTGATGCATCCTGACAGGTTACGGGTACAATATGCCGTGATGGAAGAAGAACCCTCCATTGATATTTGCGGAACGTGGATGTATGGTTTTAAGGATACGATTCGGAATGGTGTTCGCTTTGCGGCATTGTCCGGTATTATTGAGAAGCCTCTGAAGCATCTTTTTGAGAAGAATGTCTTTTATCATCCAACCATGATGTTCCGAACTTCTTTTTTTAAGAAACATGGTTTGAAATACGAGGAATATCCTTATGCCGAGGATTATAAACTATGGTTTGAGGCTGCCAAATGTAAGGCGAAGTTTTATGTAGAACCTCAGCCTTTGTATTATTATCGGAACAATGACACGCAGGTCAGTGTTGTCCGGAAGCATGATCAGGCCAAGACAAAAGCCCGTATACAAGAGGAAATCCTTTGTCATTTACTGTCCAGATCCTCTTATCGTGATTTGTTCTATAAAAACTATCAAAATCAAAAAGAATTGGTGCAGAAGGGACTCTTGTCGTATACTACAATGTTTTCTTTCTTTCGGATTCTTTTTAATGAAAGTGAACCTGAAGTGTATTTTTGAAAGGGGGACTTATGAGAATCGCGTTTCTTTCTTCATTGGATCCGGGGAATATCCGTAATTGGTCCGGGACTTTATATTATATGTATCATCAGTTGCAAAAGAAGCATCAGGTGACCTGGGTGGGCGGAGACTTGATGGCTTATGCCCGGAAAAAGCAACAGGGAAGCGGATATTCGCTTTATCGTATATTGATCGGGCATAGCGCCTTTTTCGGGAAAATATTGTCGCACTTCTTTTTACGGGAGTCCTATGACTTGATTCTTTGCAGGGATGATTTCTTTCTGGCCGATCTGGTAACGGACATTCCGGTAATTTATATCGGAGATACCACATACCGCCTGTTCCGGTCTTATAATCCAAAACCTTATCATACTTGGGACAGAATATCGGATGATCTGGAACGTCGGAGCATCCAGAAGGCTGACCGTCTGGTCTATTCATCGGAGTGGGCCGCAAGCAGTGCCGTAACGCATTACGGAGCGGATCCGGAAAAAGTCACCGTGCTGGAATTTGGGGCGAATCTTTCCGTTCCGGAGCCTTTTCCTTTGGGAAAGACAATCCGGGACGGGCAGTGTCATTTATTGTTTATCGGACGGGCATGGGAAAGAAAAAGAGGGCAATTTGCTTTGGAGGTATATCAGGCCTTGAAAAAACTTTCTGATTGCACGGTGTCACTTTCTTTGGTTGGGTGTACTCCCCCTTTTGAAATAGAGGATGATGGGGTTATGGTATATCCGGATCTGGATAAACGTAAGGTCCAAGATTGCGTTTTCCTGGACTCTCTGTTTCGTAAATCTCATTTTCTGATTGCGCCTACTTGCTTTGAGTGTTATGGAATTGTGAATTGCGAGGCAGCCGCTTATGGCCTTCCGGTAATGACTTCTGATGTGGGAGGGATTCCCCAGATTATACATTCCGGAGAGAACGGATACCTGTTTTCCTTGTCGGATACTCCGGATATTTATGCTCAGGTAATCCATGGATTGTTGCAGAATATTGCTGAATATGAGCGGATGAGCGGGAATGCGCTTGAAAGCTATCGGACGCGTCTGAATTGGGAACGTTGGGGAAAAGTGATGGATGGTATCATGGAACAACTTGTGGAGAGTAGTAAACATCTCATTCTTTCTACCTATGTTGCGTATGTTCCGGAAAAGAAGGAGGTAAAGAAAAGATTATCGGCACAGTTTAACGGTCGTAAAGAGTTTAATTGCATTTGGATGGCAGTTAAAGACATGAAAAATATTGATTTGTGGAATTGTCTGGTGAAAGCAGTTAAGGATGCAATGGAAAAGGAAGAAGAAGTCATTTCCTTTTGTCTGGAAAGTCATTCCTTTACAGTATATTATACCTATCCCATGTTTTTACGGAATGTTTTGAATGCGCATCAGAAGCATATGGATTTGTTATTGGGTGGTAAGAGTAGACCTGTTCAGTTCTTTGTTATCTTTGCTTCTTTATTTGAGAAGATCTTGTTGTATGATTTTCAAGAAGCGGATTCATTGGAGACTGTTTTGCTTGAATTAAGTCAGCAGACACTGGTTTTTTATCCTGATTTATCGAATGAATTTGTCTGAAATAAATATTCTCCAATCTGTGAATTCCGTTTATCGTTTCCTGGCCACAGCATATCCGTAAAGGTAAGACATCAGACGCGCTGTTCTCACAGATTGACTTGTTCCGTTCTTTGGGAGAATTGCTTCAGGCCCGTCTGCCACAAGGATCGGCACCGGATAGCAAGAACCATCTGACAACTCTGTTGGGCGATGATGCGCAGGGGCGCGATTATGTGATTGAGCAGAACGGGCAGAAGGCTCAGGAACTGAAGGCAAAGCTTCAGGCTGTGAGAGAGGGACGGATGTGATAGGTTGTATTTCTGGGGGAAATGACTTCTCCGAATATTTTTCTTTATAAACAGGGGATAAGTCTATTTTCCTATTATCTTTGCGTAAAGATTTAAAAGAGAAGACCATGATGAAATATCCGATAGGCATTCAGAGCTTTGACCAGCTCATTGAAGACGGTTATATGTATGTAGACAAAACCGACTTGATTTACAAGCTGACTCATGAGGGAAAAATCTATTTCCTGAGTCGTCCGCGTCGTTTTGGCAAGAGCCTGCTGGTTTCCACCTTAGAGAATTATTATCTGGGGCGGAAAGAACTGTTCCGTGGCCTGGCTATGGAACGTCTGGAAAAGGAGTGGGCGGTGTATCCGGTGTTTCATGTGGATTTCAATGGAGGAAATTTTACGAAGCCGGGAGAACTGGAGCAGAAAATAAATTTTTATCTGACACAATGGGAACAGCTGTATAATCTGCCGGTTCGGACTCATGAATTGGGCTACGGCGACCGTTTCATCAATATTCTGGAAACAGCCCATCAACAGACCGGTCGCCGTGCCGTGGTGCTTATCGATGAGTACGACAAGCCGATTTTGGATGTGCTGGATGTGGATACCGATCTGGAGAATCAGCATCGAAACATTCTGAAAGCATTCTATTCGGTCTTCAAGGGTGCAGACAGCCATTTGCAGTTTGTATTGCTGACGGGAGTGACCAAGTTTTCTCAGGTCAGTGTGTTCAGCGGTTTCAACCAGCCTAAGGACATCAGTATGGATGCCCGTTATGAGGCCTTGTGTGGCATTACGCAGGAAGAGATTGACCGCAATTTTGCAGAACCGATAGCCGCTATGGCGGCCGAATACCAGTGTACGCCGGAAGAGATGCGCCGGAAATTGAAAGCACACTACGACGGCTATCATTTCAGCGACCGTCTGACGGATATTTACAATCCGTTCAGTCTGCTTAATGCGTTGGACAGTCTTCGCGTTCGTGACTTCTGGTTCAGTACGGGCACACCGACCTATCTGATTCGTCTGCTTTCCCATTTCAAGGAGAATATGAACGAACTGACGGGCAAGTATTATGCCCCAGAGGAATTCATCGACTACAAGGCCGATGTGGAGCGCCCTCTGCCGATGATCTATCAGAGCGGTTACCTGACGATCAAGGCTTACGACATGCGGCGTAACCGTTTTTTGCTGGACTTTCCGAACAACGAAGTGAAGAGCGGTTTTCTGACGGCTCTGGCTACTTCCTATCTTCGGCCCGGGAAACGGGTGGAAGGGTGGATCTACGATTTATTGGACGCTTTGGAGGCCGGCGATGTGGAGCAGATGCATACCCTGTTTACTTCTTTCCTTTCGAGCATTTCCTATACGATGCGGCGCAAGGAAGACGAGGCGGAGCGGGAGCGTTATTTCCAGTATACGTTCTATCTGATTCTGCGTCTGGTGAGCGTGTATACGGTTTATGTGGAAAAGGTGCAGAGTCAAGGCCGTGTGGACTGTGTGCTGGAAACGGCTGACTATGTCTATATCTTTGAGTTCAAGCTGGACGGTACGGCCGAAGAAGCCTTGCGACAGATTGAAGAGAAAGGCTATGCCCGGGAATATGCCGC
>CALUKY010000011.1 GCA_944321345.1 uncultured Paraprevotella sp.
CAATCCAAAAATCAACATCATTAAAGATTTATGCGGAGTGAAAAAGACGGCATAGGGCTACTTGCGAAACTTGAATTGTATAATCTCGCGGGCGATGCTCTCGCTATCCAATCCCACAATCTGATAAAGCTGTTCTACAGTACCGTGCTCTATAAATTCATCCGGCAATCCCAGACGCTTCACTTTCAGAGCATGCCCCTTGTCGGCCATATATTCCAAAACGGCACTACCCAGACCTCCGGAAATCACACCATCCTCTATGGTGATGACGCGTGTAAACCGGCGGGCCACTTCTTCAAGAATCTCCGTGTCAATCGGTTTCAGGAAACGCATGTCATAGTGTGCCACCGTTAGTTTTTCTCCCCGGTCACGGGCCTCATTCTCGGCAAGTTCTATAGCCTTTCCGGTTTCATAGGCAATCGGCCCCAGGGTCAGGACAGCCAGTTCTTCACCGTCCTTCAGTTTTTCACCCTTACCTACCGTAATTTCTTTCATCTCGCATTTCCAGTCTACCAGATGTCCGCGACCACGCGGATAACGGATCACGAAAGGCCCCTTATCGGGCAGTTGTGCCGTAAACATCAAATGGCGCAGTTCATGCTCATTGCGGGGCGAAGAAATGGTGAGATGCGGTATCGGACGCAAATACGCCAAATCAAATGCTCCATGATGCGTAGGTCCGTCTTCGCCGACCAATCCGGCACGGTCCAGACACAACACCACATTCAGCCTTTGTATAGCCACATCGTGAATGATATTATCGTATGCTCTCTGTGCAAATGCCGAATAGATATTACAGAAAGGCAGCATGCCTTCCTTGGCCATACCTCCGGAGAAGGTCACGGCATGACCTTCGGCAATACCTACATCAAAAGCACGGTCGGGCATAGCCTTCATCAGTATGTTCATGGAGCATCCTGTCGGCATTGCTGGCGTTACGCCTACTATGCGGTCGTTCTGCTGTGCCAGTTCCAGCAAAGTGTTTCCGAACACATCCTGAAATTTAGGTGGCTGTCCACTGGTATCACTGACGATACGCTCCCCGGTATCTTTATCAAACTTTCCGGGTGCATGCCAGATCGTGGCCGCCTGTTCGGCCGGTTTGAAACCTTTTCCTTTTACCGTATGCAGGTGCAGCAGTTTCGGTCCTTTCATATCCTTGATTCCGTTCAGAACATGCACCAGTTCGAGCACATCATGCCCGTCGCATGGTCCGAAGTAACGGATGTTCATACCCTCGAAAATGTTCTGCTGATTGCTGATGAGTGACTTCACAGAGTTATTGAAACGGATAATGCTGTTCTTCCGTTCATCATTGAGCCACCCCCAACGATACAGTTTCTGCGACACCTGAAAACGCAACCGGTTATACCACGGGCTGGTGTGCAGCTGGAGCAGATAATGTTTCATACCTCCCACACTGCGATCAATGCTCATGTTGTTGTCATTAAGGATAATCAGCAGGTTATTAGGAGTAGACGAAGCATTATTCAATCCTTCAAAAGCCAAACCACCACTCATGGAACCATCGCCGATTACAGCGATGACATTACGGTCGGTCTCTCCTTTTTTCTCAAAGGCAACAGACATTCCCAAAGCCGCAGAAATGGAATTGGACGCATGCCCGCAGGTAAAGCTGTCATATTCGCTCTCTTCGGGCGAAGGAAACGGACAGATGCCATGCAGTTTTCGGTTTGTAGAAAAACGTTCTCTTCTGCCGGTCAGGATCTTGTGGCCATACGCCTGATGCCCCACATCCCATACAATACGGTCATAGGGAGTATTAAAGACATAATGAAGCGCCACAGTCAGCTCAACGACTCCCAGGCTCGAAGCAAAATGCCCCGGATTGTCGGCCAGTTCGTCGATAATGTCCTGACGCAGCTCGGCACAGATCTCTGGCAACTTCTCTTCAGGAAGCTGTCTTAAGTCGGCAGGTAAATTTATTTTAGACAATAAGTTGAAGTTTCTTTCCTTACTCATGACGATATAAATTATCGCAAAATTAGCATAATTTCGATGAAGTTACCTATTTTTGCAGAATAATTTTATTCCCAAAGAATTATTTGCATGATATGGAATTCAGGACCCAAATCGAATTGCCGGATGGCATTCTGCCGCTAAATCCCTTGGACCAGACACTCTTCGTGGGGTCATGTTTTGCCGAAAATATCGGTGGGGAAATGGCGGCACGTAAATTTCCCTGTACCGTAAATCCGTTCGGTGTACTCTATAACCCGGCCAGTATCCGCCTGTGTTTTCAGGAGCTTACCGGAGACGTTCAACCCGAGGATTTTCTTTTTGAATCGGAAACAGGATGGCACTCCTGGCTGCACGACAGCAGTTTTTATGGAAACAGCCACGAAGAATGCCTGAAAGAACTGCTTGACCAACAGAAGGAAACGCGCCGGCAATTACAAAAAGCACACACTTTGTTTCTTACGTTAGGAACAAACCGGGCTTACCGCCTGAAAGAACAGAACCTGATTGTAGGCAACTGCCACAAACAACCGTCCCGACTTTTTGAGGAAATCACATTGGATGTCCGAAGCTGTACCCAGGAACTGGAAACCGTCATCGGTATATGCCGTCAGGAAAACCCCGGCTTGCGCATCGTGTTCACCGTAAGCCCTTACCGATATGCCAAATACGGATTCCACGGAAGCCAACTCAGCAAAGCCACACTGCTTCTTGCCGCCGATGAGGTATGCCGTGCGCATCCGGACTCTTGTTTTTACTTCCCGGCTTACGAAATCGTACTGGACGAATTGCGTGACTACCGTTTTTATAAAGAAGATATGCTCCATCCTTCAACGCAGGCTATCGCCTATATCTGGGAATGCTTCCAGCAGACATTCTTCACCCCGGAAACCAAGGAATTCGTTAAAGAATGGGAGTCGGTCAAACGCGCTTTGGAGCATCGTCCCACTCATCCGGAATCAAAAGCCTATAAAGATTTTTTGAGTAAAACTTTGTTAAAATTAGAAAGCATACGAAAAAAATATCCGAACTTAGCATTAAGTTATGAATTCGATTGGTTATCTACTCGCCTAAAATAAAAAAATATGGCTTATTCATTAGAACAAATCGCTTCACTCATCGGAGCCAAGCACATTGGAAATCAGGATTCCAAGATTGATTGGATCCTAACAGACAGCCGCTCTTTATGCTTTCCCGAGGAATCCCTGTTCTTCGCCCTGAAAAGCAATCGTAATGACGGACATCATTATATCCCGGAACTTTATCAGCGCGGAGTGCGCAATTTTGTTGTCAGTGCCCCCCCCCTAGATATGAGCGGCTACACCGACGCCAACTTTCTGGTGGTGCTGGACCCGCTCAAAGCACTGCAACGCCTGGCCGAACGCCATCGAGAGGCATTCAACATACCAATTATCGGCATTACCGGCAGCAACGGTAAGACCGTAGTCAAGGAGTGGCTTTATCAGATTTTGTCGGACAATTTTGTCATTGCCCGCTCACCACGCAGCTACAACTCTCAGATCGGCGTTCCTCTGTCTATCTGGAATCTGAACGCACAGACCGAACTGGGTATCTTCGAAGCCGGTATCTCACAATGCGGCGAAATGGAAGCCTTGCAGACCATCATCCAGCCGCAATACGGTATATTTACCTCATTGGGCAATGCACATCAGGAAAACTTCGTGTCTATGGACGAGAAATGTCACGAAAAACTGAAGCTCTTCAAAGATGCCGAACTCCTTATTTATAATGAAGACAATACGCTGATCAAAGAAGGCATACAAAGCTATGGCATGAGTGGCAAGGCTTTCGGTTGGTCATTCCACAACCCGGACGCCCGCCTGTTTGTTCGTCCCGAATATCAGGAGCGCTCTACCGTACTGACCTACCGCTATCAGGGCACTACCGATCAGGTGGAAATCCCGTTCATCGACGAAGCGTCTGTTACAGACGCCACTCACTGTCTGGCCATGGCGCTGTATCTGAATGTGGACCGCAACGTCATCCGACAGAAAATGAGCCAACTGGAACCGATCGCCATGCGTCTGGAAGTAATTGAAGGTAAAAACGGCTGTACACTGATCAACGACAGCTACAACTCTGATTTCAACGCGCTGGATATTGCTTTGGACTTTATGAACCGCCGGCCGGACTGTCAGGGAAAAGAGCGTACCGTACTGTTGAGCGATTTGTGCCAGACCGGAGAAAAGCCGGAGGCCCTGTATGGCAAGGTGGCCACCTTACTGGAAAGCCGCCATATCAAGAAGGTCATCGGTGTGGGCGAAGCTATCAGTCAGTTTGCCGACCTCTTCCCGATGGAGCATCATTTCTTCACCACGACCGACGAACTGATTGGCAGTGGTCTGCTCGAAACCTTGCGCAACGAGGTAATCCTCATCAAGGGAGCCCGTACCTTCCGTTTTGACGAACTGACTGAACCGCTGGAACTCAAAGTTCACGAAACCATATTGGAAATTGACTTGAACGCCGTAGTGGAAAACATGAATTACTACCGCAGTTTCATGAAACCGGAAACCAAAATGGTATGCATGGTCAAGGCTTCGGCCTACGGTGCCGGTGCCGTCGAAATAGCCAAGACACTTCAGGATCATCATGCCGACTATCTGGCTGTGGCTGTGGCCGACGAAGGAGCGGATCTGAGAAAAGCCGGCATCAAATCGAACATCATGATCATGAATCCGGAAATGACCGCTTTCAAGACTTTGTTTGAATATGAACTGGAACCCGAAGTATACAGTTTCCGACTGCTCGACGCTCTGATCCATGCGGCAGAGAAAGAAGGTATCACCAACTACCCGATCCATATCAAACTCGATACGGGTATGCACCGACTTGGATTTGACCCGTATAAGGATATGGAACAGCTCATCGAAAAACTGAAACACCAGACAGCTGTCATCCCGCGCTCGGTATTCTCCCATTTTGTGGGTAGTGACGCCGACGGCTTCGACGAGTTCTCCAAATTGCAGTATGAACGCTTCCTGCACGGCAGTGACATGCTTCAAAAAGCATTCCCGCACAAAATTCTGCGTCATATATGCAACAGTGCCGGAATCGAACACTTCCCCGAACGCCATCTTGACATGGTGCGCCTGGGACTGGGGCTTTACGGTATTAATTCGCGCAACAATGAAACGATCAACCACGTCAGCACCCTGCGTACAACCATCTTACAGATTCACGATGTGCCACAGGAAGAAACCGTGGGTTACAGCCGCAAAGGCATTCTGCACCGCAACAGCCGTATAGCCGCCTTACCGATCGGTTATGCCGACGGACTAAACCGCAAATTGGGGTGCGGACGAGGCTACTGTCTGGTCAACGGGCAGAAAGCCCCTTATGTAGGCAATATCTGCATGGATGTGTGCATGATTGACGTTACAGACATCGACTGCAAAGAAGGAGACTCTGTAGAAATCTTCGGAAAAAATCTTCCGGTAACCGTATTAAGCGACTTGTTGGACACCATCCCTTATGAAATCCTTACCGGTATCAGCACTCGCGTAAAACGAGTCTACTTCCAGGGATAAAATTCTTTTCTTGATATAATACAAACGGTGTAACTGCTTTAAAACACAGTTACACCGTTTGTTTATTCTTCACACTCATATGACTAATACTCCAATTTGGCATTCAGTCAAAACAAACATTCCTGATTAATAAGAACATATCTCCAAATTCAGAACGGCATTCAAAAACCAAAGTTTCAGAAACCATTGAAAAACTATAAAAAAAGCGAGATGCTGTCTTAATCAACATCTCGCCATCATAAAGTTTATAAGTTCGCTATTTCAACTCACGGATAAAGAAGTTTGAAATACTGGTAAACAGATGGTTGCGGGTATTTCCGCCATAGATGCCATGATTACGGTTCGTATACGGCAACATCATAAACGGTTTGTCAGCCTGAACCAAAGCCTCCGCATACTCGGCTACATTGCGGAAATGTACATTATCATCAGCCATACCATGGCAGATCAACAGCGCACCGTGCAGATTGCCAACACGAGAAATCGGATTGCAATCGTAACCGGTAGGATTTTCCTTCGGAGTGCGCATGAAACGCTCGGTATATACCGTGTCGTAGAAACGCCAACTGGTTGGAGGAGCAACCGCTACTCCGGCAGCAAATACCGGACGGCCTTCGCTCATACTCATCAGGGTGTTAAAACCACCGAAGCTCCAGCCCCAGATACCGATATTGTCCTTGTCTACATAAGGCAGAGAACCGAGATAAATGGCGGTTTCCACCTGATCTTTTGATTCCAGGTTACCCAGATTCAGATAAGTGCACTGCTCAAAGTCACGTCCACGACCACCGGTTCCGCGTCCGTCCACACAAACCATGATGAAGCCCTCTCCGGCCATATACTGCTCATAAAGAGTTCCTCCCATGTTTCCGGCATTCCAGGAATCAACAACCTGCTGTGAACCCGGACCGCTATACTGGAACAGAATGACCGGATATTTTTTCGAAGCGTCAAAATCAGCCGGCTTCACCATATATCCGTTCAGCTCCACACCTTCTGAGGTCTTGAAACTGAAAAACTCACGCTTGCCCAAATCCAGACCGGCCAGTTTTTCGTTCAGCTCCTTATTGTCGATAAGCACCTTGAGTTGCTTGCCCTTGTTGTTATAGAGCGAAGTGATGAACGGAGTATTGATGTTTGAATACACATTCATGAAATACTTGAAATTCTTGCTGAAGATAGCACTGTTCTGTCCCAACTGTGGAGTCAGCTTCGTAGTCTTTCCATTAGAAGCAGTGCAATATACAGCAGTACGCAACGGGCTGTCCTGATTGGAAGCGTAGTAGAACGCACCGGTAGCCTCATCATAACCATAGAATGAAGTCACGTTGAATTTTCCTTTGGTCACCTGCTTGAGAAGGGAACCGTTGGTATTGTACAAATACAGGTGGTTATAACCGTCGCGCTCGCTCTGCAACACAAAATAGTTTCCGTAAAACTGCACATCACCGTATGCTTTCTCTGTAATGTATTTCGGTGCCTTGTCACGCAGGATCATCTTGCACTCGGTAGAACGCGGATTGGCCATATAAATCTCCAGATTGTCCTGATGGCGGTTGAGCGTATAGATGGCCAGCTTGTTCGGATCATTGGTAAACTTGATGCGAGGGATATATCCGTCGGCAGGAAGTGGCAACTTCATCTGACGCACCACGCGGGTCTTGATCTCAAAAGAATAGACACTCACCGTAGAGTTGGTCTCGCCGGCTATCGGGTATTTGTATTCATACGCACCGGGATAGTTGGCATAAGCATCCATAGCCGGAGCGGCTCCCTTGAACAACGGGAAAGAATAAAGAGGCACTTTGCTCTCATCATACTTCACCCACGCAATCATCGTATTATCGGCATTGAAATCGAAAGAGCAATCGTTGGAGAACTCTTCCTCATTCACCCAGTCGGGAATACCGTTGATCACTTCGTTGAACTTACCGTCTTTGGTAATCTGGCTCTCGCTGTTATTATACAGCAACTTCACCAGGAAAAGGTTGTTCTCACGTACGAAAGCAATCATGTTTCCGTCGCGTGAAAACATCGGTACCTGCTGCGGTCCGCCTTCTGACAAAGGATCCAAAGTACGGTTCTCTACATTATATATATAATATACAGCCGTATGGGAATGACGATAGATAGAACGTGTCTGGGTGCGCACCAGAATGTTCTTCTCATCGGGCGACATGATGTATCCGTCAATGTAATCCAGCTTCACATCCTCGGCAGTGGCCACATCAAACAACACTCCGGTTTTCTCTCCGGTACGGAAGGAATACTTCAGGATCTGCTTGTTGTCTTTACTCAGCTGAGAATAGCTCTCACCATCGTTCATCGGGTTTACACCATAAATGCGCTGGGCATAATAAGCACCATTACACAAATCTTTCAAATTCAGTTTCTTTGCTGCATGCACGGGACCTACGACCGCCAGACACAGCAAAAGCAAGCGTGCAATCTTCTTCATATCATTGATTTTTAATAATAATCTGTAAGTTAAGAGCTACAAAGATAGTTCTTTTTTCTATCTTAACAGAAGATAACCCTTGTTTTTACAGAACATTCCACCATTTTTAGCCGCTTTATTTTCGTCTTTTATTGTATCTTTGTAAAAACAAGAATCTAGAATAAACCGCAAAAAGTAATGGACAAACCGTTCTTATATCATGATTTCGGCTCGTTTCTGAAACAGCATTTTCCCTTCAAGGTGCAGAAAATATCGCTCAATGCCGGCTTCACCTGCCCCAACCGCGACGGCAGCAAGGGACTGGGAGGATGCACTTTCTGCAACAACCAGACCTTCAATCCGGACTATTGCCGCACGGAAAAAAGCATCACGCAGCAACTGGAAGAGGGAAAGGCTTTCTTTGCCCGGAAATATCCCGACATGAAATATCTGGCTTACTTCCAGGCTTATACCAACACATATGGCGAACTGGAGGAGCTTATTCGTAAATACGAAGAGGCACTGGCCACACCGGGAGTCGTGGGACTAGTCATCGGCACTCGCCCAGACTGCATGCCCGACTCTCTGTTGGACTATCTTACAGAACTGAACCGCCGCACCTTCCTGATTGTAGAATACGGCATTGAAAGCACTTACGACCGTACACTGGAACGCATCAACCGGGGACATACGTTTGAACAGACCAGGGAAGCGGTGATCCGCACGGCCGAAAGAGGCATTATGGTGGGCGGACATCTGATTCTCGGACTGCCAGGCGAATCGGAAGAAGATATTCTGCACGAGGCGGACCTGCTCTCTGCCCTGCCTCTCACCACCCTGAAGCTGCATCAGCTCCAGCTGATACGGGGCACCAAAATGGCGCATCAGTATGCCGAGCATCCGGAGTGGTTCCATATTTACGAAGCGGATGAATATATCCGGCTCGTGTCGGCCTTTATCGGACGCTTGCGTCGTGACATCGTTCTGGAGCGCTTTGTATCCCAATCCCCCAAAAGCCTGCTTATTGCACCGGACTGGGGATTGAAAAATCACGAATTCACTCAGAAAGTCAATAAATATATGACCGAATCTCAACTCTGGCAGGGCAAGAATGTTTCAAACATTTAATATTGCCGTCGTATATTTTATATTTAATTGAAAGATGTTATCTTTGTTTCGACATAAATCCTAAACAAAAATTATCTATGGTAAGACAATTTTTATTTTCTTGCGCTTTGCTTTCGAGCGTAGCTCTTCAGGCACAGAAAGGTGACAAGACCACTCCGTTCTGGCTCGATCCTGAAGTAAACCGCGTAAACTGCGAAGCACCGCGTGCGGCTTTCTTTGCCTATGAAAACACAGACCTGGCTCAGAAAGGTATCAAAAAAGATTCAAAACGCTTTATGTCACTGGAAGGCGACTGGCGCTTTAATTTCGTAACCAACCACAATGAAGCTCCAAAAGGTTTTGAGGCTACCGATTTCGATGATTCCAAATGGGTAAACTTCCCGGTTCCAGGACTTTTTGAGATCAACGGGTATGGCGACCGCATTTATAAGAATGTAGGTTACGCCTGGCATACACAGTTTAACAACAATCCTCCTTTCGTTGAAGAAAAGAACAACTACACCGGATCATACCGCAAGGAATTCCTCGTACCTGCCGATTGGAAAGGTGAGGATATTTTCCTGCACGTAGGATCGGCCACCTCAAACCTGAAGGTGTGGGTAAACGGAAAATTCGTGGGCTACAGCGAAGACAGCAAGGTGGCCGCCGAATTTGACCTGACCAAATATCTGAAACCGGGAAAGCAGAATCTCATCGCCATGCAGATTATGCGCTGGTGCGACGGTTCGTATCTGGAGGACCAGGACTTCTGGCGCTTTACCGGTATCGCGCGCGAAGTGTATCTCTATGCCCGTCCGGAAACTCATCTGGCAGATGTATTCATCACTCCGGATCTGGTGAACAATTACACTGACGGTACCCTGAACATCAAGCTGAGTCTGGATAAGGCCAAAGGCAACGATGTGGAACTCACCCTGAAAGACGATCAAGGTAAGGTCGTAAAGAGCGAAACCGCAAAAGTAGACAAAAACGGTGCTTTGGCTTGTCAATGGGAAGTAAAGAATCCGAAGAAGTGGACCGCAGAAACTCCTAACCTCTACAAGCTGTATATCACCGTAAAAGACGGTGACAAGGTACTGGAGACCATCCCGCAGAATGTAGGTTTCCGCAAAGTGGAAATCAAGAACGCTCAGGTGCTCGTCAACGGAAAACCGGTATTGTTCAAAGGTGCCAACCGACATGAGATTGATCCGGACGGAGGATACGTTGTATCGGTTGAACGCATGATCGAGGATATCAAGATCATGAAGGAACTGAACATTAATGCAGTCCGTACCTGCCATTATCCGGACGACCCGAGATGGTACGACTTGTGTGATCAGTATGGTCTGTACCTGGTGGCCGAAACAAATATCGAAAGCCACGGCATGGGATATGGCGAAACAACTCTCGCCAAAGAACCGATGTACGAAAAAGCACATATCGAGCGTAATGAACTGAACGTAAAAACATTCAAGAATCATCCGAGCATCATCTTCTGGAGTTTGGGTAACGAAGCCGGATATGGCCCGAACTTCGAAAAGGCGTATGATGTAGTCAAAGCTTATGATCCAAGCAGACCGGTACAGTATGAGCGCGCCGGTGAAAACGGAAAAACCGATATCTTCTGCCCAATGTATTACGGTTACGGCGGCTGCGAAGGATATGCCAAGAACGACAATCCACGTCCGCTGATTCAGTGTGAGTACGCCCACGCCATGGGTAACTCAATGGGTGGTTTCAAGGAATACTGGGATCTGGTACGCAAATATCCGAAATATCAGGGTGGATTCATCTGGGATTTCGTAGACCAGGCCTTACGTGACTACAACAAGGACGGTAAGATGATCTATACTTATGGTGGTGACTACGGACGCTATCCGGCTACCGACCACAACTTTAACAACAACGGTATTATCAATCCGGACCGCAAACCGAACCCGCATGCCAACGAAGTGCGCTACTATTATCAGAACATCTGGCTCACTCCGGTAAAAACAGAAAGCGGCGAATTTGAGGTATACAATGAAAACTTCTTCATCAGTCTGAAGGATTATGCAGAAATCCACTGGTCTTTGGAAGCTCAGGGAGAATCAATCCTGAAAGGCATCTGCTCTTTGGATGTAGACGCCCAACAGAAAAAGACTGTAACCCTGCCATCTGCCAACCAGACAGCCGACTGGACCAAGGCAATCGAAGAGGCCAAGGCTCAAAATAAGGAACTGTTGCTGAATGTTGACATCAAGCTGACCAAAGATGAAACTTTGTTGGACAAAGGCTACGACATCGCACGCCAGCAGTTTGTGCTGAACGGATATAAATTCCCGACTGCAGAGGAAGTCTTGAATCAGAAAGCAGAAGCACAGCAGACTGTCAAGAAGGATGAGATGAAGGCTGCTCTGACTCTCGAAGCCAACGGTACTTCGGTAACCTTCAACAAAGCTACCGGATGGGTTGACTATCTGGATATTAATGGCAAACCGATGTTTGAAAAAGGCTATTCACTGAAACCGGACTTCTGGCGCGCTCCAACGGACAATGACTACGGAGCTGGCTTGCAGAACCGCTTTGCCGCATGGAAGAATCCGCAATACAACCTCAAATCGTTCAAGTGCACCGACAACGGGCAGAACAAGTCTGTCGAAGCCGTTTACGATATGCCGGGTGTATCGGCAACACTCACCATGGTCTATACCCTCACTCCTCAGGGAGCGTTGCTGGTAGACCAGAAGTTGGATGTCAACGAACAGGCCAAGGACAAACCGGCTCTGATGCGTTTCGGAATGCAACTGGTAATGCCGCAGGAGTACAACACCATCAACTTCTACGGAAAAGGACCGGGCGAGAACTACGTAGACCGCAATAATGGCGACCGTTTAGGTGTATATACCCAGAAGGTAGCAGATCAGTATTGGGGATATATCCGTCCACAGGAAAGCGGAAACAAGACAGAAGTACGTTACTGGAATGTTATTAATTCAGCCAACAACGGACTGAAATTCTATGGTACCGCAGCCATGGAATGCAGTTCTTTGAATTATCTGGCAGAAGATCTGGATGACGGACCGGACAAGTACTTGCATCAGAGTCACTCAGGCGATCTTACACCGAGAGACTTTACAGTTGTCAAACTGGCATCAAGACAAATGGGATTAGGTTGTGTAGACAGCTGGGGATCATGGCCACGAGGCGAATACCTGGTTCCTTATCAGGATTATCACTTCACATTCGTGATTGCCCCTGAAAAGAAATAAACAGAACCTTTTAAAACAATAAAGATGGCATGGTAAATGATAGTTCCCATCATTTTTCCATGCCATCTTTTTATATTCTCTATATATTCTCTGATCAATCTTCAATATAAGCCTTCTTGACATAAACCTCCTCTACCGGACGGTCCTTACGGGTCTTTACCTTTTCTATGGCCTCTGCGACCTGAATGCCTTCTATCACCTCACCGAACACCGTATACTCACCATCCAAATGTGGCGCACCACCTTCTGTTGCGTAGGCAGTTTTCTGCACCTCATTAAAATATGCCGGAGGATTCTGAGCGATCATCGTTTCGGCCTGATGCATTAAAGAATCCTTAAGAGCCTGATACTTTTCCGGATCGGAACGGCGCAACAGGAAAAGCTCCTTCATTCTGCTACGCGACAGCGTGTCGTAGCACTCATCAATCTTACTCTGATAAATGGCCTGGTGCAACGCCATGAGCTGGGCTCCATCATAGGTATGCCCGGTAACAATGTAGAATTGGGTACCGCTGGATTCACGTTCGGGATTTACATCATCCCCCATGCGGGCTGCCGCCAAAGCGCCCTTCTTATGAAAATGCTTCGGATAGACAATCTCTGCCGGAATGGTATACTGATATTGATTGGTGTCAACAGCCAAAGGAATTCCTGCCGGTTTCAGCCCCGGATCACCGGTCTGGATCATAAAGTTACGGATCACCCGATGAAACAGCACATTGTCATATATACCTTCTTTCACCAACTTGATAAAATTATCCCGATGCTTGGGTGTATCGTTGTAAAGCTTGACACGAATATTCCCCATCGAGGTTTCCAAACATACAATAGTTTCTTTTTCCATATTCTTTTTCTGGTTACTGCATCCTGCCATCATCAAAATGAATGAAAGCAATAAAATTGATCGCATGATTTTCATAATCCTCTTTTTGCTTGCAAAGATAAGATTTTCGTTTGAATGTAAAGGCATTTCCAGGATTTTCAAAGATAAAAGTCTTGGATTGGTGAATATTCGAATTAATTCATATCTTTGTATTTAATTAAATTGGAAAACTATACCTTGTATTTTTATGAAAAAGCTTTTGAAATGGGTAGTAGGGATTCTGTTAAGTCCCTTTATCTTGTTCATTATACTCTCCATATTGCTCTATATCCCTCCGGTACAACGATTTGCCGTGCGTACCGTCACGGAGTATGTTTCTGAAAATACCGATACGAAAGTATCAGTCAAATCATTGCGCCTTTCTTTTCCTCTCGATTTGAAACTGGAAGAATTCCAGATGAATGATCAAAGCAACGGCCTGCTTGTCGGTGTAGAATCGCTGATTATGGACCTGCGCCTCACTCATTTGCTGAAAGGACAGATTGATGTTGAAGGAATTACCCTGAACCAAGGAATGGTCAATACCCAGAAAATTATTCCGGGAGTATCCATTCAGGGGGAAGTCGGACGCTTCTTTATAAACTCTCACGGGATAGATCTGAAAAAATCAGATGTTATTGTCAATAAGGTGCAGCTGGATAATTCCAACGTACGGATTCTGCTGAACGATTCCACTTCGGAAGATACAACAGCCAGTGGTCCCGTAATGTGGAAAATAAGACTGAAGAAGGTAGGTATAGACAACACCCGCCTGTTTCTGAGTATGCCGGGAGATACCATGCAGATTGACGGACAATTACATCAGGCCCTATTACAGGACGGATTGGTTGATCTGGCACAGAACCGCTATACGGCACAGAGTTTTGCACTACAGGCTGATTCCCTAAAATATAACATAACAAACGCCACCCCTGTAGCGGGACTGGATTACAACCATATTTTCTGTCAGAACATACGGATCGGCATTGATTCCATATCCTTTAACCTGGAACCGATGTTGCTTCAGGCCCGTATCCACGAATTTTCGCTAAAGGAAAAAAGCGGACTGACCTTAAACAGCCTCAACGGAAGCATCCGTCTGGACAGTGCCGGCATTCAATCTCCCAAATTAGAACTGAAAACTCCGGATTCGTACATCAAAACAGCCGTAGATATGGTCTGGAGCGCAGTTGACGCATCGGCCACCAATCCCGGAAAATTCATGGTCCGTATGCTGGGAAGTATCGGCAAACAAGACCTGTTGCTCTTTGCGGGAGAGATGCCCGCAAGCTTTGCCAGATCCTACCCTAACCGCCCTATGAATATTCGGGTGTCCGCCGATGGCAACCTGTCACAAGTGAAACTGCATACATTGGAAATACAACTGTCTGGCGCCTTTACCCTCAAGAGCAAAGGTGAAGCCTGGAATTTGTCTGACCTGGAAAAGCTACGGGGTAATGTTCAAATAAACGGCCAAACCCAGAATATTGATTTTATCAAGACTTTAGCCGGTCCGGATGGCATGCAGGGAATTGCCTTACCTCCCATTTCCCTGAACGGTAAAGTTGGAATTGACGGAAGCCGTTATCAGGCTGATTTGAGATTGAAGGAAAGTCAAGGTATCGTCCAATTAAAGGGAGCATTCAATCAAAAACAGATGAGTTATCGTGCTGACCTTAAGGTGCAGAACCTAAACCTGACCCATTTCCTGCCCAAAGATTCATTGTACCATCTTTCAGCTACGGCTCATATCCAGGGTCGGGGAACAGATCCATTTGCACGTTCCACCAGCCTGAATGGCAAAGTTTCGCTGGATTCTCTGGAATATGGCAAGTTGCATATCAGTGACATCGAACTGAACACTCAGTTACAGAAAGGTGAAGCCATTGCCACGCTGAACGGCGAAACACCTTTATTCAAGATAGAAACATATTTGAAGGCATTGCTCAGCAAAAAGGAAATCGGGGCAGAACTTCGTCTGGGAGTGGAGCATCTGGATCTTTATGGACTGGGGGTTTCCCCGAAACCATTGAAAACCAATCTGGTTCTGACTGTGGACGGACAATCCAACATGAAAGACCAGCATGAGGTTGAAGCGCAAATCAGCAATCTGGTATTCAGTACCCCCGACTCGACATATAATACAAAAAGTCTGAGATTAAGAGCATTGGCTCATCCGGACACGACTTATGCCTATCTGGAATCAGGAGATATGTTACTGAATGTCAGTGCACAAGAAAATTACAATGATATCAGCACCAAGGCAACAGACTTTCTGAATGCCTTGAATGAACAGATAAAACAGAAACATATTGATCAGGACTCCCTCAAACAGTTGCTTCCGATGCTCAAGCTGAAAATAATTTCCGGACGGGACAATCCGATCATCAATTATCTTTCAACCAGTGGATATTACCTGAAAGACATGTACTTCGACCTGGAAAGTAATCCGCAAGTAGGACTTAACGGAGGAGGACATATCTATAGTCTGAATACGGGAGGAATCCTGATAGATACCATACAGACAAACATTTATCAGGACTCAACCGGAGTAAAACTAAACAGTCGGATCAAAAACGGTCCCAAAAACAAACAAATTGTATTCGAGGCCTTACTGAACGCCAACATCTATGCCACAGGTGCGGGCGTCAATATCGTATATTATGATGAAAAACGGAAAAAGGGAGTTAACTTGGGAGCCATTGCGCATATCGAGGACTCCGGTGCCCGCATCTCACTTTATCCGGCAGAACCGATTCTGGCCTACCGACGTTTTAAGCTGAATCCCGACAATTTCGTATTTCTCGGAAACAACAAGCAGATTGAAGCAAATATTGACTTGCAGGCCGATGACAGCACCGGCATACAGATTTATAGCAGTGCAAGCGAACATGTATTGCAGGATCTTACCGTATCACTAAGCCATATTAATCTGGACGAGCTGACCTCGGTTATCCCTTACGCGCCACGCATCAGCGGTTTCCTGAAAGGAGATACCCATATGATGAGAAGTGAGGAAGCCCTCTCACTAAGCAGCGAACTGGAGATACAAAAAATGGCTTACGAAGGGGCTCCGTTAGGTGATATCGGACTCAGCATGATCTATATGCCCGATGATGACGGAACACATGCCGTAGATGCCATGATCATGCAAAACCGAAGAGAAGTGGCCAGCTTATCGGGAAGCTATAACCGCAGTTCTGAGCAAGAGGCCATTGACGCCAATCTGGAATTGTTAAAATTCCCCCTGTCCATGGCCAATGGCTTTATCAGCGACCAACTGGCAACATTAAACGGCTATGCCCATGGAAACATCAGCCTGACGGGAAGTACCGCCAAACCGGAAATCAACGGTAAGGTGCTGCTCGACTCGGTAAATATCAAGTCGAAGGAATACAGTCTGGCTCTACGGATCAATAAAGATTCTATCGAGATTCAAAACAATCAGCTGAATCTGAATAAAATTGACCTGTATGGTTCGAACAGCAATCCGCTGACTTTGGACGGAAGCGTCAATATGAAAGAGTTGGATAACATCCAGCTGAATCTGAGCATGACCGCACGGAATTTTGAACTGATCAACGCTCCGAAAACAAAAGATGCGTCGGCTTACGGAAGGGTTCTGGTTGATCTGAACACAACCCTGAAAGGAGACATGAATGACATCAGCATGCGCGGACAATTAAACATTCTGGGTAGTACCGACGTAACTTATGTGCTCAAGGATTCTCCGCTCACGGTCGAAGACCGGTTAAGTGATCTGGTTACCTTTACCGATTTCTCAGATACCACAGAACACGTTCAGGTAATCCGGCCCAAACCGATGAACATAGATATGGTTATGGTGCTCAACATCGACCAGGCCGCACAGGTACACTGCCTGCTTAGTCCGGACCGCTCGCACTACATAGATCTGGAAGGCGGTGGTGCCCTGACCATGATCTATACCCCTGACGGTGATTTGCAATTGAGCGGACGTTATGAGGTAATTAGCGGTGAAATGCGCTACTCCTTGCCGATCATTCCGCTGAAGACCTTTACAATCAAAAGCGGCAGTTATGTGGAGTTTACCGGAAACATGCTGAATCCTCGCCTTAGCCTTGCAGCAACGGAGCGTGTGCGCACAACCGTGACAGAAAACGAAGTTCCGCGCACCGTAAGCTTCGATGTGGGAATCTCCATCAGTCAGACTTTGGAAAATATGGGACTGGAGTTTACTTTGGAAGCCCCCGAAGACATGAATGTACAAAATGAACTGGCATCCATGTCGGTAGAGCAGCGTGGCCGTCTGGCTGTCACCATGCTGGCAACCGGAATGTATCTGTCGAACAACAATGCCAGCAGTTTCTCCACCTCAAATGCACTGAACGCTTATCTGCAAAGTGAAATCTCCAAAATCAGCGGACGCGCACTCAGTACCATTGATCTGAGTATCGGTATGGAAAACTCAACCTCGGCCAGCGGAAGCAATCAGACCGACTATTCTTTCCAGTTTGCCAAAAGATTCTGGGGAAACCGCATCAGTGTGATTGTCGGAGGAAAAGTTTCTACGGGAGAAGATGTGGAGAACACGGGAGAAACACTGATTGACAACGTATCGGTAGAATATCGTTTGGACAATTCTGCCACCCGCTATGTCAAAGTGTTCTACGACAAGAGTTATGAATCGTTGCTCGAAGGCGAGATCACAGAAATGGGAGCCGGTCTGGTGCTCCGCAAAAAGATGAGCCGGTTGGGCGAACTCTTTATTTTCAAGAGAAGAGAGAACAAAAAAGAACAACCGGACTCGGTAAACATAAAGAAGTAAGTGAAAATGATGAATCTTAAAAAGATAGTTTATGCCTTATGCTGTTTGGTTGTCGTTACAGGGTGTTCTACAACCAAAAATCTTCCGGAGGACGAGACTCTGTATGCCGGTATAGAAGAAATCGCCTTCGGTTATAAGGCGGGAACTAAAAAGAAAAAGAAAGAAAAGGAAAAAGGAGTGATCACTTCACTGGCCGATGCCTACAAGACTGTAGATGAAGTTCTGGTCAAGAAAAATGTATCCATATTGCAAAAGAAAGAACTGACACAAGAAGAAAAAGACTCCATCAAACAGGAAGAAGAACACATCAAGGAAGCCTACACCAAAGCTCAGGAAGAAGTTGAGGCAGCCTTGGCCTATGCTCCCAACGCGTCATTGATGGGTAGTTCTTCGATACGTCATCCCTTTCCAATGCGCCTGTGGATCTATAATAGCTTTGTAAATTCAAAGAATAAAATAGGAAAATGGATCTTCAATCAGTTTGCGGCCACTCCTGTTTATATTAGCACGGTAAACCCGGAAGTACGCTCATTGGTTGCGCAGAATACCCTGCGCAACTATGGATTCTTTTTCGGTACCGTAACTCATGAGATTCTTCCTCAAAAGAATCCTCGTGAAGCAAAAATATCTTATACCATAATGCCAAACCAGCTCTATCGTCTGGACTCTATCTCCTATCTGAATTTCTCAGTGGGAGCCGACAGCCTGATTCGTAAAAGCATGTCACAGACATTGCTCAAAAAAGGAGATGCTTTCAGTGTACTGAATCTTGACGGAGAACGGAACCGCCTGAGCAGTCTGTTCCGCAACAACGGTTTCTTTTATTACAAACCCGAATATATTGCCTACCGGGCAGACACGGTGGCCCAACCGACCAAAGTGCAACTTCAGGTAATGCCCGCAGCCAATATACCCAAATCGGCACAAAAGAGATATTACTTGGGCAAAACACGCATCAATATCTATCAGCAGAATAACTTTGAACTGACAGATTCCATCGGACGAAAGGACATCAAGCTGTATTTCTCCGATCCCAAGCACAAGACTCCCTTAAAAATGAATGCCATCCGCCGGTATCTGTTCTATCAGAAAGGGGATCTGTATCGGGAAGATCTGCAAAACTTCATTCAAGAACAGCTGAGTGGCATGGGAGTGTTCAGCCAAGTAAGCATGAAGTATGTACCGCGCGACTCGATGATAACCAGTGATACTCTGGATATTGAAATCAACGGTGTATTGGATAAACCTTATGATGGTGAGTTTGAAGCAAAAGTCACTTCCAAAAGCAATGATCAGGTAGGACCGGGTATCTCCTTCGGCATGTCAAAAAGAAATGCTTTCCGTGGAGCGGAAAAGCTGAAGTTCGAGGTACATGGATCTTATGAATGGCAAACCAACTCAAATGTGATTGGAGACAATTCTGTCATTAACTCTTATGAATACGGAACATCTCTTTCACTGGACTACCCCAGACTGGTCATGCCGGGATGGCGTAAATTATCGCGAAAAGCCTTTACCAGCACATCCTTTACCCTGGATGCCACCTGGTTGAACCGGGCAAACTTTTTCAGCATGGTGTCTTTGGGCGCCAGAGTTGCCTATACTTATCAAAGCAACTTCCGGATAAAACACGAGTTCGTACCTTTCAGATTGGATTATGATGAACTGCTGTCTACCACTCCGCGCTTTGATTCGATCATGAACGCCAACGAAGCGCTTTACATCAGTATGCGTAATCAGTTCGTGCCTTCCATGCGCTACATTATGACCTACACCAGTAGCCGGCGCACACGTAACCCTATAGCCTTTACTTTGGATATCAAGGAAAGCGGTAATGTCATGTCGGGAATCTTTGCGGCTTTTGGACAACCATTCAGCCAACTGGACAAAAAGCTGTTCAACGTGCCGTTTGCCCAGTACATACGTTTGTCGGCAGACTTCCGGCAATCGTATAAACTAACCTCAAAAAGCAGCCTGGTGGGACGTATTTCCATCGGAAGTATCTACAGTTACGGTAACTCAACCAATGCTCCATACAATGATCTCTTCTACGTAGGAGGAGCCAACAGCATCCGTGCATTCAACATGCGTGGCGTAGGACCGGGCTCCAATGTTCCGGGACTTTCGCGCTACTCTTATGTAGACCAGATGGGTGATATCAAATTCGAAGCAAACCTGGAATACCGGTTCCCGATAGTAGGAAGCCTTTATGGAGCCACGTTCCTTGACGCAGGCAATGTATGGCTGATGCATGCCGATCCGAACCGTCCGGGGGGAAACTTTGACTTAAAACGTCTGGGGCGTGAAATCGCCTTGGGCACTGGTGTAGGAGTACGTTACGACCTGGATTTCCTCGTTCTTCGTTTCGATGTCGGTGTAGGTCTTCATGCCCCGTATGATACCGGTAAAAGCGGTTATTACAATTTGCCACGTTTCAAGAACAGTCTGGCATATCATTTAGCGGTGGGATATCCTTTCTAAACGAGTTTCATGAATCATCCCGCGATCTGCGTGCTGCAAAAATATGAATCATTTCATTTTGCGGCACGCAGGTTTTGTATATCTTTGCGGTTTCATTATTCCATTTTTTTATCATCAATCATTTTTTATTCATGAAACGACTATCGCTTCTATGTTACGTTTTCTCAAGTTTATTCTGTTTGATTACCGACTCCTGGGCGCAGAACCATGCTCCGATGCTGGATTCTACCTCCACCGAGCCTTCATTATATGAACGGATGGCCGGTGAGAACGCACGGAAGCTCAGCTCACACATGAATTTTAACTTCTGCACTACGGAACATACCGACTTTCGGAATTTCAAGTTTACCGAGTCCAAATTCAAAATCCGGCGTATGCGCTGGGAGATTTATGGAGATATCGCCCCAAAACTGTCCTTTCACTTCCGTCAGAATCTTAACGGTTCGTTTGGTTTGAGCAGTATGGAAAATATCAATACTTCCATTGAAATGGCTTTCGTACGCTGGCAGCCTACAGAAAAACTGGAACTGATAATCGGAAAACAGTTTCTGAATGTCAGCGGATATGAGTGTTGGGTGAACGGCGTGGATGTACGTGAGTTTTCGGATTTCAACGATTATTTCAATCCTTGCCGTGCAGGAGTAACTGCAAACATCCATTTCACTCCGGATCAGATGTTGGGTTTGCAGCTGGCAAATTCCATTCCCAATACGTTGGATAAATATTTGCCGTATAACGTTCCGGCCTCAACTGAAAAATCAAAAGCTCCGCTGATTGCCGGTGCCCAATGGATCGGTTATTTTGCAGACAAGGCGCTTATGCTACAGTATTCCGCCTCATTTGGCAATATGGCCAGGAACAAAAACCTGTTGATGCTCACCGGAGGTAATGTCTGGAAAAGAGGACCTGTCACCGCTTATCTGGATTTTATGTATTCGCGTGAAGGACTTGATACAAAAGGGTTGATCAGCGAACTGAGCAATCCAGGAACCACCCATGAGAACGTAGCCTCATGGGCTCCGGTATCGGCACAGAATGTTGAATATTTCACCACAATTGCCAACATAGACTACCGCATACACAAACATTGGAATGTTTATGCAAAGGGAGCCTTTGAAACAGCCGGAGTCTATAAAAGCAACGGATTGAAAAACAATCAGGAAACATTATTTCCCAAAGGCCTATATAAACGTACATGGAACGGGCAGTTGTGCGCGGAATATATCCCGATGCCCGAACGTGACAACCTTCGTTTCTACGCACATCTGCTTTATAAAAGATATAACTATACTGAATTAGGCAGACAACTTGGAGCCGCAAATAATGATCTTCAAAGAATAACCTTAGGACTGGTATATACGATTCCGGTATTCTGACAGAAAAATCGTCTTGATGAAACGATTTGTTCATCAAGACGATTTTTTTTATTCTCTTCAATATCTCAGAAAGCGTTCACGCCCCCAGAAATAACGCGATAAATGCAAACGGTCCAGTAACCATGTTAACAACATACTGCCGGACAATGTTATCAAAGTAGCTACTGCAAGAAACAACATTCCGGTTGAGTCAAAAGCAAAAAACGGAAGAAGGACTTTTGCTCCCATAGTAAAAATTGGAGAAAAAACCAGAATCGGAAGTGTATTCTGCCCTATAAACGAAGAAGCACTTCTGACCTGATCCGGCAACCGGGGATAAAGAGCCAGAAGAAGGCTCATCACCAGATAGACAATAGCCACTCCTCCCACCGTATTCTTGTCAAAATGCCCAGCATCGGTCATCAACAGCAACAACGGCAACAAAGCCCAGCAACTTGGTCGGATAAAAGATTGCAAAGGAACTCCAATCCGGGCCAGCATGTATCCCAAAGCATAATAAAGCACATTGGTTACCGTCATCAAACCGGTAAAATGGGCTACAGCCGCCAAAACAACAGCAACCAGCAAACTTCCCGAAAAAGCATCAGAGATTCTTTTCAGACCGCTCGTCAAAACATAAGCAATTACAGAGGCAATAATCAGTGTATGCAAATACCAGTACGGACCTAACGGGTCTATAAAAAGTTTTCGAAAGACCAGTGTTGCGGAAAGATGATCTACCGCATCACGTGTCGGCAAAAAAGATGCCGCCACCACATAACCGCACTCAAACACCGCATAAGGCACAAACAGCCACCACATGGAACGCAGAAAGTCCTTTGCCGGTTTGCATACATTCAGAAAATACCCCGAAAGAATCAGGAAGGCAGGCATATGAAAGGTATAGACAAACTGTTTGGCCACCGGATATTTGTCCCCGATATAGGCCAGATGGAAAACGACCATCAATACAATACAGACACATTTGATAAAATCTGCTGCTTCCAAACGTTCTTTCATATTCTCCTTTCCTTTTCTTTTTCTTTACCGATTTGACAGAATGATTTATTGCGCGGCCATTCGGGCGGCCACAACTTCCCAGTCTATAATATTCCAGAATTTCTGTATATACTCCGCTCTGCGGTTCTGATAGTCCAGATAATAGGCATGCTCCCACACATCGATGCAGAGCAAAGGCACCTGATCATGTCTCAGAGGATTGTCGGCGTTAGCATACTGCTCGATCTTGAGTGAGCCGTTTTCCGTCTGCACCAGCCAAGCCCATCCGGAACCGAAGAGCTTCAGTGCCGCATCGCTCATCAGTTGGCGGAAGGTCTCAAAATCGCCGAATGACGCATAGATAGCCTCCTCCAAAGCTCCCGCAGGCAGATTCTCTTCTCCGTCCTTTACCGGAGTCGCCAACTGCTCGAAATACATCGCATGGTTAAAGACCTGTCCTGCATTATTAAACAACGGACCGGCCGGAGCCTCACGGATAATATCCGCCAATGTCATGTCTTCATACTCTGTAGCCTCAATCAACGTATTGAGCTGGTTGACATAGGTCTGCAGATGTTTTCCATAATGATAGTTCAGAGTTTCCTCACTGATTACCGGTGCCAGATCAGACAATCCATATCTGAGTTCCGGCATTTGAATTTGTGTTGCCATGGTGAAAAATATTTTTAGATAGGCAAAACTGCTTGCCTATCTAACAAATGTAAGAAGAATAAATGACTATACCTATTAAATTTAAAGAAATCTTTTTCGGAAAATATCATTTTCATCTGCCATCTTTTTGTACATTTGTGAAAACAACTATCACTATCGTATAATCCTAAAAACAGAAGATATGAATTTTAAGGAACTTTGCACCAAACGCTTTTCAGTCCGTTCTTATCTGCCCGCCCAGGTACCGGACTCTGCCGTAGAATATATCTTGGAATGCGCCCGTCTGGCTCCATCAGCTGTAAACAAGCAGCCGTGGATCATCTATGTGTGCCGTGACGAACCAGTACGCCAGCAATTACAGGCTGCCTACAACCGCAGTTGGTTTCAGCAGGCACCCATGTATCTGGTCGTTTGTCACAAGACCGATGCTTCATGGGTGCGCCCTTGCGACCAGAAGAACCACGGAGATATCGACATCGCCATTCTGAGTGAACATATCTGTCTGGTTGCGGCCGAACAGGGGTTGGGAAGCTGCTGGGTATGCAATTTCGATCCGGAAAGAGTACGTACAGCGCTGAGTCTGGAAGCAAATCTGGAGCCAGCAGTCATCATTCCTTTGGGGTACAGTAACGAAACGGAAACAGATCATCCCAAAACGCGGAAACCGCTGAACGAGATCTGTGTCATCAAATAACGCATCGCAGAACAAAAGAAAACTATTCCCGTCTGAGTGATCTTTGGATAATCCAGTTTCTCAGACGGGAATAGTTTTTTACGATAGAACCGTTTCTTCGGATACAGCCTTTGGCTTATGCCTGAAAATCTTATATCCTACAGCTGCCACCAACAAAGTCATCAGCGGACTCAGATAATTAAAGAAGCAATAAGGCAAGTAAACCAGAGTAGATACTCCAAGAACCATAGATTGTGTCATACCGCACGAGTTCCAGGGAATCAGAACGGAAGTTACCGTTACCGCATCCTCTGTGCTTCGGCTCAGCAAACGGCTCTCAAAGCCCAAACGCTCATAAGTGTCCCGGAACATATTTCCCGTTAGAATGATGGAAAGATACTGATCGGCACAAACCAAATTCATAAACAGACCGACTCCGACAGTAGAGCCCACCAAAGAGAATGTATTATGAGCCAAACGGATGAACATGCGCATAATGCTTTCTATCATACCGGCAGCACTCATGGATGCTCCGAAAATCATGGCACAGAAAATAAGCCACACCGTACTCATCATACCCGACATTCCCCGGGTAGCCACCAATTCATTTAAAGCGGGCACCCC
Source organism: uncultured Paraprevotella sp. (assembly GCA_944321345.1). Taxonomy (GTDB): domain Bacteria; phylum Bacteroidota; class Bacteroidia; order Bacteroidales; family Bacteroidaceae; genus Paraprevotella. Next base: position 24,803 of record CALUKY010000011.1, read on the forward strand.
GGTATCCAGACTGGTACTGCCATAAACCAAAATCATCACCCCCTTGAAACGGTTCATCCACTTGCCCAAATCATCTCCGGCAATCTGATCCACCAGATCCGTCTGCATCAATACGGCTGCCAGACAGGCCATAACCGTAGCCGTAAAGAGAATCACCACAGCGGGCAACTTGCGGGCAATCATGATACCGGTAACCAAAGGCACCAGCATCAGCCATGGGGAAATGACAAAAACATGCTTCAACCCTTCTGTAAACTCTCCTACATTCTGTGCCGCAGCATCATGATGCATCAGACCGGCCACGGTAAAAATACCCAAAGTAATCACAAACGAAGGTACCGTAGTGTAACCCATATAACGGATATGCGTAAAAAGAGGTGTACGAGTCGTGGAAGCCGCCAAAACGGTTGTTTCACTCATCGGCGAGATCTTATCGCCAAAATAGGCACCCGAAATAATGGCGCCGGCAATCCATCCTTCCTCAAAACCTTGTGCCTTACCGATACCCAGCAAGGCAATTCCAATAGTGGCAATTGTTGTCCAGGAACTACCGGTCATTACAGAAATAAACGCACAAATGGCACAAGAAGACACCAGGAACCACTGAGGGTCAATAATCTGCATGCCGTAATAAATCATGGTAGGCACAACACCGCTGACCATCCAGGAACCACCAACCGCTCCGATCAGCAATAAAATCAGAATAGCCTGTGCCACTCCACTGATGTTTTCATTTACGGCACGCTCAAAATCCTCCCAACTCATGGTTTTAAGCAGCAGACCAATAATCACACAACAGGCCGAAGTGACTAATAAAGCGATCTGGCTTCCTCCGGAGAGGGCATCACTGCCAAATGCCGAAATCACACAGACCAACAGTCCGACCAGCAGCACCAGCGGAACAAAAGCCAACCACACAGGAGGCAGTTTTCGATCCCGTTTCAAATCCTGAAGCATTCCTTCAGTGTCTACCTTGTAATCTTCCTTCATTTTTCAGAGTTTTCTATATAATCTGCAAAATGCGTCATCATCTTAAAAACAGACAATGACGCATTTTCATATTTCAGGTTAATAAAATATTATGCTACCTTTTCCAATCGTTTCATCATAGAAAACATAAACAGGGCTGAAAGCAGACAAAGAACAATCAGTACGCTCCATACAATCCACAAATCTATACCTCCCCATAAGTATCCGATAAAAGAAACCATATAATTACCGATAGCAGTAGCTACAAACCAGCCACCCATCATCATTCCCTTATATTTAGGAGGAGCTACTTTGCTTACAAATGAGATACCCATCGGAGATAATAACAACTCAGCAAAAGTCAGCACCAAATAAGTTGATATCAACCAATTAGGAGATACTAAGGTCGGTACCGCTCCTTCCTTCAAAGCATCTGGAGTAGGTAAGCCCTGAGAACCGACAGCCATAATGACAAAGCCTAAGGCCGCAATAATCATACCCAATCCAATTTTTCTCGGAGCAGAAGGTTCCTTACCTTTTTTAGCCAAAGCAGAGAAAATAGCCAATGAGAACGGAGTCAATGCAACAACAAAGAACGGATTAAACTGCTGGAAAATCTGAGGAAGAACTGCAACACTATCCGGTTTTGCCAAATATTGTCCCAACAATCCTAAAAACGCCAATGCACTGACAATTCCAGAAACAAGTTTACCCTTGAAGCTATTACTCTGGAAAACAGCAAATAAAGCGTAAACAAGAATAACCATCAAAACCAGATTCAAAACATCAAAACTCATCACATTCAATCCGGTTGCTGTAGCTTCTGTATAATCACGGGCAAAGAACGTCAGAGTAAGACCATTCTGGTGGAATGCCATCCAAAAGAAAATAACTACAGCGAAAACCAGACATAAAGCCGTAATACGCTGCTTGGTTTCAACCGGACTCAACTCCTCAACAGAAGCCTGCTGCGTTGTATTTGTAGCCTTACTATTATAGTCCGCATGCTTGAAAGTACTACGGAAACCATAGTAAATCAAGATAGAAACAATCAGAGAAATACAAGCAACAGCAAAACCATAATTATATGCCTCAGCCAATTTATCAATATATGTTGTACAGAACGTAGCCGTATCACCGGTAAAACCCTGAGCAGCTTTCAATGACTCCAAATTAGCCAAAGCACTGGAGGACATACCTGAAGCATTATCCAAATACTGATGAGCCAAAGCCGGAATCTGACCGTTATAAGTCAAATTACTCATTCCCAATACATAATTTGTTACCTTAGTTGCTGCCGTCGGAGCAAATAAAGCACCAATATTAATGGCCATGTAAAACAAACTGAAAGCCGTATCACGCTTACCTTGGTACTCCGGGGCATCGTAAAGATTACCAACCATAACCTGCAAATTACCTTTAAACAAACCGGTTCCGCAAGCAATAAGAACCAATGCCCCAAACATCATAGTCTTGCCTCCTCCGTCAGCTGCAGTAGGGATTGACAAAAGAACATAGCCGATAAACATAATCAATACGCCTAATGTAACCATTTTGCCATAACCAAACTTATCAGCCAGAATACCGCCAATAAGAGGCATAAAATAAACTCCAGCTAAAAAGCCGCCGAAAATTGTAGACGTTTCCGTTTCTGTGTAGCCAAATTTGGCCTGCAAAAACAAAGTAAAAATAGCAAGCATAGTGTAGTAACCGAAACGCTCGCCTGTGTTGGCCAGGGCCAACGCATAAAGTCCTTTAGGTTGTCCTTCAAACATAATTTAATGGTATTAATTAGTTTAAAACTCAGTTTACGAGCGCAAAGATAAAACAAAAATAAAGAAAACAGATATTTTGAACATTAATTCGTCTTGCAAAACACCCAAAATTCAAGCATTATGAAATAAAGAATAGAATTTTATATTCATTTACCAAGAGCACATAGATACAATTATTTACAAGAAACACCTCATTTTGCAAAACAGAGATAACAAAATGAGATATTTTTTCGTCAAAAATGATTTAATAATAAATATTTTTCATAATTTTGCAGCTCATTTGGAAATATCACTATTTATTGCTTTACAGAATTATGAAGAGTTTTACATTTTCTCCTCAAATCGTTTCTGATTTGAAGAACTACTCCAAAGAAAAATTTGCAGCCGACCTGATGGCGGGAGTCATTGTCGGTATTGTGGCACTTCCATTGGCCATTGCATTCGGTATTGCTTCAGGAGTAAGCCCAGAAACCGGTATCATCACGGCTATCGTTGCCGGACTGGCCATTTCATTATTTGGAGGAAGCAGTGTACAGATCGGAGGACCGACCGGTGCTTTCATTGTTATCATCTATAACATTATCCAGCAATATGGAGAGTCCGGACTGCTTACTGCTACGATTCTGGCCGGTATTATTTTATTGATACTGGGTATTTTCCGACTGGGTACGATCATCAAATACATTCCCTATCCGATTATTGTAGGTTTTACCAGTGGTATTGCCGTTACGATTTTTACCACTCAGATCAAGGACCTGTTCGGCCTTACTTTGACCGAGAATCCAGCAGACTTCATCGAAAAATGGGTTGTTTATATCCAAAGTTTTGACACTATTAACTACTGGTCAGCTTTGGTAGGTATTGTCAGTATCATCATTATTGCCGTATTCCCTAAAATTTCCCGTGTGATTCCAGGTTCTCTGGTGGCTATCGTCCTGATGACCGTAGGAGTTTATCTGCTCAAGACCTATGCAGGCGTCACCGGTATTGAAACCATCGGCGACCGCTTTACCATTGAAGGCAAACTGCCGTCACTGGTCATGCCGTCTTTGGAATGGGAAACCATCAAGTCACTGATGCAGCCGGCAATTACCATTGCCGTGCTCGGTGCCATCGAATCGCTACTTTCGGCAACCGTAGCCGATGGTGTGATCGGAAGCAAGCATAATTCCAACCAGGAATTGATCGGACAGGGAATCGCCAATGTGCTTTCTCCACTCTTTGGTGGTATACCGGCAACCGGAGCCATTGCCCGTACCATGACCAACATCAACAACGGCGGTAAGACTCCCGTTGCCGGAGTGATCCATGCCATCATGCTGTTGCTCATCTTTATATTTCTGATGCCTTTGGCACAGTATATTCCGATGTCTTGTCTGGCTGGTGTACTGGTTGTAGTAAGTTACAACATGAGCGGTTGGCGTACGTTCCGTGAGTTACTGAAGAACTCGAAATCAGACGTATCGGTATTGCTTATCACATTCCTGCTTACCGTGATTTTCGATCTGACCATCGCTATTGAATTCGGACTGGTATTGGCATGCCTTCTGTTTATCAAACGTGTCATGAGTGTCGTTGAAATCAGCAGCATCCGTGATGAAATCGTCCACTCTGAGGACGTAACAATCTCGGGTAAGGAAGAACATCTTACCATCCCAAAGGATGTGGAAGCATATGAAATCAACGGTCCTTACTTCTTTGGTATTGCCAACAAATTTGAGGAAGTCATGCTGCAAACCAAGGACCGCCCGAAAATCCGTATTATTCGCATGAGAAAGGTTCCGTTTATTGATTCTACCGGTATCCATAACCTGACCAGCCTATGCGAAATGAGCCGTAAGGAAAATATTCAGATCATTCTTTCGGGAGTTAACGAGGATGTATACAAAGCCTTGAAACGAAGCGGATTTACCCAAAAACTGAAAGAAGAAAATATTTGTAAGAATATCCATGAAGCCATCAAGCGGGCCGAAGACTTGCTTGAAAGCTATAAAACTACAAAAGCTTAAGGACACAAATTGTCTGTGATTTCTCCTTGTTAACTTTATTTCAAAGAGGTCTGTGTCGTAAGGACACAGACCTCTTATGTTTTTTTCGAAAAGCTCCAGTCCTTTGGGCAGAGGATTCTGCACTTGTCAGCAGACAATTTCAACACGGTGTTTTTATAGAAAATTCCGATAAAGGAACAAAACCCTACAATTCATCCAGGTCTTCTCCACTGCGTTCCATAATATTTGCCGCCAGCTTATCTGCCGCCTGAATAATCGTCACCAAAGGATAAAGTTTCTGGGAAGTATCAAAACATCTCTGGTCTTCATAACTGTTCATGTTAATTCCCCAGGCTCCCATATGCCAACGAATCGCGAGCATCTCATCATCCGTCAGTGCGATCCCGTTGCAAAGTAGCAGAATAACGGACTTCTCGCCATGCCCCATCGGAAAATTTTTATAAGAGACCTTATAGCCCTCGCAATCTTCCCAGGTTCCTAATACAGTCTTGCGTTTTTTAACTGTACGAAAATAAATATCGCTCTTACACACATCATGCAGCAGACTGGCAATAATGACACTCTCCCTCTCTACTTCTTTAGCCAAGCCGGGGTCCAGACCGATCATTCCTTCCCAAACCATCAGAGCGGCCTTGCAGGTATTCAGCGAATGTTCCACCAGTCCCCCTTCCACATTCAGATGATGATTGGCAGATGCCGGAGCAGTGAAGAATCCCATATCCTCCAGAGCAACCAACAAATCCTCCACCCCTTCACGGTTGGTAGAGCGGAGCAATTCTATAAACTCTTCCTTTGCTTTCATTGTTTTCTCCTTGCTTTTCATATGTAGTAACTAAAACCCGACATTAAAGAAACAATTCCGGTTCACGTCTTTTCCGGAAGTTGTCATAAAGGAATTTGGTAAACGGCGTGTCAAAAACGCGCTGTTCAAAAGGACATTTCTTCACACAGGCACAACAAAGCGTACACTTCTCCGCATCTGTTTCGATTTTTCCCTCAGATGACTTGGATATGGCATGTACCGGACAAAACGCAATACATTTTCCGCATAATGTACAACCCTCCAGACAGACCGGTGCTACCGGCGGTTGCTCCTTTACCGCACGATAAGGAACATTTCCTTTCACACATAGAGTTTCTTCGGAAATACCCTGCGCCAGTTTCAGAACAGCCTTCTGTCCCAGTTCACGGGCTTTTTGCAGGTCTGAAGTATCCGGACGACCTTCCGCTACCGGCATCTGCTTGCGGCTGAAACTGTGTTCACCGATGAAAGCGCCGGCTGCTATAACCTTGAGATGCAATTTTTCAGCCTCATCACGCAACTCGATCAAAGCGTCTTCATAATCCCGATTTCCGTAAACGACGGCCACAAGGGCTGGAACACCTGGCGCCTGAATTCTTTGGAAACGCTGTATTGCCTGCAAAGCCACACGACCGGCATAAACAGGAGCAGCCAACACCAACAAGTCCGCATCACATACTATCGGGGGAACACTTTCATCTGTAGTCAGATCAAATTCCTTTATCTCTTTGGCTCCAGTTCCTTCTGCCAAGGCCAAAGCCACTTTTTTTGAAGTATCTGTAGGAGAAAAATATACAACACCTACTGTTTTCACTAAACTTTCCATTCTATCAGTTTTGTATTAAAGACATACAAAGATATAGCTTCCTGACCTGAAAAACAACAGAGCGGACTCTTAATCCGTCATTCTCAAAAATGCCCTGTTAAAACCGATAGCCCAGACTCAACTGCATACTGCGGTTCATAGACTTAAAATCATCATTTAAAGATTTGCGCGTTGGAAGAAAGCCATGCACATAACGGAAATTCCACTCCAAATGCTCATTAAAGGCATAACCGACGCCACCGGCCAAAGCCACATCTACCGGTTTGGTATCTTCGATGCGATGTCTTTCATCCTTGTATTTTTGATATTCTCCCAACAGAAAACCCACTTGCGGACCCAGTTCGAAATATAATCCGCCAGCAAACTGAAAACGAGCCAGTACCGGTATGTTCAGATAATGAAGATTATCTTTAGCCATAAATTTATCTTTTTCGTCCAAAGACTCCCAAACTTCAAAGCGACAACCTTGCAGAGCATAAAGCAATTCGGTCTGCAAACTCCACTCCTCATTAAGATGATAAGTTGCAAAGCCACCTACCTGAGCTCCAACCTTGAACTTCGGATCCATAGCTTCCCATTTCATTTTACTGGCATTCAATCCGCCTTTCACTCCAAAACTCCATTGTGCCCATAACGCAGTACTGCCCAGTCCCAGACCAATCACCAGAGCAGCCAATCTTTTCAAATTCATCATTGCTTTTAATTTTTATCGTTTATCCTTATAAACGACCTTTTCCTTTTATTATTGCATTTGAAAGAAAGATTCTGATTTTCCTCAAAAACTTTAGTCCGGCAAGGATTGTTTAAAAATATCTATCCTTTTCTTAAAAAGGAAAGGCTGTCACAGAAAATATCATTAATTTTGCAGTGCGATGACAAATCTGTCGCGGGGTGCCTCATAACAACGGGCTGAGAACATACCCTTATCATCTGATCCGGACAATGCCGGCGAAGAGAAATTATTTATTTTATACTTCATTATTTATGAGATTTATTCTTCTTACCTCCATTCTCACCGGAATGGTCAGTCAGTCGTATGCCCATCATGCAACAGACCAGGATTCTATTGCAGTAAGCCGCTCTTTGGAACGTGTGGACATTTTAGCCAATCGCGCTACACGAAAAAGCGGAACCGCTTACACAAACATCAGCAAGGAAGAACTGCAAAAAAGGAATCTGGGCAAAGACATTCCTTATTTATTAAGTCTGACTCCTTCGGCCATAACGACCAGTGATGCCGGAACCGGAATCGGGTACACCACTCTGCGCGTACGCGGAACGGACGCAACCCGCATCAATGTAACCATTAACGGAGTACCTCTCAATGATTCGGAAAGCCATTGTCTGTATTGGGTCAATGTGCCGGACCTGGCCTCTTCCCTCAAGGATGTGCAGATACAACGGGGTGCCGGTACTTCGACCAACGGTGCAGGTGCTTTCGGTGCCAGCGTGAATATGCTTACCGACAATGCTGCCTTCAAACCTTCGGCATCTTTTCAAGGTACCTACGGTTCTTTTAATACACATAAGGAAATGTTCCGTGCCGCAACCGGTCTGATAAACGATCACTGGACCTTTGATGCCCGGTTATCCAATATCGGGAGTGACGGATACATCGACCGAGCCTCATCCCATCTGCAGTCTTTCTTCACACAGGGAGCTTTCTATTCGCATGCCACATCCGTAAAGCTGCTTGTCTTCGGAGGAAAAGAAAAGACCTATCATGCCTGGAACTATGCCAGCAAAGAAGAGATGAAGCAGTACGGACGTACGTTCAACTCCTGCGGTATGTATACGGACGGTGAAGGAAATATCCGCTTTTATGAAAACCAGAATGATATTTACAACCAGTTGCACAGTCAGTTGCTGATAAACCATACGTTCAACGCTTATTGGAAACTGAATGCAGCCCTGCACTACACTCATGGCAATGGTTATTATGAGGAATACAAACCGGAAAGCAACCTGACCGAATATGGTTTGAAAAGCCGTCTGGACAAACAGGGAAACCGCTTGGATGACGATCTGATCCGCCGGAAACAGATGGATAATGACTTTGCTGGCGGACTGGCGGGAATCGCCTACCGCAAAGGGCCCTGGGATATTGCTTTCGGCGGAGCCTTCAACAGATATCACGGCAAGCATTTCGGAAGAGTCATCTGGGTAAAGCAATATGAAGGAGATCTGGACCCGCTGCACCCGTATTACGACAGCAAAGCATTCAAGAACGATGGAAACCTTTATGTGAAGGGCAGTTATGACATAACAACGCAACTCAGCGTATATGCCGATGTGCAATACCGACATATCAGCTATCAGATAGAGGGAGAGAATGACAAATACAATCCGGCAACCGGAAAGATGCAGGAACTGAATGTAAACGAACATTTTAATTTCTGCAACCCGAAAGCCGGACTTAACTGGGAGATCAATAAAAGCAACCGACTGTATGCTTCTTTTGCAGTGGCTCAGAAAGAACCGACCCGAAACAATTACACCGAGATGAAACAGAACAGACTGCCACGACCGGAACGTCTGCTCGACTATGAACTGGGATATCAGTTTCAGAACCGGATTGCGGCCTTGGGAGCCAATCTGTATTTTATGGATTATAAGGACCAGCTGATTCTGACCGGCGAAGTCAATGAAATCGGCGAAGCCCTGACAGACAATGTACCGAAAAGCTATCGTCTGGGTGTGGAACTGACCGGAAGCCTGAAGCCTGTTGAGTGGTTCCGCTGGGATCTGACTGCAACGTGGAGCCGCAACCGCATCGTGGATTTTACGGAAACACTCTACGACGAACAGATGAATCCCTGGGTAATTCACCACGGAAGCACACCGATTGCCTTTTCACCGGACTGGACAGCCAATAACCGTTTCACATTCTCGTACCGCCAATGGGAAGCCGCACTCAGCACTCAATATGTAGGCAGCCAGTATATGACCAATGCCGGCCAGAAAGACCAGATGCTCGACGCCTATTGTGTCAGCAATCTGGACCTGAGTTACACGTTCCGCCCGCGTAAAATCAAAGAACTGGTTCTTGGTGTAAGTGTGTACAATCTGTTCAACACCCAATACGAAAATAACGGATATGCCGGAAGTTATTACGAAACCGTTAACGGATACAAGGTGCGCCAAAGCTATGCAGGATATGCCGCCCAGGCCGGCATTCATGCCTTGGGACATGTATCCATTTCTTTCTAACATTCAAAACTGACATCTATGAATTATCTGGAACTGGCCGGTACCCTTGTGGGACTGGCCTATCTGTGGCTCGAATACAAAGCCAGCATTTATCTGTGGATAGCCAGCATCATCATGCCGGCTATCTATATTGTGGTGTATTATCAGGCCGGTCTGTATGCCGATTTCGGCATCAATATCTATTATCTGCTGGCATCCGTCTACGGTTGGATTGTCTGGAAATATCAAAAGAAGGAGCAAGAAACAACAGAAGTACAGGAGTCGGGCATCGGACATCTTCCGCTCCGCACACTCCCCATCCTGTTCTTTCTGTTTGTAACATTGTTTGCCGGCATCGGTTTTATTTTAGTCCGCTATACCGACAGCACTGTGCCCTGGTTTGACAGTTTTACGACAGCACTGAGTGTCATTGCCCTGTGGATGCTGGCCAAGAAATATGTGGAACAATGGCTGGCGTGGATATTGGTAGATATTGTATGCTGCGGTCTCTATTTCTACAAAGATTTATATTTTACAGCAATTCTTTACGGTTTTTACACAGTAATTGCTATCTTTGGATTCTTGAAATGGAAACGTCTCATAAAAGCAGAACAATGAAAACAAATACCACTGAATTTATTCCGGAAGCAGTCGTCGTAGCCAACGGTGATTTTCCATTCCGTCCCACACCGGTACACAAACTCAAATCGGCCCCTTACGTAGCCTGTTGCGACGGAGCCGCCAACCAGTATCTGGATTCCGGTCTCGTACCCGATATTATCGTAGGCGACAGCGACTCTATCGACCCGCAATACCGACGCCTGTATGCTTCTATCATTCATCATGATCCGGATCAGGAAACCAACGACCAGACCAAAGCTGTGCGTTTTCTGCAAAATAAAGGTTTCCGGAAAATAGCCATTGTAGGAGCAACCGGAATGCGCGAAGATCATACCTTAGGTAATATCAGTCTGCTGATGGAATATCTGAAAATGGGACTGGATGTGCGCATGTATACAGACTACGGTGTCTTTATTCCTGCAGAAAACGACTGTAGCTTCACTTGTCCGGTAGGCACTCAGGTTTCCATCTTCAACTTCGGCACACAGGGCATGACCGGTGAAGGCCTGAAATATCCGATCCGTGATTTCCAAAGCTGGTGGGAAGGCACCCTGAATGAAACAACCCAGGGAACTTTTACGATATATTGCCAAGGTTATTATCTGGTTTATATAGGAGAGAAAAAGTAACCATAAAAATCCTCTGACTAATTTCACGGTTTCACAAAACCACTTCACCATTCCTTTGGGAACTACGCATTCTTTTCACTACCTTTGCATGATTTTACAGAAACAAAGCAATGAACAGAATTTATGAAGAGCGATTGGGTACCGACCGAATGCTGCCGCTTTTATTCCGGATGGCCCTTCCGGCCGTTGCAGCCCAGTTTGTTAATCTCTTATATAGCATAGTAGACCGAGTGTATATCGGTCATATCCCCGGAATCGGTACAGACGCGTTGGCCGGCATTGGAGTAAGCAGTGCCGTCATCATCCTGATATCCTCATTTTCGGCTATTGTGGGCGGAGGTGGCGCCCCACTGGCAGCCATCGCCTTAGGACAAGGAGACCGACAACGTGCCGGACAGATTTTAGGCAACGGCTTCATGCTGCTGTTAGTCTTTACGCTGATCACCACTCTTCTGACTTATCTCTTTATGACACCGATACTCTCTTTTGCAGGAGCATCGGGCAATACCATGGGATATGCGCGTGATTACCTGTCAATCTACCTGATCGGAACTCTTTTTGTTGAGTTGTCTGTAGGATTAAATACCTTCATCAATACTCAGGGACGCCCATCCATAGCCATGTGGTCGGTCATCATCGGCGCCATACTGAATATTGTGCTTGATCCCTTGTTTATTTTCACATTTGATATGGGAGTAAAAGGAGCCGCATACGCCACAATCATTTCACAAGCCTGCAGCGCAGCATGGGTACTTCATTTTCTCACCTCTTCAAAAGCAACATTACGGTTGGAAAAGCGTTTCTTGAAATGGAAAAACAGTATCGTGTTTTCCATACTTGGTCTGGGTATATCTCCTTTTATTATGGCCAGCACGGAAAGCCTGGTAGGTTTTGTTCTGAACAGCAGTTTAAAGGAATTCGGAGACATTTATATAAGCGCCTTGGCCATCATGCAAAGCGCCATGCTGTTTGTCAGTGTGCCGCTTACCGGATTTGCGCAGGGGTTTGTACCCGTAGCCAGTTATAATTATGGACATGGCAACCGCAGCCGCCTGAAAGAGTGCTTTCGAATTGTAGTCGTCACGATGTTTTCTTTCAACCTTATCCTCATCGTGCTCATGCTCCTCTTCCCTCATACCGTAGCAGCCGCCTTTACCAATGACTCCAGACTGATTCAGACCGTAGAAACGGCACTACCCATATTCCTGACCGGAATGAGCATATTCGGTCTGCAACGTGCCTGCCAGAACATGTTTGTAGCCTTAGGAGCCGCAAAAATCTCCGTATTCATAGCACTGCTCCGGAAAGTAATCCTTTTGGTTCCGTTGGCACTGATCCTACCCAATTTCTGGGGAGTTAAAGGCGTATTTGCGGCTGAATCCATTTCCGATGCTACAGCCGCCATCTGTTGTACCCTAATCTTTGCATTCCAATTTCCACGCATACTGGCAAAAATGGAAACAACTGATTCTATAAGAAACAGAATGCTTGAGCAAACCACCATGCAATCAGAAACATTATGAAACATACCTTATTGGAAAATCAGGGTTTTCCCAAGGGATTACTCTACACACTGGCTATCATTGCCGGTATATCTGTGGCCAATCTCTACTATAACCAACCCCTGTTGGATGTCATGCGCCAGGACCTGAATTGTTCGGAAATGGATACCAACCACATAGCCCTGTTTACTCAAATGGGATATGCTTTGGGCTTGCTGTTCATCATCCCATTAGGTGATTTATACAGTCGGAAAAGAATCATTCTGACCAACTTCAGTCTGTTGGTAGCCTCATTACTGAGCATCGCACTGGCCAAAGATATCCGAATGATTCATCTGGCTTCAATCATAACAGGAACCTGTTCGGTTATTCCACAAATCTTTGTTCCATTGGCCGCGCAATATTCAGAACCGAAAAACAAGGGGAAAAATGTAGGCATCATCATTTCAGGTCTTCTTACGGGTATTCTGGCATCCAGGGTTATCAGCGGCTACATAGGCGAATGGCTAGGCTGGCGCATCATGTATTACATTGCAGCGGCCTTAATGGTGATATCAGCCATAATCATCCTGGTACTGTTGCCCGATACCACAAGTAATTTTCACGGAAAATACACCCAGCTCATGCGTTCACTGGTACAACTCATACGCGATTACCCGGCTTTGCGCATCTATGCCATACGTTCGGGGCTGGCTTTCGGATCGTTTATGGGGTTGTGGGCTACCCTGGCCTTTAAAATGGCCCAAGCTCCGTTTTACGCCGGTAGCGATGAAGTCGGAGCATTGGGATTATGTGGTGTGGCCGGTGCCTTGTCAGCCTCCGTCGTCGGACGTTTTGTACAACAAGTCGGTGTCCGCCGTTTTAATTACATAGGCACCCTATTACAGCTGCTGGCCTGGAGCCTATTCTACTGGGGAGGAAATGCCTATATAAACCTGATTCTGGGAATCCTGATCATTGACATAGGCATGCAGTGTATCCAACTCAGTAACCAAACCACCATGTTCAACCTCTGTCCAAGCGCTTCAAACCGTATCAATACGATTTTTATGACCACCTATTTTTTAGGCGGATCATTAGGAACTTTCCTGGCCGGAGCAACCTGGACTCAGTGGGGATGGGGAGGTGTAGCCCTATCCGGAAGCCTTTTGGCTCTCGCCTCAATGGGAGTGACCCGGTTCAGCAAGTACTGACAAAATCGCATCTTATAAATATTTTATGGAAAAAGGCTATAACATACTTACAAACGTAAGTTGCTATAGCCTTTTTCATATTTCAGTATATTTTCCGTTCTTGGAAAAACAGGATCTATTTTACTCTGCCATCAATGGAGTGGTATCCAACAAAGCCTGAAGTTCCTTTATGCCCTCTTCATTATTGCTTACCTCAACAGTTTCTCCCTGAGGAGTATAAACCGTCAGTGTCCGGGCATCTTCATTGACACGTAACAGTTTTCTTGTTTCACCATTATGAGTACAGCTCCATTCGTTAGTCTGTTCATCAAATGCCAATTGCATGCTGTCCTTTTTAGTCTCGTTCGTAATGGTATATCCGTTTTTGTCTGATTTAACCAGATATACATCCCCATTACTTCCTACCATACGCTGAGTTGTATGCGCGGCAATGAGCTGTGAGCCAGTCCAGAACTCAATGGTATTGAAGACAATCCAGTCCGCTGTGAAACAGAAGCCGTAAACCGGACTCAATAGGATACCTATAAATCCATTCAGATACTTATTTCCTGTTGCTCCCTGATTCCAGGACGCAAATTTATTCAACAAACCAAAAGATCCCATACATGAAGCTGTTCCCACACAAACACTTAGAGCCAGACACGGAATCAAAAACCAATTCTTTTTCATAATCTTCTTTTTTTAGTTTAGTTTATATTATTCTTTTGTTATGGAAGAATACATCTCGTTCGAAATAATATCCAAAGCCACTGATGTGAGCCTTCCGGTTACAAAAATAAAAATAATTATTCAACATACTAATTATTATTCTTCTTTTTACCTTATTTTTTTGAAATTTGTGAGTATCCAATAAAAAAGCGTTCCCGTGAGTCTGCCGGCAGACTCACGGGAACGCTTTTCGTTTTTTATAGACTACAAATTAGTATATCACTTTCTGACCATTCTGAATATAAATACCCTTTGCCGGACGGCTTACACGACGGCCGGTCAAATCATAAATCTTGGCATCCTTCTTCTCAGCCTCTATCTGGTCAATACCTACATGTACGCCCAAATCCAGTTCCAAACCATCAGGAGCAGTAATTCCGGTTCCATCCAGCCAAGCAGCATTTCCAGTAAGGTAATCTGATGTTACCGGCTGATAGCTTGCTCTGTCTTCTGCAACAAACAAATGGAAATAAGACGCTCCTTCTGTTGCCTTGTAAAGCAAAGAACCCTTAAAATCATTGTTCTCCAATGAAGCAACTTCCTTATCCTGAATCTTCAAGGAATAGGTTTTTGCCTCATCACCTTTCAGGAGAACACCAGTCTCGGCAGGAACAGTACCTTTCACCTCTGTCAGGGTCAACAACTCACCGTTGACTTTTCCGGCAAATGCGGTCAAACCTTCCGGCATATCAACAGCTACCGGCAGATAAACAGAAGCGAAGTTTCCATCTGCAGACTTTTCGGTTGTCACATCGATATCGTTGGCATAGATCAAATACCAGGCAGAAGCCGTATTCATATCCTCGGCATTATAGAACATCAAACGGGTTGTCTGCTTGGAACCGTCAATATTTCCGGATACGTGCAAACGAACGTTCTCATTAGAAGGCAAAGCTATTTTATACTGCATGTCGCCATAGGCAACAACCTTAAAAGCCTGAGCAGACTTAACATCTTCAGTAGCCTGAGCTGTACTTCCACTGGCAGCATTTGTTGAACTGATATATTTACCGGTATTCAGGTTACGCAGATAGAAAGTACCTTCTTCTGTAGCGGCCTCTGCACGCCACAACGCATTGGCATGTGTCTGGTCGGCATCAATAGCGGCAAAAGCCACCTTTGTAGATTCTTTGTGATCCGGATTGTTTACATCAATAGGTTCCAGATAACCACCGGCACCATTGCATGCTGTATTTCCGGTTGAAGCCTTACGGGCATAATTACGCAAACGATAAATCTTGCCGAGTTCCATACCCAAAGTCGGAGTTTTGGCATAAGCATCTTCCAAAGCCTTCAGGTCTTCCAAATCAGGATCCTTCATAGCTTCTTCATAAATAGGAGTTACACTACTAATATCGTGAGCACCTACATAGTCTGCATTTTCCTTATATTTATTATAAAGTTCAGTAATCAGACCACTGATAGAATTTCCTGGTACTGCAGTAAACTTATATTGACTGCCTGGATCTGTCAGCTGAATTCCAGAATAGGTATTGATTACCCACTTCATATTAGCAGTACTTCCATTAGCAGTACCACGGTCATTCAAAAGGTCACCGTTCGGTGCCTTGATAGCATAACGTCCGAAAGAACCGATAGATATCAACTGGAATTCACCGGCTTCTTCGGTTTCATACTGCATATAAGGAGTAGTTACATCTGAACCGACATTGCCACTATTCCAACCGGAACCGGTTATTCCGTCCACATAATTTACCTTACGGCCATCTACCGTATACATGGTAAAATGGGTTTCATCTGATCCCGGCATGAAGTAGAAATACTGCTTGGTAGCATCATAAGCATTGGCAAACTGCTCCTGAGTGGCCTGAATTGCCTTATAGCCATTATGCTCACCCAAAGTCCAGTAGAAATTTTTATTTCCACTCTGACTGCCACGATTATCTGAAATAGTATAATAATATTTCACATCCTCAGTACTATACTTGAAAATACCGGCAGTAACAGGTACAGCCTCTCCTACTTCAACAGGAGTAGGTGCCTCATCTGGCCAAGGAATCACTTCACCGGTTTCCTTATAAGACGGACGCTGGGCATCATAAGCTTTCAAAGAGTCTGTCAATTCTTTTGACAATTCCTTTAACAGCTCAGGCTCTGCTTTTGCCAGATTATTTGTCTCACCAATATCTTCCTTGATATTATATAATCTTCTTTCCTGACTCTCCCAGAAGTAGATCATACGATAATCACCCTTCAAAATGGCTGAATAAGCACCGTAACCTTCCGCAGTATTCTGACTTTCACCCCACAGGTTCGGGAAGTGCCATATATTGGTTCTTGTACGTTCGATAGTCGGATCACGCAGAATGTCGGCAAAGCTCTTACCGTCTACTTTCTGTACTGTTTCGTAATCCTTCACGCCAGCCAGATCCAAAATGGTCGGGAAGAAGTCCTCAATCATAATACGGCTATGATTCTCAGAACCTTGTTTAATATTGGTATTACCTGGCCAATAGAGCATCATCGGCTCATGGACACCACCTTCGTAGGCAGATCCCTTACCGCCACGTGCCGGCCAGTTCTGATCGTAATTAGCGCGACCCTGACGCACAGAAACAGCCTGTCCGCCATTATCGGCCATAAACAAGATCACGGTATTTTTTGCTACTTCCGGACGATCTTCCAGATATTTCATGATGTCGCCCAAACTCTTATCCATACCTTCAACTAGAGCGGCATGATTAATTTCCTGAGTGTTCAAATTCGCTTGAAGCTGCTCATCAAAATAATTGGTATAATTACCGGTATACCGAGTGTCCGGATCATACGGAGAATGGATTGCATAATGAGACATATACAGATAGAAAGGTCTGTTCTCATTGATTGGCTTCTCAATTGCTTTAAGTGCCTCTTGGGTCAAAGCTTCGGTCAAGAAAGTTCCGGTTCCATAATAATCTTCTAATCCTGACACGTGGAAGCTACCTGAACCATACTCATTCTCAGCCAAATAACTTCCTGGACCTCCATTCGCTCCACCAGCAATATTCACATCAAAACCAAAATTCTCAGGATCAGCACCAGATGTAGTCAAAGAGCCGAAATGCGCTTTTCCACAATGTATTGTATAATATCCCGCATTTTGTAATATCTCTGGGAAAGAAGTAATCGGAGTTCCATTATCCAAATCATGATCCGTAGCCACTGCTGCCGGCTGGATTCCGTTATAGTTCCAATCCGGAAGATTGATCACACTACTACCTGCATCTGTTTTCGTATTGTAATTCAGAGTCCAGTTGGTAACACGATGACGTGCCGCATTCATACCGGACATCAGACTACAACGGGTTGGTGAAGAAATGGCACAAGCATATGCCTGCATAAATTTCACACCCTGCTCGGCCATCTTCTCCATATTTGGAGTTTTATAACGGCGGTTCAACGGAGTTTCTTCTTTGTAAAAAGGAACAGACGTTTCCTGCCATCCCATATCGTCTACCAAAAACAAGATGATGTTCGGATGCTCTTGAGAAGGAGTTAAATCCGGTCTGGTTTCCTGCGCAAATGCGCTACCAGGAAGAGCTGCTCCTGCGAGCAACATACTAAAGGGTAAAAAATGCTTCATGATAACTAGGTATTAATCTTTTGGTAATAATTGCCAAATATACACATTTTTTGGAGAAACAAAGATTATATGAAAAATCTTTCAAAAAACGATTATTCTTTTTTAACGTTGCATTCTCAACGGCTTTGTGGATTCTCATTACCTGAAGTAACATTATTTCCTCCACTCTTCACATCATCATTCTGTATGCTGCGCTCAGTCTTTTTTACCTGTGCCTTCAGGTCACCAAAACGCCAGCTCACACTGCAACCGAAATTCATGGCCGAGTATTTGCTCTTACTCTGCAACCGAAAAGTTTCCGTAAGCGTTTCATGAGTTGTGGTCTGATACTTGTTCAAGAAATTATTGGCATACAAGGACACACTCAGGCGTTTTTCTTTCAGGAACGAACGGCTCAGATTCAAGCCGTAGAAGTAATAAGAAGCCCCTTCGCCTTGCAAGGTCTGTCGCGGAGTGCTGCCTCCTCCAAATGCACTCAAGCGCAAGTCCCAAGGCAAAGTTTGCTGCGCATTCAGGAAGAGATTACCGGAAAGACCACGATTATCCGCAGACAGTTGCGCACTATGCAACACGGAATGCACTCCGGACAGATTCACCGACAGACGGGTCTTGCTTCCTGGATTCCAGTTGGCCCACACAGAAAGTGTTGTCTGATGAGTTTTTCCCACATTACCGTAAGTGGTTTCCTGCACTCCTTTGTTCATAAACGAATAGGACTCGATGCCGTTACCTACATAACGGTAGGACAAATTGGCATTTATACTGAATTTTGCAGAGAAGTAACTGTAGGACAGTCCGGCGATATGTGCTTTTTCAGTATCCAGATCGGGATTACCATACCGTACAGACATCGGATTACTAGTGTCACGGAAAGGGTTCAGATACCAGATTCCGGGACGGTTGATGCGCATGTTATAATTGAGCCGCAAGGTAGAAGTCTGGCTCAGCATATAGGACAGATTCACACTGGGCACCCAGTCGTTGAAACCGGCCTGAAAGTCGCGTTCGGGTTGTAAGGCATATTCCACATTCATGAACGTACGCTCATAGCGCATGCCGGCGCGCAACCCCATCTGTTTCCATTTGAGCTGATAATCAGAATAAGCAGCCAGAATGTTCTGTCCCTGCTCGTACTGCGAGGTGGGTTGTTCCTGCTCTACCATTACCCCATGGTCGTCCTCCTCCAATGACCGGCTGTCGCTGCTGTTCAGACGGTAAATGTATTTCATTCCGGCATCAAAAGAGTGCATTTCATTAACCGGAAGCACATAGTCCACCTGAGCGGTATGTTCAGATGTATGGGCCTTGTTGTCATACGACTGCCGCCTGAGGGCATAAGGTACATCTACGATTTCTCCATAACGGGTCTCCGTCTCATTTTCATTAGGTGATGCGTTCAGCTTGTAGGACAGAGTGAGATATTCTCCTGGCTTGCGGAACGTATGCTGATAATCCAGATTCACCCCCAAGCTCATCCAACCGTTCTGTGCGTCGGTCAGCATCCGGTAACGATAACGCTCGGTCTGGTCGGTCCGCCTCATCTGAGTCAAGGTATTTCCATCTGCAGAATATCCCCCATCGAAGATATTGGCCGATAGGGTGATCAGATTCAGGGTGTCGATCTCGTAACTGGCCTCCAGACTTCCAAACTGAAAGGAGCCGTCTGATTTGAAGGTTCCGTCTTGAAGCAGATACCGGAACTCCTCAGAAGTGAAGTCTTCGCGCTCACTGGTATTATATCCGGTTGGAGTATTGTGATAGGTATAAGAATAGTTGCCGCTTACGGTAAACTTTCCCACCTGTGCCGTGACATAAGCGTTACCACCCAATCCCGTATTGCGTGCCTGTAGTCCCAATGTGGCATTATAGCCCTGCATCCGGGCATCTGTAGTCACAATATTCAGAATACCGCCCACACCCTCGGCATCATACTTGGCACCGGGATCAGTAATCACCTCAATACGCTTGATGGTACTCGCCGGCAGACTGCGCAAAACTTCCTTCGGATTATTGCTCATCAGAGTATTCGGCTTTCCGTTTACATGTACCTTGAAACTTCCCGAACCATTTACCTGAATGTTGTCTTCGCCGTCTACAGTTACTAAAGGCACCTTGCGGAGCATTTCCAGCGTGGTATTGGTCTGTGCGTCGGGATCATCCTCTACATTGTAGGTCAACCGGTCAATCTCGGCCTTGACCAGAAGTTTCTGTGCCACAACCTCGGTATTTTTCAACACCTCCGCTGTTTCTGAAGTGTAAAGCGTTCCTAAATCGATCTCTTTCTGCAAGGCGGTACAGGTAAACTCACGGACAAGAGTGCGCTTTCCCATCGAAGAGATGGAAATACGATAGTTTCCTTCTTCAGGAAGAGAAAACTGAAAAGTTCCGTCCAGACCAGTCACGGCCATACGCACTACTTTTTCGGGAGCTTCGGGACGCACCACCCGAATGGTGGCATAGGGTTCTTTTTCCTGTAACAGGGAGTCAAAAAGCACTCCTTTCACTTGAAAGGCGGTATCGGAATGCTGTTCCGGATTTTGAGCACGGGATTGAGTTGCATTCAGACTAAACAGATATAAGGCCGCAATCAGACTTTTTTTTACAATTCTTTCCATTATGATTCTTAAAGTATGTGATGTTTTGAAATTACCGACAGGCAAGTAATCCATTACTTGCGGCAAAGTAATTTATTACTGATGGCAAAGTAAAAACCGACAGACGCAACATCATTCAAACAGTACAGGACTCGTTTGAAAATATTCCTATGGTTTAAACTTGAAAATCAAGTCAAAATTAAAAGTATTTTGGGAGAAAGGAAAGAATCAAAGCGTTTTCTTAATAACTACCTGTAAAAAATCACAGCGCAACAGGAGAATATCCCAAGAAATACAAAATCCCGTCCAAACCCGTAATATTGATAGACTGCGGAATATGATCCCGCACTTTTTTCTTGGCGTGATAAGCAACTCCCAATCCAGCGGTCTGAAGCATGGCCAAATCATTGGCGCCATCTCCCACGGCAAGTGTTTCGCTCATGGAAATCTGTTCTTTTCGGACCAAATCCTTCAATAAAGCAACTTTTCGAGAGCTGTCCACAATATCACCCAAATGTCTTCCGGTAAGTTTTCCTTCTTGGATTTCCAGTTGATTAGCATATACATAATCCAACTGGAACTTCTCTTTCAATCGAAGCGCAAAATAAGTAAAACCGCCAGAAAGAATGGCCACCTTACATCCATGTCGCTTCAATCCTTGCAGAAGTGTCTTCAGACCGTCCATCAACGGCAAACGGTCGGCAATCTCCTGCAACACATGCTCATCCAATCCCTGCAATAGCCGCAAGCGCTGACGAAAACTCTCCTTAAAATCAAACTCTCCGTTCATGGCACGTTCTGTAATCTGGCGTACATAGGCTCCGACACCGGCACATTCTGCCAGTTCATCCATCACTTCGGTCTTTATCAAAGTGGAGTCCATATCAAAGCAAGCCAGCTTTTTGGGAGTACGATAATCCGTATCGGACTGCAAGGACATATCGATCTCATACAATTGGCTATATCGGATCAAATCCTGATGCAAAAACGACAAATTTGATGGACTGCCGCCAAGCAGCAATTCCCAAGCCCGCAAATCAGGCACGGAGAACATATCCTTTTCTCTATCTGGTAAGATCAGAGAACGTTGCGAAAGAAGATACAAACCATAGTGTTCCAGCAATTCCAGTATCGGTAGCCAGAATACGGTCTGTTCTTCTTTCGCCAATAGCACCAGTACATAACGGTCTGTCTCAGGACTCTGTATGGTATTCATAGAACAACTCATGGAATTAGTTTACCCGGAAATGGTCATCTCCCGTACGGAAGAATTCAATAATCTGATCTGCGGCAGCCACTCCGGCTTTCAAATTAGCTTCAGCGGTCTGCGCTCCCATCTTTTTGGGAGTAGAAAAATAACGGTCACCAAATTCTGAGCTCAATTGTTCATGCAGTCCGGGCATCACATCAGTCATATAACAGAAATCCTGACGGATCGTCATCAGTCGGAGAAGGTCTTCTTCGTTCATCACTTCCTTACGGGCCGTATTGATAAGTAAAGGATCATGAGGCATCAGATTCATCAAGTCAAAATCTACAGACCGGCGGGTTTCTTCGGTCAGAGGCACATGAATGGATACAATGTCGCAATAGCGGTACAGATCTTCCCGGCTGCTGACCATAACTACATCATCGTGCTTCATCTTCTCGGGAGCACAATAGGCATCATAGGCAAAGACTTCCATATCAAAACCCTTGGCTATTCGGGCCACATTGCAGGCCACATTGCCGTAGGCATGCACTCCGATGCGCTTGCCTCTCAACTCATGTCCGCTACTTCCTTTCATAAAATGACGATAGGACATAAGCATCATGGCAAACACCAGCTCTGCCACTCCATTGGCATTCTGACCAGGAGTATTCATAGCTACAACGCCATGCTTTGTGGCCGCATCCAGATCAATATTATCATATCCGGCACCGGCGCGTACTACAACCTTCAGATTAGGAGCATGCTCGAAGAGCTGTTCATCCACACGGTCACTACGTACAATCAAAGCATCAGCTTCTTTCACGGCATCAAAGAGCTGACCGGATTCTGTATATTTTTCCAACAGAACGAAATCATGTCCTGCCTGTTCTATCTTTTCCTCTATGCGGTTCACGGCATCAGCGGTGAACGGCTTTTCTGTTGCTATCAAAATTCTCATAACCTACTACAATGAAACATTAATGATTCTTTTCAAAGTCTCTCATGCAAAGCACCAGATCGCGTACTCCCTCTATCGGCATGGCATTGTAACATGAAACACGGAATCCGCCTACGGAACGATGTCCCTTAATGCCCACCATTCCCCGTTCTGAAGCAAACGCCAGAAAATCCGCTTCCAGATCACGGTACTCATCAGACATCACGAAACAGATATTCATCAACGAACGGTCTTTCTCACGGGTCACAGTAGCCCGGAACAGTTTATTCCGCTCTATCTCACTATATAACATTTCCGCACGGACCTTTGCCCGACGCTGCATTTCTGTCACTCCTCCTTCCCGCTTCAGCCATTTCAGATTCTGCAAAGCGGTATAAACAGGTAATACGGGCGGAGTATTGAACATAGAACCTTTTTCGACATGAGTACGGTAATCCAACATGGTAGGAATCGGACGATGAACCTTACCTAAGGCCTCATCACGAACAATCACAAAAGTCACTCCTGCCGGACCGAGATTTTTCTGAGCTCCACCATAAATGCAATCGTAACGAGAAATATCTACCGGCCGGGAAAATATATCAGAAGACATATCGGCTACAAGAGGTACCCCAACCTGAGGATCAGCATGTAACTCTGTACCGTAAATCGTATTGTTTGTTGTAATATGGAAATAATCAACATCTTCCGGCACCTGATAATTATCGGGAATATAAGTATATCCATCCGCTTCTGAAGAAGCCACTTCAATCACCTCGCCAAAAAGACGAGCCTCTTTCAGTGCTTTTTTAGCCCATACTCCACTATTCAGATAGGCTGCCTTCGTTTCCAAAAAATTGTAGGGCACCATGCAGAACTGCATACTGGCACCTCCTCCCATAAAAAGAACAGAATAACCGGACGGAATAGAGAGCAACTCACGAAACAAGGCCACCGCCTCGTCCATCACAGCAATAAACTCGCGGGAACGATGACTGATTTCCAATAAAGAAAGTCCTGAACACTGAAAATCTGCCACTGCCTGAACAGTATTTTGAATTACTTCATTAGGAAGAATAGAAGGTCCTGGATTAAAATTTGTCTTTTTCATAACTCGTGTTTTTTAAGGGATTAGTATTGACCGGATTATAAAGGAAAAGTATCTGCGGCTCCGGCTTTTGTCGAGATACGCACCATAGTATGTGTTTGTGGCTCACTGCATCAATATAATAGAAAAAAATCCGTCATAGAGAATAATAATGATATACTATCCGAGACAGTGAGAAACCTGTTTTATCAAATTTGTATGAAATATTCTAAGTCTATTTAGTTTTATGGCTCATCATAAGCGATATGCAATAATCGTCATTATTATTGATAAATGCAAACAAAAGCAGGAATAAAATCACTTTTTATTGCATTTTCCTATAAAATACTTTATTTTTGTGACTATAACTTAATATTAAAGACAATATGACCATGAAAAAAATTGCATTGATTGTCTGCGCGTTGGTTGCTTCATTGACCACACAGGCACAGAGTGAACTTTATAAAAAAATGTCTCAGGTATCAGGCATTGAATCTTTTTACTACACACAGGAGCTGATGCGCGACCCCAATTGGAAGAATATTAATAATCCAGACATCAATTTATCAAGTCTGCCTTGGACGGGTGTGTATACTATAGAATATCTTTCGGCCACAAAGCGCAGAGTCATCCGTAAACTGAGAAAGGCTCAGGAAAAGAGACAGGAAGAGGAACAGAAAGACTCTTGGAAAGAAAAGCAGAGCGCACTAGGAGTTATCCGGGAAAAGATTCCGGGATCGGACTATAAGGTACTGATGCAAATCAATAAAGGTGACCGAAATATATCGGTCTATAAAAAAGGAAACCGTGACTATACCTTAGTCTACGACAATAAGGACCGTTATACGCTGATCCGTATGCAGGCAGACATCCCGCAGGACCTCCTGAATAAGATTTTCATTCAATAGTTCATTCCTCAGGAAAATGATACAAAAAAACTCCGGAGCACGCTCTGACGTGCTCCGGAGTTTTTTTGTATCGTTCACAACGGTTTTTACAAGTTTGCCACATGTTGCAGCAGCTCATACACTCCGCTGCACAGTCCCAGCATCACGATGCCGGCCACACAAACGGTCAGACAAACGGTGCTCAGCGGACCGCTTTTGAAAGTCGGCACGGGAGAATCGTTCGGCGTGATGTACATGGCCTTCACGATGAGTAAATAGTAGTACAGCGAGATGATTGTGTTGACCAACGCCAGGAATACCACCAGATAATAGCCCTGATGGAAGGCGGAAGCAAACACAAAGAACTTGCTGAAGAATCCTGCAAACGGCGGGATACCAGCCAGTGAGAACAGGGCCAGTGTCATGACCAGTGTCAGACGCGGATTGGTCTTGTAGAGTCCGTTGTAAGCCTCACGGTCCACCAGTCCGCCGGTGTGCTGCTCCACATTGGTGATCACTCCGAACACGGCCAGATTGGCCACGATATATACCACGATGTAATAAACCAGTGAGGCCATTCCCTGCTCGTCGCCAGCCAGCACAGCCAGCATGATGTAACCGGCCTGAGAAATACTACTGTAGGCCATGAAGCGCTTCAGGTCGCTCTGCAGGATGGCAAAGAGGTTAGCCACGGTAATGGTCACCACAATCACTACACTCAGCAGCAGACTCCAGTCCTCTACCATAGGACCGAACACGCGCAACAGGATGTTCATCAGCGCAAAGGCTGCGGCTCCCTTTGAGATGACAGACAGGTAGGCACTGATCGGAGTAGGCGCTCCCTGATAGGTGTCGGGGGTCCACATGTGGAATGGCACCAGACTCAACTTGAAGCCCAGTCCGGCAAAGAAGAACACCATGGCCATGATCTGAAGCGGAGTGCCGGTCAGGGCATTCTCGATATCGGCAAAGTACATGGTACCCACAGTACCGTAGATGAGCGAAAGACCATAAAGCATCAGTCCGGAAGAGAACATGGCGCTCATGATGAACTTGGCTCCCGCCTCAGCACTGTGATGCTTGTATTTGTCAAAGGCCACCAGACAGGCCATCGGGATACTGGCCAGTTCCAGACCGACATAGAACATGAGGAAGCTGCCGGCGCTCACCATGAAATACATTCCCAGCAGGGTACTGAACGTGAGCAGATAAAACTCACCGGCTTTGTGACGTGTGTCTTCGCGACGGATCCACGGACCGGCCTGAAGTATCACGAGCAGGGTACCCACCGTAAGGATGGTCTTCACCACGGAAGCCATCGGAGTGGAATGATACATGCCGCCAAACAGCACCTCATCGGAAATCGTCAGATTGGATGCGATGTGCACCACCAGCAGTCCGAATGCCATGAACTGAAAGATGCGGTGGTTGGGCTGCCGGATAATCAGGTCGCCCAAAAGAAGGATGATGATAATGAAGGAAAGCATCACCTCCGGCTGCATATGTAAGATAGTTGCTAAATCCATTTTCTTTTAAGGTATGATTTGTGAAATAATCGGTTCTACACTCTCACTGATCACATTGCTCACCCAATATGGGGCCAGACCGAGACCGGCAACGCAAACCACCAGACAGATCACGGCAAAGCGCTCGTCCCAGGTGGCGTCGGTCAGCTTCAGATGCTCCGGATTCTTACAGGTGCCGTACAGGATCTTTCCGACCACGCGCAGGATATACACGGCGGTGATGACAATGCTCATCGTGGCGATGATGGTACATACACGGTGGAACAGGTCGGCATTCTGGAAGGAACCGACAAACACGGTCATCTCGGCCACGAAACCGCTCAGGCCCGGCAATCCCAAGTTGGCCAGACCGGCAATGACATAGCCCACAGCTAGGAACGGCATGATTTTCATCAGTCCGTTCAGCTCACGCACATCACGGGTGTGCGTACGGCCGTAGATCATACCGATAAGGGCGAAGAACAGGGCGGTCATCAATCCGTGGCTCAGCATTTGCAGAATGGCTCCGGTGCAGCTCACACGGGTCATCATCAGCAGGGCGAAGAGCACCAGACCGCAATGACTCACGGAAGAGTAGGCGTTGATATATTTCAGGTCGGTCTGTACCACCGCACTGAAAGCACCGTAAACCACGGAAATGGTGGTCAGCACCAGGAAGAAGTCTCCCCAGATGGCAGCTCCTTCAGGCATCAGATACATGGCGATGCGGAAACAGCCGTAGCCTCCCAGTTTCATCAATACTCCGGCATGGAGCATGGATACAGCGGTCGGCGCGGAAGCATGACCGTCGGGGCTCCAGGTATGGAAGGGGAACAAAGCACCCAGCACACCGAATCCCACAAAGATCATCGGGAAGAAAATGCGCTGCATTTCTGTCGGAATGTGCAGTTTCACCAGTTCCAGCAAGTTCATGGTGGTAGCTCCGGAACCATAGTAGATACCGAGAATACCCATCAGCAGGAATGCGGAACCGCCCATCAGCATCAGTGTCAGTTTCATGGCGGCATATTCTTTCTTTCCGCTACCCCACACGCCGATGAGCAGATACATCGGAATCAAGGCCACTTCATAGAACATGAACATGGTAAAGAGGTCGGTAGAGATGAAGAATCCGAACACTCCGATACTCAAAAGGGTGAACCAAAGGAAATATTCCTTGGTCATCGGCTGGATCTTCCAGGAAGCAAAGGTTCCCGTAAACACGATGATGGCACTCAGAAGAAGCATCACCACCGAAATACCGTCCACGCCTACCGAATAGCAGATGTTCAGGGGAGCATACCAACTGACACTGTCGGTAAAGAGCATCTCCTGGGTGTTTCCGCCCTGACGCACGGTCACATAGGTATAGGTCAGCCAGGCGGCCAGAAGGAGCAGGGCGGACGAACCGCAGACTATCACTCCGCGAACCTGGTTCACACTGCGGCTGATCCAGAGGCCGAGCAGCATGAGCAGGGGTATCAATACAAAAAGACTTAATATATTCATACGAGTAACAGCATAAGAGTTAATACAACAATTCCGCCCAGGAACCACAGGGTGTAGGTCTGGATGCGACCGTTCTGCAACGGCTGTACCTCTTCTCCCAAGGCATTGGTGGCCCAAGCCAGGAAGTTCAGGAACTGGTCAATGACATGACGGTCAAACCACGCAAGCGGAGCAGATACGCAGCGGAAAATAATCTTTTTGGTCACGAAGAGCCACAGCTCGTCCATGTAGAAACGCTTGTAGGCGGCACGGTGCAGCTTCGGGAAAGTGCGCTGCAGGGCATCGGCCACAGGCTGATCCTCGCGGAGATACATCCAGGTGGCCAGGGCAATGGCAATCAGAGCCACGACAATGCTGGTTCCGGCCACGCTCCAGTCGAGGTGGATGTCGTAAGAGGTTCCGTTGGAAGAAACGAAATGTCCGAAAGGAATGAATCCGGCCACACAGGTGATGGCTGCCAGAATCATCAGCGGCAGGGTCATGGTGAGCGGACTTTCATGCGGCGTGTGGGCAGCATGCAGTTCCTTGTTTTCCTTGCCCCAGAAGATGCAGTAGTACAAACGGAACATATAGAAAGAGGTCATACCGGCAATGACGGTCATTACCCATCCGATAACCGGGCTGAACGCGAAGCAGGCGGTCAGGATCTCGTCTTTGGAGAAGAAGCCGGAGAACGGAGGTATACCGGAGATGGCCAGACAGGCAATCAGGAAAGTCCAGTGGGTGATGGGCATGTATTTGCGCAAGCCTCCCATGGTGCTCATCTCGTTGCTGTGTACGGCATGGATAATGCAACCGGCTCCCAAGAAGAGCAGTGCCTTGAACATGGCGTGTGTAAAGAGATGGAACATGGAAGCCATATAGCCCAGTCCGCCTTCGTGCGGGTGTGCCGAAGTACAGACACCCAGAGCCACCATCATGAAACCGATCTGCGAAATGGTAGAAAATGCCAGTACACGCTTGATATCGCTCTGCGCACAGGCTACGGCTGCGGCATAGAAAGCGGTGAAGGCTCCCACATAGGCCACAATGTGAATGGTTTCGGGAGCATAGCCCATATACAACGTGAACATGCGGGCCACCTGATAGACACCGGCCACCACCATGGTTGCGGCATGGATCAGAGCGGACACCGGAGTAGGACCTTCCATGGCATCGGGCAGCCAGATGTGCAACGGGAACATGGCGCTCTTACCGGCACCGCCCACAAACATCAGGCCCAGTGCCCAAGGCAGCATCATGCCTCCCTGCATCAGCATCTGCTGGTCGGGAGTAAAGGTGAAGGTGCCCATGTAGTATCCATAAATCAGAATACCGATCAGGAAGCCCAAATCGGCAAAACGAGTCACGATAAAGGCTTTCTTTGAAGCGGAAATCGCCTCCGGTTTGGTATAATAGAAACCGATCAGCAGGTAGGAAGAAACACCCACCAGCTCCCAGAACACATACATCTGGAAGATATTGGTAGCGACAACCAGACCGAGCATGGAAAAGGTAAACAGCGACAGATAGGCATAGTAACGCTGAAAACCGCGCTCCCCCTTCATGTAACCGAAGGAATAAAGATGCACCATCAGGCTCACGGTAGAGATGACCACCAGCATCATGACCGAAATCGGATCAAGCAGAATACCCATATCAATGTGCAGGGTCTCGGTGAAGGGCAGCCAGGTAATATGATAAGGAATCAGTGTGGCATACGTTCCATCCGCCATACGGGGCGCACTGAAATACTGGTAGGCTGTGAGATAACTGAGCACAGCCACCACACCCAGCACCAGAGTTCCGATAGTACCGGCCAACCGGTGCGACATTTTCATGCCGGCCAGGGCCAGAAGCAGGAAGCTCAGAACGGGCAGGGCGAGAATTAATATTGTATATTCCATATTGTTTTTACAATTAGCAGTTCAGATTGGTTATCCTTTCAGTTCGTTGATGTCATCGGTCAGTACGTGCTTCACATTACGATACACATTAATGATGATAGCAATAGCCACAGCGGTTTCGGCTGCTGCAATGGCAATGCCGAACAGACTGAAGAAATGACCTTCGAGCGCGTCGGGATACAAATAACGGTTGAACACGGCAAAGTTGATGTTCGTGGCATTGAGAATCAACTCCACGGAAATCAGGATGGCCAGCAGATTCTTGCGGGTGAAGAAACCGTAAATGCCGCAGAACAGCATCACGGTGCTGACAATCAGATAGTGTATAACATGTATTTCCATAAATCTATGTCTTTGTTTTTATTTCTGTTTCCGTGCAATCATGATGGCTCCGATCATACAGGCCAGCAACAGCACACTCACCACCTCAAACGGCAGTACAAACTGATATTTGTCGGCTCCGATCAGGGCATGACCGATCTCTGTGGCCGGAAGCTCCACGCCTTGCGGAATGGTAACCAGAGCAAAGTGATTGCTCACGAGCAAGAAGATGACCAGTCCCGCACCCACCAGACAGGTTAGCAACACCGTCAGGAACTTGGCCAACGGAATCTTATAGCGCATATTGCGGTCGGACTGGGTGAGCAGAATGGAAAAGACATAAAGCACCACAATACCGCCGGCATAGACAATGAGCTGCACGGCGCCCAGATAAGTATATCCCAACATGGAATAGATACCACCGGTGCCGAAAAGCACGAACAACAGGTAGGTGGCCGAACGGACAATACGACCTGTGGTGACCGCCATCACCGAAAAGAAGATGATGACTGCCGCAACGACATAAAATGCGATGTCTAATAGTGATATGTCCATAATCTTTATTTTTTAGGGGCACAGGATGAGCCCTCATTGTTTAACACCATATAAAGTTTCTCTCTTTGGAACACGGCATTCTCAAAATCATTGGAGAAGCGGATGGCGTCGTGCGGACAGGCATTGACGCACAACTGGCAGAACATGCAGGCACCCAGATCATATTCGTAGCGCACCAGACGTTTCTTTTTCTTGCCGTCCTCATCTTCATAGGTTTCGGAAACTACCTTGATGGTGTCGTTGGGACATGCCATCTGACAAATACCGCAGGCCACACAGTGATGATGGTTCTCCTCGTCGTGCACCATGACCAGGCGCGCGCGATGGCGCTCGGGAATGTGCAGCGTGGTGTGACGGTTCTCGGGATACTGTTCCGTAACGGGCTTCTGGCAGAACACTTTCATTGAGGTACGCATACCGATGAGCAAGCTTTTCACGCCCTGCACATAGCCCTGAATATATTCACTGAAATTACTCATATCGTTCCATCATTTTAGAGGGTTATTCCAAATACGACGCACACGGTCATGATCAGCAGGATCAGCAAAGACAGCGGCATCAGGTATTTCCATTCCAGAGTAAGCACCTGGTCGATACGCAGACGGGGGAAGGTCCAGCGGATCCACATGAGCAGGAATACCACCAGGAAGGTCTTACTCACAAACCAGATGACACCCGGGATATAGTCCATCACGGCATTGAAACCGTCCAGTCCGGGGAAGTGGAGGGGCATCCATCCGCCCAGGAACAGGGTTACGGCAATACCGCTGGTGATGAACAGGTTCAGGTACTCGGCCAGATAGAAGAATCCGAAGTGCATACCGGAGTACTCGGTGTGGTATCCGGCTGTCAGCTCCTGCTCGGCCTCGGCCAGGTCGAACGGGCCACGGTTGGCCTCGGCGTTACCGGCAATCAGATAGACGATAAATGCGGCAACTGCCGGCAGATGTCCGCGGAAGATGTTCCACATGCGGTCCTGACTCATCACAATATTCTGAATGTCCATCGTACCGCTGAGCAGCACCATGGTCAACACGGTCAGACCGATAGACAGCTCATAACTGATGATCATCGCACCACTTCGCACGGCTCCGATGATGGTGTACTTGCTGTTACTGCTCCATCCGGCCAGAAGGATACCGAGCACTCCGATAGAAGAGGCTGCCAGCACAAAGAAGATTCCGATGTTCATGCGCAAAATCTCGGCACCCTTGTTCCAAGGCAGACACGAGAAGGTGAAGATAGACGCCAGAATCACTAGGAAAGGAGCCAGATTATAAAGAAAACGGTCGGAACCTTTCAAGGAAATGATTTCCTTGGTCAGGATTTTGAGCACATCGGCCGGAACCTGCAACAGACCGCCTTTTCCGCCGACACGGTTCGGACCGATACGGCACTGGAAACGGGCGCAGACCTTGCGCTCCATATAGATCAGGATAATGGCCAGCACGGCATAAAGCACGATGATGAGCAGTCCCACAGCCAGTCCCTCCAGCAAGATGGCCAGCCACTGGGGCATCACGCTCAACAGGGCTTCATGAATGGCCGTGTTGAGGTCCTGTATGTTGTAATAGTCTAAAAACGAATTATTGTTCATAACGTTCGGATTTTTGGGTTATCTGTCAATATCGGGGATTACAAAGTCCATGGTTCCGCCGATGGCAATCAGGTCGGCAATCTTGTTGCCGCGGCAGGCGGTGTCCATGGCATGTACCAGTGGCAGACCGGTAGAACGGTAATGCAGACGATAAGGAGTCTTGTCGCCATGACTTTCGAGCATCACGCCAAACTCGCCTCGACTGGTTTCGACCGATGCCGAGAAGTTGCCTTCCGGCAGTTTGATGATCGGTTTGGTCTTGAGGCGTGTCTCTCCTTCCGGGATATTGTCGATGAGCTGCTCAATGATGTGGCAGGACTCCATGATCTCGTCCATACGTACCATATAGCGGGCAAAGCTGTCACCTTCGGTGTAGAGCACTTCCTTGAAGTCCACTTCTCCGTAAAGGGCATACGGATGGTGCTTGCGCACATCGTTGGCCCATCCGGCGGCACGACCGGTTCCTCCGGTTGCTCCCAACGAAATGGCCTGCTCGCGGGTGAGGATACCCACGCCCTTCAGACGGGTTGTAGCAATCACATTTCCGGTGAAGATATTGTGATAATCCTGGATGACGGAGCGCAGATGCTTGATAAACTCCTTCACCTTCTGCTGGAAGGTGGGATGAATGTCGGCCTGCACACCGCCGATGACGTTGTAGTTCTGGATCAGACGTCCTCCGGTGGTTTCCTCAAAAATGTCGAGAATCATCTCTCTTTCACGGAATCCATAGAAGAAAGGAGTCAGTCCGCCCATATCCATCACCAGACAGGAGTAGAACAACAGGTGTGAATCGATACGCTGCAACTCGTCCATGATGGTACGGATGTACTGCACACGGCGGCTCACCTCCAGTCCCATGGCCTGCTCAATACACATGCACAGCGCATGGCGGTTCTGGTGGGCGCTCAGGTAATCCAGACGATCGGTCAGCGCCAGTGTCTGCGGATAAGTCAGGCTCTCGTTCATCTTCTCAATGCCACGATGGATATATCCTAAAATCGGATCGATACGGCTGATGGTTTCACCGTCGAGCGAGGTACGCATACGGAGCACACCGTGGGTTGACGGGTGCTGCGGACCAATATTTACTACAAAGTCTTTCTGGTCGAACAGAATATTGCGGTGCCCCTCCACCGTGCCGTCGGGCTTGAGGTAATATTCCACAGTGTCGTCGGCGTTCTCCTCGTTCTCCATGTTCAGCGGATTGGAATCCATGTCGTAATCCTTGCGCAGAGGGTAACCTTTCCAGTCCTCACGCAGAAAGATGCGGCGCATGTCGGGATTACCGATAAAACGGATACCGAAGAAGTCGTAGATTTCGCGCTCCTTGATCTCGGCGGTGCGCCACCAATGGCATACGCTGGGCAACCAGGCCTCATCACGGTCGCGGGCAACGGTTTTCAGCACCACGCGGCCATAGGTCTTGCTGCTCTCCAGATAATAAAGCGCGCCGAGTCCCTCGCTCCAGTCCATTCCCACAATGTCACGCAGATAGTCCATCGGCTCCTGATCGTCATTACGGAGTGCCTCGGCCACTGCCGCCAGACTATCGGAAGGCACCGTCACGATGGTATCGCCCGAAGTGCTGACCTGCGCCTCGGGACAAATCTTCTGTATTTTTTCTATAACTGTCATCTTGTCTTAGTCGTTTGAGTCCATATCCTTAGGCTTCTTTTCCTGACGGTTTACGCCACCCAGAAACTTCTGCACCTTGATTTTACGCTGCAACTGCATCATGCCGTAGTAGAAAGCTTCGGGGCGCGGAGGGCATCCCGGAATATACACATCCACCGGCACGATCTGATCGATACCGTTTACCACGTGATAGGATTTGCGAAACGGACCGCCACTGATGGTACAACCGCCCACAGCCACCACATATTTCGGCTCGGCCATCTGGTCGTAGAGTCGGCGCAACACCGGCGCCATTTTGTGGGTGATGGTTCCGAGCACCATAATCATATCGGCCTGACGGGGAGAGTTACGGGTCACCTCAAAACCGAATCGGGCCATGTCATAGCGTGCGGCTCCCAGAGCCATAAACTCGATGGCGCAACAGCTCGTTCCGAAGGTAAGTGACCACAGCGAATTGCTCCGGCCCCAGTTGATCAGATCGTCCACCGATCCGAGAATGATGCCGGCTCCGTCGCGATTCAGATCGCGCACCATCTGTTCCAGATAATCATTGTTCTTGAACTCGTCATACTGCATGGAGCGTATGGCCGTCTTTTTCTTTACTTCCATTCCAACGCTCCTTTCCGCCAAGCATATGCCAAGCCTAAAATCAAAACTAATAGGAAGAAAGCGATACTGATCAGTCCGTATGCACCTACTTCCTGAACCACGACAGCCCAGGGAAACAGAAACACGGTCTCAATGTCGAACATCAGAAACAGAATGGCAAAGAGATAATAGCCCACACGGAACTGCACCCACGAACGCCCACGCGTAGGGATACCGCACTCGTATGGCTCCGCTTTCTGCTTGTTGTACGACTTCGGACCAATCAGATGGGCCACAGTCATAGCCAGCACAACCAAAGCTACAGCCGTGAGAATCACGACAATTAAAAAAGTAAAAAACATAAAAATAAGATTTTATAGATATACAAAACATCCTGTTCCGCCGCATATTGGAATTTACGACGGAATCACTCCTGAAAACAAATACTGAAAACAATCAAATCAGGATTTTTCTTAACCTATATACATAATAATCCACCACCCGGTCACCGAGCGGAGGTTCATAAAGACGGAAAAGATTCTCTTTCCGGCACAGAATAAAATGATGATTCTGTAAGGAATTCAAAAAAAACTTGCTCGCCTTCCAGTCCTTACACTGGCAGACATCCCATCCTGCTGAAGAAACCGGCTGGGCATAGTTGTTGGCAAGAATATGGCGGATGCCTTTCTCATAATCGGGAAGGGGTGCCGACCAGGAGGTCTGTTCGCGCTCGGGACGGTTAAAACGGACCACTGCTTCCTGGCGTTCCGGATTCTCCGGAGCGCAGCTCATATAGTCTGATACCTGAAGTAGGAGGAACAACATGAGCGCCATCATTGCAGTAAACCATTTGCCCATCAGCACTTGCCATTTTCTAAAAACGTTGCAAAGATAGTGATTTTTTTTAAAAACATACCGCTTTCATTTGGCGGAATTCGGATTTTATCCCAATGCCCAATAAGGAAGTATACTTATTTAACCAAATCAATCTCAATATTACTTAAGATGAAAGCAAAAACGAATTATATAATTACAAAATAAAAGACACACAAGGAAGAGTGGAAGAATTTCACCCCCTTGCGTGTCTTTTTTATGAACTAGTCCACTAAGGTTATTTCTTTAACAATTTGTGCTGGCGCACTCCATGTTCACCGCGTAATACCACGATGTAGCTTCCTTTCGGACAGCCCTGAAGAGTCAAAGTAACCAGTGATGCACCATTACTGCCTTGGCTGGACAAACAAACACCACTTGGACAATACAAGCTAACCGATAAGCTCTCTGTTGGCAAACCCGCACAAACAACTGATTCAGTGGCTTCATCATAATAAATGCTGCAATCCTCAAAGGCCGCTTCTACGGTTTCCACGTGAGTAGGCTCGTCTTCGTTCTCTGCCTCGAAACGGAGTGTATAGGTATAAGAGCCCGATGACGGACACTGGTAAGCAGGTTCAGTACCCGGACCACAACTACCATTACCGATACCACGCTGCATATAGTCAAAAGTGGCATAGATATCTTCAGAAGCCTGCAAATCCCAAGGATGCAATTCCGGAGTCAGATACTGTGTCTGGTCATAATGTGACAGACTGAAAGAAACCTGACCGGCTGTCTGAATATGAATCTTCTGTTTTTTATCTTCATTTTCCAGAGTCAGACTACGCAAATCCATTCGGTTACCCATTGATTGTGGATGAGTATAGTTTTCAAACATGTCATTTACAGTAGTTGTATAATAACCCAGGAATGAACCTGTCTGACGATCCACATAATTCTCCCACGGTCCGCGTGCATAATAAGCCACTTGTTCAAAACCTCCCGGCAAAGTCATATCCATACCGATACGACGCAATCCATTTGCTTTCGGACGGAAGGTTGTCTTCATATCTACTACTCCATTGCTATATACCGTATACACTACGTCATAAGGACATTTGTCATTCTCTGCACGGACGGTAATATAGCATACTGTTGATTCCGTGTTGGTACCGTAAGAAACACGTGAAGAAGTGTTTTGTGCTGTTCGGTCTCCAAACTGATGCTCTCCATACGGACTTTCATTTTCAATCCAACGAATGTTACTGTAAATAGGGTTCTTGCTTCCTGCACCGGTCATCTGCACTCCCTTGGCAGTCCATTCACGGATAAATCCGTCGGAACCAATCTGGAAGGTGATGTTACGATTGCTCACAAGCACTCCGCCAGCCTCACTTTTAACCTCAAGTGTCTCGCTCAATCCGGTGACAGCAGGCAGCTTGTTGCTACGCTCTTTCAAAGCGTATTGCTGGTCGGCAATCGGATAACCGGCCTCGCACCAGGTTGTTGCTTCCTTAAAGCAAAGAGCAAAATCAATCATATATTCTTCGCTGCCAGCCTTATAATCTGTCTTTACCGGAATGGTCAGACTACACTCTGCGTCCGGAGCAACTGATGGTATATCCACTGTACCTTCTTCTACAATGTGACCATCTTTCAAGACAGTATATTTCAGATTAAATGTCTGCAAGTTGAGGAAATTGTATTTGTTCTGCAATTTCAGCACCTTGTCCTGCTCGCTAAAGGAAAGGAATTTCACATACTGATATACATGTTTCACTTCTGTCAGTTTGGAAGTCCAGGCACGGTCGGCTGTAATCAATCCGTTGTTCACGAAATTACCCTGATGAGGACCCGGATAGTCATAACCGGTACGGTAATAATTGAATCCGTTCTTCTCCAAAGTGCCATTCTTGATATCCTGCGGATCGTAAATAGACTGGTCTACCCAATCCCAGATACAGCCACCGATACCAAAGCGACTGGATTCAATCAAATCCCAAAAATCTTTCAGGTTACCGACAGCATTACCCATAGCATGAGCATACTCACACATGAAAAATGGCTGATTGCCATTATTGGCATTCGCATAAGTACGCACATAATTCAAATCAGGATACATCTTGGAATGCAAATCCGACTGATCGGTTTTCCAGGCATAGGTACATCCTTCATAGTGAATCGGGCGCGGATCCAGAGCACGGGTAGCCTGATAAGTTGCCGTAAAATTGGAACCGGTAGCCGACTCATTACCCAATGACCAGAAGATAACAGAAGGATGATTACGGTCGCGATAAACCATTCTTACGGTACGGTCTATATACTGTGCTCTCCAGGTAGGATCATTGCTGATGCCATTTTCCTTAAAGTCGTTCCAGTTCTTATGGCATTCCACATCCGCCTCATCCATAACATAAAGTCCGAAATAGTCAAACATGGCATTCATCTTGGCCTGACGAGGATAGTGACTGGTGCGCACCGTATTATTGTTTGACTGCTTCATCATCTCAATATCCTTGAGCATTGTCGGCACATCAATGCTTCGACCATACAAAGGATGAGTATCTTGTGTATTCACACCTTTAAAGAATACACGCTTACCATTGACATAAACCAATCCGTCGGTTATCCGGATATCACGGAAACCATACTTGGTAGCAAAGACAGATTCTTCCTGACCTTCCTGATTTTTCTGACGCACCAGTACGTCATAAAGATAAGGAATCTCGGCTGACCACAGATGCAATCCCGTCAGACCGTCAAAGGTCAGATCGATATTCTTCTCTGTATCTGTTTCTGCAAAAGTAACCGACTGTGACTTGCTGGCCAACAGTTTACCGTCGGCATCCCACAACTCCACTTCATAAGTCTTGGTTCCGGCCTCTTTGCTACGGTTGTCCAAAGAAAGAGCCACATTCATCGAGCCATTCTGATAGCCGGCAGAAGCATCAAGAGTTGAAGTAATATAATGGTCACGTACAAATGTCTTCGGAGTAGCAAACAGATACACGTCACGGTGCATACCGCTCATGTGGAACATATCCTGACCTTCGAGATAAGACCCGTCTGACCAGCGGAACACCTGCACACTGATGTTGTTCTTTCCTGTACGCACAAAATCGGTCAAATCAAATTCGGCCACATTGTTCGCACCCTGGGTATAACCTACATACTTTCCGTTTACCCAAACATAGGCAGCACTGTAGATTCCTTCAAAATGCACAAAGACACGTTTGTCTGTCCAATTTTCCGGGAGCGTAAAATCTCTGCGGTAGGAACCAACCGGATTGTTACCGACTCCCTCAACCTTATTGGTCACATAAGGAGGATTGTCATAAAAAGCATACTCCACATTGATATACATCGGCTTGTCATATCCTTTCATCTCCCAGCAAGAAGGAACATCAATTTCATCCCAGGCTGTAACATCCGCCTCGTCACCGTAGAAATCATTCTGACCGGGACGATCCAAAGTATCGGGCACCATCTTGAACTTCCAGGTTCCGTTCAAATCCAAGAACTCGGCACGTTCCGGAGTGAGCCATGCCTGTTTGAAACGTGCATCTGCCTTCAGGGCTTCGGTAGAAGCATAAGGCATGTAAGTGGCATGTCCCGGCTCCTTGTTTTCTTCAAAGAACTCCTGATTCTCCCAATCAGCACGAACGATTTGCGGCTCTTCGGCCACAGTCAGACGGAATGACGTTCCTGCATCTTCAGCATTCTCAGTCAAACCAGTCGTTCCATCCTCATTAGCCTTCATATAATATTTCTTATTGGTATTCAGACAGTAAAGACGATAAATACCCTCCTCATCGCCAACCTGTTCAAAGTAAATATTCTGATTGGCATTCTTCTTGTCCAAGGCATACTGAAGCGGCGTTTTCAAAGCTACAGCCATGTCGAGCACCATATTTGGATAAAGCGAATTGTTCAGGATATAACTGCTTTCTCCCAACGAAATAAGCCAGATTTGCCCGGCATCAGCCTGAACAAAAGGCTCTGCCACGATCCGAGTTTCATTTTGACTGCTCTTTTGGTTGCTCAACGCCTTGCTGCTGCCATCAAGTGTCAGTGTGTAATAAAGGCCGACAATCGGGCGCATCAATTCTTTGTCCAAAACTTCCAGTCGGAAATAACTGTTTTTAGCAGCCTCATCTGCAGACTGCATGGACACCTGTCCGTTGTCGGCCGGAAGCAACACCTGACTCGGATTCGCCGCATTACAGAACTGAAAAACATTTTCCTGTCCTGCTACTTCACGGATTTTGAAAATCTGATTCTCGTTTCCATTGGCATCCCACAAGACCAAATGTCCTTGGGTAGGTGCCATATCAGCAGCCTTACCAGACAGAGTATGTATCATACTATACTCCGAATCCATTGCACTGTGTTCCACAAAAGTCCATTCCTGCGACAAATCAGCATCATCGGAAGCAGCAAGAACAAGAGCTGCATCATTGTCAACTGCCCCATTCGTGGACAACACTTTGTTACTCTCTACATGTATCACCCGATACATTTTTCCGGGTTGCACTGCAGCATACAAATTCGCAGACACAAACCCCAATAGCAGTAACAAAGCTTTAAAGAGATTCAACTTTTTACTCATGTTTTTCTTGGTTAGATTAATAATCAATACATAACGATTGCAAATATAATCATTCCAATCATTATGATTAAAAAGAATCACGCTCAAACATGCTTTTAACAAGAAATAAACATAAGAATCCGAGAAAAAGACTATCTTTGTCACAGAAGTGGAAGCAGAATCTGAATCCATTTCTATTAATAAAACATCACTTTTAATTAAGTTCATTATGGAAAAAGTAGTCAGAAAAATAGGTCTGGTGGCACATGATGCCATGAAGGCAGACATGATTGAGTGGGTTCTATGGAACTCGGAAATCCTCATCGGTCATAAATTTTATTGCACCGGAACAACCGGAACGCTCATCAAAAAGGCGCTCGAAGAAAAACATCCCGACATTGAATGGGATATCACCCTGCTCAAATCAGGCCCATTAGGTGGTGATCAGCAGATCGGTTCCCGCATCGTAGATGGAGAAATAGATTACCTGTTCTTCTTTACCGATCCGATGACCCTGCAACCACATGACACGGACGTAAAGGCACTGACCCGACTGGCTGGAGTGGAGAACATCGTGTTCTGCTGCAACCGTTCTACGGCCGACCACATCATCACCAGTCCGCTCTTCACAGATTCTACTTACGAACGGATACGCCCAGACTACTCTTCTTACAGCAACCGCTTCCAGAACAAACCGGACATCGTAAGCCATGCTGTTGAAAAAGTAAAGAGCAGAAGAAAACGCAAGAAATAACGATTTCTATTAAAATGAAGATAACTAAAAATTAAAGAAACACAAAAACAAGCCTATAATACAGCAATTTGTATTCTATATTAAAATAAAAGAGCCTTTGATAAGGCTCTTTTATTATATTAGAACTTACAATTTATAATATTTCTTTTAGAAAATGCGACCTACTACTTTTATTGAGTCTTTTTCATTTTCTTCTATTTAGCTTGTTCCTGCAACATATATCTGTTGATCAAGGCTACAACTTCCTGCGCTTTATTTATATTCACATTAACACCCTCGATAAAGCTAGGTGAGAAACACATTCCGAAAACTCCGCCTCCTTTTGTCTGAACCATAATTCGAATCATTTTCTTGAAATAATATAATCCGAAAAAGATAGCAGCAACAATAAGTACCAGAAAACCAATCCAGAATGTTTCAAACATTACAACCAAAGACGCTATCAAGAATACAATACCTAAAATAAGGTAAGCAATTGGTTTATAAAAGCCACAATGAGAACTAGCAATATTCTTCAGAGTCATATTAGAATGAAACTCTCCAGACAAACTAGAGCTTTTGATTAACAATTCTTTTTTGGTAACAACCAAAGTAGTTTCTGCTCCTAATTTCAACTGCACCAAGAGCCATCCTACAAAACCACTTTGACGACCACAAATCCGAACCAATTCATCTCTTCCTTCTTCTTCCAAGTATTCAAAATGAGTCAATACCAATGTAGACATCGGTGAATTCAAACTGCTGTTACCTTTTTTCAAGAAAAAGATCAGAACCAAGATCGCAACAGCTACCATAATAAAATCTTCCATGTTTTTAAATTTTAAAAGTTAAACAAAAATCCATTGTAAAATATAGATTAAGAACAACAGACTTCACAAATATAGTCTTTCTTTTGCAAAAAGAAAAAAATTATAATAAAAAAACAAGAAGCCATAAAAAAGCAGACTCAGAAATTGCCTTCTAATAAGTTTCCCTATAAAAAAGAAGGGGGAAGCCCTAAAGTCTTTAACTTTAAAGGTATCCCCCTCGTATACATTAATGATTTACATCAAAATTTCAAGCTGTTCATATACTTATCCACAATCATACCGTCGATGGCCTTCATGTCGATAGTCACCTTCTTCTTGGCCTTGAACTTAACCACCATCAACTCGCCGTCTTCCAGATATGGTTTCTCGCCGAGGTTGACGAAGGTAGGATACAATGCTTTCTGGCGGTTGGTGTGCAGACGGTCGTAAGTAAGGTTCTTCATCTCCTTCATGCCAGTAGCGTCTACACCTACGTATTCCAATTCATCAGTATTATATGGCAATGCGAAGCTCAATGCGTTGACAGACTTCAAGCCTTCTCCCTTCACAATGAACTGGACTTCCTCTCCGGCATTGTAAGTCTTCTTTGATGGGATAACGGTTACCTTTCCGGCAATCGGATCCACCTTGCGGCTACTTACTCCGGTTTCGAGCTTGATACCTACTGCCGAGATATCAAAGGCATCGATCAGGTTATTGCGGTTCAGGTCGCCGATGCTTACATAGTCGAAATCACCGTCGCCCTTGCGCAAACCTGTATAGTTCATGTATGAAGTCAAGTCATTTTCGTCTACCTTATTGTCACGGTTGATATCTCCCGGAAGCAGGCTGTCTGTGTTTGGTACACGGAATACATACATTTCCAGACCAGAACCAAAATTACCCACAGCCTTAGTGATAGACAACTTGATATAACGTGCTGTCGGCTTGTCCTTAAAGTCGAACACATGAGTGCCACCGGCTTCCCACTGGATCTTTCCGGCCTCAACCCAGTTTACTTTATCCATACTATAGTAAACGGTACCTTCCTGCAAGCATCCGTTTCCGCCGTCCGGACGAGACATATACTGGAACTTGTCGAGTTGGTTGATGCTGTTCAGGTCGATCAGCATATCAAACGGTACAGCCTCGCCCTTACCCCACTTGGTATGCCAGCCGGCACTCTCGTCAAAGTCGAACAACTTGTTTACACCCTGACCGCCCTGGTTCTCGCAGGTAGTCTCGGCAGTGATACCCTTGATTGCGAATTCCAGAGGATTAGACTTGGTGGTAGCCTCAACGGTTGTCCAGTCAGACTTGCCGTCTTTGTTCACAGCGCGCACCTTAAAGCTGTAAGCGGTTTCCGGAACCAGATCCTCAAACAACAGCTGGGTATCCTTAATGGTAGAATACAGCATGCCGTTGAACTCGATCTCGTAATAGTCGGCATTGGCCACCTCCTCCCAGCTTGGAGTCAGCGTATATGCCTGAGTATTCTCTTCGATAATCTGAGCCTTAGGAGCAGTCAGAACACCGGTCTGAGACAATTGTTTGTTTGTAGTGTCAAATACATAACCCTTGATTTCCAGAGTTGCGGCATTGGCAGTAACGTCTGTTTCAGCCAACTTCACATGCAGCACCGGATTCTTGATAACCTTCTGGGCTGCGAACTCAGAACCCTCAGTTGCAAACTGGTTCATGTTCGGCTCTGCCTCATAGAAGTATACGTTCTCTCCCTTGTTGAATTCGTCCAAAGAAGAAACTTCGGTCAGCTTCACGCCCTTCTTACCCAGTTTCGCAGAAACTTTCTTAGGCTGGGCGGTTACATTCACGCGGAATACGGTTACCTTGTTCTTCTCCATTCCGTCGAAACTTCCCTGAGTAGGCTCTACAGTAACGACAACCTTACCATCCTTCTCTTCTGAAACGATCTTGGTAGTTGCGCTCTTGCCAAACTTATACTGTTCGGTGATACCGTCGTCATCGTACTCTGTG
This sequence comes from uncultured Paraprevotella sp., assembly GCA_944321345.1. GTDB lineage: Bacteria > Bacteroidota > Bacteroidia > Bacteroidales > Bacteroidaceae > Paraprevotella. The sequence goes on from CALUKY010000011.1 coordinate 67,846, forward strand.
AAAGTAGTGGTTCCGCATGGATACAGGTCGTAGATACGCAGTTTCTTGTCAATCTGATTAGGATTGTTGTTTGGTGCGGTCATCGGGATGATGGCTCCCATCTTGATGAATACCGGCAACTTCCAGATCGGCGCATCAAAATTGTTGACAATGACATTTCCTTCGTAAACATCACCGGTGAAATAATCCACCCACTTGCCTTCCGGCAGATAGATACCGTTGCGCACATCGTTGCCCTTATCGTCTGAAGCGGTGTTCTGATAAATAGGAGCTACGAGCACAGACGGACCGTACAGGAACTGGTAGCGGGTTGCGGTTCCCAAAGTATAGTCGTTCGGATAATCCAGGAACATCGCACGGTTGATTGGCTTGCCGTCGATAGCCTCCTCGGCAATACTATAGGTATAAGGCATAAACTCAGACTTCATCTTCAGATACCAGCGGTTGATAGATGCTGCCGGTTCACCCAAGATGTGCGGATACTTAGGATTAGATCCCCATCCGTCCATGTTCAGCTGCATGGTTGTAAAGGTCTTCCATTGGAAGTCACGGATATTTACAGGCACGTTCTTTCCGCCGAAGATACCATCCATATCAGAACAGATGTTCGGCTGGCCAGACAATCCGGAGCCGATGTAAGTCGGGATGTGGAAACGGATATATTCCCATTCACCACCAGTCTGGTCACCGGTCCAGATACCGGCATGACGCTGTGTTCCGGCCCAACCGTCGAGTGAGATGATAAACGGACGGGCATTGTTTCCGTAATAAGGCACGATATGGCCGACATCAGCCACACCGTTCAGTCCAAATGAATATCCGGCTCCGACCCATGCCACGTCGGTTTTCAGCACACGCACACCGGCATCGCGTACCTCTTTTACGATGTCACGCTGTAACAGAGCACTGATTCCTTCCTTCGGATGCAGGTCTGACTGAGTCCACAAACCGATTTCCACACCGTGCTTGCGAGCGTAATCACCAAATTCTTTCAGGTTCTGGATATTACCGTCCAAAGTTTCGGTCTGACCGTAACCAGCTCCGTAACCGTCGTTCGGCAGTACCCATCCCAAAGGCATATCGTGAGCATTGTAACGGTCGATCACCGCACGAGCCGAGAACTGATAGTTGTTCTTCTCTCCGTTCAATGATTCCTTGATACCGCCATTATCGGTCTGGCTCTCTACATATTTCTTTCCGTCCTCGTACAGAATACCCTTTGGATCTTCTTTCCAGTAGTCACGGTTATAAGCGTTCAGATGTCCTTCGTAGAAACCGAACTTAGGCAACAACACCGGATTACCGGTCAGCTGATAGAAGTCGTTCAGCAAAGCAACCGGAGTATCGTTCACCATCAGGAACAGATCCAGATAATTTTCGTCATGCTGCAAAACAACCTTACCCTTCTCAGCTGCACCGAAATCATATTTTCCCGGTTTGAAGGTGTGCCACATGATACCATATCCCTCGGTTGACCAATAAAAAGGTGTAGGAGAAGCCACACCTCCATCAGTCCAGTTATTGGTGTTCACAATCTCAATTTCCTGGCCTTTGTGTGAAAAACGTCCATTCTGTACACCTCCACCGTAGAAATATTCCTTGTTCTGTTCTTTCAAAGAAACCGTAACACGACCTTTCTCAAACTGAACAGGAGCTACAGACTCGGCAACCACCTTACCGCTTTTCAGATTGATGACCTTGAAAAGAGTGGTTTTCTTGTCCAATTCGATCTTTACATCCTTGGTCTGCACGGTAATAACACCGTTCTGATCACTCACTTCAACCTGAGAAACTGCCTTTCGGGGATTATCCACCAAAATCTGAGCTTCAGGGGTTGCCTGCGGATCACGGATGATACCACCTTGATTATCCTGGAAAATACGGAAAATATTTTCTCCGTAAAAATCCATACTCATACGAGTTCCGTTAGAATAAAGAATTTCCAAAGTTGTAGGGTTAATCATACGTGCACCCACAATGTTCAAAGACTGTTGGGCATTCTCCTGAACCGAAACAGAAGTATCTGCTGTAGCTGCTACAGCAGGAACTACTCCGGTCGGAACTCCCATGGCCAACAAAGCGGCCTTGCTCTGAGAAAGTTTTCCGATCAGTTTCTTCATAATTTATAGTGTTATAATGATGTACTCTTAATAAACCTTGTTGAATGTTTAGGTTTCCAAAGGTACGTTTTTTTTAATAAGGGGAAAAAGTAATTTGTTTTTTTAATAAAAACGGAATATATTTTCTTTATTACGCCGATTCAACGGAAATAATATTAAAAACGCCAAGGAAAAATAAGATTTGTTTGCAATGGTTCAATAGAAAAGAATTATATTTGCGATTTTGAAAATGAATGTTTCAAGAACGATAAAATATTAAGATATATGGATAAGAAAAAGATCATTGTAATTGCAAGCGTCGTAGTAGCAATCCTCTGCGGCTGTGTTGGATATCTCATCTATTCATTGAACGAAAAGAGTGCGGAACACGATGAAATGATTAAATTGGCAGAAATGGACAAAAGGGAAATGGAAAATGAATATGCCCAGTTTGCCAAGCAATACAACGAAATGAAAACGCAAATCAACAATGATTCACTCATCGCCCAACTGGACAAGGAGCAACAGCGCACCGAGGAGTTGCTGGCAGAATTAAAACGTGTCAAGTCAACCGATGCCGCAGAAATCGCACGTTTGAAAAAAGAATTGGCCACCGTACGTGCCATCATGCGTGGGTATATTCTGGAAATTGACTCACTGAATCGTCTGAATCAGGCTCTGACCACAGAAAACCAACAAATCAAAGCACAATATTCACAGGCACAGACTCACATTTCCAGTCTACAAAGCGAGAAAGAATCATTGAGCGACAAGGTGGCTATCGCCTCGCAACTAGATGCCACTGGCATTTCGATGACCGCAAAAAACAAACGAGGCAAGAACGCACGCAAGATTAAAGATGCCAAACAGTTGGTCGTAAACTTTACCATTGCCAAGAACATCACGGCACCAACCGGAATGAAAAGCATTTATGTGCGCATCCTGAAGCCAACAAATGAAGTACTGACCAACGGTCACACCTTCCCTTATGAGAACAAGAATCTGGAATATTCCATGAAACGTGATATAGAATATACAGGCGAAGAGCAGAACGTCACGCTGTATTGGGACGTCAACGAGTTCCTCAGCGCCGGAACCTATCGGGTATCCATTTTCGCCGACGGCAACAACATAGGAAACAGATCCGTAACATTCGAAAAATAAAATCGAGTAGGAGGTAAACATTAATCATAGGTGTTTATCTCCTATTTTCATGTTCACCGACCTCTCACACCACCGTA
>CALUKY010000012.1 GCA_944321345.1 uncultured Paraprevotella sp.
TGGTGACATCACAGCCGAGCATTACTAATTGCCCGATGACTTTCTTACCGCGCAGAGATATACTTTGAGTTGTTCTCTACGAAGAGAGATGCTTATGTTTTTTCCGATATGTAATAAAAATATTCAGGTGGCTATAGCAGCAGGGTTCCACCTCTTCCCATTCCGAACAGAGAAGTTAAGCCTGCTCACGCCGATGGTACTGCACACCCGTGGGAGAGTAGGTAGCCGCCACTTTTAAATAGATGGATCCCTTCAGAGAGCAATCTCCGGAGGGATTCTTTTTTTGTATCCTTTTGAGATTATCTGTTTTAAATCTTTCTTCCTTATTACTATTCTTTCTGTTAAAATATATTTCAAGAGTTTTGTTTTTTAAGAAAAAAATAATAACTTGCCCACAGTAACTAAGATCTTTCCTTTGTTAACTTATTATCTAGACTAAAAATAGTCCAATTGGTAATATAACTGTAAATATGAATATTCGGATTTCGAGATTTCTTTGCTGTCTGTGTTTCCTATTGTTTCATGTTCAGATGAAGGCTCAATTTGATTGGGTCCGAATGTTGGGAGGAGTTTCAAAAGCGGTCCAGGCTGTAACCTTAACAGATGAACAGATGGCAGAGTATGTCAGAGAGTATGTGGCTAAGATGGATGCTGATAATAATGTTTGTCCCGAGAACAGTCCATACACGATTCGTTTGAAAAAACTGACGAACGGACTTAGAGATGCAGAGGGTATTCCGTTGAATTTTAAGGTTTATCAGGTAAGAGATATCAATGCTTTTGCTTGTGCAGATGGTAGTGTACGTGTGTTTTCTTCACTGATGGATGTCATGACAGACGATGAACTTTTGGGAGTTATTGGACATGAAATCGGCCACGTTGCTCATCGAGATTCCAAAAAAAGTTTTCGTACTGCTTTACTGACTTCTGCTTTGAAAGACGGAATCTCTTCTTCACATGAGAAGATTGCTGTTTTGACAGATTCGCAACTAGGGACACTGACGGAAGCTATGATTAATGCACGTTATTCTCAAAAACAGGAATGCGCTGCTGATGATTATGGTTATACCTTCTTAAAAAAAGCAGGAAAGAATCCGTGGGCAATGGCTTTGGCTTTCCGTAAACTAAAGCAGTTACAGAATAATGCCCAGAACTCGCAGGCAGGTGCGTTCTTGAACCAGTTGTTTTCCAGTCATCCGGATCTGGATATGCGTATTGAGCGAATGGAAGAGAGAGCAATCAAAGAAAAGATTGCAAAACCAATGATGACCCTTAGAATAAAATAGAGTTCACTCCTATTTGTCTGCTGACAGATATTTTATGAATTTGTATGTTACAGAGCATGTTTCTGTATAATATACTATTATATGGGCTGTTTTTAAAAGAATCTGTAATATTTATCGGGATTTTTCTTTCTGATTATTTTGTTATATGGCATTTTCCTCTTAAATTTGCGTTATCAATAATATAAAAAATAAAAATATGGTTACTGCGAATACAGCTATTTTATCAACTCTATGTTTCCGACTGCAAAAAGTAGTGGGAAGTGTGCTTTGTGTGTGATTGTATCGCAGAGATATAAAAGCCTTTCCCACTTTATTGTGTGAAAGGCTTCTTTTTTGCCAACAAATAAAAATTAGAATATATGAGCGACAGACTTTTTATTTTTGATACAACACTTCGTGATGGAGAGCAGGTTCCAGGCTGCCAGTTGAATACAGTTGAGAAGATACAGGTAGCAAAGCAACTGGAGGCTTTGGGAGTGGATGTGATTGAAGCCGGTTTTCCTATTTCCAGTCCGGGTGATTTTAATTCCGTAATAGAAATATCTAAGGCTGTGACCTGGCCAACCATTTGTGCTTTGACACGTGCCGTGCAGAAAGATATTGATGTGGCCGCAGAAGCTTTACAGTTTGCCAAGCACAAACGTATCCATACAGGTATCGGAACATCGGATTCACACATTAAATATAAATTCAACTCTAATCGTGAAGAGATTATTGAGCGTGCCGTAGCAGCCGTGAAATATGCAAAACGTTATGTAGAAGATGTGGAGTTTTATGCAGAAGATGCCGGACGTACAGATAATGAGTATTTGGCTCGCGTGGTCGACGCTGTAGTAAAGGCTGGAGCTACAGTGGTCAATATCCCGGATACAACCGGTTATTGTCTGCCACAGGAGTTTGGAGCCAAGATCAAATACTTGATGGAGCATGTGGATGGCTTGTCTGCCGGAAAGGCTATTCTCTCTACTCATTGCCATAATGATCTGGGTATGGCTACAGCCAATACGATTGCCGGTATTATGAACGGTGCCCGTCAGGCCGAGGTTACGATTAACGGTATCGGAGAGCGCGCCGGTAATACTTCGCTTGAAGAGGTAGCTATGATTCTGAAATGTCACAAGGGAATAGACGTAGACACAAATATCAATACCCAAAAGATATATCCTACCAGTCGTCTTGTATCCAGCTTGATGAATATGCCGGTACAGCCCAATAAGGCGATTGTGGGACGAAATGCTTTCGCTCACTCCAGTGGTATCCATCAGGATGGTGTTTTGAAGAACGTACAGACCTATGAGATTATCGACCCTAAAGATGTCGGTATTGATGATAATGCCATTGTACTGACTGCCCGAAGCGGACGTGCAGCTTTGAAGCATCGTTTGAGCGTATTGGGCGTTGAACTGGAAGGTGAACGTTTGGATGCCACTTATCAGGAATTCCTGAAACTGGCAGACAAGAAGAAAGAAGTAAATGACGATGATATCTTGATGCTGGCTGGTGCCGACCGTGCTGCAGCTCATGCCATTAAACTGGATTATCTGCAGGTAACCACCGGTATGGGAGTGAAATCCGTTGCTTGCATCGGTTTGGATATTGCCGGTGAGAAGTTTGAGGCCTCTGCCAGCGGTAATGGACCGGTAGATGCCGCCATTAAGGCTTTGAAGAACATTATCAAGCGTCATACCGTATTGAAAGAATTCACCATTCAGGCAATCAGTAAGGGATCAGACGATGTCGGTAAGGTACACATGCAAGTGGAATATGACGGACATGTATACTATGGCTTCGGTGCCAATACGGATATTGTATCCGCTTCTGTAGAAGCATATATTGACTGTATCAACAAGTTTAAGAAGTAATTTTGAAACAATGGCTAATACTTTATTTGATAAGATATGGGACGCACATGTGGTACAGAATGTGCCCGATGGTCCTACCCAACTTTATATTGATCGTTTATACTGCCATGAGGTAACCAGTCCTCAGGCTTTTGAGGGACTGCGTACCCGTGGTTTGAAATGCTTCCGTCCGGAACGTATTTACTGTATGCCCGATCATAATACACCGACACATGATCAGGACAAGCCTATCGAAGATCCGGTTGGAAAGACACAGGTAGATACTTTGGCACGGAATGCCAAGGAGTTTGGACTGACTCATTTTGGTATGATGCATCCGAAGAATGGTATTATTCATGTGGTGGGACCGGAGAACGGTCTTTCTTTGCCGGGCATGACCATAGTGTGCGGTGATTCGCATACTTCTACCCACGGAGCGATGGGAGCTGTAGCTTTCGGAATCGGAACATCGGAAGTGGAAATGGTCATGGCTTCGCAGTGCATTTTGCAACAGAAACCGAAATCCATGCGTATCACCGTTAAGGGTTCTTTGGGTAAAGGTGTTACTGCAAAGGATGTGGCTTTGTATTTGATGAGCAAGATGACCACTTCCGGAGCTACCGGTTATTTTGTAGAATATGCCGGTTCGGCTATCGAGCAGTTGACTATGGAAGGTCGTCTCACCTTGTGTAATCTTTCTATCGAGATGGGTGCCCGCGGTGGCTTTATTGCTCCAGATGAAATAACCTTTGCTTATTTGAAAGATAAGGAATATGCTCCTAAGGGTGATGCATGGGATAAGGCTGTGGCTTATTGGAAAACACTGCGTAGTGGAGAAGATGCCGTATTTGACAAGGAAATCGAGTTTGATGCAGCCGATATCGAACCTATGGTAACTTATGGAACCAATCCGGGTATGGGAATGGGTATTACGAAGAATATTCCTTCTTTGGACCAGATTGAAGCGGCCGGTCAGGCTTCTTTCAAGAAAGCACTTGACTATATGGGATTTGCACCGGGAGATCAGATGATCGGTAAACCGGTGGATTATGTTTTCTGTGGTTCTTGTACAAATGGCCGTATTGAAGATTTCCGTGCTTTTGCTTCGATTGTGAAAGGACGCAAGAAAGCCGATCATGTGATCTGTTGGTTAGTACCGGGTTCATGGGCAGTGGCACGTCAGATTGAAGAGGAAGGTCTGGACCAGATTTTCAAGGGGGCCGGATTTGAGTTGCGTCAGCCGGGATGTTCAGCCTGTCTGGCTATGAACGATGACAAGATTCCAGCCGGTAAGTTGTCCGTGTCTACTTCAAACCGTAACTTCGAAGGACGTCAGGGCCCCGGAGCACGTACCGTATTGGCCAGTCCGTTGGTTGCTGCTGCGGCGGCTGTAACGGGAGTAATAACAGATCCAAGAACATTAATGTAAAGATGATTCCATGAAACAGAAATTTGACATCATAACAAGCACTTGTGTGCCCTTGCCTTTGGAAAACGTGGATACCGACCAGATTATTCCGGCACGCTTTCTGAAAGCTACAACCAAGGAAGAGAAATTTTTCGGTGAGAACCTGTTCCGCGACTGGCGATATAATCCGGATGGGTCCTTGAATCCGGACTTTGTATTGAACAATCCCAAGTATAAGGGTGAGATATTGGTTGCCGGAAAGAATTTCGGAAGCGGTTCCAGCCGTGAGCATGCGGCATGGGCTATTGCCGGATATGGGTTCCGTGTGGTGATCAGCAGTTTCTTTGCCGATATTCATAAGAATAATGAGTTGAACAATTTCGTTTTGCCGGTTGTTGTTTCAGAAGAGTTTCTGGCAGAGTTGTTTGCTTCAATCGACCAGAATCCTGCCACAGAAGTGGAAGTCAATGTTCCGGAGCAGACCGTAACCAATAAGGCTACCGGAAGACAGGAACATTTCGAACTGAACGGATATAAGAAGTACTGTCTGATAAACGCGCTGGACGATATAGACTTCTTGTTGGAAAACAAAGACAAGATCGAAGCCTGGGAGCAGAAATGCATTTAAGCTTCAAGTAAAATACAAAATTAAATCCACAGGTATATGGAACAGAATAAAACCGTTCGGGTAGAAATCATGGACACCACCTTACGGGATGGCGAACAGACTAACGGAGTGAGTTTCCTGCCCCATGAGAAACTGATCATAGCCAAGGCTTTGTTGCAGGATCTGAATGTGGACCGGATTGAGGTTGCTTCTGCAAGAGTTTCGGATGGAGAAATTGAAGCGGTAAGCAACATTTGCCGGTGGGCGGCTCAGGTGAGTATGCTGGATCGGGTAGAAGTTCTGGGATTTGTGGACGGACATGCTTCACTCGATTGGATTGCCCGTTGCGGTTGCCGGAAAATCAACTTGCTTTGTAAAGGCTCGCTCAATCATTGTCAGAATCAGCTGAAAAAGACTCCGGAAGAGCATATCGCTGATATCCGGAAATCATTGGCCTATGCCGAACAATTAGGTATCAAGGTAAATGTTTATCTGGAGGATTGGAGTAATGGAATCAAGAACTCGCCGGAATATGTCTTTCAGATTGTAGATGCCTTGCAGCATGAGCGTATTGAACGCTTCATGTTGCCGGATACTTTGGGAGTACTCAATCCGCTTCATCTGGTCAGCTATATGCGCAAAATGGTGAAACGTTATCCGCATCTGCGATTTGATTTTCATGCCCACAATGATTATAATTTAGCCATATCCAATGTGCTGGCTGCCGTTTTGGCCGGTTGTCGTGGAATTCATACTTCGGTAAACGGACTGGGAGAGCGTGCCGGAAATGCGCCATTGGCCAGTGTACAAGCTATTCTGAAAGATCAGTTTCAGGCTGAAACCGGAATCTGTGAGGACCGTTTGAATGAAGTAAGCCGTTTGGTGGAGAGTTATTCAGGAATCGCCATACCACCCAATCAGCCGATTACCGGCGAAAGTGTGTTTACTCAGGTGGCCGGTGTGCATGCCGATGGCGATAATAAGGCGAATCTCTATTGCAATGCCCTGTTGCCGGAACGTTTCGGCCGTAAGCGTGAATATGCTTTGGGTAAGAATAGCGGAAAGGCCAATATTCTGAAGAATCTGGAAGAATTAGGTCTGGAACTGACTCCAGAGCAGACCAAAAAGGTAACGGAACGCATCATCGAACTGGGAGATAAGAAAGAACTCGTCACTCAGAATGATTTGCCTTTTATTGTGGCCGATGTGTTGAAACACAGCGCTCCGGAGGAACATGTACGTTTGTTGAGCTATATGGTGACTACGGCCTATGGCTTGAAGCCTATGGCTTGTGTCCGTCTGGAAGTCAATGGGCAGGCTTATGAAGCTCAGGCTTCGGGTGACGGACAGTTTGATGCCTTTATGCGGGCCACCATGTCCATTTATAAAGAGCGACTGCACCGCGAGTTTCCTTGGTTGGCCAATTACAATGTAACGATTCCCCCGGGAGGACGTACAGATGCTTTTGTACAGACAGTCATTACCTGGAACTGGAATCAGAAGACCTTGCGGACTCGTGGACTTGATGCAGATCAGACAGAGGCTGCCATTAAGGCAACGGTCAAAATGCTGAATCTGATCGAAAAGGACTATGCTTGTGAAGATTTTCATAAATCATGAGAATGACTCTTGGGGATTCAGATCAAGCGGTGTTTATAAATTAAGTAAAAGAAGAAAATAAATAAAACGAATAGATTATGGATTTGAAAATAGCCGTATTGCCGGGTGATGGAATCGGACCGGAGATTTCGGAACAGGGGGTAGCTGTCATGACAGCTGTCTGTGAGAAGTTTGGACACAATGTAACTTATGAGTATGCTCTTTGTGGAGCTGCTGCCATTGATGCTGTGGGTGATCCGTTCCCGGAAGATACGTATCAGAAATGTATGGCTGCAGATGCAGTGCTTTTCTCTTCAGTTGGTGATCCTAAGTTTGATAATGATCCTACAGCGAAGGTCCGTCCTGAGCAAGGGTTGTTGGCCATGCGTAAGAAACTCGGACTTTTTGCCAATATCCGTCCGGTTGAGACCTTTGAATGCCTGATTCATCAGTCGCCGCTGAAAGAAGAACTGGTGCGTGGAGCTGACTTTATCTGTATCCGTGAGTTGACCGGCGGTATGTATTTTGGAGAAAAGTATCAGGACGACGAGAAGGCTTATGATACGAATGCCTATACCCGTCCGGAAATCGAGCGTATTCTTAAGGTTGCTTTTGAATATGCCCGTCGCCGTCGCAAGCACCTCACGGTTGTGGATAAAGCCAATGTTTTGGCGTCAAGCCGTCTGTGGCGTCAGATTGCCAAAGAAATGGCTCCTCAGTATCCTGATGTAGAAACAGATTATATGTTTGTTGATAATGCGGCTATGCGCATGATTCAGGATCCTCGTTTCTTTGATGTGATGGTTACGGAGAATACCTTTGGTGATATTCTTACCGACGAAGGCTCTTGTATTACCGGATCAATGGGATTGTTGCCGTCAGCTTCTACCGGTGAGCATACTCCGGTTTTCGAGCCGATTCACGGTTCATGGCCTCAGGCTAAGGGCTTGAACATTGCCAATCCGTTGGCACAGATTCTTTCTGTGGCCATGTTGTTTGAGTATTTTGATCTGAAAGAAGAGGGAGCTATGATACGAAAGGCTGTCAATGCTTCGCTTGACGCTCACGTTCGTACTCCGGAAATTCAGGTTGAAGGAGGTGCTAAATACGGTACGAAGGAAGTTGGTCAATGGATTGTGGATTATATCAAAAAGGCTTAAGCTCAAGTAATAAAAGACAAAAAGTTCCTGCTCTGTTCCGGAGCCAGGAACTTTTTTTATACATTTGTTCCAGATCTGCATCAATGTGATTGCTTGGTGTCTTTTTGAAATCATGAGACTGACTGTGATGCAACCTGTTTGGGCTTTTCTTGATTTTAGAATATTCTATTATGAAAAAAATATTGTTTGTTTTATATTTTCTTATCGGTGTGTGCACTGTATCGGCGCAGAGTTATCAGGATCTGGTAAAACGAGGATTGGATGCCATTTCGCGTGACAGTCTGCAACAGGCTGAGGATTTCTTTCGGGCGGCTTTAAAGAAAGAGCCGGCCTTAAAGTCAAATGCCTTACTGTTTAATTATATCGGTCAGATACAGGAGAAAACCGGACGTGATACCGAGGCATTGGAGTCTTATAACTTGGGAATCAATCTGTCACCTCATACGATGGGTATTCTCTTGAATCGTGCGGCTTTATATATGCGTATCGGACGCATGGATAAGGCTTTGACAGATTATAACGACATACTAGATTTGAACTCTGATCATCGTCATGCCCTGATGATGCGGGCTTATATCTACACCTCCCAGAATCTTTTCAAGGACGCACGTTCTGATTATGAGCGTCTGCTTCGGCTTGAACCGGATAATGAGAGTGCTGTACTTGGACTGGTGTTGCTCAATGAGAAGGATAACCGTCCGAAAGAAGCTATGGATCAAATAAACCAATTGATACAGAAAAATCCTCGTTGTTCTGACTATTATATTGTCCGTGCAGAAATGGAAATGAACCGTAAGGCATATGAATCGGCAGAACTGGATTATATGAAAGCTATAGAACTGGATCCAGAGAATGTGATCTGCTATTTGAATCGTGCTACATATTATATCAAGACCGGCCAGAAAGAGAAGGCGCGTCAGGATTTGAAAAAAGCCGCTTCTCTGAATGCTGATCCTGGAGAACTGGCTGATTTGTATCAGCAGTTGGAAGATTGATTTTTATTAGGAACAATTCGTTTGGTTATATTGCTGTCCCGGAGATCTTATCTTGAGAGTATATCTTGAAGAATCCTGAGGTGTATTGTTCTGTTTGTTTCAATGTGGCGGATATCTTTTAGGGATTATATTGAATCAGAAAGTAAGACAGTGTAAAAAACACCAGCAGACTTGAATGAATCAATCCTTTCAAGTCTGCTGGCAATTTTTATGAACATTTCTTGATTAAAAAGACAATGTTCCTGTTTTTTATTTGTTACGAATAATAGTCTGAGCGCGGTCCGGACCTACGGAAAGAATAGTGATCGGAGTTTCCAATTCGTCTTCCAGGAACTGAATGTAATTCTTGAATGCTTCCGGGAAATCCTTTTCATCAGTAATGCCTGTCAGGTCACATTGCCATCCTGGGATGTCTTTGTATACTGCCTCACAGCCTTCTGTTTCAAATGGTACGTTTTCCAAAATAACACCATCTTTCTTGTAAGCCACACATGCCTTGATTGTTTCGAAGCTATCCAAGACATCACTCTTCATCATAACCAGTTGGGTTACACCATTAATCATGATGGCATATTTCAATGCTACCAGGTCAACCCAACCGCAACGGCGATTTCTTCCGGTAACAGCTCCGTATTCGTGACCGATTTCGCGGATCTTGTCGCCTGTTTCGTCAAATAGCTCAACAGGGAACGGACCGGAACCGACGCGTGTGCTATAAGCTTTAAAGATACCGAAAACCTCACCAACCTGTTTCGGACCGATACCCAAGCCGGTGCAGACACCGCCACTGGTTGTATTGGATGAGCTGACAAACGGATAAGTACCATGGTCGATATCCAGCATGGTGCCTTGAGCTCCTTCTGCCAACACACTCTTGCCTTCTTTCAAATATTGATTGATTTCGACTTCTGTATCCGTTAATGGGAAAGTGCTCATGTAGTGGATACCTTCCATCCAAGCTTTTTCTTCTTCTGTAATATCGTAATCTGTGAAGTTCAAGTCTTTCAGAATCTGTTCATGTCTGGCTTTCAGGGCTTGATATTTGCTGTCAAAATTTTCCAGAATATCACCTACACGCAGTCCGATACGGCTAGCTTTATCACTGTAGGTCGGACCGATTCCTTTTCCTGTGGTACCCACTTTGTTTTTACCTTTGGCCGCTTCATAAGCACGGTCCAATACTCTGTGGGTAGGCAGAATCAGATGTGCGCGTTTGCTGATATGCAGTCTTTTTTTCAGATCGTATCCGGCAGTTTCCAGTTCTTTGGCTTCAGCCATGAATAAATCCGGCGCAATGACGCAACCGTTACCGATAATATTGATTTTGTCTTCTGCAAAAATGCCAGAAGGAATAGATCTGAGAACGAATTTTTTACCTTCGAAAATGATTGTATGTCCGGCATTAGGGCCACCGGCAAATCTGGCAACAACATCATATTTCGGAGTAAACACGTCAACTACTTTACCTTTTCCTTCATCTCCGAATACGATTCCGAGCAGGGCATCTACTTTACCTTTTTCCATCATTTGGATATTTATATTTGTTGTTCGTTTTTATTTTTCATTCCATGTGCTTATTTTACATTTTGCACAAGTTCCATATAATGTGAGTCTGAAATGATGAGTCTGAAAATCAGGGATTTCAATGTTTTCCAACAGAGGCTGGAATTGGTCGGCCGAGGTCAATCTTGTTTCCCTGCATTTCGTACATATGAGTTCTATGCAATTCTCATTACCATAAACTTTACTATAGACCGTATTGCTTTTGTCTTTCTGTTCATGGATTACGTTTGCTTTCAGCAGAACATTAATGCAGTTATATACAGTAGAACGGCATATATGTATTTGAGGGAATAATTCCTGATGTTTTTTAAAAATATCCTCAATGGAGACCTTGTCTTCCATATTATATATCGTTCTCAAAATGGATTCACGTTCCTGAGTTCTTCTCAGTTTTTCAGTTTGGATATAGAGAAGCAGGTTTTCTAATGCTTCCTCTTCAGCTTTCTTTTTTTCCATGCTATTCGCGTAATGTATGTTTGCAACAAAGTTAGTATTTTTTTAGTGAACGCTAGTAATAACTTAAAAATATTTTCAGAAAAAATCCGAGATGCTATCGTTGAAGTATATTTTCAATCTCTTGAGCTCTTTGTTCATTGATTTCCTCGTATTTTATGAGAGAATTGATGATGGCTTTTTTCAGTGGTCCATTAGCTTGAATAATGGTTGCGCCAGCCTGGTCCAGGAATTCATTTTCTGCTCTTTCATTTAAAGGAATTCCCTTCAGAAACAGGCGGGCCAATAGCAGGAAACCACACAATTGAAACATTTCTTCCTCACGGGCAATCCATTGAAATGCTTTTTCTGAAGCATAAGGTAATTTTTCAAAAAGATTCATTACCGTAAGTTGGGCTATTTCTGCATTAGGCATATTCTCAATCCATATTTCCGCTATCTCCGGATAGAAAGAATCTGTAGGCTGAAGCATGCCGGCCAGAATTTTGCATTCCCGGATATTTTCTTTCCAAAGAGCCTGTGCCAGATCATGGTCGGGCTGGAATTCGTTGGCGATACTTTGCAGACGAGGAATTTCCACACCAAAATTCAATTTATAATTTAGCCCGTTTTCACGCATGAAAGCAGACGCCACTCCATTCATGGAAAGGCGCAGCTCCTGTTTTATTTTTCTGATTTCTTCTGTAATATTCATGAATTATAGTGTTGCATAGTCTTTGCTGTAACGTAGCATTTGAGTATCGTATGCTTCATTATAGCTGATATGAATGTCTGTAATGTTGTTTCCCTCATCAACGATTGGAGTATATACCGGATTGATGAAGCCTTTATATGGAGCCAGATTCAATCGCTTGTATCGGGTGAGGATTTCCTGATGCAGAGATGGGTCTACCTTTACTCCGTATTGTTCTACCAATTGGCGGGCCGCTTCCAAATCACCTTCACTTTTGATTCGTTGAATTTCGGCCAACTGTTTTCCGAATATGTTTCGAAGTTTTTCGTAGTCATTGATCTGCACATAAGTTTTTCGGTTTAGGCATATCATCTCAACGATCTGTTCCTGTTTTCCCATTTCCAAGGCCCAGCGTGCAATAAGTGCACGGTTTCTCATGTGGGCCTCTTCTATATCCTTACCTGGATTTATCCGTACCAATTGAGTCTGCAGTCCATTCATGAGATAAGCGTAATATTGGGCTTTGTAGGCCTCGTTGTCTGGAGTCAGGCCCAGCTCTGTCAGTTTGGGGTCTGCCAAATAATATAAGCCGAATAAATCTGCACGGGCTTCTTCAATGGTTGCCCCATAAGCTTTTAAACCGTCCGGATCTGTTTCTGGAAGCAGTTTTCCGCTTCCATGTCCTAAACATTCATGCAGATCAGTATGCAGGTCATCACATACCTCTTCGTATTTCTTCATCAGTTCCAGGGTTTCGGGATTGATGACGAACTCTTCTTTAAACCCATTACCCAGTGCGGCCTGATTGTAGGCATGGGTCAGATTGCCTATCGTTACGCTTTTACTGCCATATTCTGCCCGGATCCAGTTCGAATTTGGCAGATTTATTCCAATGGCACTGGCTGGATATAAATCCCCTCCGAGTATTGCCGCTTCGATAACTTTTGCCGATACTCCCTGGCAATTCTCTTTTTTGAATCGTTTGTCTACGGGAGAATGATCTTCAAACCATTGCGCATTTTCACTAAGTTTTCGGGTTCTTTCTGTTGCTGTCTGATCTTTTAGATTTACATAACCTTCCCAGCTGGCTTTCATGCCTAACGGATCTCCATAAGTTTCAATGAATCCATTGGTAAAATCGATCAGGCTGTCCTGTTCTTGAATCCATAGGATACTGTATTCATCAAAAGTCCTCAAATCACCGGTTTGGTAGAACTCTATAAGCTTCAGAATCACGTCTTTTTGTTTCGGAGTTTCCGCAACTTCGGCTGCCTGTTTGAGCCAGAATACAATCTTTTCAATGGCTTTTCCATACATGCCGTCAATTTTCCACACCTCTTCTGTGATCTGATTACCCTTGCGTACAAGCTGGCTGTTCAGACCATACATAACGGGATGGGAGTCTTGCTCTTTGTTCTTTATGGCTTGATAGAAGGCCTCTGCTTCTTTTTGGGTGATTCCTTCTGCATAGTAATTACATGCAGAAGTTAGCAGCAGATCCTCACCGTCAGCCTGATTTACACGTTTGGGCATGATTGCCGGATTGAAAATAACTGGTGCTATTTCTTCAAATAAGGATGTTACATCCTGATTCTTTTGAAGGGGCAGTCTGTCTGGCTGTATGCTCATCAGAGCTTTTTTGAAAAAAGTTTCGCTGAAATTGGCCGGAAATTTGTCGCAACCATAATGATGATGAATGCCATTGGAAAACCATATTCTTTTCAGATAAATGGTCAGCTCCTGAAAGTCCTGACAAGTTCTGTCTCCGGGATATTCAGTGTATATGGCTTCCAGTGTTTTACGGATTTTCAAATTGAATTTTCCGTTCTGATCCCACAAAATATCTCGTCCGTAGAGAGCGGCTTGCGACAAAAAGTAAACCAGTTTTTTTTGCTTCAAGGTCAATTGCTCAAATCCATTGACACGATATCTCAGCAATTGCAAATCTGCAAAACGTTCGTCGCAGTATGAAAAGTTTGTTGTATTCATTTAAATCGGAACTATATTTAGAAACGGTAAAAGGGATAGACCTTTTGAGTTTATCCCTTTTCTTTTAGTTTATGCTTTATTGTTTTCTTTTGCCAAATGGTTTATGCGATAGCTTCTTGGTGTGATACCGTTGATTTTATAGAAGGCTGCATAAAAAGACTGGCGATTGGCAAATCCTACCATAGTGGAAATTTCCTCCATAGTTTTATCCAAATAACGCTTGTCGACCAACAAGTATTGTGCATCTTTGATGCGGTATTCATTCACAAGGCTTGAATAATTCTGCCCGAATCGGATATTGACAACCGCACTGATATAGCGAGTGTTTGTACTGAGCTCCTCTGCCATTTTCTTTGCAGAGTAATCCGGATCCTTATACTTCTTTTGTACGACGAAAATATGCAAGATTTTCTCGTAAAGTTCATCTACTAATTCAGCTCTTACCAATGACCGGTAAGCTGCATTTTTTTCTTTCTTTTCCGTTAAATTATACTTTCCCATACTTCCTATATTTATTACTCAAAAATAAAATCATATTCAGCGTCAAGATTCACTCAATTGATTTTATTGGCTCTTTTGACTAAGGCAAAATTCGTGTTTTTTTCTTATTCGTACAAATTTTTCTCTCTTTTTAATAACAAAAAAAGTTAACTTTGCGTCTGCTAATCTAATTCGAACCAATTTTGCATGTATCAAACACTTAAAAAGTACTTTGGATATGACTCTTTTCGTCCCCAACAGGAAGAGATTATCCAGACTATTTTAGCTAAAAAGGATGCGCTGGTGCTTATGCCAACCGGTGGGGGAAAGAGCTTGTGTTATCAGATTCCGGCATTAATCATGCCTGGCACTGCTGTTGTGATATCGCCTTTGATATCCTTGATGAAAGACCAGGTAGAATCCTTGCGTGAAAGCGGTATTTATGCGGCATCATTAAACAGTAATAATACCGACCGGGAATCTGCGGATATCCGTCGTGATTGCCTTTTCGGAAAGGTTAAAATCCTTTACATATCGCCGGAACGCCTATTGTCCGAAATTCCCTTTTTGCTAAAATCCATGAATATTTCGCTTTTCGCGGTAGATGAGGCTCACTGTATTTCCCAATGGGGGCATGATTTTCGTCCTGAGTATACCCAGTTGAAGGTTTTGCACCAGTATTTTCCCGAAGTTCCGGTCATTGCATTGACTGCTACTGCCGATAAAGTGACTCGTGAAGATATTCTGCATCAGTTGGGATTGGTTCATCCTAAAGTCTTTCAGTCTTCTTTTGATCGTCCAAATTTGAGTCTGACCGTTAAAAAGGGATTGAAGAAGAAAGAAAAGACAATGGCGATACTTGAGTTCCTTTCCAGATACGAGAATGAATGTGGTATTATCTATTGTATGAGCCGAAAGGCAACGGAAGAAGTTGCTGAGATGCTGCAGGAGCATGATATCCCGGCTGCAGTTTATCATGCAGGATTGTCGGCAGAAGAACGAAATTTTACGCAGGAAGAGTTCTTGAAAGACCGCATTCAGGTGGTATGTGCTACCGTGGCCTTTGGAATGGGAATCAATAAGCCCAATGTACGTTATGTGATACATTATAATCTGCCTAAAAGTATTGAATGCTTTTATCAGGAAATCGGGCGGGCCGGTCGTGACGGTTTGCCTGCAGATACTTTATTGTTTTATTCTTATGCTGATATTGCCCAGCTTACCCGCTTTGCAGAAGAGAGTGGACAGCAGAGCATGAACAAGGAACGTTTGCAACGTATGCAGGAGTATGCCGAGGCTTCAGTATGCCGCCGGCGCATTCTGCTTAACTATTTTGGAGAGCAGAGTCTTCATGATTGTGGTAATTGTGATGTGTGCCGTAATCCGCCACAACGGTTTGACGGAACGATTTTAGTGCAGAAAGCACTTAGTGCTGTTATGAGAACAGGCCAACATGCAGGCTTTCATTTGATTGTGGATATTTTACGGGGAAACCAGACACAGGAAATTACACAAAGAGGTTATGATCAATTGAAAACTTATGGTGTCGGTCGTGATGTTCCGGCCCGTCATTGGCATGACTATCTGTTGCAGATGCTACAAATGGGATTTTTGGAAATAGATTACAAGGAAAATCTTCATTTAAAAGTTACCGAAACCGGTGCGCAGGTTTTATATGGAAAACTTACTGCAACACTGGCCCAGATTCGTGAGGAAAGGTTACCAGTTACAGCCAGGAAAAGTAAATCTTCTACGGTTTCCCGGAGGACAGGTCAGTCTATGCCATCCAGGCATGCTCCGTTTCTTGACGATGAGTCTGAAGGCTTGTTTGAAGCGTTGCGTGCGTTACGTAAGCGGTTGGCTGATGAACAGGGGTTCCCTCCTTATATTATAATGTCGGATAGCACGCTGCATTTGTTGTGTAGTATGAAACCAACCAGTATTGAGTCTTTTGGTATGGTGAGCGGTATCGGTGATTTTAAAAAGCAAAAATACGGAAAAGAGTTTGTGACTCTTATCCGTACTTTTATTTAAGGATTTGAGGCAAGTCGCAATGTCTGCTTGCCTCAAACTTATTCGTCAATTGTTTTTAAGTACTGTTTGACAGCCTGATAGATGCAATAGGCTAATTTTCGGCGTCCTTTTCTGGATTTCAGGTATTTTTCTTCTTTGGCATTTGAAATAAACCCTACTTCTGTCAATACTGCCGGCATGTTTGTATTTCTTAGTACAGCAAAATTGGCCTTTTTTACGCCTCTGTTCTTTCGCTTTCCTCGTTCGGTATATTCTTTCTGGATCAATCTGGCCAGTTTGAAGCTCCATGGGTTATGACGTTTGTTCCAAACAAAGGTTTCTGTTCCTTCTGCATATCCTCTTGCAGAGTTTGCATGGATGGAGATAAATAAGTCCGCTTGACAGAAATTGGCAAAATTGGCTCTTTCATTTAAGGAGATAAATTCATCCCGATTCCGGGTGAGAATGACATCCACTCCTCTTGTACGCCTTTTGATGTACTTTGCGGCTCTTTGGGCAATCTTCAGGGTAACCTCTTTTTCTTGTATTTTACGTCCGGCCGCGCCCTGATCTCTTCCTCCATGCCCTGCATCCAGCACAATCCTGAAACGCTCTTCGGAGTATACGGATACTGGTTTTGCCGATAATCCGAGAAAGATGCAACCTAAGATTCCATAAATAAATAAGCGATCTTTCATTCTGATATTTTATCTTTAAATTCTTCGTTGCAGAATTTTACAGTCTCGACTTTTTCTTCCTGGTGAATCAGTTGTGCCTGACAGGCTGCAATCTGTTTGATGATGTTTTTACGTTCCTGCTCCAGAGTCTTTTTCCGTTCGATCAGGAATGTATTCACATCTTTCTCGGTACTTTCTCCAGGTTTGTTCCCATTTGCCTGATGAGCGGCCAATTCCGCCTGTAGCAGATCCACTTTTTCTTGAACCATGTTTAATTCGAATTGTAAGCTTCTTGTCGTTTGTCTGGTATGTTGCCAGTCTGTATCAGAGGCAAACAATTGTTGCAATTCACTGAACTGTACAGGAGAGTGTGTCGCATTGTATTTTCTCATCCATATGTCCAATGCTGATTTTTCTTGCATGATATCCTGTTCCAATTCTTTGTCTCTGGTCTGTAATTCTTCAAGAGCGCCGCTTTTCAGACATAATTGCCATTTGGCTTGTCCTTTCTGTTTCAGAAGTTCCTCTTCCTCTTTTTGTGATTCTTCCAAATTCAGAACCGCCTGGTTGTATACATGTTTGGCTTCCTGATTGCCTATGAGTTTGGATAATACATTGTTGCATTCCTTTTTCAGATCCTGAGTTCGCTCCTGACGCTTACTTGACGCTTCATGGGTGTTGATGGCCTGCTTTAGCCGTTCCTCTAGTTGCTCGATTCGCAGGGCTGACAGTGATAAGGATTCTTGGTTTTTTGCAGCCTCAGCAAGCAGTTCTTTGTGCTTCTTCAGGATGCCTTGAATCTGAATTTTCAAACCTTCATGACTGTTTTGCCAAGTCTGATACCATCCAGCCAAGGAAATATTTTTTTCCAGATCATCATACATTTCGCTGAAACGTTCATTCTGTTTACTGATCTCTTCCTGTAAGCGTCCTACCCGATAGGCCCATACCTGACACCCCGTATTCAGTTCGTTGAAGCGCATCATGACATCATTCTTTTCATTTTCCTTTTTGGATATCTTGCTGTTGATAGAATTGATGTGAGCTTGATGAAAATTGAAAATTTCCAATTCTTTTTCCGCTTCTTCGGCATCTTGTCCGGTACGTTCGATGAGTTGTTGCAACATACTTCTGCGGGCTTCCTGATTCGTTGATGCAGAACAATCTTTGAAGGAACGGTCCAGGTCTTCGAATTTTTTCCATTCCTGGATGTTTTGCTGATGCATGCCTTGAAGCATGACCAGGTTCTTTTTCTCGACTTCCTGAATTCCGGTTTCACGGGCATATTTCATGCGGATGTCCTGTAATAGAATACATTTCTTGTTATATTCTGCCTCAATCAATTCCAGATCGGTTTTCATTTCTGAAATGAGTTTGCTTTGTTCCAGCATGGTGTCGGAATGATAGGGATGATGGGTGGCTCCACAAACACTACAACTGCAACCTTCTTTCAAGTCACTGCGCAATTGGATGACATTCTGACTCTTGCTTACAGTAAAGGAGTATTTTTTTTCCTCTGCTTTCTCTTTCAGAAGATTTACTTCTGTCACCAAATTTTCCATAGTGTTCTTGGTGCTTTCTATTTGGGTCTGTAACCGGTATATTTCCTGTTCTTTTTCGTCTATCCAGTTATAGCCTTGTGAGATGTGTTTCCAGAGAACCTGAGCACTGAGCAACATTTGCATTCTGCGTTTCAGCTCCATCGTTCTGAATTGCAATTTCTCGCCATCCATACCGTAATTGCTTTTCAAGTGCATGGAGAGTTCGTTCTGTAAACTGCTGATTTGCGATTCCAGATCTTTGATGGTCATGAACAGTTTGTTCAATTGGTTATTCTGTTCGCTTTGTTTTCTTAAGGCATTGTCAAGTTCTTGTTGTGTTCTGTTTTTCCGTTCTTTCAGAACATGAAACTGGTCCAGCTTTACCAGTATTCCTTCACCTTTTTCGATCATTTTTAGATGAACCTCTGTTTCTTGTCGGGTGAGGTTAAGGGCTTCCTGTTTCTTGAGTTCCTCCTCCTGAGCCTGTTTTATTTCGCTGATTTCTTTATTTAAAGAGGCGATATACATGTTCCATTGGTTGCAGTTCTCGTTTTCCAGTTCTTCGTCCAAATCCAGAATCTGCAATTTTCCATTGTTCATGTACACTTCGGTCAATAAGTCTACAGTATGTTTAAGAGCCGTTTCGTTGTCTTTCCTTTTTAGCAAATGCTGCTCATAGGCTGTTCTGATTTGGTTAAATATTTTTTCGGCTTCTTCTTTTTCTGTATAATGTTCATGGAGATATGATTTGTATGTTTCCCGGAGCTTGCCGATAAATTCTATTTTTTGGAAGCTTCCTTGTAGTGATTCAAATGTTTCGAATCGCTCCAGTTCCTGCACCGTTTTCTGTATGGATGCATATTGCTTGTTCAAACGATAAAGCTCATTTTTCTCTTTTTCGAGTGAATGCGTCAACATGATAAATTTTCGATACCATTCCTGTTGTTGGCGAATTTTATCGAGTGAGTTTTCGATGTTTTTAAGCTTGGTGTCATTCAGACGTAACGTTTCGTTGATTTTTTCGGTTTCTGCTGGTTTGAGCAAACCGCTATCCGCTTGTCTGCGTTTGATTTCTGTTTTGATCAAAGAACGAAATAGAGTGACTATACTATCGGGCATGGTTTCACCGAATTTGTGTTGAAACCATAACGATGCAGCTTCTTCTGCAGTGAGATTTTGAGGCAGGTTCTCCGGATTCAGAGCTTGTTCATTGCTCTTCAAATCTGTTTTTTCCGGAATATTTTCCTGATGTGATTTTCGAAAAAATTTCATACGGATAAGCTATTGTATGTTTGGTTGCAAAGTTAGGAATAAAAAGCATTGGTAGGTACAAAGCCGGTACCTTTTTACAAGGATTCTGTGGTTGGAATAGAAAAAATAATGTACCTTTGCAGGTAGAAATAAATTAAAAAAAGAACAAAATGGCAACGAAACCAAGTATACCAAAAGGAACACGGGATTTTTCACCCGTAGAAATGGCAAAGCGTAATTATATTTTCGATACGATCCGTAGTGTATATGCGCTTTATGGCTTCCAGCAGATTGAAACTCCTGCCATGGAGAATTTGTCCACCTTGATGGGAAAGTATGGTGAAGAGGGTGATAAGCTTTTGTTTAAGATCCTGAACTCAGGAAATTTTCTTTCAGGAGTAGACACGGCAGATTTGTCTTCGGAGAATACCAATAAACTGGCAGCCCAATTGTGTGAAAAGGGATTACGTTATGATCTGACTGTGCCATTTGCCCGTTATGTCGTGCAGCATCGCGAGGAGTTGACCATGCCTTTTAAACGCTATCAGATTCAGCCGGTATGGCGTGCCGATCGTCCGCAGAAAGGACGTTATCGTGAGTTCTATCAATGTGATGCCGATGTGGTAGGTAGTGATTCCTTGCTGAATGAGGTTGAGCTGATGCAGATTGTAGACACCGTATTTACGAAATTTGGAATTCGTGTGTGTATCAAGATCAATAACCGTAAGATTCTGACAGGAATTGCAGAGATGATTGGAGAGTCTGATAAAATCGTAGATATTACGGTGGCTATGGACAAACTCGACAAAATCGGTCTTGATGCCGTTAATGCAGAGTTGGCAAAAGCCGCAATCAGTGCCGAAGCGATTGAAAAGCTGAAACCTATTATTCTGCTGGAGGGAAGCAATGAGGAGAAACTGAACACGATGAAACAGGTGTTGGCAGAAAGCGAAACCGGTTTGAAAGGTGTTGAAGAATGTTCCTTTGTGTTGCAGACCTTGCAGAGTCTGGGATTGAAAAATGAGTTGGAGCTTGATTTGACTTTGGCGCGCGGTTTAAATTATTATACCGGTTGTATTTTTGAAGTAAAAGCACTGGATGTGCAGATCGGAAGCATTACCGGTGGTGGACGTTATGATAACCTTACCGGTATTTTTGGAATGCCGGGATTGAGCGGTGTAGGTATTTCTTTTGGAGCAGATCGTATTTTCGACGTATTGAATCAGCTGGATCTGTACCCAAAAGAAGCAACAACTGGTACTGAACTGTTGTTTGTTAACTTTGGTTCCGCAGAAACTGCCTATTGTTTGCCTATTCTGACAGCGGCTCGTCAGGCAGGAATCCGTTGTGAGATCTATCCGGACAGTACTAAGATGAAGAAACAGATGAGTTATGCCAATGCCAAGAATATACCATTTGTGGCTATTGCCGGTGAGAACGAGATGAACGAACAGAAAGTGACGCTGAAAAATATGATTACCGGAGAGCAGATGCTGGTATCTCAGGAGGAACTGATTCAGGTAGTTAAGAAATAAAGAACTATCTTACTTAATTATAAGAATGAAAGCAGGCTTTTGTAGGCGATGATGCGCTTCAAAAGCCTGCTTTTATGTTAAAGATTGTTTTGTCTTATAGGAAAGTGAATTTATCCCAAATCTTTCCAGATTTATTTCATTTCTTTGCTTTTGAGAAATGATTGATAACCAAAGAAACAAGATCTTAATTATGAAAAAGAATCTATGGCTTGCCGCAGCCTTGTGCTGCGGCTTATTCGGAATCTCTTCTTGTAATGAGAATACAGAAGGAAATGTGACTGTACCAAAGTATATAGAAGATCAGTTCTATATGAAATATCCTAGTGCTAAAAATGTCCGTTGGTCATCCAAAAACGGTTATACTGTGGCCTCATTCTATCTGACAAATGACAGTATAACTGATAAATGTTCTGCCTGGTTTTCTTTGAGTGACAGTTTTTGGGATATGACAGAGTATGACTTGCCTTATTCTTTTTTACCAGATTCTGTGCGTAAAGCTTTTGAGGGGTCTACATATGCAACTTCACCATGGCTTTTGGATCGTGAGATAGAAGTTTTGGAACGTGCTGATGTAGAAACACTTTATATTATTTCTGTAGAAAACCAGAATACGTCAGTAGAAATGGATCTTTATTACTCTGCAGACGGAATTTTGTTGAAAGAGATTATTGATGATGTTGAAGGCGATAATCATGCGGAGGATTTCTTACCACAAACTCCGACGACGACTATTAAACAATGGATAGATCAGACATTCCCAGAAGCACGTATTGTAGATATTGAAACAGAAAATGGTGGAACTGAGGTGGAGCTGGTTTATAACGGAATGGTGTACGAAATCCTTTTCAGTCGTGAACAGAACTGGATGTATACCAAACAGGAAATTCCTGAGCGTCAGTATACTCGTTTGCCGGATAAAGTGATCAGTGCTTTGAAAACCTTGGAAGGCTTTACAAGTTTTGCTGTTGTGGATGATATTGATTTTTATCAGACCGCTTCTTCCGGAAACTTCTATTGTGTAGAGATAGAAACCCGTTTTGATGAAGATCAGAAAATTTATATCACAGAAACAGGTGATTTCATCGAGAAGCCGGCTTTAGGTGGGGGCGATGGTCAGGGCGTACCTGTTGAATCTGAGATTGGAGAATGGATCGCTCAAAAATATATAGGTGCTTTGATTGTAGGACGTGAGTATGATGACGGTTTTCTGGAGATTGAGTTCATGCACGAAAATTTGAAGAAAACTGCCTATTTCAATGGTTCAGGCTCTTGGGTTTACAGTGAATGGGAGGTTGCTTATGCTGCTTTGCCGAGTGCGGTACGGAGTACTTTGAACGATCGTTATTCTGATTATTCAATCGATCGTGATGATATCGAGGTCCAGGATGATCCTTCTGGATTAAGATATGCCATTGAGATGGAACAAGGAGATCGTGATCTGAAAGTTTATATCAGTTCGGATGGAACTGTAGTCAGCGAAAAATTTGAGGATTGATTTTTATATAATAGGGCTGTGTCGGGCACAGTCCTATTGTTTTTAGTATGCTCGGCATGAGCTTCTGCTAATGGGTGTGACTCCCGAATGAGCTCTGATAGTGGGAGTATACAGCCAGTAGAAAGGGTGTTCATCGAGAGGTGGAATCTAAAAGAAGCTGGCGGCAGGCATCTGGTCTGACGTACAGAAACTTTATAAGAGGCATACAACCGTGGGCAGGGTTGCTACACAAACCAAAGCCCGATACCTATTGCAGGATTCACAAGAAAAGTCAATCAAAGTTCCTGCAAACTATCAGGTATTTGACAAGGCGAAGTAATGGCAAAGGCTATGCATGGCTGAAGGTTCACCTTCGCACTATATCCGAAGCTGGCTGACATACTGTCGCCATGCAGATATGGGGCTTTTTATCAAATCAGCAAACAAATATATTGACCAGCACAATAACCACCGAACGTCTAATGCAGGCAGGGTATCCGTCAATATCAAGACTATATGAGAAATTGTATCGCAATTAAGAGAACCATAGTATGTCGAACGGCACGTACGGTGGTGTGAGAAGTCGTAAAACGAAAGAAGGAAGATTGACTGCATGGCTGCGGGATCGTTTTTTGTTTTTCCTTATTTTAAACTTATTCAATAAGTTTTCAGTTCCCTTCTCATTGGAGGTGTTTGATAAAATGTCTACTTTTGTTTAGAAGATACTGGTTGGATACTCCCGATAGAAAAACAACAGAACTATGAAACGGACTCTCTTGATACTTTTCCAAACCTTACTGTTCAGTGTGTATGCTGTCAGTGTATGGGCACAGAATGCGGATGAGCGTTTTCTGCGTGGCAAAGTGTATGATGCCGACCGTCTGGATCCTTTACCCGGTGCTACCGTACAGGTGTATGATTCTTTAGGGACATTTCTGGGAGGCGGAGTGACGAATGAAGAAGGAGTTTTCCGGGTAGGAAAACTTTTACCCCAAAAATATAATCTGAAAATATCTTTTATGGGATATAAACAACAGTCTCTTCGGGTTGATCTTAGCGGCAAGCGTAAGGAACTGCGCCTGAAAGATATCCTGTTGCATGAGGCGGTGTATGAAATGGATGAGGCTCAGATCACGGCACAGGGGCGTGAGCTGGTGCTCCGTGACGATACGTTGGTTTATTATGCCAATTATTACAGACTGCCGCCCGGAGCCCGTATGGCCGAACTGCTGCGTCGTATGCCCGGTGTTTATGGCTCCGATGATCAGGATGTGCGGGTGAATGGAAAGAAAGTGACCCGAATCCTGATTAACGGTAAGGAATTTTTTGGGGATGATCTTTCCATGGCATTGAAATATCTGCCGGCCGAACTGATCAAGGAACTCAAGGTGTATGACAAGAAGAGCGATGAATCGGAATGGATGGGAGTGGACGACGGCAGTCGTGAAACCGTGATAGACCTGACTGTGACTGATGACTTTCAGAACAGTTGGTTGGGTGAGGTGGAGGCTGCGTATGGCAGTAGCAACCGTTACATCGGCAAGGCTTCGGTGAACAATTTTCAGGATAAACGCTATACAACTTTGATGGCACAGGCAGGAAACGACAGCCAGATGGGAGATGAAAACAACCAGAATGTGGGCTGGAGTTTCAACCGTTCGGGGAAAAAACTGGATTTGGGAGGAAATCTTTCTTATAATCGGAATGAAATGAAGCAGGATATGGCTTCGAGCATGGAGTCTTTCGAAAATACAACGGCAGCCTTCACGGAAATGATGAGCCGGATGTATAATCGGAATCAGAACCTGCATGCCGGTCTGAATGTGGAATGGCGTCCCGACAGTATGACCGTAATCCGGGTGGCCCCTATGGTGAGCTGGACCAACGGGTGGAACACACAGGAGTCTTTCTCCGCCTCGTTCTCTTCCGATCCATATCGGGTGCCCGGAGTGAAGCTGCCGCTCGAGCAGATGGACCTGCTGATGGATACGGTGGCTGTGAATGCCAACCGAGGAGTCAATGGAGGAGAGAACAATTTCTGGTCGGCACAAATGAGCCTGAATGTGACACGTCGTTTTGCCAAGAAGGGACGTAGTCTGATGCTTGGCGTCAATGGCGGTTATACCCGTTCGGACAACAATCGTGATGAATACCGTCAGATTGACTATTATCGGTTGAGTGCCATTGCGGGAGGAGATTCCATCTATCATCAGGTGCAATATGATAAGACTCCGAATACGAATGCCAACTGGGGTAGCCGCCTCACCTATTCCGAACCGTTGGGGCGTGACCTGACCCTGTTGCTGACTTATCAGGTATCCTTGCGCCGGCAGGAAGACCGCAGGGAAGTGGCATCGATTCAGGATCCCCGGGTACTTGCTTTAGGCGTGAATCACACAAATTATTCGGATTTCTATCAGGATGCCTTGCCCGACACGTTGCAAAGTCGGAACATTTGCAATGATTATCTGGAGCAGCGTGGAGAAATCGGGCTGAATCTGAACAAAACCAAATATCAGCTGAACGTAGGACTTTTGCTGAACAGCCAGTTGAACCGTTTTACCTATCAGACTTCCGGACGAAACTTCGAATCGGAAAACAGTACGATAAATTGGGCGCCCCAATTGAATTTCTATTATCATCTGACCAGCCGTGAGCAGATAAATTGTTCTTATTATGCCATGGCACGCCCGGTAGATGCCCAGAAACTGATACCCGATACTTTGGATTTTTCTAATCCGCTTAATCTGGAACTGGGAAATCCCGACCTGAAACCTTCGTTTACCCACATGATCAGTATGGGGTATAACCGTTTTACCGAAGAAACTATGCGCAGCTATAATGTGCATGTGAGTTATATGGTGACTCAGAACAGTCTCAGTTCTCAAAGCACGTATGACACACAGACGGGGCGGCGGACCATGATTCCGGTGAACGTGGACGGTAATATGAACGGAACGGCGGACTTTATGATGAATACTCCGTTGAAAAACAAAAAGTTCACATTCCTCTTGCAGACGAATGTGAACTATATGCGCTATGTGGGTTTCGTTGTAGGCGAAGAAGAGGAGCAGACCGTCCGGAATGTGACCAATCAGATGACTTTCCGCCCTACGTTGCGTTTGAGTTATCGGGACGATCTGTGGGACTGCTTCGTGTCCGTAGGTGGTACTTATGACCATTCGCGCAGTACTGCACTTTCTGCCGGGAATATGGATACTTACGGGTTGGAAGCTCGGTGTGGCGGTATGGTACAGATGCCTTGGGGTATGGACTTCTCGACTGATTTTACGTTGAATGCCCGTTGGGGATTCAGCTTCCAGGATATGAACAACAACGAGTGGATCTGGAACATGCAATTGTCTCAGGGATTTCTGAAAGGGCGTAAGGCACGTGTAGCGCTCAAGGTTTATGACTTGCTCAACGGGCGTAACTACGTGAGTCGTTCCTTTTCGTCTTCCATGCGTTCAGATGTACATTATGAGGCTTTTGGCCGTTATGTGATGCTGCATCTGAGTTATAACTTCAGTCTTTTCCGGAAGAAGAAATGAGATGGCGGAATTAGGATACATGATCCAGCAGATACTTCTTGCGGAACATTTCCAGAAAGAGCAGGAACAGAGAGACTAATAACGGGCCGAAGATAACTCCCATAAAACCGAATATGGGCAGACCGGCAACCACACCAAAGATGGTGATGAGCGGATGAATGTTGGCCATCTTCTTCTGAAGGATGAAACGGATCAGATTGTCCGACTGGGAAACGACGATACCGCCATAGGCTACTAATACCAAAGCCATGACCCAATCACCGATAATGGCTAAATATGCGGCCAAAGGAACCCAGATTACAGCTGTACCAATAAGAGGTATGATAGACGCAACGCCGGTGAATAATGCAGCTAACAGCGGGTTGGGGACACCGCACAGCCAGTAACCCAATAGGGAAATGCAGCCTTGGATAACTGCCAATAAAGGAATACCGATGGCATTTGAGCGGACAATGACATGGATTTTCTGTAAGACTTCCTGTTTGTTGTTTTCCTTAAATGGTAACAAGGTGGCTATGTAATGTTCCATGTTACGCCCTCCTGAGAGTAGAAAGTAGAGTAGCATGATAGCAACGGCAACATTGACAAAGAAATCACTGACTCCGCTCATGATGGATTGGCCGATAGCCGGAATCTGTCCGGCGACCAAAGATAGGGTGCTTTCAGATAAAACATTGATACCGGTTTTTTCTTTGATGAAGTCAATCGTGGCGAATGCCGGACGAATCAGTTCTTTAGGTTGTATGTTAATGCTGGTGATCTCAGATACCAGTAGCCAGCCCATCAGGCTGATCGGAATGACGATGAACAGCAAGGTGCCTATGGTAACGGTCCATACAGCCCGGTTATAGGATATTTTTTCTGCCAGCCGAAATGTGATTTTTCTTAATAGCAAATAGAGGGTGAACGCTCCTAAGATTCCATTCATAAAGGGTTTTGCCTGTTGGAATAGAATATATCCTAAAAAGAGAATCAGAGTGATGAGGGAATATTTCCAGTATAATTCTTTCATAACGGGTCTAATTTAAAATGTTTTAGATAAGTTTGATTCAAAAGTACATTCTTTTTTGTTTATATTCGTCTGTCGGGCGGGCTTTTTTTGATCAGAAGGCAAAAATGTTTCAAGAGGTTACCGCTTTTATAATAAGTATGCAATTCTGGAATAGAATTATTATCGCCTCATAGAGACTTCTTTGGGTGAATTTCTTAATTTCAAGGAAATGGTTGGGTTGCTGTACCATCTGTTGCATTTTATCTTGAATTGCTGACGAGGTACTCAGTTCGGATTTGAGTATTTTTAATAAGATTCCCGGAGAAATATTTGCGGGTTACAGGGATTATTACGAATTTTGTGATGAAGTTTCACGTAAACAGATGGATATCCATCAAAGGTTTGCTTACAACAGATATACTGAAAAACTCAATAATATGCACGATCTTTTCATTTAAGAAGTTAATTCAAACAACGATTCATCATTATTAAATACACTGTAACATGAAGCTACACAAATCATCTTTAGGTCATCTCATGGCCGTATTATTTTCACTGACCAGCCTTACAACTTTAGCACAATCCCGTGTGCAACCTGTATCCTTGGCAGGCAATGCTTATGTTACAGAACGTGCCGATAGAGTCCGCATTTCGGATAAAGGTGTGAATAACTGGAGCAGTCCTCAGACCACGGTCAGTGCATACTTCCATGTCGACAAGCCGCAGACCATCACATTATCACTTCAAGGCAAAGGTCACGCCACGATGCGTATGACATGCAACGGCAAAAAACAGAATGTCAAGTTCGATAGTGACGAACCGGCCAACGTGGGAAATCTGAAAGTCAAGATCCAGAAACCTGGTTATGTCCGGGTGGATCTCAAGGGTGTGAAGCGTGATGGCGAGAAGTTTGCCAACATTTCCAACCTCATTGTTGCATACGAAGAAGGCAAGGTAACCTGCGTAGCTGGTTTTTCTAATTATTGGGGACGACGTGGTCCGTCTGTGCATTTGGGTTATACGCTACCAGAAGGAAATGATTACGAATGGTTCTATAACGAGGTGACTGTTCCCCAAGATGGCGAAGTGATGCATAGTTACTATATGGTGGCCGGCTTTGGCGAAGGATACTTTGGCATGCAATATAACTCAGAGAAAGAACGACGCATTCTCTTCTCCGTATGGAGTCCATTTGACACACAAGACCCGCGTAATATTCCCGAAGACCAACGCATACGAATGCTACGCCGTGGCAATGGAGTGCGCATCGGAGAGTTTGGCAACGAAGGTTCGGGGGGCCAAAGTTTTATGAATTACCCATGGAAAGCCGGTGAGACCTACCCGTTCCTGATGCATGTACGCCCCGACGGAAAGGGTAACACGATATATACGGCTTATTTCTATGCTAAGGAAGAAGGAGAATGGCGTCTGATTGCTGAATTCCTGCGTCCACAAACCGACACCTGGTACACCCATCCCCATTCTTTCCTGGAGAACTTCAATCCGGAACAGGGCTATCTGACACGCAAGGTGCAATTTAAGAACCAATGGGCACGCACTACTGACGGCCGTTGGGTACGTCCTTTGAATGCGATTTTTACCAGTGACGGTACTGCACATGCTGGTGTGCGCCTGGACTATACCGGTGGACAAACGACCGATGGAAAGGCCCTGTTTCTAAAAATGGGTGGCTTTTTCGATGAGAATGTCAAATCAGGCACGCACTTCCCTCTACCTGCTTATGACAACGCACGGCCCCCAAAGATTGATTGGGAAGCTTTGGAAAAACTTGGGGAAACATTATAAGGATTTTTATTAAGGAAATATTCATTGAGGATAGTCGTGAGATAGTTGAAAAACCTTCAAATATTTCACGACTATCTTTATTTACCTGCGAAAAAACGAATTTTCTTGGGGTACTAATAATTAGAAAATAGATATGAATGCCATTAAGTTGTTTTTGGAGGGCCATGCAGAACCAAAATATGCCGCTTTTTCAGTTTCACTGTTGAATGATTCTGTTCCGGTAATGGGAGTGCGTTTGCCTTACTTGCGGAAATATGCCCGTGAATTGGTTAAAAGCGGTCGTTGGCGCGACCTTTGGGAAAATGAGAGTGACCGGATTTTTGAGGTGATTTTATTGAAAGGATTGACTTTGGCCGCAGCTCCATTGACAGATGAAGAACGTTGGGGGTATATAGAGCGCTATGTGCCTTTGATAACAAACTGGGCTTTGTGCGATTCTGTGTGTACATCGCTTCGTTTTGTACGTCAACAGCCAGAAGAATCCTGGAAACGGTTGCAAAAGTACTGGTCTTCGAATGATGAATTTGCTCAGCGTTTTGGAATTGTCATGCTGTTAGATCATTTTCTTACGGATCATTTTAAGGATCGCTCACTTGCTGTGTTCACGTCTGTACTTCCTGCTGGATATTATGCGGAGGTGGCCATTGCATGGGCATTGTCTGTAGCTTTTGTTTCTTTTCCGGAGCAGGTGTATGAGTTACTTCAAAGGGATAGTTTGCAAAAAGGTGTTTGGCAGATGACATTACGTAAGATAGTAGAATCTCGGCGTGTGTCTCCGAAGTGGAAACTGCAAATCAGGAGATTGAGACGTTAAATTGTTCCTTGTTTTGCTTTTTTGCGACGTTCTGAGGATAAAGAAACCAAATCATGGAATAGGAATAATACCCA
Source organism: uncultured Paraprevotella sp. (assembly GCA_944321345.1). GTDB lineage: Bacteria > Bacteroidota > Bacteroidia > Bacteroidales > Bacteroidaceae > Paraprevotella. Next base: position 29,782 of record CALUKY010000012.1, read on the forward strand.
AAACATACAAAAAAAACATACTCCTTGGATTGCGTTATCCATTCCTAACGGAGCAAATGGAACAATGCATACAGAGAAAAGGAGGCAGTATGACAGGAGTTTATGCTCTTTAAATATTGGCCAAAGGCGCTGTCTGCGTCTGCGTGAGATCAGATAGTATATACTTAGCAGAGTTGCAAAGATAAAGACTTTGGTTTCCCACAGTTGCGTAAAAGCAGTTGCGGTTTGAGATGTCAGATGCTGAAAATCTCCGAATGAAGCCCATGACAGATATTCTGATTGTAGAAGGGATAAAGTTGTACCGATAGCAAAGCCAATGACCATAGGCCAGCAGGCCAGTCCGAAGAATCTTTTTCTTTGCAAATAAGACAGAAGAAGGAAACTGAGACAAAGTGGTATCGTGATACCGTCATGTGTATAACTACAGAAAATACCCATTAATAGCATAATAAAATAGCCGTATTTGAAATTTTTGGTTTCGATACGTTTGTATTGTGAGATGAAAAACGGAACAATGCATACGGAAGTTAACTCGATAATAGCCAATTCGTCCCGGTAAAAGAACATGTGGGATTTAGGACAGAACAAAAGGGTAAAAACAGCTGTTCCTAATATTCCAGTTAATGTTTTTGATGTATCAGAAATACGTCCTACCAGAAAAATCAGCAAGGTTAAGAGCATGGCGCTGACTCCATTGATGAATTCTGGTTGCCAGATATATCCGCCGGTCTTTGGAATAAATGTCAGCAACAGAAAAATGCAGATAAAAATTGAAATATAAGCAAGTATGGCTTTCATGAAAATGCTAGGTTCGGTATAGGCTGATTGTTTAATGCTTGTTTATTTGATTGCAAAAATACGGATTTATTTCTACTTTTGTTCGATTTATCCTGGTTTAAAAGAAAAAGGTATGCAGAATATTAGGAAAAAAGTGGGTGCCATAGTAGCTTTATTGTGGATTTCTTTGCATGGATTGGTGTGGGGACACAATACGCTGTTGCGTCCAGTATCATTTGAGAATTTGTATATTGACGATTTTTTCTGGTATTTTCAGTTTCGTTCTCAGAGAATCAATATCTTGCCGGTTGTTTGGCAAAGATTGGCAGATAAGGGATTGTTTTCGGGTAAGTACACGGCACGTGATCTGGAGGATGCCGATCTGTATCAATTGCTTGAAACCATGTCGTATATTTATGTTGTTGAGCCCGATTCGCTTCAACAAGGACGATTGGATTCTTTAGCTAATTTAATTCCGGAAAAGATTTCTCAGAATACGGATTTTTCCTGGCTGTCACAACCTCGTAAGAACAGACACTCCCAGCATTATCAGATGGCAGCCTTTTATAGGGCTGCTTTGGCTTATACACGAGCTGGAGGCCAAAGGCCTTTATTGCATTGGGCTTTGGAAAATGCAGAAAAACTGTGTGGACAGATACTTGCAAAGCCTGAGAGACTGAAAAAACGTGATTTACATCCGAATATGGTTCTGATGTTAGGAGATTTTTATGTATTGACGCAGAACATGAGTTTTCTAAAAGCTGCCTCTTTGATGCTTGACGAAATGGAAGGTGAGAAATGGGGACAGGAGCAAGGATATTATTATGCGGCTCAGGCTTGGGTCAGAGGCTTGGAGCGTGATTTTAAGTCGGTGAAAGAGAATTATGATTATTGGAAAAATGCAGTACATCGTACGATGCGTATTACCGGAGGATTCTCTGCTCAGCCGGCTGGTCTGTCTGCAAAGCGTTTCGGATTGTTGGAAACAATTGCCAATATGGAATGGTGTATCCGTTTGTATGGTGTAACCCAGGATGCTCGGTGTATGGATTTATATGAACGAGCGTTATATAATGAATTGCGTTGTGGTATTTCATTTAATGGAAGGGGGATAGCTCACAATCTGGAGGTAGATGAAGAAGAAGGAATGGTTCGGGATTCAATAGAACAGGTACCCTTACGACAGGTAATTCCATTGATACGTAGTATCGCTGTCTTGCCAAATTATTATTACGCGACACAGAATGATACTGCCGTTTATATAAACCAGTATTTTCGAGGAGAGGTAACAATAAATACTCAAAAACTGAATCTGAAACTCAGTACTATGAGTTCAATGCCTTGGGAGGGTGGTTTTTATATGGATATTCTGACAGAAAAACCGCAGACTTGCACCTTTTATTTGCGTGTACCTTCCTGGGGAACCAATGAGTGTTCTGAGAGTATGGGACGTTATCGGTATCTTCCTAAAAATAATTTATTGAGTTTGTCAGTTAATGGAGATGATCGACCGGTGATTATAGAGAATGGTTTTTTAAAGGTATCCGGTATCTGGAAAAAAAATGACCGTATTGTGTTTAATTTCCTTTCGACCGTGAGAAAAATTCAACCTTCAGGGAATGTTGGATCAGATACAATGCATATTGCTTATCAAAGAGCTCCATTCGTATTTTGTTTTGAAACTAGGGATTCAGTGATGCAGAAACAGTATAATGGCGCTGTTTGTTTGACAGAAGGACTTGCCTCTAAATTTGCGTTGGGTATGATCGGTGGGGTTCAGACACTTGAAGGAAAGATTTATGATCAGAATGCCGATACGCTTGTTGGCCGACCTTTATTGCTCACTCCTTTTTTCTCAAAAGGACAGCGTGGCAGTTGCAGAACAAAAATATGGTTTCCTTATTTTACAAAAGATAAAATGAAGTGACATTTTGTCAGTGTCTTGCAGTTTGGCATACTTTTCGTTTTATCTGTTGTGAATTTATAATTCAAATCAAATAAGAAATATCACATAAAAATAATACGATTATGAGCATTAAACCATTAGCAGACCGTGTTCTGATTGAACCAGCTCCAGCTGAAACAAAAACAGTAGGTGGAATCATTATTCCGGATACAGCAAAAGAAAAACCATTGCAAGGTAAAGTGGTAGCTGTAGGTGCAGGTACCAAAGACGAAGAAATGGTATTGAAAGTGGGAGATGAAGTGTTGTATGGCAAATATGCCGGCACAGAGATCGAGCACGAAGGTAACAAATATCTGATTATGCGTCAGAGTGATGTGGTTGCAATCCTTGCTTAATATTTGTAGTTGAATTATTTTAAATAGTAAAAGAAATGGCTAAAGATATTAAATTCAATATAGAAGCCCGTGAATTGATGAAACAGGGCGTAGACCAGTTGGCAAATGCTGTAAAGGTAACTTTAGGTCCGAAAGGACGTAATGTCATTATCGAGAAGAAATTCGGTGCTCCCCACATTACTAAGGACGGTGTGAGTGTTGCTAAGGAAATTGAACTGTCTGACGCGTTCCAGAACGCAGGAGCACAGTTGGTAAAGAGTGTTGCCAGCAAAACTGGTGATGATGCCGGTGATGGTACAACTACTGCAACTGTTTTGGCACAGAGCATCGTAAGCGTTGGTTTGAAGAACGTGGCTGCCGGTGCTAACCCAATGGACCTGAAGCGTGGTATCGACAAGGCTGTTGCCAAGGTTGTTGAGAACATCAAGGCTCAGGCTGAGCAGGTGGGTGATGACTACAGCAAGATTGAGCAGGTTGCTACTGTCAGCGCAAATAACGATCCTGAAATCGGTAAGTTGCTGGCTGAGGCTATGAAGAAAGTAAGTAAGGATGGTGTAATCACTATTGAAGAGGCCAAGGGACGTGATACAACTATCGGTGTGGTAGAAGGTATGCAGTTCGACCGCGGTTATCTGTCAGCCTACTTTGTAACAGATACAGAGAAGATGGAATGTGTGATGGAGAACCCATACATTCTGATTTATGACAAGAAGATTTCTAACCTGAAGGATTTCTTGCCTATCTTGGAGCCTGCAGTACAGAGCGGACGTCCTCTGTTGGTTATTGCGGAAGACGTTGAGAGCGAGGCTTTGACGACTTTGGTTGTAAACCGTCTGCGTAGCCAGTTGAAAATTTGTGCAGTGAAGGCTCCTGGTTTTGGTGACCGTCGCAAAGCCATGCTGGAAGATATCGCTGTATTGACCGGTGGTGTAGTGATCAGCGAAGAGAAGGGCTTGAAACTGGAACAGGCTACTTTGGAAATGTTGGGATCTTGCGATAAGGTAGTTGTTTCAAAAGACAATACTACTATCGTAAACGGTCACGGTCAGGCTGAATTGATCAAGGATCGTGTGAATGTAATCAAGAACGAAATTGCCAATACAACCAGCGATTATGATAAAGAGAAATTGCAGGAGCGTCTGGCTAAGCTGAGCGGTGGTGTGGCTGTTCTTTACGTTGGTGCACCGAGCGAAGTGGAAATGAAAGAGAAGAAGGATCGTGTTGACGACGCTCTTTGCGCTACTCGTGCTGCTATCGAAGAAGGTATCATTCCTGGTGGTGGTGTTGCTTATATCCGTGCAATCTCTGCCTTGGAGGGTCTCGAAGGTGCAAACGCTGATGAAACAACTGGTATCAATATCGTAAAACGTGCCATCGAAGAGCCATTGCGTCAGATTGTTGAGAATGCAGGCTTGGAGGGTTCTGTGGTTGTTGAGAAAGTACGTCAGGGTGAGAATGACTTCGGTTATAATGCTCGTGAAGACAAATATGAGAATATGAAGGCCAGTGGTATCATTGATCCGGCTAAGGTAACTCGTGTAGCTCTGGAGAATGCGGCTTCTATAGCTGGTATGTTCCTGACTACTGAATGTGTAATCTGTGAGAAGAAGGAAGATAAGCCGGAATTGCCTATGGGAGCCCCGGGTATGGGCGGCATGGGTGGCATGATGTAATGTTTTCTCGGCTGAAAAATAGAAAAAAGCAATCGTAACATCAAGTTGCGATTGCTTTTTTATTTATAGCTACAAGGATATACTTTTCGTTTTTTTTGAATACCCTCAACCTTTTTCTTTTTTTGATGGGTTACTTTATACTTTTATCGACATAAACAGATAAATGATTAAAGTAAATTAATAGTTGTGCCCGATACGAAGTTTGGGGTTGCATGATATGGAAAAGGAAAACGAGGGATGGTCTTTATAGGCTTTATTGAAAGATTTTTATAAAAAGAGCTATATCTGGGAAGAGCTGTTAAAGGCGATCATTTATGACTCTTTGAGTGAGTTTTGAATAATTTAAAAATTTTTCTACAAACAAGAATTTCATGTTTATAAGACATTCTTGTTTTAGAAAAAAGATAAAGAAAAATTGTATATTTTTGTACCTATGAACGATACGAATGAAAAAAAAATAAGTATTTCTTCACCTACAGCAAAATATCTGTTAAGAGAACTATTAGCCGATGATTATCTTTTGAATGACAGAGAGATCCTTGAATTGCTTGATTCAGCATTGAAGAAAAACAAGAATTCAAAGACAAAACCTGTTTACAGTAAGATTGTCATCGATGAGCATTGTCGTATCTTTATGCCAGAGTATAGTCATAAGGAAATTAAAATGCCTTATCTTCCGAAGACGGTTTATATTTTTTTTTATTATTTGAGAGTGGTTCTGAATTTAAAAATTTATATAACTATATGGAGCAGCTTTATCATATCTATCAGGTTGTTTCTAAAGAAAAAAAATTTGGAATCCGAGAAACTTAAACGGAGTTTGGAGAATCTGGTGGAACCGTTAAATAACCGTATATATGAGATATGCTCTTTGATCCGCAGAGAGCTGGCAGGTATTGTTCCTGAAGAATTATTGGATGAATATACCATAACCGGAAAGTGGGGCGGTTTGCATCAAGTTCGCTTAGAACGTTCATATGTTCAGATTCATGATAAGATTTTGGATGAATATCAACGGAAATTTGCTTCTCTGAAATCTTAATCCTCATGAAAAACTTATCTTGAAACACAGATGCTTTTTTATATTCTTCAGTTTTTCTATCTTTACGTAAATAAAACAAAGACTAGAAAAATGAAGATAATTTTATGGATGATAGTCGGTTGGTTGTTCTCTTGTGCTGTTGTTGCACAAAAGCGTACAGCATTCCAACCTTCTGAGGAGTGGCCTGATACTGAAGGTAAACACATTAATGCACATGGTGGCGGCATCCTGAAAAAGGGAAAGGTGTATTATTGGTATGGTGAAAACCGTCCTGATGCCGGTGGTTCTATGAATACTGGGATTTCTGTATATACATCACGAGACTTGATGAATTGGGAAAACCGGGGGATTGCTTTAGCTGTATCCTCGGATACTCTGAGTCCGATACAGGCCGGTTGTATTATGGAGCGTCCGAAAGTCGTGTATAACAGAAAAACCGGTAAATATGTGATGCTGTTCCATCTGGAACTTAAGGGAAAAGGATATGCCGCAGCACAAGTTGGCTTTGCTGTTGCGGATCAACCGGAAGGTCCTTTCCGCTTTTTACGTGGACTACGCCCCAATGCCGGTTTATGGCCAGTTGATTTTTCTAAGGAGGATATTGAAGAGGCTTGTGCTTTGGATCCGGCAAGATTTTCAAATTGGTGGACACCAGAATGGCGTGAAGCTGTTAAAAAAGGTTTGTTCCTGGCACGCGATTTGAAAGGAGGGCAGATGAGTCGTGACATGACAGTTTATGTCGACGAAGACGGTACCGCTTATCATTTGTTTTCTTCGGAAGAAAATCTCACGTTGCATTTGGCTGAACTTACTGAAGATTATTTGGATTATACGGGAAAATATATCCGTATAGCTCCCGGAGGACAGAATGAGGCGCCGGCTTTGTTCAAGAGAAACGGAAAATACTGGCTTATTACCAGTGGTTGTACCGGCTGGGCACCCAATGAGGCCAGGATGTTTGTTGCGGACTATCTTTGGGGAGAATGGCAACAGTTCCCTAGTCCTTTTGTTGGAGAGAATGCGAAGAAAACTTTTAATGGGCAGAGCACATTTGTTTTGCCGTATAAAGATAAAGGATTCATTTTTATGGGAGATATCTGGAATCCTAAAAGCTTAAGTTCCTCCCGTTATCTTTGGCTACCAATTCAGTTTCAGGAGGATGGAACCCCTGTGATACCTTATCGTGATGAATGGACTTTGAAAGATCTGATGAAATAAAATGCCAGCCCCCTGGAGTTTCTTCAGAAACTCCAGGGGGCTGATACGTCAAGAACCGTTTCTTTGTCAGTCTTTGAAATATTTTTTCATGCCTTCAGAATACTCGCTGATAAAGTTTCCTTTGTCATCGGCATAGATGAAATAGTATTCCAGTTCCGGATGGGCGGTAATGAAATTCTTGGCTTTCTCGCGTCCCATAGCCATGAAAGCCGTAGCGAAACCGTCCGCATTGGTACCGTTCGCAGCGATAACTGTAGCGCTCAGAATATCTCCGTCAGCAGGATAGCCGGTTATCGGATTGATGGTATGTGCATATTTCTTTCCGTCCTTAATATAGAAATTGCGATAATTGCCCGAGGTGGCAACGCCTGTCTTCTGTGGCAACTGGATGATTTGCTGAATTTCCTGATTCACTCCCAAAGTATCATCCACCGGTTTGTTGATACCGATAGTCCAGGGATTGCCTTTCGGGTTCTTGCCACTTGCCATAACTTCGCCACCTATATCTACCAGATAATCCTTAATGCCATGTCTTTCCAACAGTTCGGCTATCAGATCGCACAGGTATCCGTCACCGATTGCGGAAAAATTCAACAGGATACGCGGATCCTCTTTGACCACCTGATCACCTTGGATCTTAACCTTTTTATATCCTACAAATTCTTTCAGACTGTCTATTTCCGCCTGATTGACAACACCCATATTCTTGAATCCGAATCCCCAAAGATTAATCAATGGCGCACAGGTCGCATCGAACATGCCATCTGTAGCCTCTGAGATTTTCGTACAGCTATTAAAGGCTCTTGTAAACAAGGTGTCCACCTGCATACTGGTATTGTTATTCACGGCACTGATGATTGATGTGGAATCGAAAGGATTGATAGCATGATGATAAGCCTTGATCATAGCATTGATCTCTTCATCAAGCGGTTCCTTATACAGATATTTAATACGATAATATGTGTGTGTACTGCCTTCTGTCACTTGATAAGTTGCCGGCTTCTCGCATCCGGTCACTAAAAGGATGGCCAGCGGAAGCAAAGCCCATAGTGCGATAATTTTTTTCATACCGTTTCTTGATTTTGAATGATATAATGATGCTTCTTTTGAAATATGAGATCAAAATTACGTAATATTTTCAAGAATAAGGAATAAAAACCGGTGATTTATTATTTCGTAAGAAGTCTTAGAAAAAACGCCTGTCTGTCTATTATTGGGGTTTATAAAGAAAAAACTGTATTTTTGCATATTGTTAGTGGTTTATTATATCAAAAATCGAATAGAAAAACTCAAAATGAAAAAAACAGTCGTATTACCTTTGGCTGCTTTATTGCTCTCTGCTTCATCGGTCAGCGCCGATAATATTCAGCGTTTGCAGTTGTTGCAGCCCATTTCCGTATGCTCTCCGGTTTTTACAGACTCTCTGAACACGGATGGAGTCAAGCCAGATCTGGCTGAATTATTGATGAAATCAGCACTCCCTTTAGACCGTAATCAGGAAGGGGCTCTTTTTCTAAGTGCCGATACAGCCGGCATATTCCGTTTGCCGGAACAGGACAAGAACAGCGAAAACCAGTTTCTGGTTCTGAACACCTGCATTCGTGCAGACCGGTTCTGCAAGGGTAAATTGAAAATCAAAATGCCTTACCGCTTTGAGATTTATGTAAACGGCGAAAAGAAAAAAGACAAGAAAGCCGTACAGGATTCTCTGAAACATGCTCAGGAAATTAGTGTCGATTTAAAACTGGAACCCGAAGTCATGTATCAGGTAGCCTTGAAGGTGCTCCGCTTGCAGTCTGATTCGGCAGAAGCCGACTTTACCATGCGCTGGGAACCGGAAGCCAATACAGACTCCTTGATCCAGGTAACTGCCGATCCGGAAATGAAGGGACGTTATCTGCTGCCGAATACCGTATTTGGCAAGCGGGTAACCCGCGTCAGTGTGTCGCCCGATGGCAAATATCTGCTCACCCAATATACCGACTGGTATGATATGCAACGCAGCAATACCTATACGGTGTTGAGCGAAGTGAAAAGCGGTCGTACTCTTTCAACATTCACTCAAGGCGCCAAATCGCTGTCATGGACTCCGACCAGTTCACGCCTGTATTATACCGCCACTTCAGATAAAGGCGTAAAGATCATCACTGTAGATCCGAAGACTTTAGCCGAAGAAGTTGTCGCCGACCATGTACCTGAAGGACATTTCGTATGGTCACCTGATGAAAAGACTCTGTTCTTTACTGATTACGAGCAGATCAAAGGTGACAACGGTCCGGTTCATCGCGTGCTGAGCCCCGAAGACCGTGTTCCCGGAACCCGCGGACGCAGCTTCATTGTACGCTATAATTTACAGACCGGCTTACGTGAGCGTCTGACCAGCGGATTGCGCACCAGCTATATGCAGGATTTAAGTGTCGACGGCAAATATCTGCTCTTTACCGTGTCCCAAAGTACTCCGGACAAATGGCCTTTCAGCATCTCATCTCTGTATCGTATGGATCTTCAGACTTTGAGTGTGGACACACTGGTGGCCCAGGATGCCTTCATGGGCAGAGCGTCATTCTCGCCGGATGGCAAATCCGTACTGATCACAGGCGGACCGGAAGCTTTTGGAGGTATCGGCAAAAATTGCGGAAAGCATCCGATTGCCAATAATTACGACACTCAAGCCTTTATTCTGGACATAGAAAGCGGCAAGATCGATCCGATCACCAAAGATTTCAATCCGACCATCGCCTCTACAAACTGGTCACCTTATGACAAGAACATCTATTTCAAGACCACTGATGGCGCACTGGAAACCGTATATCGCTATCTGGTAAAGAGTGGCAAGTACGAGCGTCTTCCTTTGGAGGGCGATTGTGTACGCAACTTCTCTTTGTCCGACAAGGCACCGGTAGCCGCCTATACCACAGCTACAGCCAGCACCAGCGGCACCGCCTATCTTTTTGACCTGTCCAAAGACAAATCCACACTAATTGCCGATCCATATGCCGAGGAACTGAAAAAAATGGATATGGGAACCATCAAGGACTGGAACTTCAAGGCTTCCGACGGCACGGAAATTACCGGTTATTACTGCCTGCCGCCGCAATTCGATGCCAGCAAGAAATATCCGCTCATTGTATACTACTACGGAGGAACCACGCCAACCAGCAAGAGCATGGACAATCCGTATGCGGCCCAACTGTTCGCTTCGCGCGACTATGTGGTTTATGTCGTGAATCCGAGTGGGACCATCGGTTTCGGTCAGGAGTTCTCCGCACGCCATGTCAATGCCTGGGGACAGCGCACAGCCAACGATATCATCGAGGGTACCCGTCAGTTCTGCAAGGAGCATGCCTTTGTCGATTCTACAAAGATCGGTTGTTTGGGTGCTTCTTACGGAGGTTTCATGACCCAGTATCTGCAAACCCAAACCGATCTGTTTGCTGCCGCAGCTTCACATGCCGGTATCAGCAACGTGACCAGCTATTGGGGCGAAGGCTACTGGGGTGTAGGTTATAATGCCGTAGCTGCTGCACAGAGTTATCCGTGGACTAACCCGGAGCTATTTACCAAACAGGGGTCTCTGTTTAATGCCGACAAGATCAACACTCCGTTGCTACTGTTGCATGGTACTGCCGATACCAATGTACCTGTAGGCGAGAGCATTCAGCTTTACAATGCCTTGAAGATTTTGGGTAAACCGGTAGAATTCATTCAGGTAGACGGCGAAGACCACTTCATTGCCGATTACAACAAACGTGTACTGTGGCACAATGCCATTATGGCCTGGTTTGCCAAATGGTTGCAGAATTCACCGGAATGGTGGAACGACATGTATCCGGAAAAGCGTTTGCGCTAATCCGGTTCTGGTAAAGAAACATAAAAATCATCAGGAGCATTTTAAAATGTCATCCTGATGATTTTTTCTTTTTGTCAGCATGCTTCCGAAGAAGTATCAGCTGCGGCCGGACAGATATTTTCCTGATGAAAAAAGAATCCCCCAATGAAGCCATATTCATGCTATGAAGCTTCATTGGGGGATTCCCGTTTAATCTGGTCGTAACAGTCATTCAGACCACTGTGCTATGATAAAGTTCCACATGTCCGTTATGCAGCGAACGGGGCACATCAATAAGACGCTGGTTGCGGCTGCCGCGGAACAACAGGTCCTCGTCTTTTTGAGATTCGATGAAGGGGCCGTCCACCAATACGTCAATCCACTGGAGCAGTTCCTTCTGACGATCGTTTTTCAACAGCTGTTCATAAGTATATCCGGTATAGCACCAGATGTTCTTTCCGGTTTCCTTTTTGATTTGTCGGGCCAGTTTGGTAAAGCCTTCCGGCTGAAACATCGGATCACCTCCACTGAAAGTCACATCGGCAAATTCATCTGCCCGGATTACTTTCATAATCTCATCGACAGGCATCATTGTGCCTGCGCTCTTTTTCCATGATTGCGGATTATGGCATCCCGGACATGCATTCGGGCATCCCGCCGCATAAACCGTTGTGCGGAACCCCGGTCCGTCTACCGTGGTGTCCTCCACGATTTTGATGACAGAAATCATATCTTCTTAATTCTTGAATTAGTCTTTTGTATGAATGACGCGGTCGTTCAGTTCGGCCAGCTTGCCCTGATTCCAACGGTCCGTGGTGCCCACCAAATAACCGGTGATGCGCTGCAGACGGTCAATGTGGGTGCTACCGCATTTCGGGCATTTCTCCAGATGATCGTCAGCATTCTCATAACCGCAGTCCATGCAGCGGTTGCGGTTGTGGTTTACCGAGCCGTAACCGATGTTGTAACGGTCCATCATGTCCACCACACGCATGATTACTTCCGGATTGTGTGTGGCATCACCGTCAATCTCCACGTAGAAGATGTGTCCGCCTCGGGTCAGATCGTGATACGGTGCCTCCACTTCAGCCTTATGACGTGCGCTACACTTGTAATACACCGGAACATGATTGGAGTTGGTATAGTAATCACGGTCAGTGATTCCCGGAAGTACACCGAACTTCTTACGGTCTATCTTCGTGAAGCGTCCTGCCAATCCCTCAGCCGGTGTAGCCAATACACTATAGTTATGCTGATAAGTCTTTGAGAAATCGGCCGCACGGTCGCGCATATAAGTCACGATACGCAGTCCCAATTCCTGAGCCTTCTCGCTCTCTCCGTGATGCTTTCCGATCAAAGCCACCAGACATTCCGCCAGTCCGATAAATCCGATACCCAAAGTACCCTGATTGATTACCGGAGCAATGGTTTCATTCGGGTCCAGTTTCTCCGCACCGTTCCAGAGTGAGCTCATCAGCAACGGGAACTGTTTCACGAAAGCAGTGGACTGGAACTTGAAACGGTCATCCAGCTGTTTGGCTGTAACCTCAAGCATACGGTCCAGTTTTGCAAAGAAAGAGGCAATACGCTCTTCTTCGTTTTGGATATCCATGCACTCAATGGCCAGACGCACGATGTTGATGGTTGAGAAAGACAAGTTGCCTCGTCCTACAGAAGTCTTCGGACCGAAGTAATTCTCAAACACTCGGGTACGGCAACCCATGGTAGCTGTTTCATACAGATAACGCTTCGGATCATCGGCACGCCACATCTCATGCTGGTTGAAAGTGGCATCCAGATTAATAAAGTTCGGGAAGAAACGACGGGCTGTTACCTTGCAGGCATAACAGTAAAGGTCATAGTTCCGGTCTTCCGGCAGATAGCTTACACCTCTCTTCTTCTTCCAGATCTGGATGGGGAAGATCGCCGTTTCGCCATTTCCCACACCCTCATAGGTGCTGGTCAGCAGTTCACGGATTACACAACGTCCTTCGGCCGAGGTGTCTGTACCATAATTAATGGAACTGAATACCACCTGATTTCCACCGCGTGAGTGGATGGTGTTCATATTATGGATAAACGCCTCCATAGATTGATGCACGCGTGCTACGGTCTTATTGATGGCATGCTGCTTCATGCGTGCTTCTCCCTGCAAACCGTCTAATGGCAAAGTCAGATAATCATCGATTTCCGCTTCGTAAAGATGCTTCAAGTCTTCGCCGGTCAGTTCCTCCAGAATTTTCACCTCTTCTATATAGCTGGCGCGTACGTAAGGGGCCAGATAGAAGTCAAAAGCCGGAATGGCCTGTCCGCCATGCATCTCATTCTGTGCGGTTTCCAAAGAGATACATCCTAAAATGCTGGCTGTTTCAATTCTTTTGGCCGGTCTGGATTCGCCGTGTCCGGCAGAAAAACCGTTTTTCAGAATATGATCCAACGGATGCTGCACGCAAGTAAGACTCTTGGTCGGATAATAATCCTTGTCATGGATGTGCAGATAATTATTCTTTACAGCCTGACGGGTCTCCTCACTCAAAAGGTAGTCATCTACAAAGGGTTTGGTTGTTTCACTGGCAAACTTCATCATCATACCGGCAGGAGTGTCGGCATTCATGTTCGCGTTCTCGCGTGTCACATCATTTGACTTGATATTGATGATTTCCAGGAACATGTCGCGTGTCTTGGCTTTTCGCGCAATGCTACGCTGGTTACGATAGGTAATATACTTCTGAGCAACATCTTTTCTTTTGCTCTTCATCAGTTCGATTTCCACCGCATCCTGAATCTCTTCCACAGTCATTTGTGATTTGCCTTTGGCTGCAATGTGTTCGGCAATGTACAATCCCAGTTCCTGGTTTTCACCCAGCTCTGTTTGCATCATGGCTTTGCGTATGGCTGTAACGATCTTTTCGCTATTGAATTCAACGATGCGTCCGTCCCTTTTAAGTACCGTTTGAATCATATCTTTTTTCAATGTTAAATGTCTATTCGCTTGTTTTTCAGCAAAGAATCCCCTTACCCTGTTTCCTTTAGGGTTTCATGGTTCTGCAACCGTCATGTCTCGGATAGAAATCTTTGCCTATAATATGCCTTGAGTCCACGAAGTCATATTATACTATGTCTTCAGGCAGGTCTTCTGACTTATCCAACCTTGCTTCCTTCCCGGTTCCGCATCGAACCAGTGGTCTTTTGGGGGTGTGAGCAAAGTCTTGTGAAAGGATTCACAGCAGCGGGCCTGTTCGGGATTTGCACCCGATTCCCTTTTCATTTGCCAGACAGGATTGCCCGGTCAAACACCTGAACGACGACAAAGATATATCTTTTTAAAGAGCTTTCCAAACCTTTTTTCTGTATTTATTTTTCTATTTTTGACTTTAGTTTTTCTCCAAAGTTTGTATTGATTACAAAACAACTTCATCCGTTATTTGGCAAAAGCCTTATAAAATCAAGTGTATTCCGCAATTTCCCTACTTCTTTTCGGATAATAAGAGTTTATGAAAAATATATACAAAAATATTTTTTACTATTTGTTCTTTTTTTCTTTCAGGCGGAATTTTGCCCATACTCCTTTATGATCCGAAGGCCATGTGTCTTGAGGAAGGATAAAAGAATCCCGGGAAAGTTCGGGCGCCCGCTTTCCTTTTCGGATGCAACCGTTTGGTCCCACAACAGAGGCCTCTTTCAATTTCAGATTCTTATGCGGATAATAAAAAATGAAATCGATACGCTCTCGTTCGTCCGCATCCGGTGCCCAGGTTATCTTCTCCGGAGCCAGTGCCGGATTATCCGATGGGTAAGTATATCCCGGATGTGTTATCGGATTGGGATAGAGGCTGCGGTAGGCATCCCGAAAACCACACTGTTGCAAAGTGCTGGTTGCCGGCCACGCAATGATGACTCCATGATGGTCTGCGCTGTCTTTGGTAGCTTCGGTCCAGTCCAAATGCGACGGCTCGTTGAAATCACCTCCAAGAAACACCAGACTGCCTCCGGCTATTTCCTTTTGCGCATCGGCCGTGAAGTTATGTATAGCCTCATCACGAAGCGACAGCGCATTTCTTCTCAATATTTCTGTAGTATCCGTCAATGGAGCATCCATCTTTTGCCAATTGTTGCCATCGTATCCGCGTACCTCGTAATAAGTGTCGTTCTGATAATCCAGATGCGCTGTATAAACCGCACAGGGATGACCATGCAAGGTCGTACGCAATTTGTAGATGGTACCGTGGTCATCTTTAATGGGGAAAATAGTGGTCGAATCGGTTATCGGATGGCGGCTCAGCAGACCGGAATCATAACTGTAGAAAGAATAGTAAGTCAGTCCCTTTTCCTGAAGCGACTGCACAATGCGGTCACAGAAACGCGTATCGTGGTAATTACGCACCTCGCTCAGCATGACAAAATCCGGTTGCAGACGGGCTATCTCCCGAACAATGGCTTCATATCCCTGAGGCACCATGGTGCCCTCCTGCCAAATATTGAATTGCAACATGCTGACATCCTTCGAAGCGGAACAGCCGCTCAGCAACAGTCCCAGGCAAAATCCCCGGAACAGAGTAAAAGCATTTTTCTTCATCGGTAAAGTGATTTTGTTTTTCTTAGATTAAGATAAGAAATGTGCCGCAAAGTTAATGAATCTTTTCCGAAATGGGTCATTGCCCCGACATTTCTTTGAACAGAAGGAAATAAAGCGTATTTTTGCAACATCAACCCCTATATTAAGAAAGAAATATGAAGTTTATATCATGGAATGTCAACGGCTTGCGGGCTTGTTGCGACAAAGGTTTCCGCGAGGCGTTTGCCCGTTTAGACGCGGATTTCTTCTGCCTGCAGGAAACCAAGATGCAGGCCGGACAGTTGGATTTGGAGTTTGAGGGCTATCATTCTTACTGGAATTATGCCGAAAAGAAAGGCTATTCCGGTACGGCAATTTTCACGAAACACGAACCATTGTCTGTTGCTTATGGAATCGGAAAAGAGGAACACGACCACGAAGGCCGTGTCATCACTCTTGAAATGCCGGACTTTTATATGGTGACCGTGTACACCCCGAATTCACAGGACGGACTGAAACGTCTGGATTACCGTATGGGGTGGGAACGCGATTTCCGGGCTTATATCCGCGATCTGGATGCCAAGAAGCCCGTAGTGCTGTGCGGCGACTTGAATGTGGCCCACAAGGAAATTGACTTGAAGAACCCCAAGACCAACCGCCGCAACGCCGGCTTTACAGACGAGGAACGCGAGCAGTTCCAGAATCTGCTCGACAGCGGTTTTACCGATTCCTTCCGTTACTTCTACCCCGATATGGAGAACATCTACTCCTGGTGGTCTTACCGTTTCAAGGCGCGTGAAAAGAATGCCGGGTGGCGTATTGACTACTTCGTGGTGTCTTCCCGTCTGGAAGAAAAGTTACAGAGCGCCCATATTCATACCGACATATTCGGTTCGGACCATTGTCCGGTAGAAGTACAGATTAATTTTTAGTTTCTGATGAAGAACGACGGTTTTACCTTGCGCAAGCGGTTGCGCAGTTTTGGTTATGCTTTTCACGGGATCCGTTTGCTGATAACTCAGGAAGCCAATGCCTGGATTCATTGCTTTGCGGCTGTGTGTGTGGTCGTGGCCGGTTTCTTTTTCGGTATCAGCATGTCGGAATGGATAGCTGTGATATTCGCCATCGGCATGGTGCTGGCTGCTGAGGCGGTCAATTCCGCAATAGAAGCCTTGGCCGACCGGGTAACCCAAGAGTATGATGAGGCCATCAAGCGCACCAAGGATTTGGCATCCGGTGCGGTACTGATTTTAGCCATTACTGCGGCAATTATCGGATGTATTATTTTTATTCCAAAAATCGTATTATGGTTGTCTTGAGAAAAATAACCTTATTGTTCCTTTTGTGTCTGTTTCTTTTGCCACTGCGGGCGCAGGAGTTCCAGCCCACTCCGGCGCAACGGGGTGTGCGTACCAGCGGAGATGTGGCTGTTGGCATGCTGGCAGCGGCCGGATTGACAGCCGTGCTGGTGCAAAAAGACTGGCAGGGATTGAAACAGGGCGCTTTGTCGGGGGTAACCACTTTAGGTGTGACCTATGCCTTGAAGTATCTGGTCAAGAAAGAACGTCCCGATCACAGTGATTTCCATTCTTTCCCCTCAATGCATACTTCTGCGGCTTTCACGGCGGCAGCTTTCATCCAGCGCCGTTACGGTTGGAAATGGGGAGCACCGGCATATGCCCTGTCGGCTTATGTCGGCTGGACCCGTGTGTTCGGAAAGAAACACGACTGGTGGGATGTGGTCGCCGGTGCAGCTATCGGTGCAGGTAGCAGTTATATTTATACACGTCCTTTTATGCGTAAGCATGATGTGGTGTTGGCTCCTGTAGCGGCTCCCGGCACTTATGGCCTTTATGCCTCTATGAAGTTTTGAAACAAGTCTGTGTTTTCAATCGAACAACATAAAGTTTATGGATTACTGCCCCGTCAGTAATCAATTACTGTACTGAAAGTAATCCATTACTGACGGGGCAGTAATGGAAAAACAAAAAAGGACCGGAGAAATCCGGTCCTTTTTTTATGCTGTATTGCTCGATTAAGCTTCCAAAACTCTTCTGGCCCCTACATAACGCTTGCTGTAGTAAGGCTCTGTAGACGAAGAAATGCAGATTCCTTTACGGCTGGCATGAATAAAGGAAAAAGCTCCGGTTTCTTCGTTGACATCGGTAACAATACCGACATGTCCGATTGTTTTCTTGGAACTGGATCCTCCGAAAAATACCAGATCACCTTTTTGCAGTTCCTTTTTGCTGTCTACTTTGACTCCTTCCTTGAATTGAGTGCGTGAAGAGCGGGTCAGCAGAATGTTTTCCTTTTTGAACACATAAGTGGTAAAGCCAGAACAGTCAAATCCGATTTTGGGATTCATGTTTCCACTGCGGTAAGGAACTCCGATATATTTCATCGCTCTTTCTACTATGTCTTCTCCAGTAACGGATTCTGCCTCGTCGGTAAGTAATCTCTGCCCCAAAACCTGGGTGGTTGCTGTAAAACAAAATAGAAGTAATGCGATGATATATTTCATAAATGATAACTTTTTCTGTTCAATCAATTCAACTAATGATTTTTTTATCGCCTTAAAGTTACGAAAAAAAATGTTGACGACCTGGGCGTATTAACAGAAAGTAAGGCTTTTATGAAACTTTTTTGATAAATGGCCCTTAGTATTTAATTAACCGTTTCGGAGAACCGCTCCAGGAACAACCCAAACAGAAAACTACAGTAGTATCAAATCCTTCAAGTGAATCCGTGGGATATTTGGTGTACACTTCACCATTCTCGTCCACATACACTAAACATCGGTCGCCTTTTTCGTTTTTCACGTAAAAGGCGCCGATTTTACATTGTGGGCAAAGCATTTTTCTCATGACCGCTGTTTTTAGTGAATGGTTACCATCGTCGCTCCATAGCCATATTCCTGGAAAGAAGCATCCTGATAAGAACAGTTCTTGTATTTATGCTTCAGTTCTTTGATCAGTGCATTGCGAAGCACTCCTTCCCCTTTGCCGTGAATGAAGACAATCTTACGGTTTTTCTGTCCTTTGTTGGCTTCCATCACCTTATTGAATTCCTCCAACTGACGGTTCAGAATCTCACGGTTACTCAGTCCGGCTGTATTGTCAAGCAACTCGGTAATGTGCAGATCCACTTCCAGAATGCCGTTGTCTTTTTTCGGTTTTCCGGCTTTCTGTGTCGGTTTTTCGTCTGTAGATTTCTTCAGAAGCGCCTCCTTGATCTGTTCCGCATCAATAAAAACTTCACGTGCCGGAGCATCATTACGTACAATCTCATAAATCAGGGCCGGTTCCTCGAAGAAATCACTCTGCTGGAACGCGTGTGTCTTGTAGAACTTCACTGCGTCGATGCGGAAGGTTGCGTTGATGGTAGGCTTGATCAGGAACGGTTTGTTTTTCTTGTAGGCGGTAGCCTGTACGCAGACACGTTCCATATCGTTCAGATCCTCACGTCCGAATTCTTCTACAAAGAGTTTGGTATTCGGCTCCACAATGGCCTGATGGCGCAGTTTCCAGCTGTTGCCTTCAGCGCTCATGTACACAAAGTTCAGATAATAGTTGGTGTCATTTACCAGATATGCCTCAAACTTGGTACTGGTCATCTCCTTCGGAGTAGTGGGCACAAAGGCCAGGAAGATGTTCAGTTTGTCACCGTCGCGACGCTCCACCGGGCGCGGCTCAAAAGTGATGGTCTTGTCATCTTCGTCATCGTCAAAGGCATGTACCAGTGTGTCCGGCTTTTCTGAACGGAAACGGCTGCTGGGGGTACCACCACCGGTAAAACCGCTACCGTAGGAACCCTTCATGTCAATGGTGCGGGTGCCTGTATTAACTTTGGCTATATTATAGTCGTTGGTGTCTACCACGACGCATTCGCGAATCAGCATGGGGATATCAAAGCCGTCCTCATCCTGTACCAACACTGTATCCTTGTCCTGAAAACCGGTTACTACACCGCCTCCTACTTCGCTCAGGAATCTAACTTTATCTCCTATCTTCATGATTTAACTGACTTTTTGATTATATCTTACTGCAAATATATTAATTTTGCAATTAAATTAAAAGACTAGTCATGGAAGAAACCAGACATATAAAGATAAAAGACTTTAATTATCATTTACCGGACGAGCGAATTGCTAAATTTCCTTTAGCTGAGCGTGATTCGTCCAAACTTTTGTTGTATCGTAAAGGAGAGGTTCAGGAAGATACTTTCGTGAATCTGCCTCAATATCTGCCCGAAGGGGCTCTGATGGTGTTCAACAACACGAAAGTGATTCAGGCGCGTTTGCATTTCCGCAAGGAAACGGGTGCGTTGATCGAGGTGTTCTGCCTGGAGCCGGCTGTGCCGCACGATTATGTGCTGATGTTTCAGCAGACCCGAAGCTGTAGCTGGTACTGCATGATCGGCAACCTGAAGAAGTGGAAAAACGGTGCGTTGAAGCGGACCGTTACCGTGCGCGGACAGGAAATCGAACTCACCGTGACTCGAGGTGAAATGCACGGTAACAGTCATCAGGTAGATTTTGTCTGGAACAATGATGAAGTGACCTGGGCCGAAATTTTGGATGCTGTGGGCGAACTGCCGATTCCGCCGTATCTGAACCGGGAAACTCAGGAAAGCGACAAGGAAACCTATCAGACCGTTTATTCCAAAATCAAAGGAAGTGTGGCTGCACCGACAGCCGGTCTGCACTTCACGGAACGGGTGCTCGAAGCGTTGGACCGTCATGGCATTGACCGTGAGGAGGTGACCTTGCATGTGGGAGCCGGTACGTTCAAGCCCGTAAAAAGCGAGGAAATCGAAGGACATGAGATGCATACGGAATATATCTGTGTGAACAAGCGGACCATCGAGAAGCTGATTGCCCACGGGGGGGGCTGCATCGCAGTAGGAACCACTTCGGTACGTACCTTGGAAAGTCTTTATTACATCGGAGTCTATCTGGCTACTCATCCTGATGCTTCGGAAGAGGAATTGCATGTGCAGCAATGGACTCCTTATGAATATGCCGAGCAGACCCGTCCACAGGGCAGTGAACCCGACGGGCGTCCGGAGGCTTTAACTACGATAGAGGCTTTGCAGAACATTCTGAACTATCTGGAACGCAATGAACTGAATGCTCTGCACACCAGTACACAGATTATCATTGCTCCTGGCTATACCTATCATGTAGTGCGGATGATGGTTACCAATTTCCATCAGCCGCAAAGCACTCTGCTGCTTTTGGTGTCAGCCTTTGTACATGGCGACTGGCATAAAATCTATGACTATGCTCTGGAACACGACTTCCGTTTCCTGAGTTATGGCGACAGCTCTCTGCTGATTCCCTAAATAAAATTTGAACATGATGATACAGACAAAGAAAGACGATGATACGGAAATGTTGCCTTTGGTAGACGAAAACGGTCTGCTCATCGGAGCGGCTACCCGCAAGGAATGCCACGACGGCAGCAAACCACTGCACCCGGTAGTGCATCTGCATGTATTCAATGAGGCCGGAGAACTTTATCTGCAAAAACGTCCGGAATGGAAAACCATACAGCCGGGCAAATGGGATACTGCCGTGGGCGGACATGTAGACTTGGGCGAGAATGCCGAAATGGCTCTGAAGCGCGAAGCCGCCGAGGAACTCGGACTGAAAGAGTTTGAACCGGAACTTTTGGAAACTTATGTCTACGAGTCAGACGTGGAAAAAGAGCTGGTCTTTACTTACCGGTGTACTTGTACCGGTCCGATTGCGCCGAGCGGAGAAACCGATGGAGGAGCATTCTGGAAACTGGAGCATATAACCGCACAGTTGGAACAGGGAGTCTTTACACCTAATTTTGAAACAGAATACCGACGCTTTTTCTTGAAAGAAAAGGCTTGAGAAAAGCGCTATGATGGTGATACGGAGAATGATACCTGCCGATTGGGAACCGATGCGTCAGATTTATGCCTATTATATAGAGCATACCACCATTACATTTGATGTGCAAATACCGGACATGGAGGCTTATGCCCGGAAAATGAGAGATATCTGTGAGGAAGGGATCGCTTGGACATGCGAAGACGACGGACGGGTTGTGGGATTTTGCTATGCCCATCGCTGGAAAGAAAAAGAAGCCTATGCAGGTACCCGGGAAACCACCGTTTACGTGCATCCTGATGAAAAGGGACGGGGAATCGGCTTACGGCTGATGAAACAACTGATAACCGATGCCGAAGCGCAGGGAGTACATGCGTTGATAGCCTGCATCACCTGTCCGAACACCGCCAGTGAGCATTTGCATGAGAACTTGGGTTTTGTTCCGGTATCCCGCTTCCGGGAAGTAGGCCAGAAGTTTGGCACATGGCTTGATGTTGCCGATTATCAGTTACTATTGCCGGCTAACGCAAAATAAATGAATATAGTTTTCAGGATCAATTAATAATATCTTTAGAAAAAGAGTACGTATATGGAACAATTATTTCGGGTCGGTATCATCGGTGCCGGTCATATCGCAGCCCTGATGGCAGAAACTGTGCGCCGCATGCCGGACGCTCATCTTTATGCCATTGCTTCGCGCAGTCTGGAAAAAGCCCGGGAATTTCAGGATAAATGGGGTGTGGAAAAGGCTTACGGTTCTTATGAAGAACTGATACAGGATCCGGATGTGGATTTGATATATATTGCAACTCCACATTCGCATCACTATGAACAGGTACGTTCTTGCCTGCTACATGACAAGGCTGTGCTGTGCGAAAAAACATTTACTGCCAATAAGGCGCAGGCAGAAGATTTGGTGGCTTTGGCCCGTGAACGTAAGGTTTTTCTTGGTGAAGCGATATGGACCCGCTATATGCCTTTTTCCAAAGAGATTGTCCGGCTGGTACATTCCGGCGAACTGATCGGCCGGCCGTATATGTTGACCGCTAATCTGGGTTATCCGATAGAGGATAAGGAGCGTATCCGCAAGCCGGAATTGTGTGGAGGCGCCTTGCTTGATTTGGGTGTTTATCCCATCAATCTCGCTTTTATGATCTTTGGGAATGCACCGGAACGTATTTTGTCCTGCTGCAGCAAAAACGAATTGGGAGTGGATTTGCAGAATAGCATAACGTTTGTTTATCCCGAAGGAGAGATGGCCGTGATGCAGACTACAGCCCGTTGTGTCAATGACCGTATGGGAATTGTGTCGGGTGATAAAGGCTATCTGGTTATCGATAATATCAACAATCCGCAAACAGTGACGGTATATGATGCCAGTCATCAGCAGACTGGAGTTTACACCTGTCCGCCACAGATTACCGGTTATGAATATGAAGTGCGTGCGGCTATCGAAGCTATCCGTAAAAGAGCGGTAGAACCGGAAGACATGCCTCATGCAGAGACGCTGCATATCATGGGATTGTTGGATGCCCTACGTCAAGAGTGGGGAGTGGTTTATCCTACAGATTGATTCTAAAAAATCATTTTTTTGATAGAGTTGCTCTCGGGCCTGTTATATAACGATATGACAGGCCCTTTTCTATTACTGCGGGGAATCTTAATGTTAAAGTCTGTCTAACATGCCTGTATTATATTCGTAAAAAACAAATTAATCATGTATATTTGCAGAAATTATGTTTCAATTCTAACTATTAAACCAAAACATTTATGAAGAAAACTTTTACAATGATGATGCTCTTACTTGTGAGCTGTGTCTTTTCTTCTGTATGGGCGGCAGATGTGTTGCCCGAGGTGGGAAAAACATATCTGATTAAGAGTGACAATGTCGATGCGCAAAAGCAGGAGCAGGATTATTACCTGTACAATGACAATGGGACTTTAAAACTCTCTGCTTATGCTCTGGGGGATGACAATTACCTGTGGACCTGTGAGAAGGAGGGTGATAATTTCCGTTTCAAGAACAAGGCAGGAAAGTATCTGGGACATAAGGCCATGAATGATGCGGCCTATGATTTCAAGATTGACCCCGCAAAGAAGGTGAACGAGGGCTGTCTGCCTTTGTATGCCGTAAAAGATAATCGTTATATGCTGGTGAAAAACGGTGGAGGAGCTTTTGACCAGGCCGACAAGACTTATAACAAGGCCGTTGACGGTTTCTCTAGCGACTACATTTTCGAGGAGTTTTCCGAGAACGACCGCATGCTTACGGTTCTGGTAGAGCCGGCCGGAAGTCCGATTGCTTTTTCCTGGAACGGAGAGAACCATAATGGAATCTGTAACTTTATCCACCACAACGGTGAGGCGATCAATGAAGCTACGTTGAGCGCACAAATGGAAGAAGACCCGGCCAGTCTGTATGAATTCCTGGGCTTCTTTGAAGGGGACCAGAATCTGGGCAAAACCGTTGAGATCTCTTCTCTGGAAAAGAACCGTGTCATTACCGCCAAGTTTGGATTCAATGCTTGCTGCAGCGCATACGGTGAGAAGTGGATTCGTGTCATTTGGAATTCAAATCCTTCTTATGTGATGGGACTTCCAGTAAGCGAATCGTATGCCGATGTTGCTCCTAAGACTATTATTTCTGATCTGGGTGCAGAAAATCAGTTGTGGTGTTTCGTAGGTACTCCGGAAAACTTCAAGATTTACAACAAGGCGGCAGGCGAAACACTGGCTCTGGCTACTGAAGGCACAAATTATACCAATGGTACAGCTACTAGCATGAAGGATGCTGCTTCTGCTACTTCTTGGCATCTGGTGAGCAAGAACGGTTGGAACATCTCTCCAGTTGAAACCGAAGACTGGGGATTGAATTCTTACGCCGGCGTAGGAAATGTTTTGAAGTTATATGGCAATGGTGATGTCGGCAATATCTGGAACTTCCAAAAGGCAGGTGAAAATGCTTTGAACTTCCAGGTTGTTGTTAACGGAACTCCTAAGGCTTTGAATACCAATATCGGTCAGTTGAAGATGAATATGGGCTCTGTTAGCAGTCTGGTTAACGTAACTCTTTCACAGAAAGACGGACAGAAATTCTACTTGGCAAACAATGTGAAACTGAGTTTCATGTTAAGCGGTAATCAGTATAGAGGCTATAAGTTCAAGGGCTTCCAGGTAAATGACGGTGAGTTGCAGGATACGATTAAGAATTTGCCTTTCGATGCTTCTTTGAAGACAATTACCGCTGTTTATGACGTAGATACCGAAGATCCTTCTCAGTATCTGTTCTATACCCCGGGCTACCAGAACCATCCGTATCGTATCCCGGCCATTACTACAACAAAAGACAACAAGGTACTGGCCATCTCAGACTTCCGTTGGTGCAATAATGATATCGGTTTCGGACATGTAGACATTGTCGGACGCATCAGTGCCGATAACGGAGAAACTTGGAGCGATCAGTTTAATATCGCTGTAGGTACTGGTGCGAGCGGTGCCAAAGATTGTGGTTATGGTGATGCCGCCGTAGTAACCGACCGTGAAACCGGAAAGATCCTGATCATGTGCTGTACTGGTAACCAGTTCTACAGCTATGGAAACCGTGAGAACCCGCTTCGTTCTGCCCGTCTGTACAGTGATAACAACGGTGAGACCTGGAGCAAGCCGGAAGATATCACAGATCAGATGTATGCTCTGTTGCCAAACTCACAGGGACAGTTCATCGGAGCCGGAAAGATCTGCCAGTCACGCAAGGTGAAGGTCGGCGAATACTATCGTCTGTATGCTGCCCTGTGTACCCGTCCGGGCGGAAACTATGTCATCTATTCGGATGACTTTGGTAAGACCTGGGCAGTTTTGGGTGGCAACGAAACCAGTTGTGCTCCTAGTGGTGACGAACCTAAGTGTGAAGAATTGCCGGACGGAAGCGTAGTATTGAGCAGCCGTAAGTATAGCGGACGTTATTTCAATATCTATAAATATGATGACGCGGCTACGGCAACCGGAAAGTGGCTGGGTGTTGTTTCTTCTAATGACATAGAAGGTGGTTTGAAGGTTGGCAACAATTCAACTAATGGTGAGATCCAATTGGTTAAGGTTATCAAGAAGGATGATAAGTCATTCCACTATATGATGATTCAGTCTATCCCTTACGGACAGATTAATAGTGGTGATGAGGCACGAAGCAATGTATGTATTTTCTATAAGGTCTTCGACGAGTATACCATGAATGATACTAAAGAACTGGCTACAGGCTGGACTCGTGGTATGCTGTTCGAGAATGCCAAAGGTGCTTATTCAACGATGTGTATCCAACCCGACAAGAAATTGGGCTTCTTCTATGAAGAGGGACCGAACAACTATTGTATGGTTTACCGTCCGATCAGTATCGAAGAGTTGACAGGTGATGTATATACTATGTATGATTCGGCAATTCATGGTGAAATTGATGAAGAGGAGCG
Source organism: uncultured Paraprevotella sp. (assembly GCA_944321345.1). Classification (GTDB taxonomy): domain Bacteria; phylum Bacteroidota; class Bacteroidia; order Bacteroidales; family Bacteroidaceae; genus Paraprevotella. Next base: position 55,500 of record CALUKY010000012.1, read on the forward strand.
TGCATTGGAAGCTGCGAAAGCTGAAGCTCAGGCTGTGTTGGACGAACTGGCAGAAAAGCATGCTACAACTCCTGCTTATGGTGAGTATCCTACTTCTGCTTATAACGAACTGCAGACAGCTTATGAGGAAGTGACTATTGAAACCATTGATGAATTGGGCGATGCTGTTATCAAACTGAAGAACTCTTGCAACTGGCCAGTGTTTACCATTAATAATATGCATCCGACTTATGGCGTTGGAAAGTCTATTTATGATAACAACTCAGGTAGCTTATATTTCAAGAAAACCGATCTGAAGGATAAGCAGATGTGGTGGAAGTTTGGTAATCTGACCAGCAAGGCCATGACTAATGGTGATTATGTGGTAACTAATGTAAGTACCGGTAAAACATTCTGGGGTGCTGATTATTTGAATGTTGCTTCAACTAATCCGGCAACGGACGGACAGTTTATCATCAAGACTAACGGTACCGGAGATCCGGTTCATGCACAGAATGATTTTTCAATTGTTGTTCGTTGGAATGATTATGGACCAAATACCGGATCTGCCTGGAGTGTTACTTATGTAGGTGACAGCTTTGATCTGGAGAATGATACTCCTACTTCTATCGATCAGATTGAGACAAACTCGCCAGAAGATAATATTTACTATGACTTGCAGGGACGCCGTGTAGTTGTACCGGGTAAGGGAGTATATATTACTAAGTCTGGTAAAAAAGTTTTATTTTAATAGATTGAAGATATTTACAGTGTGTTTTTAGTTATCGCTGTTGTATCAGGGGAGCAGATTTCTGCTCCCCTTTTTGTTTCATATATGAGGGCGACCCAAAAGTAAAATACATTTTCCAAGGAATTACAAATTGTAAGTCCCAAGCATAAAAGAGCCTTATCAAACTCCTTTGGGGGTGATGATAAGGCTCTTGTTAATAAAAATACGATGACCAAGTCACAGTTTGCAAGTTTATCTTTTTTAAATTTGACTTTTTGGGCATCCTCTGTGCGTTTCAAAATACTTCTGAAGAACTTTTTCCAACTGGTCTTATAAAAAACTCTCCCCAAAGAGCACCAGGGCTTTTCGGGGAGAAGTCATCAGAAATTTTATAGAATAAAAGAATGGTTACTTGGTTCGTGTAATGGTATGAAGGACATTACCGTCTTTGTCAATGAAATACATTTTTAGTTCCTTCTGATTCATACCGAATACACTGAAGCCTTCCTTCGGGCTGCAATAGACAGTTCCCTTGATAGGATTCACTTTTCTGGCCAATGAGGCAGAAGAGTTGACTACATAGTCAATTTTGGAGCCTTGAGGTTTAAGGTGTTGGAAATTGTGGATATGACCGCAAACATACATATCTACCGGATATTTTTCCAGAATGCTGTTTACCCGTTTCTGCATATCCTGTCTTTCACTTTCTTCTTTCGGGGTTTCTGCAAAAATAGGATGATGGCCTACAACAATGACCCAGTTTTCCTTAGCCTCCTTCAAGGTTTGATCCAACCATTTCAATTGAGCATCGATATCCTGCTTGCAGGCATCCGCATATTTGTCGGATTCATTGCGATACTTGTCGATGAGCGGAGTGGTATCAATGAAAACGAAGCGTACGGTTGTACCGTCCTCATTGAATACTTTGGTATAATAGCGTGCCGGCATCTCCCAGCGACGGCTTACCTTAGAATAGTCAATTACGGCCTGACTGTTTCCCCGATACTCGTGGTTTCCCAGAATGGGCAGCCAACTGATCATCAGTTCCGGATGATCGTAAATAGATTCGTAATTACTGATCCAAAGAGGATCCTGAGTAGAGACTACGCCATCAAAATGATGTACATCTCCGGCTGCCAACACAGCCTCTGGTCCGATGGCCTCGGCCATTTCTCCCATCAGGCGTGCTATTGGTTTTTGTTCGTAGTATCCGTTGCGTCCCAGATCATTGGCCATGAAGAAGTTTATTTCATTTTTCAGACTGTCCCAGCGGTTTGTTTGCGCAGATAGGGTCAGACTGACCAATAATCCCAGCGCAATAAATAGTTTTTTCATAAATTGTTGAATAATGTTTGATTAGAAATTGAATTTTACACCTGCATTGATTCTCGGACCATAGTACTCAACCTGCATGGTGCGATCCTTGTCGCCACAGTAATAGCGCAATGGTTGGTTCAACAGGTTTGTTGCTTCTGCAAAGAAAGTAGTCTTGAATTTCTTGTTCAAGGTATAGCTTGCATTCAAGTCCAGATAGCTTACACGGTCGTAATAACGGTCCAAAGCGGCACAAGAACCCATTTCGTCAATAAACTCAGAAGTGAAGTTATATGACAAGCGGATGTTCACACCCTTGTTGTCGTAGTACAGAGAAGCATTGGCAGTATGCTCTGGTGATCCCGGCATCGGCAGGTCTTTCTCGTTCTCGCGTCCTTCGAAGTTGAAGTTGTTCACTTTGGTATGTGTGTAAGTATAGGTTCCGTAGAAACCGAGGTACTTCAACTTTGGAGAGATGAATCCGAAGTCACGCTGCAAGGCAACTTCAACACCCAGCAAATCGGCATTACCGGCATTCTTTGACTGCTTCATCTCGTCATAGACGTTTCCGTTGAAGCTATAGTCCTCTACAACCTGATCTACAATGAAATCGTTGATCTTCTTATAGAAAACTCCCACACTGGCCAAACCGATAGACTTGAAATAGTAGTCAAAACTCAAGTCAAAGTTGTGTGAAGTGGCAGGATTCAGATTCGGGTTACCCATTTCCATTTCATTCTTGCTGCGGTCGATGATGAGATTCGGCACCAGAGAAATGTATTTAGGACGGGCCAGAGTCTTGGTATAAGAAGCACGGATCTTCAAATCCTGAGCCGGTTCATACTTTAACAGGAAGCTTGGCAGCCAGTTGATGTAGCTTTTTCCGGCCGGAGTGGTTTGTTTGAGGCTCTCGAATTCGTCGTCACCTTCTTCCCAGTAAGTATATTCATAACCCTGATATTCCACGTTGGTATGTTCCATACGCAAACCGGCCATCATCTGCAAGTTTTTACCCAACTGCTGGTCGAAGCGGATGTAGGCGGCACCGACCTGTTCGGTTGCATTGTAGTTTTCTGCCTCTTCCTCTTTTACTTCTTTCTTTTCGAAAAGGTTGCTGTTGTTCAGATCCAGGCTACCCAGATAAGTATTGCTTACGAACTCGCCGGCCTTATACTGGTCGCCTGCCATGAATCCGTCGCGGGTCTGGTCAACAAAGTTCTTCTGCACATCGGCCATGAACTTATCCTCGTCCACCGGACTGTATTCATAGAAGTCAACGTCGTTCTTTTTGTCTTTCTTGCTGAACTTACCTCCGAACTTGAATTTGTTCTGGAAGTTACCGCTCAGAATCGGCAACTCAAAATCCAGCTTTGCCTTGATGTCGTTTTCGTAGATTTCCTGGTTGCTTTCCGTAATTTCGTCCAGCTTGGCTTCCATAATGCTGGGCAGGGTGGTGACATAAGGTTTTCTCAAATCGTCCTGATTGATGGTAAAGGTCTGGTCTTTCAGCTCCATACCGATATAACGCTCGTTCGGACGGCTTTCAGAAGCTCTTGAGTAGGCTACAGACCAGTCAGACTTCAGACGGCCGAACTGGTGGTTACCGCCCAAAGTGAAGTCCATAGTCTGCTGCAACTCCAAACGTGCATTCTTGTTGTCGGGAATACCACCTTTGGTTTCCATGACGGTCTTCATTTCACCTTCTCCGTCGGCCAGATCCTCAAAGGAACGTTTGTAACGGTTTTCCCAGTCGTGACGACGGTTGTAGATGCTCTTGAAGAACACTTTATGATTGGCATTGAAATCATAATCTAAAGCCAAAGAATAGCTCTGTCTTTGACGGGTTACGTAGTATTGGCGGATTTCCATATCGGTCAGGAATACTTTTCCCTCGTCCTCATCATATTCAAACTCAGTATTGTCTGAACCAATCGGATTATACTGATAAGAAGCAGAAAGCAACAGACCGAGCTTGTTGTTCAGGAAACGGTCGCCATAAGTGGCTCCCAGATTCCAGTTAGGCTTGCCGCTGATAAAGCTTCCGCCTGTTCCAAAAGTAAAGTTGGTAATGCGCTTTGAAGGAGTATTTTTAGTTACCAGATTCACACTTCCACCAATGGCATCGCCATCCATATCCGGAGTGACTACCTTGCTGACTTCTATTGTCTGGATCATATCTGCCGGAATCAGGTCCAGCTGTACGTTACGGGCATCAGACTCGGCAGAAGGCAAACGGTTGCCGTTTACAGTTACGCTGCTCAAATCCGGAGAAGTACCGCGGATCTGTCCGAAACGTGCCTCGCCCTGGTCATACTGTACACTCAATCCGTTGATACGCTTCAGGGCATCACCGATATTTGAATCCGGGAATTTACCAACCTGATCGGCGGATACGATATTGGTAATATTCAGATTGTTCTTCTGCATGTTCAGCGCACGCTGCTGATCAGAGAAGGCACCCAATACTGTAAGTTCCTTCAAGGAGTTATTGTCCTTTAAGGTGATGTTCTTTACTAAAGTCTTGTTTTGGGAAACAGTAATGGTAAAAGTCATAGGAGAGAAGCCTACATAGCTCACCTTTACATTGTGCTTTCCAGGCTTGACATTAGGCATGATGTAATAACCGTTAGCATCACTGACAGTGCAGCTTCCATCTTCCAAGCGGATGTAAGCTCCGGGTAAAGCCTGCTGGTCGGCATCCAATACCCGGCCTCTTACAATTGTTTGATTTTCTGCTGCAACCGGTTCGGTAACAACATCTGCAAATGTTTGTTGACTACCCAATAGAATAGTACTAATTAAAAAAGCTTTTGTGAAATGATTCATAACCTGTTGATTTTATTGTTATCCTAATTGCGATGCAAATGTAGAAGCAGGTTATTACATTTTTATAACATGTTTGTGAAGATTTGTATTCAGTTCCTTTTAGAAGAGAAAGAATGAAGGTAAAAGGTGGCAATGATATTTTTTTGTCACAGGAATGACATATTTATTTTAAGATAATCATAAAAAACGTCTTCGATTATACATCTGAGAAAAACTGAAGCATATAATCGAAGACGTAATTATAAATATATTATGAAATCCGTTTTAAATGAAGTATTTGTGAACAATGTGACAAGACTTCCGGTCGATGGGTAATAAAGAGAAGAGTTTTATCTTTTGCTTTCTCCTGTAGATTCTGTAATAATAGCTTTTCGGTTACAGCATCAAGAGCCGAAGTGGCTTCGTCCAATAACAGGATACTTCCTTTTCTTAGCAGAGCTCTGGCAATGGCAATTCTTTGTGCTTGTCCTTCGCTGAGACCGCTTCCCATTTCGTTGCAGCGGGTATTCATTCCGTCGGGAAGTTCAAAGACAAAATCGGCACAGGCTGTATGCAGGGCATCTTTCAGTTCCTCCTCATGGGCATGTGGATTGCCGAGGAGTAGATTGTCGCGAATGGTGCCGCTGAAGAGTGTGTTTCCCTGTGGAACATATACGATATTACAGCGGGTGAGCGGACTACAGGTTGCTTCTTTCTCCTTGTTATATATATAGATTCGTCCATGTTCCGGTCGCACCAGTCCTAAAACCAGGCGGATCAGTGTGGTTTTTCCTGCTCCAGTCTCTCCTAAAATGGCAGTACTGCTTCCTGGAGTAAAGTCATGACTGAAGTCTGTCAGGATGGTTCTATGTCCTCCGGAATAGGTGAACTGGATTTGTTCTGCACGAATACCTATAGGGCCGTCAAGACGAATGCTTTCTCCCTGTTCCTCTTTGGGTAGAACTTCCAGTTCCATCAGGCGTTCAGTAGCGGTAAGCGAACCGATAAGTACTGGGATAAAACGCGTCATATCGCGGAAAGGACTCTGAATCTGTCCTACCAGTTGGATAAATGCCATCATTACTCCGTAAGTAATGCTGCCGTCCATCAGGCGGCTGCTGCCCCAAAGAAAGGCGATCAGATAACAGGAACCGAAGCCGATATTCAGCATGGTGGCCGAGAAGGATGAGAATACGGTCCGTTGTTTGACTTGCTGACGGAGAGACTGTTGTATGTGATCCAGCTGTTTGGCCATAAAGCCCGTTTGTTCCAAAGTCTTGATGACCATTTTGTGTTGCAGTGTTTCCTGAAGTACACTCTGTATCTGGCTGTCGGTATTACGGATTCCTCGGGTAAGACCTCTCATTTTCCGTACATAAACCTTGCTTAGCAAGATGAAAAACGGAAGAATCAGAATAACAGCACAGGCCAGAAACGAATCCATGGAATAAAGAAACAGAAAGGCGCCTACCAGACGTACGCATACTGCCAGCATGCTGGGCAATGTTTCGGTAATGACGTTTACCACATCAGTTACATCGCGTTCGAGCCGGTTCAGCATATCACCAGTATGCTTCTGTTCCAGACTGCTCCAGTCACTGTTTAATAGTTGGCCGAAAATGTGCTGTTGCATCTTATTTTGTGCCCGTACTCCTAAGATGGCTTTTACCCAACGGTTGGTGAATCCTACCAGTATTTGCAACAGCATGATGCCTATTAGAAAATAAGCGGCAGTGGTCAGGCTTCCGGTTTGTTTTTGGGTTGCAATATCAATGGCCATTTTGGTGGCCCAGATAAAGGCAAAGTCCAAAAAGACACTGCCACAACCCAGAACGGCATTGATACCGGCCTGTATACGGTAACTTCGGGCTGTGTGCCATAGCCACTTCAGCAGGGCCCAGGTTTTATATGATATCTTGAAATCTCCCATGAATGTTATGAGCGTGGGTCGGCGCCCCACATCAGCTTGTTGCGTAGGGTGCTGAAAAATGAATGATTCTGACGTTGGAAAACTCTTACCTGATAAGGTGCCTTACGGATGGTCAGACGGGTGGATTCCGGACATGATTCGCTCCGGCCGTCAATGGCTACCAAAAAGTTATGGCTTCGGCTTTCTACAGAAAGTTCGATAACTGCGTTGTCCCGTAAAGCCAGTGGGCGCATGTTCAGGCTGTGTGGAGCAACAGGAGTGATGCTGAAGATTCCGGCCTGAGGAACAATGATCGGGCCGCCTACGCTGAGCGCATAGCCGGTAGACCCGGTGGGCGTGCTGATAATCAGTCCGTCGGCCTGATAGGTGGTAAGATGCTCTCCATTGATGCGTACATCAATACTGATCATGGATGAGTTGTCGTGTTTCAATACAGCCACTTCGTTAAGCGCATAGGGATATACATTCAGGTTGCCGTCAGGCAAGGTCACTTCAATCACGCTACGTGCTTCTATAGCATATTCCCCCTTGTACAGATGTTCCACTACATCCTCAATGTCATAGGGAGACACGTCGGCCAGAAATCCCAGCCGTCCCATGTTGACGCCTAATATCGGAATCTCTTTTTTCCCGACACGGCGTGCGGCTTCCAGAAATGTGCCGTCGCCTCCCATACTGATGACAATATCGGCTTCGAACTGGTCATTGACGATGATCTGGTCTGCCTGAATGTCCAGATTCAGTTCATGGGTCAGGTAATGATAGAAATCCTTATCAATATATAATTCGGCAGGATATCTTTTCAGGATATGAAAAAGATGCTCGAACGAGGCTGATTTTTTAGCCTGATAGATATTTCCGAAAATTGCAAATTTAATATTCCGCATAATATCGTTTGTTTTGTTCTTGTGTTTCGTTCCACATGATTGCGGTTCTTCTAAAAGCAAAATTACTTATTTTTTTCAATATATCATAGAATGAAGCTCTTACTTGCTTTTCCGATGAAAAAATGAATTCTTTGTCCTGAAAAAATATTGGGTTTATGAAAGACAATAACTGTTTTTTTACTAACTTTGTGGAAACTGATACAACTAAAAATACAGTACAGATGACGAAACTGAGTGTAAATATCAACAAAATAGCTACCTTGCGTAACGCACGTGGCGGCGACAATCCCAATGTGGTGAAAATGGCTTTGGATTGTGAGGCTTTTGGAGCGCAGGGTATTACTGTACATCCCCGTCCTGATGAGCGGCATATCCGATATCAGGATGTGCGTGATTTGAAACCGGTGCTCACCACTGAGTTTAATATTGAGGGATATCCTTGTGATTCGTTTATAGATCTGGTGTGTGAGGTCGTTCCGGACCAGGTTACTTTGGTGCCGGATTCACCGGAGCAGATTACGTCCAATTCCGGTTGGGACACGGTACGTTATCAGAATTTCCTGACAGATGTAGTCCGTACCTTCAAGGAAAAAGGAATCCGTACCTCTATTTTTGTGGGAACAGAATTGCCTATGATCGAGCATGCAGCCAAGGTTGGCGCAGATCGGGTGGAACTGTATACAGAACCATATGCCACAGGCTATCGAACCAGTCCTGAAGCCGCTGTCGCTCCTTTTATCCGGGCGGCAGAATGTGCTCGTGCAGTCGGACTGGGACTGAATGCCGGTCATGATTTGAGTTTGGAGAACCTGGAATACATTCACCGTCAGATTCCTTGGTTGGATGAAGTCAGCATCGGTCATGCTTTAGTTTGTGATGCCTTGTATTTAGGTATGGAGCAGACTATTCGGAGTTATTTGGACTGTTTGAAATAATGTTGTTCGTTTATTAAAGATATTGTAGATTATGAATCCTATTTATTTGTTTTTTGCAGAAGGAACAGAAGAAGTTGAAGCTTTAGCAGTAGTGGATATTGTGCGTCGTGCGGGTTTACCCATTCAGATTGTGTCTGTAACTGGTGATTTACTGGTAAAGAGTTCACACGATGTGCAGATTAAGGCTGATGTGTTGTTTGAAGATGCCGATCTGGAAAATGCATCTTTGTTCGTATTGCCAGGTGGACTGCCCGGAGCTTATAACTTGTATGAGCACGCCGGATTGCGCAAGGCTATTCAGAAACGCTACGATGCAGGAGAACCGTTGGCTGCCATTTGTGCCGCTCCATTGGTGTACGGTCGTATGGGATTACTAAAGGGATTAAAGGCTACTTGCTATCCGGGATTCGACAAGGAGCTTGAAGGTGCTGAATATACGGGTAAGTTGGTTGAGCACGACGGACTGTTTATTACCGGCAAGGGACCGGCTGCTGTTTTTGAATTTGCCTATGCTATTGTTACAAAACTGGCTGGCGAAGAGAAAGTTCAGGCTCTGAAGGACGGTATGTTATATTCAGAATTGGTAAAATAACCTTTTGTCATCAGAATATTAGGGAGAAACCGTTTTTTGCGTCCTCGTATGAAGACGCAAAAAACGGTTTTCGTATTTCTTTATGGATTTATGATGCTGATATTATGCAGAAAATTCGTAAGTTTGTCATACGTTTAAGAAGGATGAAATGAAGAAATATGTGATTATAGTAGCCGGAGGAAAAGGCCTCCGTATGGGAGGTGAAGTTCCGAAACAGTTTCTGCCGATCAAAGGAAAACCTGTTTTGATGCGTACTGTTGAAGCTTTTTATCAGACAGATGTCAGAACCGGTATTATTTTGGTCCTGCCGAAAGAACAACAGGATTATTGGAAAAAATTGTGCTGTCAGTATGAATTCCATATACCTTATACATTGGCAGATGGAGGATGTACTCGTTTTCATTCTGTACAGAACGGGTTGAAGGCTGTTCCTGATGAAGAGACTGATGCTTTGATTGCTGTTCATGATGGAGTGCGTCCTTTTGTTTCTCCACAGGTAATCCAGGCTTGTTTTGATGAGGCTGCCCGATGGGGAGCTGTGGTGCCGGTACTGGATATGGTAGATTCTGTGCGTCAGTTGTCTGAGGATGGCGGTAGTATTGCGGTTGACCGGTCGCGTCTGAAACTGGTACAGACTCCACAGACTTTCAGAAATGATATTTTGAAGAAAGCTTACAGTCAGGCCTTTACCGAACTGTTTACTGATGATGCTTCTGTTGTTGAGGCATCCGGGGTTTCTGTAGCTTTGGTGGTCGGTAATCGTGAAAATATCAAGATTACGACTCCTTTTGATTTGAAAATAGCCGAAGCACTTCTTAAAGGATAAGTCATGTTGGAACTGGAATGTCAGGATATTAAGTTTTTGCCTGGAGTAGGACCTCAGCGTGCCCGACTGCTCAATGATGAATTGAATATCTATACGCTGAACGACCTTCTCTATTATTTTCCATATAAACATATTGATCGCAGTAGGTTGTATGCCATTAAGGAACTTACTGCAGATATGCCGTATGTACAAATCAAGGGTCAGATTCTCAGTTTCGAAACAGAAGGTGAAGGACGGAAGCGACGTTTGGTCGCTCATTTTACGGATGGTTCTGGAGTGGTTGACTTGGTATGGTTTCAGGGAATCAAATATATCGCGTCTCATTATAAGGTACATCAGGAATATATTGTGTTTGGAAGACCTTCTGCCTTTAACGGGCGCATCAATATCTCGCATCCCGACATAGAACCAGCCGAGCAGCTTACCCTTTCTTCCATGCGGATGCAACCTTATTATAATACTACGGAGAAAATGAAGCGTAGCGGGATAAACTCTCGTACTATTGAACATTTTACCTCTACTTTGTTTCAGAAATTCGAGACTCCGATACCCGAAACCTTGCCACAGTGGCTTGTAGATGAACTCCATCTGATTCCGTTGGGGCATGCTTTGCGGCAGGCTCACTATCCGGCAACAGCTGATGAGCTGCGACGGGCACAACTGCGTCTCAAGTTCGAAGAGCTTTTTTATGTCCAGCTGAATATTTTGCGCTATACACGTGATCGGATTCGCCGTTACCGTGGTTTCGTTTTTTCACGTGTGGGAAATTATTTTCATCAGTTTTACAGCGATTATCTGCCCTTTGCTTTGACCAATGCACAAAAGCGTGTAATCAAGGAAATCCGTACAGATATGGGGAGTGGCAGACAGATGAACCGTCTGCTTCAGGGTGATGTGGGCAGTGGAAAGACTTTGGTGGCTCTGATGTGTATGCTTATTGCATTGGATAATGGATTTCAGGCTTGTATTATGGTACCGACGGAGATTCTTGCAGAGCAGCATTTGGAAACGTTCCGTAATTTTCTGGGAGACATGCCTATTGCAGTTGAATTGTTGAAGGGTTCGGTCAAGGGAAAGCGCCGTCAGGCTGTACTCGATGGAGTACGCGATGGATCTGTACAGATTCTGGTGGGGACACATGCCGTGCTGGAAGATCCTGTCGTATTTCAGAATCTGGGTATGGTGGTGATTGATGAGCAGCATCGTTTCGGAGTGGCTCAGCGCGCCCGTTTGTGGGCTAAGAATGTATGGCCGCCGCATGTGTTGGTGATGACTGCTACCCCTATTCCGCGGACCTTGGCAATGACACTGTATGGCGATTTGGAGGTGTCTGTTATTGATGAACTTCCTCCAGGAAGAAAGCCGATTCAAACCACACATCGTTTTGAGAACCAAAGAGAAAGCCTTTACCAGGGAGTGCGTCGGGAAATACAGCGTGGACGTCAGGTTTATGTGGTCTATCCGTTGATTCAGGAAAGTGAAAAACTGGATATTAAGAATCTGGAAGAGGGGTATGAGCATCTGCGTCAGGTGTTTCCGGAATATCGTATCAGTAAAGTGCATGGTAAAATGAAGGCACAGGAGAAAGATGAGGAAATGCAACGTTTTATTTCTGGAGAAACTCAGATTCTGGTGGCTACAACAGTAATCGAAGTCGGTGTGAATGTGCCCAATGCTTCCGTGATGATTATTGAAAATGCCGAACGTTTTGGATTGGCACAGTTGCATCAGCTTCGTGGTCGGGTAGGCCGTGGAGCAGAACAATCGTACTGTATTCTGGTCACGAAGTATGAATTGAGTAAAGATACACGCCAACGTATGCAGATTATGACTGAAACCAATGACGGATTTGAGATCGCAGAAGAAGATTTGAAGCTTCGTGGACCGGGTGATTTGGAAGGAACACAGCAAAGTGGTATTGCTTTTGATTTGAAATTGGCTAATTTGGCCCGAGACGGGCAGATTCTGGAATTGGCCCGACAGAAAGCACAATGGATACTTGACAATGATCCCCATGAGAATCATCCTGAAAATCGGATGGTGTGGGAGCGATTGGAGCATTTGAGAAAAAATCAGGTCAATTGGTCCGCAATATCCTGAAAAAACTTGTCCGTGATTTTCTAATCTTTGAAAATGAGAATGTTATATTCTTTTATGATCAACTCTTGTATGAAATTTCTAGTTTAATTTTTGTAAAAAGATATTAATAGTATTTGGTAGTGTGTCTTAAAAAAACTATTTTTGCAACCGGATGTTTGTTTCATGTTCCTGTTTGTATCATGAGGTCGGCTGTTGTAAAGTCCGTGTTTGTGTCGGGAACCGAACAAAATCTGTTTTTAGTTTTTCCTTCCTTTGGGACTCTGAGGAGAAACGTCTGAGAGTAGAAATCATTTATGGTGTAACGAATAACTAATTGTTAGAAGAAACGAGAAGAATGCTTTTTAAATTGAAAATGTTAAAGACAGGGGCGATTGCTGTAATAGCGATGTTGAGCGCTATTCCAATGCAAGGACAGGATCTATTGGCCCGTCAGGCTCCTATCGATAAAAAAATGCGTTCCGTAGATTCAGTTGCATTGCAGAAACTGATCCATACGGATAACTTGCAGAATCCGGCCTTTGATTTGTATCAGGGATGGCACAATAATTTTGTAAACCGTTATAATGTCGAAATGCCGAAAGAATATAAGATAGACTTACGGCATTTCTGCATGCCGACTCCAAGTCGGCTGATTACATCCAATTATGGCTATCGTCGTACATTTGGTCGCATGCACAAGGGATTGGATATTAAAGTGTATATTGGAGATACCATCCGTGCTGCCTTTAGCGGAAAGGTTCGCATTGTAGCTTACGAACGTAGTGGATACGGTAAGTATATCGTGATTCGTCATCCAAACGGTTTGGAAACAATTTATGGCCATTTGTCCAAGCAGATGGTTGCTGAGGATCAAGTTGTACAGGCCGGTGAACCTATTGGCTTAGGAGGTAATACGGGACGTTCTACTGGATCGCACTTGCATTTTGAAACCCGTTTCCTGGGGCAGGCAATTAATCCGGCCGAAATGTTTGATTTTGTAGAGCAGGATGTTACCGGTGATTATTATTTATTCCGTGCAAATGGAAAAGGTATTGTGCTGAATGGAAATGAGCGGGTGCCAGCCGATTTGGCTAGTGTGAGCAGCCCGGCTGTTTCCGAAGTGAAGAAACCGGCTAAGAAAGAGAATACGATTCGTATTCATAAGGTAAAATCAGGCGAAAATCTGTATGTAATCGCCAAGAAATTGGGAACGACTATCGAGAAGTTGTGTAAGATGAACGGTTTGAGCCGTAGTGCAACTTTACGACCGGGACAGATTTTGAGATATTCATAAATCATAATCATAAAAAAGAGTCTGCTATGTTGTTATAGCAGACTCTTTTTTTGTACTTTTCGTAAGAAAATGCTACCTTTGCACCTAGTTTTAAGTAAAATAATCACAGAAAAATGGATACCAAACAGCAGTTTGAACAAGTAATGGCGGAATGCCGGGATTTGTTTGCAAAGAAATTGCATGATTACGGAGCTGCATGGCGGATTATGCGTCCGGTTTCTGTCACTGATCAGATTTTGATTAAGGCAAATCGGATTCGTAGCCTTGAAGTAAAAGGGGTATCGTTGGTTGGCGAAGGGATCTATTCCGAGTTTGTGGCGATTGTGAATTATGGTATAGTCGGTTTGATTCAGCTGGAATTGGGCTTTGCCGATCGTGAGGATCTGACGCCAGATGCGGCTTTGGAGTACTACGATAAATATGCTCAGGCTGCCTTGGAATTGATGTTGAAGAAAAATCATGATTATGACGAGGCTTGGCGAAGTATGCGCATTTCTTCATATACAGATTTGATTCTGATGAAAATCTATCGTACGAAACAGATTGAGGATCTCCAAGGGGAAACTTTGGTGTCTGAGGGAATTGATGCGAATTATATGGATATGATTAACTATTCTGTTTTCGGATTGATAAAACTGAAGTTCGGTGAGTAATTTAAGACGTAAAATAAAATGGTTCTGGGTGAATCTCTGTCGTCTGCTTTTGTCTCTGACCTTTATCTTGTCTGGCTTTGTCAAGGCGGTTGATCCGCGGGGTACGCAATATAAGTTGGAAGACTATGCGGAGGCATTTCAGGTGAACGGCTGGATTTCTGAATATCTCTACTTGCCGGCATCTATGCTGTTGGCGATAGTGGAGTTCTGTCTGGGTATTTATCTGTTTTTTGGTATCCGCCGGAAGATGACAACTTGGTTGTTGTTGCTGATGATGCTCGTGATGACTCCCTTTGCTCTTTATCTGGCTTTGGCAAATCCGGTTTCTGATTGTGGATGTTTTGGGGATGCCTTTAAGTTGACAAATTGGGAGACTTTTTATAAGAATGTGGTTTTGCTGATCGCTGCGGTTACGGTTTTTCGTTATCCTCGTATGCTTAACCGGTTTATCTCCGAGCGCAATCAGTGGATGGTTTCCATGTATTCCATCTTTTTTATCTGGATCTTTTCCGGGTGGTGTGTGTATCGTTTGCCAGTGTTGGATTTTCGTCCTTATCATATCGGGGCAGATCTGATTCAGGGGATGACTATTCCTGAAAATGCGGAACAGCCGGAGTTTGAAACGACTTTTATTCTGGAAAAGGATGGTATACAGAAGGAGTTTTCGGAACAAGACTATCCGGATAGCACTTGGCATTTCGTTGATAGTCGTACCGTGATGGTAAAGGAGGGATATGAGCCTCCGGTTCATGATTTTTCTATTACTGAATACGCAACAGGAGAGGATATTACCGAAAAAGTGTTGAGTGATTCGTCTTATACCTTTTTATTGATAGCTCCTTTTTTAGAGCATGCAGATGATAGTAATATGGATGAGATTAATGAAATCTATGACTATTGTCAAGAGCAGGGTTATGCGTTTTATTGTCTCACGGCTTCCGGACCGGAATATGTTGCCCGTTGGCAGGATCTTACCGGGGCAGAGTATCCTTTTTGCATTACTGATGCGATTACGTTGAAAACAGTTATAAGATCTAATCCCGGCCTGTTGCTGTTGAAGCAAGGAGTGGTTATAAATAAATGGAGTTCGAATAATTTGCCAAAGGAAACCGATTTCTTGGGAAAAAGATTGGAACAGACATCTATAGGAATTTTGAAACGGCAAGTTTATTGGGTGGGAGTCTTTAAGGTCCTCTTTTGGTATGTAATCCCTTTGTTGGTGTTTACTTTGTTGGATCGTATTTGGATCGGTTTTAAAATGAATCAGAGATCAAAACATAAAAAACGAGTTTTAAACTTAATAAAACAACAAGAAAATGAGAAAGAAAATTGTAGCAGGTAACTGGAAAATGAACCTGAATTTGCAGGAAGGTG
>CALUKY010000013.1 GCA_944321345.1 uncultured Paraprevotella sp.
TGCGTTAGTTCAGTTGGTTAGAATACATGCCTGTCACGCATGGGGTCACGGGTTCGAGTCCCGTACGCACCGCCAACCTCTAGTGGAATACAATTCAGAAGCATTTTTGGTGCGTTAGTTCAGTTGGTTAGAATACATGCCTGTCACGCATGGGGTCACGGGTTCGAGTCCCGTACGCACCGCCAACCTCTAGTGGAATACAATTCAGAAGCATTTTTGGTGCGTTAGTTCAGTTGGTTAGAATACATGCCTGTCACGCATGGGGTCACGGGTTCGAGTCCCGTACGCACCGCCAGCTTACAAAGTTAAATTAGGAAAAGCTCTGATCCTTAACGGAATCAGGGCTTTTTTCGTTTCCAGGCGGAAACGGAATATCAAGTGAGCCGTGAGCCGCCCTATAAAAACAAACAAAGGAACTCCTCACGAGTTCCTTTGTTCTTGCATTAACTATCATTCAATTCCAAAAGTTTATTTACGGGCGTCCATAAGCCATTTTCCGTCTTTCTTCACCATTCGTTGTTTTTCTACATCTTTACGCCCGTCATCATAAATCACTTCATAAGTCACGATGGCCAGAGAATCCTCCACCAACATGGAGTCACTCACTACCTTGAATTCCTTCAGTCCATCTTTTTTGTCTGCTTTCTCGGAAAGCATGAGGGCAAAAGACTGCTTTTCTTCTTTCGAAGGCTCATTTCCGAAATTCATTCCATCCACAAAGGTATCAAAATCTTTATCCTGCATGGCATCCAGATACTTCTGCAGTGCATCTTTAGGTCCGGAACTGCCACAAGCCATGAGCATCAGGGCACCTGCCACCCAACACAAATCTTTCTTCTTCATACGCATTTATTTTAAGGGTTTATACTATCTCTGACTTCCGGCTTCAGCCAACTGCTCGTCCACAGATCCTGAGGAAACAGATAACTCGAGGTTTTTCCGGGAATGACCAGTTCATGCCTTCTTTCTTCCGCCAGATCAATACCTTGCTTCCGATACAGATACCACACCAGTTCCGTACAGTAAAAACGGGTTGTATCCCACAAATCATAGTCGTGGTCAAAGGCAATCTTACGCAAATACTTTTCGTATGCCGCCCGGGCCACTTCAGCAGCGATGCTGTCCGCACAGTCCACCTGCCTCCAGGCGCCGCGACAGGCTCTTTGGGGAGCAAAGAAAGAATCCAGCGGTTCACACTTGATGCGGTCCTCCTCACCGGGAGGCACTTCATTAGGCACCGCATGAATCACCATCCACTCACCGTTCTTCCGCCAGGCGAGTCCTACATGCGAAAAGTTTCCTCCTCCCACAGTAGCCACTACCCTGCTGCCTCCTTCAAGCCCCATCCGGAACAGCAGGTCACCGTCCCTCAGCGCCAAAGTATCTATGATTATCGGCTCCGTTGCTTTCCTCGTTGCGGTTCCTCCACACCCGACAAGAAGCAACACAGCCAGAAACGCCGGCAATTTAATAAAAAAATCCATAAATATCGCTTCTTCTGTTATTTTTTTCCTAAAAATTTTAATTTTATCGATATGCCCCTTGTTTTCCGTTCCGTTCAAACAAGAAGTCTGCAGCCACCGTCTGCTTGTCGGCAATGTCAGAATTTTCCTCCGCAAGCTCATGACCATTGCCAAAAAACGGTTTCCAGGACAAAAATAAACAATGCGATATAAAAACAAAGAATTTAAACAAATATTTACATTCAGTTCCGGCAAAAAAAATCCGGCTTTTCACAAAGCCGGATTTCCCACATTAATAATCAATTATTATCCCATCTGACCCGTCAGATAGGCTCTTGTCCGGTCGTCTTTCGGACTTTCGAACATTCTCTTTGTATCATCATATTCAATCAGCTCACCCAGGAACATGAACATCGAGCGGTCCGAGATACGCATGGCCTGCGACATGTTGTGTGTCACGATCAGGATCGTCACCTCTTTCTTCAGTTTCACCAGCAGGTCCTCGATATGCTTGGTAGCGATCGGGTCCAGCGCCGATGTCGGCTCGTCCATGAGCAGGATATCCGGTTGCAAAGCCAGCGAGCGGGCGATGCACAGACGCTGCTGCTGACCACCGGACAGGAAGGTACCGCGCTTGTTGAGCACTTCCTTCACCTCGTCCCACAAGGCCACGTTGCGCAGGCATTTCTCCACCAGGTCATCCCGCTTGTGCTTCGACAGTGAGATGCCGTTCAGCGTATATCCGGCCAGCACATTGTCATAGATACTCATGGTCGGAAACGGGTTCGGTCTCTGAAACACCATACCGACGTTGCGGCGCACCTCAATCGGGTCCTTGGCCAGGATATTCTCTCCGTTGAGCAGGATCTCTCCTGTCACCGTAATGTTCTTGTACAGTTCGTGCATACGGTTCACGGCACGCAGCAGCGTACTCTTACCGCATCCCGAAGGCCCCATGATGGCGGTAATCGTATTGCGCTCCACACAGGCCGATACGTTTTTCACCGCGGTCACATTTTTATCGTAGGATATGGACACATCCTTGATCTCCAAAATCGGATCGACTATATTTTCCATTTTTTTGCAATTCTTTTAGCCAATAAATTCAAACAAAGTACCAAAGTGAGCAGGAAGAGCGAAGCGCCCCAGATCAGGTCCTGCAGGTTCGGGTCGTTAAAGAACTCCCAGATCATGAGCGGCACGGCCGACATCGGTCTTCCCAGATTATAGCTGATCACGGCTCCGCCCAGTGCGGTAAACATCAGCGGCGCGGTCTCTCCCACCACACGCGACACGGCGAGCAGGATACCCGTAAAGATACTTCCGAACGATGCCGGCAGCATGACCTTCAGCATCACTCTCCAGTAGTTTCCTCCCAGCGCCAGTCCGGCTTCCTTGAGGCTTGGCGGCAGGATTTTCATGGTTTCCTCGGTCGAACGGATAATCAGCGGCAGCATCATGATGAAGAGCGCCACGCTACCCGCAAAGCCCGAGTAGCCTTTCATGGGCACCACCACCCAGATGTACACGATGATACCGATAATGATCGAAGGCGTACCCTGCAGCAGGTCGGTAATGTAACTTACCGTTTTGGCAAACCAGTTCTTGCGGAATTCCGACAGACAGATACCGCAGAGAATGCCTACGGGAATGGCCACTACGGCGGCGGTAAGCAGCATCATCAGCGTACCCACGATACCGTTGGCGATACCGCCCGGGATGGGTTCTCCCTTCTGTGCGGCCATCATGGCCTTGAAGGCGTTTGGAGTCGCTTCGGTCAGGAACGACCATCCCAGCTGCTGCCATCCCTTCACCAGCACCTCGCCCAGAATGGCGAACAGGGGGATAGCCGTCAGCGTCGACATCACGCACACCCCTACATAGAGCAGGTTATTCTTGAATATTCTGGCTTTTACATTCGAATCTTTTTTCATACCTCTTCCCTTCTTTTATACATGTTGTGCTCTTCGGATCATGATCTTTCCGATCAGGTTGATGATGGCGGTGATCAGGAACAGGATCAGACCGATGGCAATGAGCGACGACAGT
The DNA here is from genome assembly GCA_944321345.1 of uncultured Paraprevotella sp. GTDB lineage: Bacteria > Bacteroidota > Bacteroidia > Bacteroidales > Bacteroidaceae > Paraprevotella. The sequence continues at coordinate 3,513 of CALUKY010000013.1, forward strand.
TTCAGTCCGTCGGCCTCGCCAAACTGGTTGGCAATGATACTGGCCATGGTATTTCCGGTCGTACGCAGTGTTTCCGGCATCTGGTTCGTGTTACCGATCAGCATGGTCACGGTCATGGTTTCTCCCAATGCGCGTCCGATGGCCAGGATATAGGCCGAGAAGATACCCGATCCGGCTGTCGGGAAAATCACTCTGCGGATCACCTCCGCACGGGTGGCTCCCAGTCCGTAGGCAGCCTCTTTCAGGTCGGCCGGCACCATCTTGATAAACTCCGAACTCAGCGAAGCGGCATAAGGCACGATCATGATGGCCAGCACAAAGGCGGCGGTCAGGATACCCGATCCCTGCGGCGACAGATTCAGGAACATGAAGATCGGTCGCAGTGCGTAGAATCCCCACAGACCGTAGATAATCGAAGGGATACCGGCCAGCAGGTCGGTCACGGTGGCCAGCACCGTAGCGATTTTCTTTCCCCGGAAATACTCACCGGTAAAGAGAGCTACCGGCAAGGAGAACGGAATACAGATCAGCAGCGCCAGTCCGGTGGTCAGCATTGTACCGGTAATAAAAGGCAGCGCGCCGTATTTTTCTTTTCCGGCCGTAGTAACCCAGTCGTCCGAACAGATGAAATTCCAGAAGCCGAAGTGTTCAAAGGCTCCCGAGGCATCGAGCGTGAGGGAGTAGATGATCCCTCCGCCGATGACCGGAATGACAATCGCCGAAACGATGAGCAAGGCCTTGAATATCTTGTCTTGCATTTTGATTCGTTTGGATGGTTTCCGTTATTGGATCACATTCTTACCGTCGAAGGTCACCGCTTTCAGGTTCTCCAAAGACTGTTTCACGGCCTTCTCTGGCAGCGGAGCGTAATGTACGGTAGTTGTCGTTTTCTGGATGGAGTCGCTCAGCATGTACTGCAACAGGTCCAGAGTCACCTTGGCCTCCTGCTCGGTTCTTCCGGCATAGTTCTGTTCCTTGTAGATAATCAGCCAGGTGAAGCAGCTGATCGGATAAGCTCCGGCAGCGTCTGCGTTGGTGATGGAGCAGCGGGTGTCCTGAGGCATCTCACCCGAAGCGGCAGCCGAGATGCTTTCGGTAGAAGGTTTCACCATCTCGCCACGTGCGTTCTGCACACTGGCATACGGAATATTCTGGGCAAAGGCATACTCGGAACCGATATAACCGATAGAATACGGAGTCTGTGCGATCACGCCGGCCACACCCGGGTTACCCTTTGCGGCCAGACCCACCGGGAAGTCCACGTTCTTGCCGCTGCCGTATTTGTCTTTCCAGTTCTGGCTCACCTTGGTCAGATAGTCGGTGAATACGAAAGTCGTACCGCTACCGTCCGAACGGTAAGCCGGGATAATATCCTTGTCCGGCATCTGTGTTCCGGCATTCAGAGCCACGATTTTAGGATCGTTCCATTTCTTGATATTTCCGGCGAAGATGTCGGCAATCACCTCACCCGACAGGTTCAGTGCCTTCACTTCCGGCAGGTTATAGGCCATCACCACGGCACCCATACAGGTCGGGATGTGTACCACCGGCTGCATGTCCTTCATTTCCTCGTCGCTCAGGAACGCGTCGCTACCGGCAAAGTCCACGATACCGTCCTTCAGGTTGCGCACACCGCCGCCGCTGCCGATACCTCCGTAAGACACGGTGTTTCCGGTCTGGGTAGCAAAGCCCTCAAACGACATATTATAGAAAGGAAGCGGGAATGTAGCACCGGCACCGCTCAGTTCCACAGTTTCTTCATTCGCACCATTCTTGTTGTTTCCGGCACAAGAGGCCATCATCCATCCCATGGCAACCACAGCCATAGATACAAATAACTTCTTCATAATCTTCTTATTTGAAATGTTTTTTATTCGTTTTCTAAATAATATCCGTTTTTAAAGTTTGAACGAGGCGTTCACCATCAGCTGGAAGGCATTCTTCAGCCCCTTGTCCTCCGGCATGCTCAGGCGCAGGTTGGGCGCCAGTTTCACATATTTGCCCAGCTTCACCTCGGCGCCGGCCATCACGTTCATGCCGTCGGCCTCCATATTCCAGCCGTTGTTGGAGTCGAGCTTGTCCCAGCGGGCAAACACATTCACCTTCTTTCCGGCCGGCACGGTGGCATAGACCGAAACACCGTTCTGGTGGTCACCCTCATGGTAGGCCGTATTCATCTGGTAGTTATACTCCGCTCCTACCGAATATCCGTTCTTGGCATATCCCAGGAACGAAGCCAGGTTCACCTTTCCTTTCAGTCCCTCGTCGGTAGCCTCGTCATACGATCCGTACAGGCGCACCATCATGCCGTCCACCGGTTTCACGGTCAGTCCGGCACCATATTGCAGTCCGTGTTCAAACTGTATCTTCTTGTATCCCTCGCCGTTCACCACAATCACATCGGCGCTCACCTGGTCACAGAATTTGTAAGCTACAGACAGACCCACATCGGCACTGCTTCCGAACTTGTATTCATCCTGAAACGACTTCATCACATAACGCTTGCCCCAGAAATCCTCCTGAGTCTTGAACTGTGTGGTGCTGATCAGTCCTCCGTACAGATCCCATCCGTTCTTCTGCCAGCGCACCCAGGCGTTTTTGATAAAACCGATGCGCTGCATGTCCTGCACCTCCTTCGAACGTCCGAAGTCGGCCACCGCCTGCATGCTCAGTCCGTTGTTAAAGCTGTACTGGTAACCGATATACGCGCGCTCCAGTTCAAATCCGCGCTGGTCATTCTGTGTTCCGAAACCCGAATACATGTTGGCAAAGGTAGTCAGGACCACTTTTCCCTTTCCCTTTTCGCTTTCGCTGTTCTGTGCTCCGGCATACTGTGCGGCCATCAGCACGAGTGCGCAAGCCATTCCTATTTTTCCTTGCATGCTTTGTTCTTTGTATTCTATAATCTTTTTCTTTTATTCCTGTTTCATTTCTGACACTGCAAATGTCCCGATAATATGTTTCAATAATATTTCAAGATTTTAAAAATTCTATGAATTTTATCCCCGTATCTATATAAAATAGGTAAAGGGAGGCTTTCGCCCCCCTTTCTCCTGTCCGGCACCGGCCGGTTATTACAAATCCGTTACATGTTTGCGCCTCCGATAACACCGGCAATGGCACTGGCCACAGCCACAATCAGGTTCAGAAACAGGTTCCAGATATTCTTGTTTTTCATCATGATCAGATTCTTTTAAAGGTTATTTCAAAATTCGGTTCAGGTCACAAAGGTCACCCCTGATACAGTTTCCATCCCATATAGACCTCCCCCGGTCTGGCCGGTACTCCGTTTTCCACCCGGCTCATGGCCGCCACCAGATTCATCATGCTTTTGGGGTCCTGGTCGTTCACGATCTGATTCCGCTCCAGTCCGGTCAGCACGGCCACCTTCCGGATGTAATACTCCGTGTCATTTCCGTCCCCCTCCGGAGCCCACCGTTTCACGATACGCTCAATGGTGTTGGCCCCATAGCGGTTGCGGTACGTGCGCAGCACGACAAAGGCCGCCCGGTATCCCCAGGCATTGGATTTAAACTGGAAGAACTCAGGGTCTTTCTGTTCTTTTCTCAGCCCCTGCCACAAGTCGGCGGTCCGCCGGATGTTCAGGGGATTGTTGTTCCGCAATCCCCTGGGTGTGTTTTTCTGTTCTGTTTTCATAGCATTCATATTCTGTCACGTTCTCGGATTATACCATGCCGTCTTCATCCGTATTTTCGTAGAATCCCTTCTCCAGGTTGTAGAAGCTCACCTCCTTGTTCTTCAGGTCGATGGCATTCTTCAGGACCACATTCGGATGGAACAGCACCTTCAGTTTCTTGATGTTCTTCACCCCAACCTCCTCCGGTGTCGGCACGCCCATGCACTGGCAGCTCATTCGGAAAGATCCCACATCTCCCAGATGCACACGCATACCGCTTTGCAGGGCGTAGATCACCTCTTCCTGAAGGGCGGCGAGCACGGCCAGACAGTCGGCACGGGTCACCGTACACTTGCCGCTGATCCGTTTGGCCAGCCCCTCCATGTCAATCATTCCCGGGCTTACCACCTGGGCATAATACTTCAGATATTCAGGTTCCTGAGTACCGGGTTTCTGTCTTCCGACGATTCTGTAGTTAATCATAATATTAAGGTTTTAAAAGATTTACCGCTCCGTCTTTTCATAGGGCCCGGAGCACTGTCCCTGTTGATCAACGCTGCAAAGTTAGGCATCGCGTTCCGCCCCTTCGTTCAAAACCGCCGTTTGTCTGCTTAAAGATCCGATCAGCAACCGTTTGCCCCGCCGTTTTGCCGCATTCCGCTCAGGGTTTCCCCAGATATTTTACCACCAGTTCATACTGTCGGGGAGTAAACGTGCGCTGCCGGCTGTGATAGTGCGCCTTTTTCAGTTCCTCCCACAGTTCGGGATACGTACGTAAGGCATAGTTCAGTCTTCTTCTCGCGTTGGCCTGATCGGCAGAGTCGTAATAAGCCATGGCCAGGTCTGTAATGTTGTAATTCAGAATATCCATAATGATTCTTTTTGGTTTTATCTCCGGCAAAGCTAGGCATGCCCCATAAAAAAACGATGAAAACCTTTTCACTTGAGGTAATTTTTTTTTAAATTCACTCACATTTTTACAAAACTAACCGATAAAATACCTTTATGAGTAAAAGATTTCACACCTATTTCGGCCGTGAGATGCGCGACCGTCTGCTCGAGTACCCCTATCTGAAAGGCAGCGAATTCCGCTCCCTTCCCCTACGCTCCGCCCATGCCAACAGCCGCCGTCGCGACATCCGTTTCATCAACAGTTTTCTGTGCATGATCTTCTATGTCTACAGCGATGTCCCCATGCCCTATTTCGAACCTACGGGCAACAGCATCCGGAACATCATCCACCGCAACAACGACTGTATGGAACAAACCCGGATGCTTTTCTTCGACCAGGTGTTCTCCTATCCCCGTTCTTCGCCCCAGCTCCGTCTGCTGCATCTGCTCATCCGTGCCTTCGGCCAGATCGGCCTGCACAATTTCAAATGTCCGCTGGTAGAAATGAAAGAATTCGACCACAAGCTCTACATCCGCATGGTGTACCAGTGCTACCCCGACGCCTATGCGGTCGAAAACGAAACCGTGGCCTCTTACCTCAATCATCACCGAGACAAGAAAAAAAACAGAAAAAATTAGGTCTGAAACAAAAAATCCGTTAACTTTGTCACCATATTAATTAAGGAATAATACAAAGAACAGAAATGCGATACCCCGTGCTTACAGCCGAAGAAGCCATTCGCCTCATTCATCATGGTGATACGGTGGCTATCGGCGGATTCTCATCGGTGGGAACTCCCAAAGCCGTTCCGGCAGCTCTGGCCGCCTATGCGGCTGAAGCCAACCGCGAAAAAGTGACCTTTCAGATCGGTCTGGTCACCGGTGGTGCTACCGGCAGTCAGATTGACAGTGCTCTGGCCAAGGCTCATGCCGTACGCTTCCGCACTCCATTCCAGTCCAATCCCGACATGCGCCGTGCCATCAACAGCGGCGAGGTGGAATATTTTGATCTCCATCTGTCCCATATCGGTCAGGATGTGAACTACGGTTTTCTGGGTCGTATCCACACCGCCATCATCGAGGCATCCGATATTACCCCCGACGGGCGCATTATTCTGAGTACCTCGGTCGGCATCACCCCCACCATTGTGCGTCGTGCCGATCAGGTCATCATCGAGCTGAACCAGAGTCACGGCAGCCGTCTCGAAGGCATGCACGACCTGTACATGCTCGAAACGCCGCCTTACCGGCAGCATATTCCGATCTTTCATGTAAACGACCGCACGGGCAGCCCCTATCTGGAGGTCGACCCGTCCAAAGTCGCCGCGGTGGTCTATACCGACGAGCGCGACCATATTGCTCCCTTCACTCCGATGAACGACACCACCCGCCGCATCGGCGAAAATGTGGCTTCGTTTCTGCTTCGCGAGTGGCAGCAGGGTAGCATCCCCCGGCAGTTCCTGCCGTTACAGTCCGGTGTCGGTAACATCGCCAATGCCGTTTTGGGTGCTTTGGGCGCCGATCCTCAGCTCCCGGCCTTTTCGATGTTCACCGAAGTGATCCAGAACTCCGTAATCGACCTGATGCTCGAAGGACGCATCCGTTTCGCTACCGGCAGTTCGCTCACCCTGTCCGACGATCATCTCAACCTGATGTACGATCATCTGGATCTTTTCAAGGAGCGCATCCTGCTCCGTCCGCAGGAGATCACCAACCATCCCGAGATGATCCGCCGTTTGGGCCTCATCACCATCAATACCGTGCTCGAGGCCGACCTCTTCGGAAATGTCAACAGCACCCATGTGATGGGCAGCAAGATCATGAACGGAATCGGCGGTTCGGCCGATTTTGCCCGCAACGCCTATCTGTCCGTGTTCACCACCCCGTCTACGGCCAAGGACGGACTGATTTCATCCATTGTGCCCAATGTGTCGCATGTCGACAGCACCGAGCACGATGTACGCGTTCTGGTCACCGAGCAGGGAGTGGCCGATCTGCGTGGCAAGTCCCCGCGCCAGCGTGCTGCCTGCATTATCGAGAACTGTGCCCATCCCGATTACAAGGAGCTGCTTTGGGATTACCTCAAGCTCTCCGAGAACCGCACGGGCCATATCCCGTTCTCCTTGCAAAATGCCTTCCGCATGCATCAGACCTTTGCCGAGGAAGGCGATATGCGCAAGACCCGCTATCTTTAAGAACCCATAAATTCGCGTTATATATGTATGGGAAGCCCGGCTGCAGGAGTTTTTCTTTTCTCCTCAGCCGGGCGTTTTTTATGTTACCGTTATGATGAAAACCAAGAACACCTATCCCGCCGAGCTTCCGGCTCTGCTCGAGTTGCTGCGCTGCGGTCTGTGGAACCGTCAGCCCGACTCTTCCCTGTTCCGTAACGTCAGCGCCCGGCAGTGGTATGCCCTTCTGCTCCTCAGCCAGCATCAGGGAGTCACCGCACTGGTTGCCGAAAGCCTGTTGCGCCTCCCCGAAGATTGCCAGCCGCCGGCCGAAGTGCGCCTGCAGTGGTTCGGCTATCACCATGCCGTGCTCCATCAGCACAGCCTCTATCAGTCCGCCCGTCAGGAAGTGCTCTCCTGGTTCGGGTCGGCCGGAATCCGTTGTGCCGTATTCAAAGGCGATACCCTGAACAGTCTCTACCCCGTTCCCGGTCTGCGCATGAACGGCGATGTAGACCTTTGGTTTCCCGATGCCGACGGGGTGCAGCGTGCCCACAGCCTGCTGGCCGGTCGCGGACTCGACATTACCGATCCCGGCAACCATCATCTTTTGCTGCAGTATAACGGTCTTTCCTTCGAGCTGCACCATGACTTCCTGAACCTTCCGATGTCCTCCCGGGTTCCCCGTGACCTGATCTTCGTCGATACCCCCGAGTTCCGGGGCTGGCAGCTCAATCCCGAAGCCAACACCGTCATGATTCTCACCCATGCGGCCCATCACTTCATCGAAACCGGCCTGGGATTGCGCCATGTGTGCGACTGGGCGGTCTGGCTGCACCGCAACGGTCATAGCCTCGAGGTGCAGCGTGGTCTGGCGGAGATCCGCCGTCTGGGTGCCGGAGTCTTTCTTACCGAGTTCACTGCTCTGGCGGTCTACCTGCTGGGCCTGGAGCTTCCCGACAACGATGCACTTATCCGCCACAGCCGTCCGGCGCGCCGTGAGCGTATGCTCCGCGAACTCCTGCTTCAGGGCAATCTGGGCAAGAGCCATCTTGCCGAAAAGAAGCACACCTCCCTGCCTCTTTTCTATCTGCGCTCCTTCCTGCGCGAGTTAAGCCTCTCCGTTTTCTGGCCCCGCTACGTGGTGGCCTGCATCCCCCATCAGATCCGGCGCAGCTGGCGCATGCTCCGACAAAACCGTCATTCCCATTAATAACCAAAAAGGGCACACCCATTTCGGATGTGCCCTTCTCTTTTAAAAACTCCTTACGGAATTATCTTTCTCGTTTTCGCTTGTTTATTTCGCTACGGTAACGATAACACGACGGTTGTATGAAGCCGGATCCAGATCAGCTACACCACCCATAGGTTTGATGATGATCTGCTCGTCCTTCAAGCCCATCTTCTTCAGTTCCTTAGCTACAGCATTGGCACGGCGCTCGCTCAGCTTCATGTTGAAGTCAGCCGGACCGGTCTTGCTGTCTGCAAATCCGTAAACCTCTACCTTCGCGTTGTTCTCCTTAGCCAGTTTCACCAGAGCCTCAACATTCACCAGATCCTTCTTCGAAGCGATGCGTGAAGAGTTGATGTTGAAGAATACCGATACCGGAGTCGTCAGGATCACCTCTTTCTCCTGAACAGTCGTTGTCGTGCTTTCCGGACGCTTAGCCAACAGCTCTTTCAGTCTTTCGTTTTCGCTCTGCTGCTCGGCCAGAGATGCGTTCAGAGCATCGGTCTGTGCCTTATGCATGGCATTGATGGCATCCAGATCCGGAGTCTTGCTCCATCCCACCTTGCCCAGGTTGACACCCAAGCCCAGAGAAAGACCGAACTGACGGTCTTTATCATTAAAGAAATTTCTTTTGCCATGAGTAGGTACGTCATAAACATTATCCACATCATTCAACGCCACATTGTGATACAGGTCCACATTGATATACAGGCGCTTGGTCAGATTGAAGGTATTCAGGATACCGGCCGTATACATAAAGGCATAATGCTTGTCCGTAATATTCCGGTAAAATCCCGTACCGCCATAGAGAGAGATATTCCACACTCTGCCTGGCTGATATCCCGCAAACAGATTGCGCAGATTGAACATGGCCTGTACATTATAGATCAGCACATCCAAATCCGGATTCTCACGTCCGTCCACGCTCTTCATGCTCATCAGCTGCAGTTTGGAACGCACACCGATTACTGGAGTAAACCACTTACCTAAAGTAATGTCACCGTTCCAGCTTCTGCGGAAATCTTCGAAAGGATTCAGCGACAAATCCAGTCCACGTTCCTGACCTGAATACGTACTCACATAATCACCACCTGCAGTAACAAACCAGTTACTCCAAAAGCGGTTGGTTGCCACACTATACTTGTCAACCGGAACAAACTCATTGTTTTCCTGTGCCATGGCCGGTGCTACTCCCAGCAACATCAGGCCCAATAAAATCTTCTTCATAATTCTATTTTGTGGTTCAACTTATTTTTTTTCGAAAAAAACTCTTCTTCTTTTTCTGCTCCTGATAGCCATAGCCGTAGCCATAACCATAGTAGCCGTAATGCCCGTATCCGGCCTGTTCTTCCTTCACGCTGTTCAGCACCAGGGCCATATTCTTCATCTTTCCGTCCTGATAGAAGCGCTCTATGTCCGGCAGTTGACGGCGGTCCAGCATGCCCGCCCGGGCAATGAAGAGTGTGCGGTCTGCCAGTCGGTTCACAATCGTGGCATCGGCCACCACACCCATTGGCACATTATCAATCAGCACATAGTCATATCCCGTTTTCACGGCATTCACCAGTTGGTCCAGACGCTCGCTCAGCAACAGTTCGGCCGGATTCGGAGGCACGGCTCCGCTATAAATAATATCCAGTCCCGGACACTCCTCCACCGGATGAATCAAGGCTTGCGCCTGTTCGGCATGCCCTACCAGATAATGCGTCACACCCGGTTGTTTCTTACCTCCGAACAGTCGGGTCAGCGCCCCCTTTCGGATATCCAGATCAATCAGCAACACCCGCTTGCCGGCAAAGGCCAGCATGGCAGCCAGATTGGCAATGATAAAGGTCTTTCCCGCGTCCGGATTCATGGAAGTCACCATCAGTACCGAATGGGCAGGATCAGCGCTTCCCATAAAGGTCAGGTTCGTGCGCAGGATGCGGAACGCCTCGGTTACGGCATCCTTACCATCCGCCCGCACCACATAAGGCATATTACTCTTGGCCGCCTCCTTACTGTAAGGAATATCACCCAGGAACGGCAGCGTCGTGCTGTCCTCCAGATCCTTCCGGCTCCGCACCTTATTGTCCAGCAGCAATACCAGAATCCAGTAAGCCAAAGGCAATCCCAGACCCACAACCAGAGCTATCAGATAATACTGGATGCTCATCGGTGAGATCGGTCCGGCAGGTCCTTTCGCAGCCTCTATCAGGCGTGCATTGCTTTCCGTAATCGTCTGTGCCAGCGCATTCTCCTCACGCTTTTGCAGCAGATACACATACAGCTGTTCCTTCACCTTCTGCTGTCGCTCCACACTCAGCATATATTTCTCATGTTGCGGCACTGCCGACAGTCTTTGGGCAGAACGTGCCTCCAGCGCATTCATATTCTGAATCCTTATTTTCAGCGAAGCGATGGCATTGTCTACAGTCCGCACAATCGCCTGCCGGCTCAGTTCCAAGGCCTCATTCATCTCCACCACCACAGGATTTTCCGCTCCGCTGCTTTTCAACAGCTTGTCACGCTCCAGTAACAGTTTGTTGTATTCCGCAATCTGGCTTTCGATATTCACGTCCGCCACTCCCGTGTTCGACGGAATCAGATCCTTCATCTTGGTGGCATCCGTCAGATAGCCCCGGATAAATTCCACCAGCTGCAACTGGTTCTCCAATCCGAATCCTTCTTGCTGAATCTGGTTGGTATTTCCCGTAGCCAGTCCGGCTTCCGAGGTCAGATCCGTCAGTTTGTTCTGCTGTTTGAAGGAAGCGATTTTGCCGTCCACTCCTCCCAGATCCTGCTCCAGCACCGCCAGGCGCTCCTGAATAAAGCGGTCCGTATTCAGCGCCATCTGGTTCTTGTCCTGAATCATATCCTCCTTATAGACCTCCACCAGCATATTCAGATAATCCTCCGCTCTTTGGGCGGATACATCGTTCAGGGTCAGATTGACTACCGATGATTCCTTGCTGGCCAAAGAAGTCACCAGCATCTGGCTATAGCGGCGGGCCACCAGTTCCTCATCCTGAACCATCACGGTCAGCATGCGTCCGCTCCATCCTTTTCCATACAGCAGGGTAGGTTTCACGGTCAGCAGTCCCATCGGTGTTTTCACCGGTTGGTTCAGTTTCGCTTCTATTTCAGCATCGCTATCTGAAAAATGACTCAGCAGCACCGTTCCCTCTTTCGGAAATTCCACAGTAAAGCTTCCCGGTCTCTGTTTTTCATCGGCAAACTCCACCGTAATCGGTGTTCGTCCGTACAGATCCGCATCACGCAGACCGATATCCTCCAGATAGACCGTTTCCAGTCCCAGGCGACGCACTACCTTCCGGCTCAACCGCTCCGTCTTGAAGATCAGCATCTCGTTCTCCACACTGGCGCTTCCACCCAGGAAACTCATTTCCTGGAATACCTGAGCCTCACCACCTACACGGCCTCCGGAGCTTTTGTCTTTAATCAGCACCGAAGCCGTACGGGTATAGACCGGCTCCGTACTTTTCAGTTTGATCCAGGCAATCCCCAGAGCCAGTACGGTCGTAGCCGCCATCCAATACCAATGACGACAGATTAACCGCGCCAGATCCATCAGATTCAGCTTGACGCCTCCTCCCATAGCGGTGGTATTGCCGGGAGCCACCTGTGCCTTATCCATATCCCCTTGTATTTTCAACAAATCGTTACTGTTCATCATTATTTAAAGGCTACTATTAAAGTTACTAAAGAAAGCATGGAACTTAACACAGAGATCCAAGGCGTTACATTGCCCAGCTGTCCGCTCCGGTATTGCACGGATTTCACATCGTTCGGCTCCACATATACCACATCATTCTGCTGCAGGTAGAAATACGGTGAGTCAAAAATCGCTTTCGATTTCAGATCCAGATAATGCACCGTGCGCTTGCCCGCCTCCTCGCGGATCACGGCCACCCGGTCGCGCCGTCCCTGCATCGTCAGGTCTCCCGCCTGGCTGATGGCATCCAGCAGGGTAATGCGCTCTCCTTTTACCTCAATGGCTCCCGGGCTTTTCACTTCACCCAGCATCATCACCTTGAAGTTCAGGATGCGCACCTGCACCACCGGCTCCTTAATCAGATTCTTCTGGATCAACTCTTGCTTGATTTTATTTTTGAGTTCCAAAGTTGTCATTCCTTCCACAGTCATCCGGCCTAAAACAGGCAGATCCACACACCCGTTTACATCCACTAGATAGGCAGACTGCTCCGGATTGTTAGTTGTATTACTCATCTCCTGTATCAAAGCACTCTGATTAAAAGGCTTGGCAGCCTCCGGAGTCTGTGCCAGAATCAGAATCTGCAGCAGATCATCCTTTCGGATTTCCGCTTCATAGTCCGCCTCCTTCATTTCCTGCACCATCTCCGCTCCCAAATCCTGCAAATAAAGCACCTTTTTGGGGGTAAAGCAGGAAGTCAGCAAGGCCGGTAAAATCAACAACAGTAAGTATTTCTTCCCAATCATCTTCATAATCTCTATTTTTCAAGTATATAGTCGGCACAAAGATAATCTTTTTTTATAAGTCTTAAGCAAGAATTGCCTTTTTGATTTGCCCGACGATATAGATTACATCTTCTTCCGTCACACAAGGTCCGCTCGGCAAACACAATCCCCGCTTGAACAGAGCCTCACTGACCCCATTTACATAGGCCGGATTCTTTGCATAAACCGGCTGCCGGTGCATCGGTTTCCACAAGGGGCGCGATTCTATTCCGGCAGCATCCAGAGCCAGGCGCATCGCTTCCACATTGGCATTCGGTTCGCAGTCCGTACGCAGTGTTTTGGCAGCATGCGTCACTCCGGCAGCACCACCAACAGCCCCTTCAATCTTGGCTTCATAAGCATGTTCCTGACCTTTCACTTTCAGGTCTGCATCCAACAGGATGGTATTCAGCCAGAAATTACTGTCATAATCAGCCGAAGGATTCTCATGCAAAGTAATCCCCGGAACGTCCTTCAGCAATTCCTTATATAAAGCAAACACCTTTTTGTGATGGTCAATATGCTCCTGAAGCACCGTCATCTGTCCGCGCCCGATACCGGCACAGATATTACTCATCCGATAATTATAACCGATATGTTCATGCTGATAGTACGGATAAGCTTCACGGGCCTGGGTGGCATAATACATAATTTCCTGCTTGGCAGCTACATCCGGACAGATCAAAGCGCCACCACCAGAAGTAGTAATCATCTTATTGCCATTAAAGGACAATACTCCATAACGGCCGCAAGTTCCGCACACCTGTCCTTTGTAACGGCTACCCATGCCTTCCGCAGCATCTTCAATCACCGGAATCCCATACTTATGGGCCACCGCCATGATCTCATCAATCTTTGCAGGCATACCATAAAGATATACCGGAACAATAGCTTTTGGCTTTTTACCAGTCTTTTCGATACGGTCCAGAATAGCCTGCTCCAATAAGACCGGATCCATATTCCAGGTATCCGGTTCCGAATCCACAAATACCGGAGTGGCTCCCAGATAAGTTACAGGATGCGAAGAGGCACAGAACGTAAAGGTCTGCACCAACACCTCATCACCCGGGCCAACTCCACAGGCCAGCAAAGCCAGATGCACCGCTGCCGTTCCGGCAGAAAGAGCCACTACTTCTTTTCCTTCCACACCACAGAAATCCTTCAGATCCTGTTCAAATCCATTCACATTCGGTCCAAGAGGCACCACCCAGTTGGTATCGAATGCTTCCTGGATATACTTCATTTCATTGCCGCTCATATGAGCGAGACAAAGATAAATTCTTTTTTTATTTTCACTCATACCCTCTATTTTTTTCTCCGACATTCAATAAAATATCACATTTTGAGAAAGTCTTTCCATATTCAGGAAAGAATATACTATTATCTACATCTTTTCCTTGAATCCAAGAAATAATAGCCTGAGGCATATTTACCCCAGCTTCATGTGAGAAAGGATATCCTCCTCCAAAACGAGGATTCAGTTCCAATACATAATATTTCCCATCACGTTCAAGGATATCACAATCCAAATTAGCAATATGGCCAAGTGCATTGCCTATAGTCGCCCCAATATCTCGAATATTGGGATTATCTACAGTAATAGCCTTGTCTGTTTCTCCACTTCGCATTGCCAATTTTTGTTTTACTGAAACACCGCGGAATTTTCCATTCAAATCATTAGCAATATCCAAACCATATTCAGGACCTTTTATTACTTCTTGAATCAAAAGGAATTCATCTTCTACGGAAGCTGTAGCCAAGATAGACTTCATTACTTTCTTGCGATCCAATTTATAAACCATTTCCAGTTCTTCCAAATCGTCAACGAACTCCAAACCTATAGAACCCGATCCCCAACGAGGTTTGATAATTAATGGGAAATGGAGTTTTCCTGCTTTTATTGCTTCCAAAGCTTCATTATAATTAACATAAGTTTTGGGAGTATTCAAACCAATACTTTCAATAAATTGAGCGGTCTTATATTTATCAAAACAAATATCAATAACATTTGAATCAGAAACAATAACTTTTGTACCAATAGCCTCAAAATCAGACTTTCGTTCAGCAAGAATAGGAAGTTCCAAATCATTCAGTGAAATCAACACATCAACCTTATACTCTTTACAAATATTAAGTGTTGTAGGAATATAATCTTCTGCATACACGCGTGGAACTTGAATTTTGACGTCTGCTGCAGTAAGAGCCGGCGCACTTAACTGCATATCAGTGGCAATAATCTTTCCACTATCACCAATTATTTCTTTAAAATATTTAAGCAAGTAACGTCTACGACCTGCACAGGTAAATAAGATATTCATATCTGTAAGTTTTTAATTACATATTATAAATAGACATAACATCCTCGAGTGTTTGCCTGCGACGGACAACGGTTGTTGTGTTTCCTTTTATTTCAATAATCGGAGATAGGAAATTGATGAATGTTGGCGTCAATGACATGGTATAGGCACCAATCCCATCTATTTTCACATAATCTCCATAACCTATGTTGGATGGTACTGAGACCTGATTCAATATCACATCCTTTTCCATACAAGTTGAACCAACCAGATTGGCTATATATTCATCATGACAAACCTCATTTGTAAAGAACTTATGTGGTAAATTATTATTATGCAATGTAGGCTTCACATCAAAAACAGAACCATCTGTTGTTAGAAAATTAATCCCTGCAATCTCCTTTATTTGAAAAATTTTAGAAACATAACTGAACACATTAGCTACAACAGAGACACCCGGTTCTATGACTATATTCGGTTTTACTGCATTAAACCACTTATTACCCAAACACTCATCAAGAATACAATCAGCATAATCCTTGTATTTAGGCCTATCACTTACATTTATTCCCTTTGCAGCAGCCCCAAAAAAGCCTCCCCCAACATCGAAATAAGATAAATCATTCAATTGGAACAACTCACAAATTTGAAGCATCTGCCTAGTAATCAATCTATAATTTTCAACAGCTCTATCAGAAGAAGAAGTATGTCCATGCAAGGAAATAATTTTTATCCCTTGTTTTCTTAACAATGGAATGATTTCATATAATAAATCCTTGGTAAATCCAAATCGACCAGTTCTCAATCCACATTGCACCTTAGAGACACCATTTGCATCAGTCAAATCTATATTCAAACGTAACCCCACACCAACTTCTTCATATGGATGCTCTTTTTTGTATTCAAACACCGCACCTAATTCATAATAAGAATCTAAGTTGATGACCGCCTTATCAGCCAAAGCTTTTTTCAAAATGTCCTCATTTTTAATAGGACCATTAAAGATTATCTTATCATAGCCTAAATGTTGGGCTAACAGGTATTCCATTTCAGAAACCACTTCTGCATAACACCCCGCCTCCTTAGCAATCTTACACAATGCAGGAACATAATTTGTTTTAAAGGAATAACCGATTATAAGATGATCATAGCGCTGTTTAAAAGCATCGCGAAATGCTTTTATATTTTTCAAATAGACCTCTCCATCCATTAAATAGAAAGGAGTTCCATATTGTTTAGCTATAGTATCTAATGTTTTAATATCCATACATCTACTCTTTAAGATGATCTTCTTCTTCAATCGGTCCCCACATTAATTCAATCGGATTAGATTTACATTCCTCTTTTATATCCATACAAGCAGCTTCCCATGTCCATTGAGGTTTCCAACCAAGAATCTTCTCACTTTTGGTTCCAGACAAAAGAATCTGAGGAGTATCGGGCATATCCGGACGATAGCGTTTCACACAGTCCTTGGTTGCAAAAGCATTCATGATCCCTCCTACCATCTCATCTAAAGAATAAGGTTTATAACCTGGCAAATTAAAAATGCCACAGCAATTTGTTTCTGCAGCTCTTACAATTGCAGCAGCAAAATCTTTAATATACAGCAATTCCTTTAAACGGGATGCATCTCCATATACGTCAATACCCTGACCATTGATACATCTGCGTATCATATAGCGCCAAGGCAACATTCGTTTTTCACCATCCAAGTAATAATAAGCATCAGGATGCCAACCATAAACCATAAAATGACGAAACACGCAAGGTTCAAGCCCTTCTGCTATTTGCATATGCTCCAGAATATCAGTTGCAGCTCTCTTGCAAATAGCATATACAGCATGGTCATTTCCATTTTTGGGAAATGAACGGGAAGCATCGTCATCTATTGGTTCTACATCATTCCAATGTTCAGCAACATCGCTAGGAGTCGTATTGAAAACGATTCGTTTTGTACCATACAATTTCATCCAATTGCAAAGATTCACAGTTCCTACCACAATACTTTGAACATATGGCATCATATTACGATCTGCATGAGCCGGCATAGTTCCTGCCATATTTACAACCACATCAAAAAATGATTTCGGGAGTAAATCAAATGATGACGGGGCAGAAATCTCAAAATTACCAATAAACTGAATTCCTTTTGTTGCAAAAAATCCGCCGTCAGATTTTCTTCTACCCACAGCAACTACATCATATCCATTATCTTTTAAGGCAAGTGCACTGTAGCAACCCAGCTGACCTGTTGCACCAAAAACTATAGCTTTTTTCATAAAATCACTTATTAATATTTTCTGAATTTTTAATTCTATTTCTATACGTATCCAAAGCCTCAATACCAGCCACTTCTATAGATTCTCTTTTTAATACAGAGACAATTGTTTTCAAGATAATTTTTATATCAACCCCAAAAGATATATGATTAACATACCAAACGTCCATCGCCAGCTTATCATCCCATGTAATGGAATTGCGTCCATGACATTGAGCCCATCCAGTAATCCCTGGACGGACATCATGTCTATGACTTTCTTCTTCCGTATAATAAGGTAAATATCTTGGCAACAATGGCCTTGGACCAATTAAAGACATATCTCCTTTCAAAACATTAATCAATTGAGGTAATTCATCGATTGAAGTAGAACGTACAAACTTACCTACTTTTGTCAAACGATCCGAATCCGGCAATAGATTTCCATAAATGTCACGTTCATCTGTCATGGTCTTATACTTAATGACCTTAAAACTTTGACCGTTTTTTCCAATTCTTTCTTGAGTAAAGAATGCCCCAGCTCCCTTATTGGCAAAATGAAGCCAAATAGTAATAACTAATAAGATAGGCCAGATAATCAATAATACAATAAGAACTATTGTAAAATCAATCAGACGTTTTAATAAATGTGCATACATATCCGTTATTTCTCGTTTAATAAGGTTCTATATTCGTCTAATAGGGCTGCCCAAAGTTTTTTCTGGTCAAATCGATCTATCACCATCTTTCTACAATTTTGAGCCATCGCTTTTACCTTTTCGGGAAAAAGCAAAAAATCTTCCATTGCCTGATACAATGCCATTTCATTTTGTGGTTCTATAATCACTCCATTTTTGCCTTGTTCTATAATTTCATTGCATCCATTGATATCTGATACGATACAAGGCAATCCCATTGCTCCACCCTGAAGTACTACATTTGGAAATCCCTCACGATAACTTGGTAAGATCAAAGCATCTGATGCTGCCAAAAAAGGACGTACATCCCTTTGCAAATCCACAAATTCAATTGCAGGATGATGAAATATTTGTTTTTCAGTTTCATCTGTTAGGGGGTCTAATTCTCGTTCAAAGGGACCTACTAAGATTAATCGCACTTGTTTATATTTTTTTTGCAACAATACAAATGCCGAGATAAGCTCATTCACTCCTTTATCACGCACCATACGCCCTACAAAACAAAAAGTAAAGGCATCTTCTTTTCGAAAAGCCTCAGCAGCCTGTATCACTTCGGGTGTTCTTTGGAAATAGTCTAGATCAATACCATTCACATTACCGTTTGCAATTATTTTCAATGGTTTCTTGGTAATATGATAACGGATTAAATCCTGCTTCACACCATTACCTTCTGGATTAATATGTGTTGCGCATGCACAAGTCAGTCGATCCGTCCAGATTAAGATTTTTTGTTTCAATCCGGTGGCTGTAGGAAAAACCAGTCCGGTAAAAGTATGCATACGCACCGGAACACCGGCTATCCATCCTGCCAACATGGATACCATTCCTGCTTTCGGAGTATAGGAATGAATCATATCT
The DNA here is from genome assembly GCA_944321345.1 of uncultured Paraprevotella sp. GTDB lineage: Bacteria > Bacteroidota > Bacteroidia > Bacteroidales > Bacteroidaceae > Paraprevotella. Next base: position 22,035 of record CALUKY010000013.1, read on the forward strand.
GGTCGTTCTTTCAAAAACAGTAGTACCATTCGGACAAGGGAAATAAAATCTTTAACCGGAGAAATACGGCGTTTCATAGGCAAAGCTATTACCCGGATTCCTTCTCTCTGATGCGCTTCTTCCAAAGCAGGACCAGGAGAAGAAACTCCCACCAATTCAAAATGCTCGTTCAGCATCTTTAATTGCCCTTTAAACAGTCCGTTTAAAGAAATAGGAACAGTAGTAATTCGAAAAACTTTTTTTATTTTCATAAATTCAGGAAATGCAGTCATTTCTCCTTTATTCAACCTTTTTTTTGACATAGATTGAAAAAATGAATCCTAAAGGGAAGCATAATAAAGTCAGGAATCTCTTCGGTGAATCTTGTATTATATTTTTACGTTTAGCAATCAAACAACTTGAAACATAATGAATACATTGTTTGAACTTGTATAAAAAGGTACTTCGAGGCATTGTCATATTTAACTTACGCAATTCTGCAAAGCTATTAGGACTCATAACATATTGCTTAAAAATATTGCTTGCCATTCCATCAGACTGATAATCGACATAACACAAGTTCTCATTCAAAACCAACAAAGGATACTTTTTATCAATTTGATACATCATGTATATCGGATTAAAATGCTTCTCACAATTAAAAGTAGGTTGTGGAGCAACTTCTTTTAATAAAGAGCTTCTATAAACTACCTTTGAATCACCAGTCTTTTTATATTTAAGTAACAAATCCATTAAATAAACGAATTTTACATTAGGCAATAATCCGCCAATTACTTCATCCTTTGTATTATAATCAAGACCTATTATTCCAGCATAATCATTGCTTCCATATTTAAACCAAAAATCTAATATTAATGAAACCGCATTATTAGGCATATAGTCATCTGAATCAATACATACACATAATTCTGTCGTAATATCCTCTATAGCCTTATTATATGCGGTATGTAAACCTCCATTTTCTTTATATATATACTTAATCAAAAATCTTTTCTCGTTTTCTATCCACTGGTTAACAATTGATTCCGTATCATCAGTTGAACCATCATCTATAATAAGCCATTTAAAATTGAAAGAAGTCTGATTTTTCAAAGAATTATAAGTTCTTTCTAATAATTTTTTTCTATTATACGTTGGAGTAAATATGGTTAGTAATATATCATTCATACATTATCAACTCTTTAATTTTATCAATATATTTTCCCTTTAGTTGACTTTCAAAATAGGCTTGATAAGAAGCTTTCCATAAACCAGATGCCTTAGAAACAATATCTAAGTAAAAAGTCAGATCTTTATCGTTAATCAGTTTCCAAAACAAGTTCTGGATGCTATTATAACCCTCATCAATAGCATATCCTGTACCATATTTTTCAGTTTTATCCCCAACGATTGTTCCACTTGTCGTAATTAAAGGTTTAGCTAAAAAAAGTGACTCAAAATATTTATTTGGTGCGGCATAAATATGATTAGAATGAGCCTTGTAATACATTCCGATTATATAATCACTATTAGCCATGATATTTAAACCTTCATCATATGGAACTCTACCATAAAATGTTATTCTCGAACAACTCTTTGCTTTATTCTCCACTAATTTTTGCAAAGCACCTGCTCCTGCAATATCCAAATAAAGAAAATCATTGGCTTCAACAACCTCTAACAAATCTTCTAGTCCTCTATTATAATCAAATACTCCTACATATGAAAGAGATATCTTTTCAAAATTCGGAGTAACGACTTTAGAGATATTCAAGTTTTTATAAATGGGGACATTTTCTATTTCTAAAAAATCCTTGAAATCTTGATCTGATAATCCAATCTGTTTTTTTCTTTTTTTATCTGGTAATATAAATAAATCAGCATTTTTTATACATGCATGATCTAATGCTCGAATCCCCATTCCTAAAAAATCTTTACGATCATTCATAACAGAATCATAAATATCATAAATCACTTTTTTCCTGAAAAAGATTTTTAAGACAAAAGCAGGGAGGATAGTATCAAAATCACACGCATGTATAACCTTGTATTGTTTCCTATATTTAATTAATTTACGAATCTGATAAAACTGCCATAAAAACTTTGCAGGCACATTTTTCCATTTTCTTAAATATGGAGCATATCTTTTATAGGAAATCTCATGTTCTGCAATGTTATTCACATTTAGACGATCCCAAGTTAAAGCAATATAGGAAAGATTACTTTCTTTACATGCACGGACATATTTCTCCAGCCTTATATCCTCAGCAATAAGAGAACATCTTAGGAAACAAATCATTATTAAAACTTTTTATTGCAAAATTCTACAATTTTTTTACTTGCCAAGCCATCTCCATAAGGATTTAAAGCTTTACTCATATTATGATAAATCTCATTATTATCTAGAAGTAAGGATACTTTTGAAACTATTTTTTCAAAACTTGTCCCAACCAAATCAACAGTTCCGGCATCCAACGCTTCTGGTCTTTCAGTAGTATCTCTCATCACCAATACAGGTTTTCCCAAAGATGGAGCTTCTTCTTGTACACCTCCACTATCAGTAAGTATTAGATATGATTTTTCCATCAAAAAGATAAAATGCAGATACTCTAAAGGTTCAATAAAGAAAATATTCTCTAGAGATGATAAATCTTCCCCAAACTCATCATGAATAGGTTTTCGTACATTGGGATTCAAATGCATTGGATAAACAAAATCAATCTCTTTATACTTGTCAGATAAACAATGAATGGCCTTGCAAATATTATGAAATCCTTCTCCAAAATTTTCTCTTCTATGACCGGTTATCAAAACCATTTTTCTCTTTTCATTGAGTCGGTCAATATCATATCCTGCATTCTTTAAATCAAAAGCAATACTTTCCGACAAAGTTTTATCAGTTTTAATTTTATTCACTACCCACAATAAAGAATCTATAACAGTATTCCCAGTTATACTTATATTCTCTTTATTCACACCTTCTTGAATTAGATTCGTTGCAGCTCGTTCAGTCGGAGCAAAATGTAATGAGGCAATACGACCAGTCAATTGTCTATTCATCTCCTCGGGCCAAGGACTAAATACGTTATAAGTTCTTAACCCTGCCTCTACATGAGCTACAGGTATTTGCTTATAGAATGCAGCTAAAGCGGCAATAGTGCTTGTTGAAGTATCTCCATGAACAAAGACTAAATCCGGTTGAACTTCATTAAGTATGTCCTTTAAACCTAAGATTACTTTAGCAGTAATGTCGTACAAGTCCTGCCCCTGCTTCATGATATTTAAATCATAATCAGGTTGAATTTGAAAAAGTTCCAGAACCTGATCTAGCATCTGTCGATGCTGTCCCGTAACACAGACATAGACTTCATATAATAACGTATTCTTTTTAAATTCAATAATTAATGGAGCCATTTTTATAGCTTCTGGTCTTGTCCCAAAAATAAATAAAAGCTTTTTCATATTACTACTTTAAAATAAACTGTACAATGCTTCGGCAAACCTTTCCAATAAATTAAAAGTAATCATTCTATTACAATCTTAATGACTACACTAACTCAATCTTATTCCGCGCTTTGATATTGAAACTTTAGACAAAAATTAAACATTTAATTAATATACAATGCATATAGCTCTAACTAAATAATATATAAAAAACGCCTCAAATCCTTTCGAATAACATAACTACCCAAACCAATACATCAGTAAAGTAAACCCCAAGTGTCCCATAAAAACCAAAGCTGCATTCGTTCCTTGATTCTTCCAAACGGGTAATTTCAAACAGGGATAAGCCAAAACCAAAGCATACATAAACCAAGACAAATATGCAAAACGATTCGAATAGGACGCACGAATCATCATTACCCAAAAAGAATTACATAAAATATAAGTATTTAGCAGCATCAGATAATTCTTATCCCAAATCTTACGTATAAAGACTACATAATATCCCAAGACAATAGGCATGGAACTATACAAAAGAAAATCCCAACGAAATCCGGTTGAACTAAACATGGATGCATCTACATTTTCGCTAGAATAACCTTCCATACGATCATCAAATCCTAACCCTGTAAAGAATGCTTCTATCGCTCCTCCTGCTACTAAAGATAAAACTATAGAAAATAACCACCAGCCCATAATATATCGAGTATCTTTCACAAAAAAAGAAGCCACCAAACAAAGAATAGGCAAGGCTGTAGAGCGATGAATATTAAAAGCTAAGAAACAAAGAATTCCAGCTATTATTTTATTCAAAAGACTTTTATTGACGCACGCCAAAGCTACAATAATTAAGCTACAGGCCATTCCGTTACGAATGCCATTTACTCCATATGAAAAAAAAGAAAAGGCACCCATACAAAACAAGAACATCAAGATATAATGATTAGGAACTAACCGATAGCATGCCCAAAGAACAGGTACAATATAAAGTATTTCTACTAATAGAAAGAATCCATGCACATCCATTATTTTTGAACATTGATACATCATCCAGTTAAAAACCCACTCTCTAGAATCAAGATTTAATGTTTGTGAACCGTTTACAAAGGTATTATACATCCCAGCATAATTTCCAGTATCCCCAAAATAAATACCAGAGATAGGCCTTAAACCCACTAGAAATACAAACAATAATATATAAATCAACAAAATTTTTATATTTGTATTCTGATGAATAAAAAACACGTTTTGTCTGCCTATATTAATTGCATACCCTAAGGACAATGCTAATAGAGAGTAAATATATACAGGATAATAAAGTGATGGATCAAACTGCATAATTCATTTTTACTTTAGTGTAATAAACAGATTTTCCCAAAGCAGAGCAATCGTATGAATTTCATATTTAGCTACAGATTGCTTGGCAAAAATGCTCATTTCTTTTAATTTTTCAGGACTACTGATCATTTTTCTTATTTCTTTGGATAATAATTCTATATTCTCAGGAGGCACCAAAATGCCGTTCTTTCCATTCTGTATAATATCACGGGGGCCACAGGGACAGTCAAAAGCAACACACGGTAGGCCGCAAGCCATTGCCTCGATAAGCACCATACCGAATCCTTCTGAGCGGGATGGTAGCACCAAAAAGGATGAATGCAACATCTCTTGTTGCACCTGATTTGTCGGTCCGCAAAAATGAATACTGTCCTGCAAATGATAAGCGTCAATCATTCTCTGATATCTGTAAGTATCTCCTCTCCCGAATATATCAATTTGCCACCCGGAACAATCTTTGGCAATTCTATTCCAAGCTTCTATCAACAAATCATATCCTTTGTTATAGGAAATACTTCCAACACAAATAATACGCTTTTCCTTTAGAGTTGCCTTCTCTTGAGGCAAAAAGGAAATAGGATTCGGAATAACAATCTGATTATTACCCAACCATTCGGAAAGATTATATTGCGTCAGGACAACAACCTTATCATATAATAAACCGCCCAACTTCATCAATAAGGACTGGAACTTGGAATTGTTTAAACGCATGGAAGCATGACGCTCATAAATTAAGACCGCCTTTCCTTTTTTAATCCAAAGCGGCACATAAAGTCCTTTCAATCCATCATCGCAAACCAATATGATATCCGGCTTTACTGTACTAGTAACCTTATTAATTTCGCGAATATAGGAAGTTAAATATTTTATTCCTCCACCATTAGTGAATACTCTATGAAAGTTTATCTTTTCACTAAAAGAATAGAAGGACTTAGTATTACTTTCATTTAAAGTAATGATATGAACCTCATAACCAAAACGTTCTGCGAAATAAGAAGCTTTAATAGAAAGGACTCTTTCCAAGCCGCCTATTCCATTGATTCCATTAGTTATATAAAGTAATTTCATTTCTTCTGTTTATAACCAATTATATAATCTCCAAACGGGAGTAAACTTACCAAGTAACAAGCTACAAAAGAGAAAATTAAAGTCAAAGTGAACACAATAACTGTCTGAAGAATGTAATTCTGAATTGCCAAGATCTTGTCCCATTTCCAAATTATACTTCTCATAAAGAATATATGCATCAGATATATTCCAAATGACAAATTGGAAGTTTTCACCATAAATTTATTCAATTTATCACCCCCCCCCATCAAATTCTTTCGAATTATCACAAACCAAGTCACACATTGGATTGCCACAAAGATAGAGAGATACCAGAATACCTCATAAAAATTCACTTCCCATTGCATGACTTTGCAAACTACAGGTGCAGCTAGTGAAAGTAGTAAAGGGAATAACAAATATTTGATGCGGATATTCTGATAGAATTTATTCACATAATAGCCTAAAAGAAAGTAACCCGCATAACCGGAAAAATAATAAAGAGGTCCAGTATTGCTATCGTTCACATCAAAATATCCCTTCAATAAAGGATAACACAAGGTAATGCTCCATAGAAACAAGTAAAATTCCAATTCCTTTTTTGAAGATTTTTCAAGCCATTTGCTAAGTATTGGAGCAAACAAATACAACCCCATCAGTGCGTACATAAACCAGAGAACTCCTGTACCCTGTGCACTAAAAGGTATAGACAAAACATGCTGTACAAAATTTTCAGTCGAATCCCCAAACAAGAGCAAATAGAAAATACTCCACACAAAAACAGGTATACAAACCTTCAAAAAACGCTTCCGAAAAAATACCTTTGTTGGCATCTTCACTGGAAGTAGTAACGCTCCTGAAACCATAAAAAACAAACCTATGCAGGGCGCTGTTAAATAACTGTTTGACAACAGAAACAAACTATTCACTCCGGCTGTAGAAATTGGTGCATGCATAAAAATCACCATCAAACAGGCCAAGACTCGAATCCAGTCTAAGGCATATATTCTTTCTCTCAGCATAAATTCTCTATCTTTCTGACTTCTCCGGCATTAGAGAAATCATGATTCATAACATACTCAATAATTTGCTGCTGCCCAATCTTGTTGTTGATAAAATCAATGATACCTTCTACACAAAGTTTATTTTCCAATGGAACAATAAAACCATCTTTACCATGAATTATTTGACTCTTAGCAGTGGGGTAATCCGTTATAATCACAAGCTTTCCTAACAGCTGTGCCTCACGTACTGTTACCGATTTTCCCTCATAACGTGAAGGCTGGATATAAAAATCACAAGTTTTTATATAGGGATATGGATTTTCCTTCTTACCTAACAACAAAACATATTCCTGCATACCGGCTTCTGCTATTTTCTGACGGATTAAAGCCTCATCTCCTCCATAACCGATAATATGCCAATAAACATTCAAGCCTTGCTCACGAATACGTTTACATATATCCGGAACATTATCAAAATTCTTTGCATAAGAAAATCGGCCTATAGACAGAAAGTTTATTTGTCCATTCTCTTTAGGGAAAGAGATTTTCTCTTCGGCTGCACGCTTCAAAATCAAATCCTTAGACAAGATATTCTCTATCAATATAATTTTATCCTTCAGGGATGGGAAAGGCTTTAGAAAAGCCTTAGTAACTTCATCGGAAATAGAAGCTATATAATCATACTGACTCCATACCGGAAGTTCCTTTTCCACATTTACCTGTATGGTACTGTAATCTGTATGAATCCAAGCAATCTTTTTTTTTGCAGAAACTTTATCTAAGACAATCCGGTGTGGTGTCAGAAAACTAATTGCCAAATCATAAGTTCCATATTTCTTTAAAGAAGGTAAAAAAGGCATTACTGCATCCTGAATATACTGAAAAATACCGGAGCACTCAGTCACCTGATTCTTTCGGACATAACGTGCATATTTATATTTTCCCCATAGGCGACCAAGAGCAATATCAAAACTCCCCTGCTTCAGAACATCTACAATAGGAATCTCTAACTGCGCATATTTTCTTTCTTCCGGAAGCAAATTCACCTCTTTTGGAATATAGCGCATCAACTCTCCTCGATGCGCATACAAGAAAAGATCCACCTCATATCTGGAGTAGTCGAAGCTATGCAGCAAACCGATAAGGCTCGTTTCGGCTCCTCCTATCTCTAAATAATGCATAGCCATAAAAATGCGTTTCTTCATTCTTTACAAATATTTTCCAAGTACTGTTTTCCTAAATATGAATATCCATCAATACTATTTTGAATCGCTGCATAATCAATATCCAACAGATCTAACGATTGTACAGAAGAAATCAATCTATCTGATAAAGATAAACCTTTCAACAAATCTTCCATTCTTGTATTTAGCGCTTCCGTTCGTTTCACTACATAAAAGTTCTTTTGAAAAAGAATAGCAAAGGCTGTTGCATGAAAGGAGTTTGAAATGACATACTGCGCATGATATATCAAATTCAAGAATTCTATAGGTCCTACAGAATTCGAATAATCAGCCCAAAAACCAAAAGCTGTTAGTCCTATAGGAATAATTTTTAGATCCAATTTATCCGAAATATATTGAGAAATTTCTTTAATATTGCAGTTCTTATCGAAATCATACACTAATATATACGGTTTTTTAATTATTGCAGAAGTATCTACCATTAAATTTTCCCACTCGGAGCGTGATAGTAAGAAAACCGGATCGCAAACGACTGATATTTCTTTTGTCACTCCAATATTCCTAAGTACAGAAACAGCTGATTTTTCTCGAACAGCAATAGAATCTAAATTCATCACTTTTTCAAAGACAAACTTTTCCCATCCTGTGAGAACCTTATCTGTCGCCATACTGGCAGCATAAGAAGCTTTAACCTTTCCTTTCGGCACAAAATCTAAATAAAAAGCTGGATCTTTACCATTTTTAAATAATGTATTCCATATTTGGTCACTTCCTGCCAAATAAAGATCTGCTATTGGAGGATTACGTTTTAGTTCTTCATTATTTTGATATCGTACAGAAGTTATTTTTAGGTATGTTTTTTTAAAGTCATCAAAAAGTCTTTTCCTTTTTAAGGAACGGAGATGAGGGTAGAACTTTGCTAACAGATACAATTGCTTAATTAATGGTTTATCATAAACTGGATTTGCTACCTTTAATTTATAATGTCCACTTAAATAATTCGGTTTATAATCTATAATTTCCACTTCGTGTCCTAAATCTTGCAAATAACGCATTAAAGCATAAGCCTGCAAAGAAGCACCATAATTATAGACATCATGGCAAGTTATTGTTTTAATCTTCATATTTTATACGAATAAGCCAAAAGTTACAATAAAAAACAAGATTGATCTATCCTAAAAATAATATGCTTAGATTCTTTTTTACAAGAGGATTTTGGACTTGAGATAAAATTCGATTGACTAATTTCACTTGAAGATATGTTATAAAGGTAGATAACGTAACTACAACTATAAATTTAATAAAAAAATTCGGTAATATTAAGGCTGGCAATAATATAATTATGTGCCAAAAATAAATCCATAGTGTATGAGAACCAATAAATGTCATAACAGCATTCATTTTAAGTCTTCCTGTATATTTGTAAATTTGTTCACGAAATACAAACAAAAATAGAGTAAATGCTAAAGCATAAGAAGTATAATATAATTTTGGTGGATACTTTGCTATTGAAGTTAACTGATATGCCTGAGTTTCACAATAATAGTAATAAGCCAAAAACAAATAAGTAATAAAAAATATACTTGAGAGTATTAGTAATGATTTACGCTGCGCAAAAATTGCTATCTGGCCTAATGAAAATATAGCGATATACGGCAAAGTCATACCTAAATAATAAAGCAACGAATCTTCATGATTCAAAGGTATAAACTCAAATATAAACAGTGTGAAAAAAGACGTCAACAAGACCCTCAAATAGTTACGTTTTGAAACATAGCCAATAATAGGAGCTACTAATGCTATTATAAAAAATATTCTTATTATCCATACGTACCAATCAGTCATCAATACAAAACATTTAAACATTTTAAACGGTGGAAAATTGTTCTCTCCAACTGGAAAAAAGAAATAAACTATATGGTAAAAAGAAAAGTATATTAATAAGAAAATCCAAGTTGGAAGGATCAATCTTTTAAATCTCTTTAAAAAGTATGCGCGATAAGTAAAATGTGATTTCTTTTTACAACTTAAAATGTATGACACTCCAGACAAAAACACCATTAGAGGAACATCAAAATTTCTAATCTGCTGTAAAAAAATAGAAGATGGACTTGTATGAATTAATATTATACAGAGTAAAGCTATTCCTCTTAGTATATCTAAAGACAAATCTCTTTTTATAATCATTTATATTATATTTTTAGGACACAAAAAATACGATGGAATTACTGCAAAATAAAATCCATAATTTTCTTACTTTCTGTTTGAGATGTTAAAAATTCTTCTTTTGAAAGATTTTTTATAAGAGTTTCTTTCACTTGAGTATTTTCAATTAAATATAAAATTCTTTCTGCTATAGATTCGGCTTTCATTTCGACAATCAAACCATTTACTCCATCTACAATTTGATCGTAAACAGATGGGAAATTAGTACTGATAATGGGACATTTCAAAATTTTAGCTTCCGTAACAGTCCTGCCAAATCCTTCAAAAAGAGATGTCTGTACATATATATCACAATGTTTCATATAGGGATATGGATTGGACTTCATACCTAACAAAATTACATAATCTTGTAGTTGTTTTGTGGCAATCATAGTTTCTAGCTCTTCTCGTTTTTCACCTTCACCAACAAAATACCATCTAAAATTTATTCCTTTATTTTTCAAAATCTCTGCAGCTTGAACTGCTAAATCATAGCCTTTTTGTTGAACCAGTCTACCTGTTGTTACAATACGTAAGCCATCATATTTATCTGTAAAAACATTCTCACATGCCATTTTACGAATAAACTCTACACTAAAAACATTATAAACTGTAAGAAGTTTTCTTTTATCCGTAACAAAATTAGTATTCAACATTTGCTCTTTCAATGCATCAGAAATGACTATTACAGAATCCATTACATCATAAAACTTACTGCAAAAAGTTTGATCATAATGAGCTTCTAACATATCAATGTTTACACGAGAAGCTTTTTTCATTGCCTTTACCTTTGTAGCTAAATAAAACGTGGGAAATCCCTGTTGAAAAGAAATTGCAACATCGTATTCTTTTTCCATCGGAGAAAGGTATTTGCCTATTCTATTCCACAACATTTCTGCAGCATGTTTTTTCTTAGCTTTCCAACGCAAGTCAACAGAATATAATGTTTGAGCAAATCTATATCTGATTTTTGAAGTTACTTTGGGATCAAAATCCACAATATTGACTTCTTTAGGCAAATAAGTTTCAAAAACCCCACCTCGACTACAAAGCCATAAATCAACATCAATCTTTGAATAATCTAAAGTTGTTAATAAGGATACAAGACTCTGTTCTGATCCACCACATCCTAGACTATCACTTAAAAATAATACTCTCTTTTTCATTTTACTTTCTTTGTTGGTTTAGGTAATTTAAGCCAGCTACCTATTTTATAATCCCAGTCATCTGATGTAAAAGGATCCATCCCTCCTGTTGGAGTAAATGTCAACTCTCCAAAATATATTTTTCCATTTATATTATATAAATCAACCCGAACAAAAGGAATACCCTTGGATAATAAAGAAGCCATTTCAATCATTTTTTCTAAATTTTGAGGGCGTTCCACTATCACTGAAGAATTGTTTGTTAATTTCGTACCTCCAAATGGTAATAAGTTCCAGTCCAAATCATAAAAATTTCCACATAAATTCTTACTATATCTACCAGATATGACATGACAAATCTTAACGACTCCATCAAAACAAAAAAATTTATAATCTATAAGCGCTTTGCCATCATCAGATTCCATAAATTTCTCTGCCAAAATAAGAGGTTTAACATTCTTATACTGCATTTCATGAGACATCTTATAAAATTTCTCTTTAAGTCCCTTACGTAAACCTTCTCTAACCTTTTGAATATTGCATTTCTGCTTATCAGTACAAATATACATTCCTTTTCCAGAATTATGATTGCACTTTAAAACAAATTGATTTGGTAATTTATTAAAATCAATCTTTGCGGCATCATCCCAAACCCCTAGAGTCGGAATAATATGTTCTTCCCCAATAATCTTTGCAACATACTGTTTAACATTATATTTATCAACCATTAAGGAATAACTATCTGGACAATAATATAGTTTAAGCCATTGCAATTTCTCGTTAAAAGTTTGAGGATTATCTAAATTTAATTTATGTCCAAAAAAAACTCTGTATCTTACTTGTAAATATAACTTTGCAGGCCAATAAGAAGCAGTAAGTTTTAAGAAATTAAGTAAAGCATACTGACTTCTACAAAACAAAGATCTCCGTAATCGATAAAATAAATCTACAATTTCCATTTTAAACAAGAATTAACTTTTAGCTGTATAACATTTCTTTGAGAAGAATCTAAACACACAAAATAGACATATATTACAAACAACAACATAGAAAAGATAGAAGTAAACAATAATTGCAAAAAACATGACGTAAACAGCAGTTTAATATAATTTACCAAAAAAAAGATTATTACACTTCCCATCAGTGGTCTGAATAAACCTACAAATAAAATCTTTTTTATTTCTAAGAAAGGCATTTTCTGTTTGGCATCAATAAGAGATCCAATTATCATAATAGGTATACCTATGTAAAAAGAAATAAATGAATATATAATTGGAAAATCAAAAAGAAAGGACAAATATAAAACCAGCAATCCAAGAAGCATAGAACATCCGGTTATTATTGATCTTGTTTTATTCTGCCCGGTAGCATTAATAGAAGTTGTTAATACAGAATTAAAAGTCCCAAAACAATTAAAAACCAAAGCTATAACTGTAATTTCAGGAACATATGCAGGAATAGTTCCCAACCATAATGTAAGAATATATTGCATATTTACTATTACTGGAATAGAAATAAAAGCAAGCATTAAAAAAGAAAATTGACTTGCATTAGAAATAAGCTGCGACATTCTAAAATATTTTTTTTCTGCATAGGCTTTTATTATAGGAGGATTAAAGGCAGAAAGCATATTATACGATAAACTCGTTAAAGTACCGTACATCATATCAGAAATTCCTAAAGCAGCATTCAATGTTACCCCTCTGTATATGTTTACAATGAAATTTTGTCCTTGTTGTTTCATAGACATACATAAACTTGAAAACATTTGCCAAATTGAAAAATGCATAATTTGCTTCATCATTACCTGATTCCATATAAATGAAAGTTTTGTTTCCTCAAAACTTCTAATACAAAAAATCCTATATACTAAAGATACCAACAAAGTAACAGCCAAATATAAAAATGCATATAATTTAAGTTTATCAAAATCTAATATAGATAACACATATACTATAAGCAATTTTAATGTAACATTTAAGACCTCTACATATGCATAAACTCCCATTTTTTCATGGGCTATAAGAACTGAATTATATGGAACCTGAGTAATAGTTAGAGCTGTTGAAATAACAGAGCAATGTAAAACAAATTTAGCTGCTTCCATTCTTCCATCTGGTATATTTAATTTATTCTCCAAAAACCACATGCCTATAGTCTCACCAAACAATACTACAAACAGGGCAAAGAATAAATGAATCATCATAGATGTAGAGAATATCAAACGTAATCTTTCATTATTTTTTAACCCTATCTCATAGGATAAAAAACGACTCGTGGAAGTGCTCATTGAGGATTTAAGAAAACTCAGCATTGACATAATACTTCCAACGACACTATATATTCCATAATTTTCTACCCCAAGAACTTTTAAAACAACTCTGGTGGTATATAATCCCACTAATGTTGCAATCACTAAACGAATATACAACAAAATGGTATTTTTTGCTATGCGCCTATTTTCACTCATGATTTTATAAATAGAGTCTAATCACGTCTAAACAAATCTCTTGTATAAACCTTTTCAGAAACATCATCAAGACATGAATCATACCTATTAGCAATAATAACGGTTGATTCAAATTTAAATATCTGAAAATCATTTACAACCTTAGATCCTCCAAAAATACTACCATTTTCTAAAGTCGGCTCATATATAATCACAGAAACTCCCTTTGCTTTAATGCGCTTCATAATTCCTTGAATCGCACTTTGCCGAAAGTTATCCGAATTAGCTTTCATGGTTAAGCGATAAATCCCAACAACCAAATTTTGACCATTCTGCAATTCCCAATCATATAAATTTGAAGAAGAGAAACCTGCTTTATGCAGGACCTGATCTGCTATAAAATCCTTACGGGTACGATTACTTTCTACAATGGCCGTCATCATATTCTGTGGTACATCCTGATAATTGGCCAACAATTGTTTGGTATCTTTTGGTAAGCAATAGCCTCCATAGCCAAAACTCGGATTATTATAGTGAGTACCGATACGAGGATCTAGACCTATTCCTTCAATAATGGCAGAAGCATCTAACCCTTTTACTTCAGCATAGGTATCTAACTCGTTAAAATAACTCACTCGTAAGGCCAAATAAGTATTGGCAAAAAGTTTAACTGCTTCTGCTTCTTTCAAGCCCATAAATAAAGTAGGGATATTTTCTTTAACAGCACCTTCTTGCAATAAAATTGCAAATTTACGAGCTGCATCCTGTAAGAAAGGAATATTTGCAATATTCTGAATCGCGACATTCTCGTCTTCAAAATTTTCAATCGTTTTAGGCACCCCTACAATAATACGACTAGGATACAAGTTATCATATAGAGCTTTACTTTCACGCAAAAACTCCGGAGAGAATAACAAATTTAACTTTTTTCCTTGCAAAGTTGGAGTTTCTGAGAAAACCTTCTGATATCTCACATATAAACTGCGGCAATATCCGACAGGGATAGTACTTTTTATGACCATTACCGCATCCGGATTAATCTGCAGAACCAAATCAATCACAGACTCTACAGCAGAGGTATCAAAAAAATTTTTCTGAGGATCATAATTCGTTGGGGCTGCAATAATAACATAATCCGCATCTTTATAAGCCTCCTGAGCATCTAACGTTGCCTTTAAATTTAGATTCTTTTCTGTCAAATATTTCTCAATATACTCATCTTGGATAGGAGATTTTCTTTGGTTAATCAAATTAACCTTTTCAGAAAGAATATCAACAGCAACCACTTGATTATGCTGTGCCAATAAAGTGGCAATACTTAACCCTACATATCCAGTTCCTGCAACTGCAATTTTCATGTTTATAAATTTAGAAATTACTTATCCAACCTCTCAAAATCAGAATTCTTACTCTTAAACTCCGGAACAATCTCCTTCATACAGCGTACCGTTTCCATACGATCCACCGTCTGAGCAATCTCTTTCAGATGATCAATGGCTTTGACCACCTCCTCCCGGTCATATTCACGTACATGAGCACGGAAAATCTTTTCGTTCGGGGTTGGCAAGGTGTTTTCCTTGGTAGCCAGCAGTTCCTCATAGAGTTTCTCTCCCGGGCGCAAACCGGTATATTCGATCTGGATATCTTCATCAGGAATCAGTCCGGCCAACTCGATCATACGACGGGCCAGATCGGCAATCTTCACGGGCTTGCCCATATCGAAGACAAAGATTTCATCGCCTTCACCCATCACACCGGCTTCGAGCACCAGGCGCACGGCCTCGGGGATGGTCATAAAGTAACGGATAATCTCAGGATGGGTCACGGTAAGCGGACCGCCCTTCAGCAGCTGTTCGCGAAAACGGGGAATCACCGAACCGTTGCTACCCAGCACATTGCCGAAACGGGTGGTGATAAATTTGGTCTTTCCCTGGGTTTCACCCTTGGCTATACTCATACTCAGAGTCTGCACATAAATCTCGGCCAGGCGTTTGGAAGCGCCCATCACATTGGTGGGATTTACCGCCTTGTCGGTAGAAATCATCACAAAGCGCTCCACACCATATTCCACCGCCAGATCGGCCAGATTACGGGTGCCGATCACATTGGCCAGCACCGCCTCACAAGGGTTTTCCTCCATCAGAGGCACATGCTTATAGGCCGCGGCATGAAAAATCACCTGGGGCTTGTAGGTGCGCATCAGCCACTGCAGACGGGGCATCATGCGAATATCGCCCACAACCGGAGTAAATTTCACGTCCGGGAAAGTATCTTCCAGCTCCAGACGGATATTGTGCATCGGGGTTTCGGCCATATCGAAAAGCACCAGTTCCTTCAAGCCGAAGGTGCAGAGCTGGCGGCAGATCTCACTACCGATGGAACCGGCGGCACCGGTCACCAGTACGGTCTTTCCCTGAAGCTCCTGCTGGATATTTTCCATATTGATCCTGATCTCGTCACGGCCCAGCAGATCTTCAATGCGCACTTCTGCCAAACGGGGCGGACGGACATGACCGTCGCGGATCTCTTCGGTCTCGGGCAGCAGCAACAGGCTGATCTTGTTCTTTTCTCCATAGCGGATCAGGCGGTCGCGCTCCAGTTCCACATCCTTGCGGTCCTGAAACAGCAGGGCATTGGCTCCGGTATGATGCAGGAGCTTCCGGAAATCGCTGCCATTCTCTATGGAATAAAGTTTCAGGCCATCGATACGCTGGGTATCGCATTTGCCGATACGCAGATAACCGACCACCAGATTGTCGCGCGACAAGGCGGAGGATACCGACAGGGGCATCGGCTCTTTCTCGGGATCAATATAGATGAGCAGGCGACGACGGGTATCCACTTCCTGACTCTGGAAAGAGTGATGATAAAGCAGAAAGGCAAAAACACGCACCAGCACCAGCACCACAAAGGTAAACAGGAAATCAAGCAGCGTATTGAGCACCCACACGGTCGTAGGCAGCTCGTCGACAAAGACATAGCGTGCCAGCAAAGCCGTAAATACGGCAGCCAGAAGGCAGGCTCCCATAATGCGCAGGGATTCGGCCAGAGAGGAGTAACGGATAATGCCCTTATACGTGCGGAACAGGATGAAAAACAGCAGGGAACAGACCATGCTGAGCACCCAGAACACCCACAGGGACCCGAAAGCCAGATGATAGGAAAACAGATTATTGGTCAGCAGATATGTGAGCCAGGTGGTCACGCCGGAAAGTAATACATCAGCACAAAGAATCAGCTTCTGGTTCACAAAATGTGAACGCAGAATGAGCTGCATCATAGTTGTTGTCATGATTCTATCTTTATAGTTTAGTTTTTCGTGTATTCAAACGACGGTTGAGCAGCAGGTGGAAAAGGCACCATACCGCCATATCCGTCAGGAAAATCCAGGTGGGTTGCCAATACAGCACCAGTCCGGCATTCAGCAGGATAAAGCTCAGGGAAAGCAGTACCAACAGATACATGGTCTGCAAGGAAGAAAAGCCCGCACGCAGCATCTTGTGGTGGATGTGGTTGCGGTCGGGAAGAAAAAGTCCCTTGCCGGAACGGGCACGCACCAGCATCACGCGCACAATGTCAAAGCAGGGAACCACAAAAGCGGCCAGACCAACCATGGACTGACCGGAAGACCAGGGATCATAATCCGGGCTCTTGTGCATGAAAATAAGCAATCCGTAAGCCAGGACATAACCCAGACTCAGACTACCGCCATCGCCCATAAAGAGCTTGAAATTACGCCGGCGACGGCGATAGACATTATAATACCAGAAGGGCAACAGAATGCCCAACATGGAAGAAAAGAGCAGCAGATTGAGCAAATGAAAATGCTGCACACTGAAAATCACAAAAAGGGCCAGGGCCAAGACACCCAGGCCGGAAGCCAGACCGTCAATGCCGTCAATCAGATTGATGGCATTGGTGATATAAACCACAAAGAGCAGAGTAAGAGGCAGGCTCACAGTATAGGGAATATCCGTAACGCCAAAAAGTCCGCCCAGAGAATTGATACCTACCCCGGCAAGCCAAAGCATCAGGCCGCCCAGAATCTGCACCAGAAACTTGCGCTTATACCCCAGACCGATCAGATCGTCCATCAGCCCCATGATATACATCAGGATCAGACCGGAAGCAAAAAAGGTAATACAGGACAGGGATTCGGTATAGGTCTGCAGATAGGCATCGGGTTCCAGCTTGATAATGACAGCCCCCAACAGGGAAATGCTGAAAAACAGCACCGGAACAAAACAGGAACCACCCAGACGGGACGACGGGGTGCGGTGTACCTTACGGGCTTCGGGCTGGTCGAAAAGTTTTTTCTGATAAGAAACCAGAAGGATCTGGGGAAGGGAAAGAACAGTCAGTAAAAAAGACAGAATAAAAATTATCAGGGCGTAAATCATGATTTTTCAAGGGTTTATTCATCGGGCAGCCCCTTGTTCAGGAACCGCATGAAACAGCTTCGCCGCAATCACTCCCATACGTACTGAAGAATGACCGGACTCTATTTCTACCAAAAATCGTACCGATATAATTAATGCAAAAATAAGGCTTATATTCTGAAACAGCAAAAAAAAACATTCTTTTTTCGACAAAGACAACCGATGCATCTTCCCAAAGCATACCCTTGCTACAAAAGCATTTTCAACAGGCCCCGAAACACAGGATAACAACAGTATCCGGACATTGTAAAGATTCCTAATTTTTTTCACAGGGGTATTTACCGGTAAAATAAAGATTTTATCGTATCTTTGGCGGGAAATACCGGATGATCAAAAAAACGTCATGAAACAATGGAATAAAATAATAACCCTGGGAGCGCTCGCCGCCTGCAGCCTGCTGGGGGCCTGTCAGAAAGAGGAGGGAAACACTCCGGCAGGTACGGAAGGAACGGGAAGAAGAACCGTACTGGTGTATATGAACGCACGGAACTCGCTGTACGGCAATGTATTTCAAGACTCGGTGGAACTGGCGCAGGGAGCCCGGAAAATGAACGCTCAGGACCGCCTGTTGCTGTATGTCTGCAAGGATTCCCTGTCGTATCTGTACCGCATCAGCGCCGGAGGAACCCGACTGCTACTGCAATGCAGCGCCGAACAGAATGCCTCGGATCCGAAACAGCTGGAAATGTTGCTGAAGTGGACCAAGGAACAGTTCCCGTCACAGTCGTACGGACTGGTGTTGTGGTCGCACTCCGACGGATGGCTGCCTTCGACCAATGTGGCGCGGGTGAACTCCAGAGGCTTCGGCGTGGATGTGGGCGCGGATGGAAATCCGTGGTCGGACCGGACTCCGGACGGTAACCTGGGAGTGCAGATGAACATCACGGATCTGGCCCAGGCGGTCAGCGCCAGCGGCATACGCCCCAAATTCATCTTCTTTGACTCTTGCCTGATGCTGGGTGTGGAAGCGGCCTATGATCTGCGAAACGTCACCGACTGGGTGATCGGCTCACCGGCACAGATTCCAAGTGTGGGAGCGGAATATTCGGATATGGTACAGCAGGCGCTCTTCAGCGAGCCGCTGGACCCGAAAGCATTTACCGAGGGATATGTCAAGCAGGCGTCTACCTACCCGGAATATGGGGATATGGGCGTGGTACTGGGTGCCGTACAGACAGACCGTCTGGAAAATCTGGCTGCGATAACCCGCACCATGGTCGAAAAATATGCCGGAAGCAACGAAACGGATCTGACCGGTGTACTGGCTTATGACCGCTACCAATGGCAATACTTCTACCGACCGGAATATTATGACTTCAAACAGGTAATGCTGCGCCTGATTACCGATACGGCGGACCGGCAGACCTGGCTGCAAGCCTTGGAGGCATGCGTACAGTATCCGGCAGCCACTCCGTATGTAAACTATTGGAGTAACTCTGCCCAAGACAGACTGACCCTGACACCGGGAGAATTTTCCGCCATCTCGGCTTTCGTTCCCCAGCAGCGTTATACCAGCAACGCCACCAATTGTCTTTATGGGGATCTGAATCAGGCTTTTGCGGCTACTGAATGGGCGCAGGCCAGCGGCTGGAGCGAAAACGCGTTTCTGAAAAACCTGATCTCGGAAGAAGAAAATACACCGGAAACAGAAGAAAATTAGCTTTCGCACTTGCAAATCCGTTTTTTTTCCTTACCTTTGCACCCGTAAACGGAAGCAGCCCTGCTGCCGGACAGAAACGGGAATAGCTCAGTTGGTAGAGCACCGGTCTCCAAAACCGGGTGTCGGGAGTTCGAGCCTCTCTTCCCGTGCCACAAGAACAAAGGTGTTATGTCATCACGACATAACACCTTTGTCCGTTTTTTTCCTACCTGCACGAAGAACAAAATTTTTCTTCGGGATGTTTTGAAAAAAACTCCCTGAAGTTTTTCAAAAATCTCCCTGAAGTTTCCGGAAAAACTTCCCGTTGTTTTTTCGGGATTTTCAAACCATTAAGAATCAATATTTTACAATTTTACAAAAGTACTATCGGCAAGCAGTACATTGTCCGGATTTTTGACAAAAAAAAGCCGCATCCTTCCGGATGCGGCTCCATAACCTATAGGGTATGAAATCAATAGTTTTCCTTCTTTACCTCGAAGTATGCCTGAGGATGCTGGCAAGCCGGGCATACCTTCGGAGCGTTCTTGCCCTTCACGGTGTAACCGCAGTTACGGCACTGCCATACTACTTCTTCATCCTTCTCGAATACTTTCATATTCTCGATATTGTTCACAAAAGCCTGATAACGCTCCTCGTGTCCCTTCTCGGCAACAGAGATCATGCGATACATGGCCGCAATAGCCGGGAAACCTTCCTCATCGGCAATTTCCGCAAACTTCGGATAATCCAGGCTCCACTCTTCGTGCTCACCGGCAGCAGCTGCCTTCAGATTCTCCAGGGTAGTACCGATCACTCCGGCCGGGAAAGAAGCCTGAATCTCTACCATACCGCCTTCCAGCCATTTGAACATACGCTTGGCGTGCTCCTTCTCCTGATCGGCTGTTTCCATAAAGATGGCGGCAATCTGCTCGTAACCTTCTTTCTTGGCTACACTGGCAAAGTAGGTATAACGCATGCGGGCCTGTGATTCACCGGCGAATGAGGTCATCAAATTCTTCTCTGTACGGGTTCCTTTTAAACTCTTTTCCATAATTGTTCGATTTTATTAGTTTATATTTCAGTTTACATTTCTCGCTGTTGTCTTATTGTTTCCTTTCGACAATGCAAAGATAATACATTCTTTTCAAAGTTGTAATAATTACAAATTATTTTTGAGTTAAGAAAACTTAAAGGGGAGAGCGTGCCTTAAAGCACGCCCTTGCTGGAGGGTAAATCGTAATGGTACACGTCCCGACGAATGGCCATGCGGATGCTGCGTCCCAAGGCCTTGAAAATACCTTCGATTTTGTGGTGTTCGTTGTCGCCACGGGCCTGAATGTGCAGATTCATCTGTGCCGCGTCGCTCAGGCTCTTGAAGAAATGGAAGAACATCTCGGTAGGCATCGTACCGATGAATTCACGACGGAACTCGGCATCCCAGACAATCCAGGGGCGGCCGCCGAAATCGAGCACGACCTGACAGAGGCAGTCGTCCATAGGCAGGGTGTAGCCGTAACGGTCGATGCCGCGCTTGTCGCCCAAAGCCTTCCGGAGGCATTCTCCCAAAGCCAAAGCGGTATCCTCGATGGTGTGATGATCGTCCACCTGATAGTCGCCGCGCATATGGATGTCGAGGTCGATCTGTCCGTGACGGGCAATCTGCTCGAGCATGTGGTCGAAGAATCCGATACCGGTATCGACATGACAGTTACCGTGACCGTCGAGATTGATGCGGACACGCACATCGGTCTCCTTTGTGGTGCGCTCTACCTCGGCAATGCGCTCGCCTGCCACCAGAAGCTCGGTAATCTTGTCCCAACCGTCGACATAGGCAACGGATGGATGGTTGAAGGAATTTTCATCGCGCTTTTTCAGGATCAGGGCCTTGCAACCCAGATTGAGGGCGAGCTGGGCATCGGTTTCCCGGTCGCCGATGACATAACTGCCGGCCAGATCGTAAGTGCCGTCCATATACTTGGTGAGCATTCCGGTACCGGGCTTGCGGGTCTCGGCATGTTCTTCGGGCATGCTACAGTCGATCAGGACATCATTGAACTCGATACCTTCACCCGCCAGTGCTTCCATCATTTTATAGTGCGCCGGCAAAAAGTTTTCATAGGGGAAGGACTCGGTGCCCAATCCGTCCTGATTGCTGACCATCACGAGGTCAAAGTCGAGATTCTTACAGATATAGCCCAGATTACGGAAAACACCGGGCACAAAGCTCAATTTTCCCAGAGAGTCGATCTGGAAGTCTTTGGGTTCACGAATCAGGGTTCCATCACGATCGATAAACAGTAATCTTGCTTTTTTCATATAACTGATTGATTAAGTATTATTCTTTAATTAAACCTTCTATTTCCTTTACTAATTCTGCATTCAATTCTTCATCCCTTCCCAATAATTGTTTCACAAGCCGATAAACGGTTGTACAAGGATTCTGAATTGTTTTTATTTTTAAGATCTATTGCCTTTTCTACAACCTCTTTTGTTCCACGTCCAAGTCCTTTAACTTCAATATCATAGACTATAACCCCTTGTTGTTTTCTAGCAAATGCCTCAAAGTAATGGGGGTCTGTTTTAGTTCCTTCACAAACAATCAACACCGAGCAACGAACCACCTTTGGCTCTCTCTTCTGCGATTGCTTCCTAAATTTTAAAGCAGGATTGTCTATCTTGATTTTCTTTGTTGCCATAGTCCCTGTTTTTTAGTCATTAAGAATATAAGGAATAGCTCCATAACGCCCTGCTAAATACCACCTCAAACATTGTTGGAGAATGGTTGTCTTTCAAGAGAAGAAAAGGATCATATTCCAGTTCTTCATTATCATTTAATTTTACGGACAACAAGACACATCTTGCCATAGCATGCATAGCACTGACTAAATTGGATTTCCCACTGGAATTGGCTCCATACAAAGCAAGCGAACGGAGTAAAGTATATTTATTGAAATGAAACAGATTAGTATCAGAATATTCCTTTAAAGCTCTGCCTGCTTCCATTACTAAGGTTTTCTTAGTATAGAACGATCTATAATTCTCAACGGTAAATTCAAGTAACATATATTTGTCTTTTAAATATTTTTTTAATAAGATTACATGCTACCATAAAAAATACATCAGATCAAAGTAACACCCCGAAACAGAACTCTGCTCGGGGCATTACTTATTCCATTAAGGCTGATACTGGCGCAAGGCGGCCAGCAGCGTATTGTTTTCATTCTTGGTTCCGATCGTCACTCGCAGACAGTCGTCGCAGAGTTCCACCTTACTGCGGTTGCGCACAATAATGCCCCGCTCCACCAGATAGCGGTAGATGCGGTCGGCTCCCTGCATCCGGGCCAGGAAGAAATTGGCGTCGCTCGGATAGACACAGCGGCAGTAGCGCAGCTCGGCAAAGGCACGCATCATCTGGGCGCGCTCTTCCTTGAGGGTGGAGATCCATTTCTCGATCTCAAAACGGTGATCGAGCTGGCTCAATGCCTGGTCCTGGGTGAGCTGGTTGATATTGTAGGGATATTTCACCTTATTGAATAGGGCGATGATCTCGGGAGAGGCGTATGCCATACCCAGACGGATGGCGGCCGAAGCCCAGGCCTTGGAGAAGGTGTTCAGCACCACCAGATTGGGATAGCGCTGCAGATCCAGACGGAACGGACGCTGACCGGAGAAGTCGGAATAGGCTTCGTCGATCACCACAATGCCGGGGAAACGCTCCAGCAGGCTTTCCATCTCGGCACGTGACAGGTCATTGCCGGTGGGGTTGTTGGGCGAACAGAGGAAAATGACCTTGGTCTGTTCGTCGCAGGCCGCCAGCAGATCGTCGGCACGGAACTGGTAGGTTTCGCTGAGAGGCACCTTGCGGTAGGCCACATTATTGATGTCGGCACACACTTCGTACATGCCGTAGGTGGGCGAAATGGCCACGACATTATCCTGACCGGGTTCGCAGAACACCCGGAACACCAGGTCGATGGCCTCATCACTGCCGTTACCCAGGAAAATGCACGGTGCCGGCACTTCCTTGATGCGCGAGAGCGTTTGCTTGAGGTGCTGCTGCAACGGATCGGGATAACGGTTATAGGGGGCATTGTAGGGATTCTCATTGGCATCGAGAAAAACGGTGGCCTCCACACCTTTATATTCGTCACGCGCCGAACTGTAGGGTTTCAGGCGCCAGATATTGGGACGGACAAGTTGTTCCAGATTTTTCATATCGCTTATTTTTTAAGGGGTTCCAGACTGTTCAGACGGAGGGTCATGGCATTCTTGTGGGCATCGAGATGCTCGTTGGCGGCCATGATCTCCACGGTACGGCCGATGCGGCGCACGCCTTCAGGAGTCAGCTCCTGGAAAGTGATCTTACGGTGATAGCTGTCGAGGTTCACACCGCTGTAGGCGGTGGCATAACCGTTGGTGGGCAGCGTGTGGTTGGTACCGGATGCATAGTCGCCGGCACTCTCAGGGGTGAGCGATCCCAGGAAGACACTGCCGGCATTGACCACGCCTTCGGCCAGAGCCAGATAGTCGGCGGTTTCGATAATCAGATGCTCGGGAGCATAGCGGTTGGTCAGCGCCAGCGCCTCGGCACGGTCGCGCACCAGAATGATCTTGCTGCTCTCCAGCGCCCGGGCGGCTATCTCCTGACGGGGCAAGAGAGCCAGCTGACGCTCCACTTCGGCCACCACCTGAGGAATCAGCTCTTCGGAGGTGGTGACGAGCAGCACCTGACTGTCGACACCGTGCTCGGCCTGCGACAACAGATCGGCCGCCACAAAGTCGGGACGGGAGGTCTCGTCGGCCAGCACTTCCACCTCTGACGGACCGGCCGGCATGTCGATGGCTACATCGTGAAGCGATACCTGCTGCTTGGCGGCAGTGACATACTGGTTGCCGGGACCGAATATCTTATAGACCTTGGGCACGGATTCGGTACCGTAGGCCATGGCTCCGATGGCCTGCACGCCTCCGGCCTTGAAAATCTTGCTCACACCGGCCACACGGGCGGCATAAAGGATGGCGGGATGGATCTTGCCCTCACGGTTGGGGGGCGTGCAGAGCACAATCTCTCCGCAACCGGCAATGCGGGCGGGAGTGGCGAGCATCAGCACGGTAGAGAACAGAGGGGCGGTACCGCCGGGAATATAGAGTCCCACCTTTTCGATGGGCACGTATTTCTGCCAGCAGGTGATGCCTTCGTCCACAGTGACCCGACGGCTCTCAAAGCGCTGCGCGGCATGGAATTTCTCAATATTGGCATGGGCCTGGCGCAAGGCGTCTTTCAGTTCTTCGGACACCAGGCGTTCGGCCTCGTCCCATTCGGCGGGAGTGACCGACAGACTGTCCAGACGGACATGGTCAAATTGTTCTTCATAGGCCTTTACAGCCTCATCGCCACGGGCGCGCACTTCCTGCAGGACGGCGCGCACCGTATCGTTCAGTTTGGTCCCGTCGAGAGCCGGACGACG
This sequence comes from uncultured Paraprevotella sp., assembly GCA_944321345.1. Taxonomy (GTDB): domain Bacteria; phylum Bacteroidota; class Bacteroidia; order Bacteroidales; family Bacteroidaceae; genus Paraprevotella. The sequence continues at coordinate 47,376 of CALUKY010000013.1, forward strand.
GAGCAGTTCCTCCCAACAGGCGGGATCGGGATATCGGATTATATTCATGATTTCTGTCTTTATATATTAAGGTATAGGAATGGAATCTCTAGAGGATCATCTTCTCGACCGGAAGCACCAGAATACCCTGGGCACCGAGTTCTTTCAGACGGGTGATGATGTGCCAGAAGCATTTCTCGTCGAGCACGGTATGTACACTGCTCCATCCTTCCTGAGCCAGAGGCATCACGGTAGGACTCTTGGCACCGGGCAATACGGCCACGATATCGGCCACCTTGTCGGTAGGCACGTTCATCAGCACGTATTTCTTGTCTTCGGCACTCTTCACGGCCTCGATACGGAACAGCAGCTCGTCGAGGATGGCGCGCTTCTCGTCGCTCATACCCTTATGACCGATGAGCAGAGCCTCGCTCTGCATCACCACTTCCACCTCCTTCAGATTGTTGCTCACCAGTGTGGAACCGGAGCTGACAATATCGAAAATGGCATCGGCCAGACCGATACCCGGAGCGATCTCCACCGAACCGGTGATGACATGGATGTCGGCCTCTACCCCATGCTGCTGCAGGTAGTTCTTCAGGATACCGGGATAGGAAGTGGCGATCTTCTTGCCGGCAAACCAGCTCAGACCGGGATAATCCTCAGCCTTGGGGATGGCCAGCGACAAACGGCACTTGCTGAATCCCAGCGGACGGACAATCTCCGCGTCCTCGGCACGCTCAGCAAACTCGTTGTGACCCACGATACCCACATCGGCCACTCCGGTGGCTACCGACTGGGGGATATCGTCGTCGCGCAGGTAAAGCACCTCGACGGGGAAATTGGATGACTGTACCAACAGGGTACGCTTGCTGGAACTCACTTTGATACCGGCCTCGCTCAGCAGGGCCATGGTGTCTTCAAAAAGACGACCTTTTGACTGTACGGCAATTCTTAACATAATCAATTCGTATTTAGTTTCTATTTTCGTTTTCTCATCCTCAGTACCCCGGAACGGAGGGTACAAAAAAAGGCTTGCGGTATACCCGGCAAGCCTTCTATTCTGTCCTGAACTATCTACATAGCCTCATCGCCTACCGAGTATTTACACGTTAGGATGATGATGGTGGAATGTAGCGTTCAGTGAATTCATTTCTGTTGTTTTTTTATTCTGCTGCGACAAAGATAATGATTGCTGCGCATTTTTCAAATGAATTGAGCGTTTTTTTTCAGGCAATCAGCAACAAACGATACAATCGAAATCAATATAAAAGAAAATCCTTATAATCCTCCAAATGATCGTAGGCAATAGAAATCATCCGATCACTAAACAAATTCTTCTTTCTTTCTGTCCACTCCCTTATTTTCTGAATAGTTTCTTTTTTATCAATACCTGGATTTTCTTTCCGAATAAAATCGACAGAAGCCAAAACCTCTAAAGCTAAAGCAGACTGAAAACCATCTATTAATTTTATCAGATGAGACAATCGTTTTTTTTGCTCACCGATCAAATGATTCCGAACATAATCGCTGACTTCTTTCATGGTGTCATAAACTAAAGTAATCTCTTCAAAGGGTTTGACGTCCATCTGTTCCACTCCCAAAATATATTTTCCACTCATAATATGTACCAAATGCCCAACCTGTGCGGAATAAGGACCATAATAATGAGCCTGAAATTTCAGATTCTTATAAGAGGACTCCCCTAATCTCTGAAAGAAATAAACCAGTTTATTGGCCACAAACAGACTGGCTCTCTCACCTGTTGCATCATAATAAAATAAAGCATAAAGTAACAACGCTCGTGCCGGAGTCAAATAAGTAGCCTTATTTTTCTGCTCTTTCTTTAAAATTTCCTTAACCTCTGCATTAGGCTCATAAACAACAATTTCAACAGTTTCGGAAAGCGATTGCAAATAAAATTCAATAAGTCCTTTCACACGTTCCCATTTTAATCCTCCATTACCACAACCTAATGGAGGAAGAGCAATACTCTTAATCTGATAATGCGCTATTATCTGAACCAGATCTTTTAATCCTTCTTCTATATAAACATATTGTGACTTTTTACGCCAATCAACTTTCGTCGGGAAATTAATAATCAAAACATCCTCATCCATATAACGGTCTTTCACCACAAGAGACTTTCCCGGATAAATATGTTTTTCCTTACAAGCAAGCACATACGCATTAAAATTATTCGGATATCGCTCCTTGAATTGTAAAGCAATACCCTTTCCCATCACACCAACAGTATTCACAGTATTTACAAGTGCTTCAGTGTGCGCAGAAAGCAAATTTCCTTTTATATATTTAATCATTCGTAATATAGCCTATTCTCATTATCTACATATACCGGAATATTCAGATGTAAACGTTCCAGTATAAATTCGACCTCCACCTTTCTTTCTTCATTTCTGACCGCCAGAAAACCGATACAAGAAACAGGAAGATAATCTTTCACCAAAAATTCAGCCTGTTTCTTCCGACACCGATCCATATCCTCCAAAGTATTATTCCAATGAAGAGCATTTACAGTTCCCCAATCTATTTTTTGAAGATAAATCAAGTCATTATAAAATTCGGTAATTCTGGACTTTGCATGCCCGTCAGTAAAACACCACTCATTTGTATAATCTAATATCTTTCCAATTTTACAACATATAAAGATAATATCTTCCTGAGGATATCTTCGTACTCCATTGCCTGTTTTAATCTTATATAACATTGGAGAATGTCCCGCAAAATAAAAAGGTATAAATTCCCCCAAAGTTCCTCCCGGAGGATCAATACCAATTCTATACTCATCACGTAAAGATATAAGGTCCGGAGCACCAATATGAATATACCCCGGATTGTTTTCCTTATATTTACTGACAATACCGTGCTTCAGAATAAATTCGAGATTTTGAAAATGAATCATTCTGAAAACCCAACGATTTTTAGCAGACTGATCCATTACACTTCGTAATCCACACACGAACGGGACACCTTGTAAGGACCGATGAGCGAAGCGGCGGCAACATGCGCCGGATGCACGGCATAGGCACGGACATCGTCCAGACTGTCGAACTCGCTGTAAAGGGCCAGATCAAAGCTCTCGGAGGGGTTCACATTGATACCGACCTGTACCGAACGGAGAAAAGGAATCTCGGCGGGAAGGGCCTCGATGGCTGACTTGAAATCGTGCATCACCTGCTGCTTCAAAGATGAATCCATCCGGGGATCCAACTGAAAAAGTACAATATGTTTCACCATAGCTCCTTGTTTTTTTTATCGTTTTTCTTCTTTTTTTACATATTTATTATTTACCTTTGTGATAATCTGTCCGCAAAAATTGTTCTGCGAACAAAGATAATAGAAAAGAACCGATTCCGAACGATAAAAACAATTATTTTATGCTGATTATAGGTATTGCCGGAGGAACAGGATCCGGAAAGACAACGGTAGTGAAAAAAATCGTGGAAAGCCTGAACGGAGAGCATGTGGCCGTGATTCCGCAGGATTCCTATTACAACGATACCAGTGAACTGACCATGGAAGAACGGCGGATGATCAATTTTGACCACCCGGACGCCTTCGACTGGAAACTGCTGATCGAACAGATCGGTCTGCTGAAACAGGGTATCGCCATCGAACAGCCTACCTATTCTTATCTGATCTGCAACCGACTGCCGGACACGGTGCACGTGGACCCGCAACCGGTGATTATCGTGGAGGGCATCATGGCACTGGCCAACGAGGAACTGCGCAGCCTGATGGACATCAAGATCTTTGTGGACGCCGATGCCGACGACCGACTGATCCGGGTGATCCAACGGGATATCATCGAAAGAGGCAGAACGGCGGAAATGGTCATCGACCGCTACCAGAAGGTGCTCAAACCCATGCACCTGGAGTTTATCGAACCGACCAAACGGTATGCCGACCTGATTGTGCCGCAGGGAGGCAACAACCTGCAGGCCATCGAACTGCTGAAAACATTCATCGCGCACAAATGCCAGCATGAAAACAAATAATAAAGCCGGAAAGGGACTGCTGGTTCCGCTACTCGGACTCCTGATGCTGGGCACCGGAGGATGCGGTGAACGGAAAGAACGTCAGGACATGGAGGTGTCGTACCAGACCATTGCCGGCAACCAGGAGCTGACCGCCGACTATGACCTGCCACAGATTCAGGAAAGCGGCGAACTGATTGCCGTAACCCTGAGCGGACCGGACACGTATTACGAATACCGAGACAAGGGCATGGGACTGCAGTATGAACTGGCGGAACAGTTTGCCACGCATATCGGTGCCAGCCTGAGAATCGAGGTGGTGAAGGATACCGCCGAGCTGGTGCGCCGCATCGAGAACAACGACGCGGACCTGATTGCCGTGGAACTGGATGTAAACCCTTACCGGAAGATCCTGCAACCCTGCGGAAGCTATTCACAGACTGACAGTACGGCACGGCGCTCCTGGGCTGTGAGCCGGGGGGCGACGGAACTGGCGGAAGCCCTGGACCAATGGTACCGGCCGGAACGGAAAAAGACCGTGCTGGCGGAAGAGCAGCGGCGTTTCCTGCCGCAGTACCGGGTAAGACGGCGGGCAAGGGCTCCGTTCCTGTCGCGCAGCCAGGGCATCATCTCGCCCTATGACGCGCTGTTCAAGCGACATGCCGGAGGCATTGACTGGGACTGGCGCCTGATGGCGGCCCAGTGCTATCAGGAATCGGCCTTCGACCCGCAAGCCGTATCATGGGTCGGCGCCCGGGGACTGATGCAGATCATGCCGGCAACCGCCGCGCAGCTGGGCCTGCCGGCAGAACAGATCGAACAGCCGGAAGCGAATATCCGGGCCGCAGCCAGATACTTACGGATTCTGGAAAGGAAATTTGCGGACATACAACCGAGAACGGAACGCCTTTACTTCGTGCTGGCCAGCTATAACGGAGGGGCCGGACACATCGAAGACGCCCGGAACCTGGCCCGAAGGGACAAGCAGAACGCCGACCGCTGGGAGGTGGTGAAGCAATATGTGCTGCGCCTGAGCGATCCGAGATACTATACCCGGTCGGAAGTGAAATTCGGCTATATGAGGGGCAGCGAAACCTATCACTATGTGGAGCGCATTCAGGAACGGTGGAGCGAATACCAGAGAGTGGCCAAACCGGAACGGATGCCCCAGAAAGCGAGAGGAGAAAGGAAAAAGAAATTCAGATGAACGCGTTTTTTGAGGAAATAACAGACAACGAACAGACCACACGGCAAATCGAACAGAAATATCGGAAACTGACGGCACTGACCGACCGGCTCATCGTGGACCGGACCCGGGACTTTGCCGCCGAGTTTACCTCCATGGCGGGACGGCTCTATGCCTTGTGCCAGACCACCGGCTATGACCACCGCCCGCTGGCCCGGTTCCGGAAACATGCGGCCGAGGCGATACGCAACACAGCCTGTCCGGATGAGGAGGACTACCGGCAGGACCTGAAAGCGGTATGCGAGGCGGTGGCGTTCCTGACCCGAGAGGACATTCCCGAAGAACTGCAGGTCCTGCTGCCGCGCGAAGAACCGAAAGCGACGGAACGGAAAGAACCGCAGGATTTTGTCCGGAAAATACGGATCACGGTAACCGGATGGGACGGGGATTTTGTGTACGGCACGGACCGCGAACAGCCCGACGAGGAGATACGGGCACGCTACCGTCAGGAGGACGGGGCCTTTGACGGACTGCCGCAGTGGCTCTATGCGGGAGCACAGCTGAACCTGCTGTCGGTGCGCTTCACCGAAGAGGAGGGAATACGCACCGCCCAGCCCAAACTGCTGGTGCTGGACCCGGACTTTCTGATCGACATCACGGCCATCTGCCAGTGCATCAAGCCGTATGGCACCCATGCCCTGAACCATCTGATCAACAAGTTCACCCCGGCACCACGGTCGGCCGCCCTGCAGCTGGGTAATCTGGCCAACCAGTTTCTGGATGCCTGTGTGCACGACAACGGCATGGAGGAAAAGAGCGAAGAGGAGGGCTACCGCGAAGCGCTGCTGCAAAGTTTCGAGACGTCGCCCATAGAATATACCACCCTGCCCGACATCAACCAGGCTTTCTTCGAGCAGGCGCGCAAGCAGTTTCACCACATCCGTGACGTGGTGCGCCACAAATTCAGTGCCGAGGAGATCGATATCGAACGGCAGGACGTGCAGCTGGAACCGTCGTTCCTGTGCGAGGCCCTGGGACTGCAGGGACGTCTGGACCTGCTGGTGCAGGACAGCAGCAAGATTGTGGAACTGAAAAGCGGCAAGGCGGAGGAATATCCGCAAATCCGGCCGAAAGAGGAACATGCCCTGCAGATGGCGCTGTACAAGGAAATCCTTTACTATAACATGGGGGTGGCGCACGATGACGTGCAGACCTACCTGCTCTACTCACGCTATCCGCTGCTGTATCACATCCGACACTCCAACAGCGAGCTGCGCCAGGCCATGGCCCTGCGCAACGACATGGTAGGCCTGGAACACCTGTTGCGGAACGGACACTCGAAGGAGGTGACGGAACAGCTGCAGGAAGAGATCCTGGTGGATCCGGCCGTAAGAAACACCCGTTTCTACCGGGAATATCTGAGAAAAGACCTGATGGACCTCATCGGGCACCTGAAGAATATGAAAGAGGTGGAAACGGAATACTTCCACACGTTCCTGGCCTTTATGGAACGGGAACAGTTCCTGTCCAAAATCGGAGACGACCAGCCGGACTCAGGACGCGGATTCGCGGAAATCTGGAACCGGGACACGGTGACCAAACAGAGCAACGGAAACATTCTGACGGGACTGAAACCGGAACCGGTGTTCGACGACCAGGGGGCCGTAACGGGCATGAATCTGGAAATGCCGGTCTACGCGGAGGATTTTCTGCCGAATTTCCGGGCCGGTGACTCGGTGTTGCTGTATGAACGGAACTCGGAAGAGGACTCGGCCATCAACAAACAGATTTTCCGCTGCCAGATCGAGGAAATGGGCACCCGATATATCAAGGTACGCCTGGCGTACAAACAGAAAAACGCCCGGGTGTTTCACCTGCAGGCACATTATGCCCTGGAACCGGGATATGCCGACAGCAGTTACACGCAGGCCTACCGCGGACTGTACAGCCTGCTGCTGGCACCGGAAGAACGGAGGGCCCTGATCCTGGGACAACGGAAACCGGAAACGGACCGCTCCATCACCCTGAACCGGCACTTCGAAAACCCGGAAACGGAGGAGATCGTGCGCAAGGCCAAACAGGCCAAGGACTATTTTCTGCTGGTGGGACCGCCGGGAACAGGCAAGACCTCGGTGGCGCTGAAAGCGATGGTGCAGGAACTGATCAGCGAAACCCCGAAGCAGAACCTGCTGCTGATGGCCTATACCAACCGGGCCGTGGACGAAATCTGCCAGATGCTGGAGGGACTGGACGAAAAGCCGGAATATGTGCGCATCGGACAGGAGCTGAACTGTGAAAAGGCATACCGGCACCGCCTCATCAAATACAAGATACGCGAAGCGCAGAACCGCAAGCAGATCTTCGACCTGCTGGAACCGGTGCAGATCTTTGTGGGCACCATCAGCAGCATGGCCGGAAAGAGCGAGCTTTTTGAACTGAAGCGGTTTGATACGGCCATTGTTGACGAGGCCTCACAGGTGCTCGAACCGCAACTGCTGCCGCTGCTCTGTGCCAAGACTTCCCTGCCGGATCCGCTATACCGGAACAACCCGTGCGCCATCCGGAAATTCATCCTGATCGGCGACCACAAACAGCTGCCGGCCGTGGTGCTGCAAAACCCGGCACGATCGGAAGTGCACCACGAAGCGCTGCGGGCCATCGGACTGACCAACTGCCGCAACTCGCTCTTCGAACGGTGGCACACCCTGCAACAGCTGATGCACACGGAGCAGGACACCGTAGCCTGGCTGCACCGACAGGGGCGCATGCACGAGGAACTGAGCGAATTCGTGAACCGCATGTTCTACAACCACCAGCTGGGACTGGTACCCCTGCCCCACCAGACGGGCAAACTGCCTTCGACCTACCGGGGAGATGACCCGTGGATGCGGATAGCGGCCACCGTGCGCCTGGGATTCATTCCGGTGATCCCGCGCGAAGGAAGCGAAAACAACAAGGTGAACCGGGAGGAAGCCACCGTTACGGGACAGATCGTGGAAGCCCTCTACCGCCTGCACGGACAGGAGAAGGACTGGAATCCGGCACGGCAGATCGGCATCATCGTACCGTTCCGCGGTCAGATAGCCATGATCCGCAAGGAACTGGCGGCACGCAATCTGGAGGGCTATGAAGAGATTACCATCGACACGGTGGAACGCTACCAGGGAAGCCAGCGTGACGTGATCCTGTTCAGCACCACCATACGCCAGCCGTACCAGCTGGAGGTGCTGTCGACTCCGGTACTCACCGAAGGACAGTGGGTGGACCGCAAACTGAACGTGGCGATCACACGGGCACGCAAACAGTTCTTCATCACCGGAAACCCGCATCTGCTGGAACGCTCGCCGGCCTACAGCCAGTTACTGGACTATATCCGGAAACAGGAACAGAAAAAAGACTATTACTAACATCATAGAATCAAGATCCATGAAACATTTAAGACCTTTATTTTTACTGGGAGCGCAGAGCCTGTACTGCATGAGTCTGTGCGCACAGAACGCGCTTCCGGCCAAGACCATGAATCTGCTCGTCGGAGCCCAGCCCCGGCAGGAGCTGCTGCATGGAAACGCCGGCAGCCTGATTCTGCCAGTGTATGGCGGAGACTACAGCTGGAGCCTTTCACAGACATGATTCAAATGGATCTGTATATGTAAAACTACCGGAAACCATTAACTGGAACGGAACAATCATTCTGATGAGAACACCTGTTCATGTCCCTACAGATTTCGATTACAGCAAATATGCCCGATAAAACATTATATTATGGAAAAGAGAATAAAAATTGTTGAATTAATTAGTGCGGATATCCGCTCAAGGGCGAATGTAAATATCATAAGGTCTGCCATTGATGGAATTAATCAAGACATTGTCCTTGATTTTACAGGTGTAGCCTTTATGTCACGTTCATTCACAGATGAGTTATATAATTTAATGAATGAACATAAGAATCTCTCTTTAGAGAACATGAATGATTTTATTCAATCTATGTTGGATACAGTGACAGCTGGAAGAAAATCAAAACGTATTTTTGAATCAGAATCATCTGAAATAAAGGAGTTTGATGATTTAAAAAGTCTAGCTTCATTTTTATCAACAATTTGATCCAAATCATTAAATATGAAAAAGGCGGTGTTCCTATGGTTCACCGCCTTTTTCATATAAATTTATCTTCAATAACATTATCGGCGCACAAAGCCGATCTTCAGATTCAGCTTGAAATAATACAGTTTGTTCTCACGCTCCAGATAGCCGTACTTGTCCTTTTCGGGCAAGCCTTTCTCCAGACGGGTATGGGTAAACAGATAATCGCCGAACACATCCTTCTCGGACTTGGTGTAGACCACCACCCGACCATCGGCACCGACCATCAGGATGCCGGACACGGCAGCGTCGCGACCGGTGTAGATCTTGGCCGGACGGAGTCCCAGGGCCAGAGCCACCAGGAACTGCTTCATCTTATGACGGTAGAAACCGTGCTTGTGAATCAGTTCGTCCTTGATCTTGAGCGGATTGCGCTCTTCGATCAGCGCCGTCAGCTCGTCGATGCGGCTGATCTGGTCGAGATGGAAAATGCGTAGCATCTCGCACAGCACGCGCGGAAAATGCAGGTCGATCATGTGCAGGTTACTGCGGAACACACGGTCGCACACATCGGCATACTTGAAGATGCCTCCCATGCTCTCGATATAGAGCATACGGCGCGCCACCTCGGCGGGATTCTCGGGATTGTCGGTATAGTTGATCTTATAGACCGCCGGCTGCGAGAAACGGATGCCCGTCTGCTCCATCTTCAGATTGGCCGTACGGCCACCGTCGAGCAAAGGATCGGTAGCGCAAAGACGGGAATAAATGCGCAGACCTACCAGCGGAGCTTCCGGATGATAGAAGGCGACATACAGATCGGTACGGTCGTCGGTCACCGCTTCCAGATCGTAGATGCGCACGGCATCCAGAAATCCCTCGACACCTTCGGGAGCCTCCACCTCATCGTCGTGCACGGCCGACAGCGTTTCGAGAATCATTCCGGCTACGGTGGCAAAGTCTTCGCGCGGAACGCGCTCGCTGAAGCCGTCGCCCTGAATATGAATCTCTTCATTGCCGATCAGATAGCGGCGTGTGCCGTCGTGCTCCTGGCGCTGCACCAGAGCCACGGGCATCCAGTTGCCGGCAGTGCCTTCGGCAGTACCTGCCGCCAGACCGCCCTGGGCCAGGATGGTGAAGAAGGTATACAGTTCACTCCATTCTCTTCGTGTAGCTGTCATCATTGTATTTACTGATTTTGATGGTTTAAAATAATTCTTTTTCTCTACTTGAAATGCAAAGGTAACCATTTATTTCGTAACTTTGCCTGATATGTATGATTTCTTAATTGTCGGAGCCGGCTTATACGGTGCGGTTTTTGCCTGCATGGCCCGCCGACGGGGATACCGGTGCCTGGTTCTGGAGAAACGGAAACAGGCCGGCGGAAATATCTATTGCGAAGAAAAGGACGGGATACATATTCACCAATATGGCCCCCATATTTTTCACACCTCCAACCGGGAGGTGTGGGACTTCGTGAACGCACTCGTGCCCTTTAACCGGTATACCAACGCACCGGTGGCGCGAAGCGGCGACAAGCTGTACAACCTGCCCTTCAACATGAACACCTTCCACCAGCTGTGGGGGGTGCACACACCGGCAGAAGCGGAGGCCATCCTGCAGGAACAACGGCGCGAAACCGTGGAAAAGATGCGCCGGGAAGGAAGAACTGAAGCGGAAAACCTGGAAGAACAGGCTCTGCTGCTCGCCGGAAAGGACATTTACGAAACCCTGATCAAGGATTATACGGAAAAGCAGTGGGGGCGCCCCTGCCGCGAACTGCCGGCATTTATCATCAAAAGACTGCCTCTGCGCCTGTGCTTTGACAACAATTATTTCAATGACCTGTATCAGGGTATTCCCGAAGGAGGATACAACCGGCTGACCGACGCCCTGCTGGAGGGTGTGGACGTGCTTACGGATACGGATTATCTGGAACGACGGGAGCATTGGAACGCGCAGGCGTCAAAAATTGTCTACACCGGCAGGATCGATGAGTTCTATGACTTCCGATTCGGGCATCTGGAATACCGCACGGTCTGTTTCGAGGAAGAGAAGCTGATGACGCCCAACTTTCAGGGAAACGCCGTGGTGAACTATACCGACCGGAGTGTTCCGTATACCCGGATTATCGAACACAAGCATTTTGAGGTTTTCGGGGAGGAAGTGTACCGGAACCCGGTGACTTACGTGTCGCGGGAATATCCCGTGGAATGGAAAGAAGGACTGGAACCGTATTATCCGATCAACGACGAAAGAAACAACCGGATATACCGGAAATACCGGGAACTGGCCCAAAAGGAAAAAAATGTGATTTTCGGCGGCAGACTGGCCGAATACCAGTATTATGACATGCATCATATTGTGGAAAAGGTTCTAAATCTATGGAAGCATGAAGGAGATGATCAGAAAGGTTTATAAGAAGTTCAGGCACCTGATTCTCTACGGAATCATCGGCACCTGCGCCTCGTCTCTGGATTTTGCCCTGTTCAGCCTGCTGGTACAGCTGGCCGGACTGCCTTACCTGCCGGCGAACTGCATCAGTATCCTGGCCGGAATCACAACCAGCTTCACCCTGAACCGTTCCTACAATTTCAAGGTAAAGGACAAGTCACTGAAACGGTTCTCGATCTTCCTGACCGTGGGACTGACCGGACTGCTGCTGAGCAATGTGCTGCTGTATCTGCTGATCGAACGGGCCCGGATGGACGCCCTGTGGTCGAAACTGCTTTCGATCGGAGCCGTCGTATTTTTTCAGTTCCTGATGAACAAGTTTGTGACATTCAAAGAAAAGACACCATGAAAGAAAAGATCTATATCGTCATGCCGGCCTATAACGAGGCGGAGAACATCAAGAAGGTAGTGCAGGACTGGTATCCGGTTGTGGAGGAAATCTGCCGGGAACAGGAAGCCTGCCTGATGATAGCCAACGATGCCAGCAGCGACAACACCTTTGCCCTTATGGAAGAACTGAAAAAAGACTATCCGCGCTTTGTTCCGATAGACCGGCCACACGCAGGGCACGGAGGTACCCTGCTGTTTCTGTACCATAAAGCCCTGGAAGAAGGGGCCGACTATATTTTCCAGACCGACAGCGACGGACAGACCGACCCGAAGGAATTCTGGTCCATGTACCGGCTGCGGAAGGAATATGACCTGCTGATCGGAGAACGGACGGCACGGGGTGACGGCCGCTCCCGGATTATGGTGACGCGCGTGCTGCGCTGGGTGGTATGGGCCGTGTTCGGTGTGTGGGTACGCGACGCCAATACTCCTTTCCGGCTGATGAACGCCAGATGTCTGCGCGGCATCCTGCCTTATATCCCCGAAAACTTTTTCCTGAGCAATGTAGCCGTAAGCGCCATCGCCGTAAAACAGAAGAAAAGAATCTGCTGGCAACCGATCACGTTCAAACCCAGACAGGGCGGTGTCAACTCCATTAACCTGAAACGCATCGTGAAAATAGGGTTCCGCTCGCTGAAGGACCTGTCGCTCATCAACTCGAACCTGAAACAGAAGACCCCATGAGAAACGCACCTTGGAAAAATGCCGCATTTCCCGGACTGTGGATGCCGGTAATTCTGATAACGGCCATGGCCTTTTCTCCCTTGTCGCCCTGGATGGATGCCGTGCCGGATTTCGACTCACAGGTTTTCCTGACCTGCTCGAAACTGATTAACGACGGATGGGTGATGTATCGGGATATCTTTGACCATAAGGGACCTTTCATCTATCTGTATGACCTGGCCGGATGGAAACTCGGCGGCACCTGGGGAGTATGGCTGCTGGCCCTGTTCTTTCACGGCATTTCCTGGTATTATTACGACCGGATGGCCTACCGGATCACCCGTTCCCGACAAACGGCACATCTCACCTCGCTGTTCGTAATCCTGATGCAGATGCAACTGGGCGAAGACAATACGGTGGAACTGGTGTGCATGCCCTTTCTAACCTATACGGTATCGGTCCTGATCCATCATATCCGAAACGGAAAGCCACTGAAAAAACAAAGGGCAACCGCCATGGCAGCCTGCTTTGCCGTAGTGCTTCTGGTCAAACCCAATTTTGCCGCCTGCGCGGTTTTTCCGGCACTGTACGTGCTGATCCGTACGGTCCTGCAAAAGGAATGGAAGCTTACCGGCACCTATCTGCTCTGCCTGGCGGCAGGCATGGCCCTGGTCCTGATACCGGTATGGGGTTATCTGGCCGCCAACGGCGCGCTGAAGGCCTTTGTCGACACGTACCTGATCTTCAACTTCCGATATTCGTCGGTGGTCAGCCTGCCGATGCGCACGGAAAGTTTTTTCCGCCTGTTTGTCTTCACGCCCATGAGTTTGCTGGCTTGCTTTTTCGGGGCTGGCGCCACCCTGCAGCTGATCCGGAAAAAGGAATACCGGAAAGTGATTTTCCTGAATGCCTGGATGCTGTTTACCGCCATTCTGAATCTGGGATTGTCGGGATTTGCCTACCGCCACTACATCGTGCCGGTGATTCCCGTATGGTGTGTCTTCATCGCCCTGTACTGGAAAAATGCCGGAGAACGCCTCCGGAAAGCCGGATGGCTCTGCATGCTGGGAAGCGTACTGGTATACGGAAGAGGGTGCTGGCTGAATGTACGGATCCTGTGTGATCCCGGGCGCAACCAGGAAATGTACCGGGTGGCCGAAACCATCAAGGAGCATAGCGCCCCGGAAGACCGGATTGCCCTGTATGACGCCCCACCCTATCTGTATGTGCTCAGTCAGCGGAAACCGGCAACACGATATATTTACCAGTATCCGCCTTTCTCCATGAAAGAGGAACTGAAAGAGGAGTTTTTCGAAGACATTTACCGCAACCGGCCGAAGATGCTGGTCGTGGCGCCGGAGCTGGAACAGGAGTTTGCCCGGTCGTTCCGGAAAGAATACCAACGCATCCATCTTCCGGAATCCGGTTTCCGGATCTTCAAAAGGAAAAAATAAAAGCCAAAAGATATGTGGCTCTGCTTAATTTAATTATCTTTGCCTTAGAAATAGATGACAACAAGAGAGAGAGCTTATGATTACACTCAAAGAACTTTATAGAATAGGACAGGGTCCGTCGAGCAGCCATACGATGGGACCGCGCAAGGCCGCCGAACAGTTTCTGGCCCAAAATGCCGATGCCAGCCGGTTTGAAGTAACCCTCTACGGCAGTCTGGCTGCCACCGGAAAAGGACACATGACCGATGTGGCCATTCTGGATGTGCTGGGCGAAGAGCGGACAGACATTATCTGGGAACCGAAAACTTTCCTGCCCTTTCACCCCAACGGCATGAAATTCCGGGCCATGGACGGCGAAGGACACGCCGGAGAACCCTGGGTGGTGTTCAGCGTGGGCGGAGGTGCCCTGGCGGAAGAAGGACAGCAGCAGATGACTTTTCCGGAGATCTATGACATGAACTCGGCCACCGACATCATGAACTGGTGCATCAGTACCGGAAAAAGCTATTGGGAATATGTGCAGGAATGCGAAGATCCGGATGTGTGGGATTACCTGAACGAAGTGTGGAAGGTGATGAAAGAGGCCGTGGAACGCGGACTGGACAAGGAAGAAGTGCTGCCGGGACCGCTGAACCTGAGAAGAAAGGCCGCCTCATACTACGTGCGCGCCGACGGTTACCAGTCGTCGATGAAAACCCGCGGACTGATCTTTGCCTATGCGCTGGCGGTGAGCGAAGAGAATGCCGGAGGCGGCATTATCGTAACGGCACCGACCTGCGGCTCGTGCGGTGTTCTGCCGGGAGTGCTCTATCATCTGTACAAATCGCGCAATATCAGTGAAAAGCGTATGATCCGGGCACTGGCCACTGCCGGTCTGTTCGGAAATATCGTGAAAAAGAACGCATCGATATCCGGAGCCGAAGTGGGCTGTCAGGGCGAAGTGGGTGTAGCCTGCGCCATGGCCGCCGCCGCTGCCAACCAGCTGTTTGGCGGAAGCCCGGCACAGATTGAATATGCGGCCGAAATGGGACTGGAGCATCACCTGGGACTGACCTGTGACCCGGTTTGCGGACTGGTGCAGATTCCCTGCATCGAACGAAACGCCTATGCGGCGGCCCGTGCCATGGATGCCAACTCCTATGCCATGTTTACCGACGGAACCCACCGCGTATCGTTCGACAAGGTGGTGGAAGTCATGAAGCAGACAGGACACGACCTGCCTTCGCTCTATAAGGAAACAAGTGAAGGAGGACTGGCACAAGGATTCAAACAGATGTGGGACCTGAGAAAGCACAAAGGATAAAAAAACAGATCCGCCCGAAAGACCTGAAAATCTTTCGGGCGGATCTGTTTTCGGGCAAACGGTCAGCGCTGGAAATATTCCAGCAGACCGGCACAGGCATCTTCCAGAATATCGAGCACCCGCTCGAATCCCTGGTCGCCTCCATAATAAGGATCGGGCACATGATCCACATCGGGATGTTCGCGACAGAAATCGGTCATGCGGAACAGCTTGCGCTCTTCCTCCAGTCCGGGCGCACGGTCGCGGAGCGCATCCATATTGCTCTCGTCCATGCCGATAATCATATCGAAATCGAAAAAGTCCTGATAAGTGACCGGACGGGACAGGTGGGTCAGCTCATAACCGCGACGGGATGCATGAAGACGCATGCGGGGATCGGCCAGCTCTCCCTGATGATAATTGCTGATACCGGCAGAATCGAGCACAAATTCCGATTCCAGACCGGCACGGCGTATGATCTGGCGCATCACTTCTTCGGCTGTGACCGAGCGACAGATGTTGCCGAGGCAGACAAACAAAATACGTTTCATCTTAATTTCCTACTTTAAAATCAATACTGTTCTGATAGGTTCCATAAGTGGCACCCGACGAAGCCCCGCCTCCTGTTACGACCGTTCCCTGACCGGAGTACTTGAAATAGGCTGAGAAGCTGACCGTATAGGTACCGGGGCGGGCATCAGCAGGAATCCGGTATCCGAAAACCGGATCGGACGGATCGTAATCATAAATGACATTCTGGGTTACGGTATACAGTGTGGAATCGTGACTGTCCTTGATTGTCCACGTATAGTTTGTACCGTTGATCAGTTTTCCCGGAGTGGACTGTTTGGCGGTGAATGTCACCGAATCACCGGGAACAATCACATCCTTGTCGAGCACAATACCTGAATAAACGGGCATATGTGAGGAAAAATCCTTTTCTTCACAAGAGGTAAATGCCGCCAGCAAAGCGCAGCAGGCAAATCCGGAAAGAAGAGAGCGCATGATTTTCTGTTTCATCTGATTCATTTTCATATCGTGTTAATTTTCGGAATTTCACCAAGACTTGAGTTCCTGATAAAGACGCTGGACCGGAAGGCCCATCACATTGAAATAGGAGCCGTTGATGCCGGTAACCCCCACAAAACCGATCCATTCCTGAATGCCGTAGGAACCGGCCTTGTCGAAGGGGCGGTAACGGTCAACGTAATACCCGATCTCATCTTCGGTAAGAACGGCAAAGGTCACATCCGTAGTGACAGCAAAGGAGCGCCGCTTCTCACGCGAAAGCAGGGTGACTCCGGTAATGACCTGATGCGTGCGACCGGAAAGGGCACGCAACATGGCGCAAGCCTCGGCACGGTCGTGCGGCTTGCCGAACACGCGGCCGTCGATATAGACAACCGTATCGGCAGTGATCAGAAGCTCGTCCGGAGCCAATGAAGCGAGATAGGCGTCGGCCTTGGCCGAAGCGATATAGACAGCGATCTCCTCGCCGTTCAGTCCCTCGGGATAAGACTCGTCGATGCCCGGAATCACCCGGGTTTCGAAAGAGAGCCCCAGACCGGAAAGAAGTTCACGGCGACGGGGAGAGTTACTGGCCAGAACGATCTGGCAGGAAGACAAATGTGAAAACATATCTTTTTGGAATATAGTTACGAAATTACCATCCGAAAGCCTCGGCACCGCTCATCCACTTCTGCTGGGCCCGCAGCACCTGTTCGATCACATCACGGCCACAGCCGTCGCCACCGGCCAGGTGAGATATGTAGCAGGAAACGGAACGGATCTCGGGCGCGGCATCCGACGGACAACAGGGACAGCCGCAACGGGTCAGAATCTCGTAGTCGGGGATGTCATCGCCCATATACAGCACTTCCTCGTCGCGCAAGCCATATTTGCGAAGAAAGGCCTCGTAGGTGGTGATCTTCACGGAACAGCCCATGTAGATATCGGGAACTCCCAGTCCCTCATAACGCCGGCGCACCGCTTCGGAACGGCCTCCGGTGATGATGGCCACATGAAGCCCCATCTTGACGGCCAGCTGCAGCGCATAGCCGTCCTTGATATTGACCGTGCGCGCCGGTTCACCGGAAGGGTGAAGCAGAATGGTCTGACGGCTCAGCACGCCGTCGACATCAAAGGCTATCGCCTTGATTTTTTTCAAATCGTAGTTGATCATATCGTCGGATCGGTTTTGTCGGATTCGGTTTTCTGAAGTTTCAAAGCCTCTTCGTGAATGCTCCGGCTCATCAGCTCGTACAGACTGTGGCGCAACGGATCGGCGGCAAGCTGTGCCATCTGGGCATCGAGCACGTTACGGTCGTAGCGTACGGCCGGACCGGTCTGCGCCTCGGCAGGCGAGAGCTGGTGCACCTTGGAAGCCGTTTCGTCGATGAGCGGCAACAGGGTCTCGAAAGGGATCTGCTCTTCGGCCAGCAGACCGGCTGCCAAAGCATAGCAGTGATTCACGAAATTGCAGGCAAAGACCGCGGCCAGATGCAGTTTGCGGCGCGATTCCGAAGACAGCGGAAGTACCCTACCGGCAAACAGGGAGACCATCCGGGTGAGCTGATCCAGCAACCCGGGCGAAGAAGCCTCGACAAAGACCGGTATCTGACGCCAGTCGAGCGGACGGTTTTGCGAAAAGGTCTGCAACGGATAAAGCACTCCGTAACGCTGCAGTCCGTGGCCCTCGAAAACCGACAGGGGCATGCTGCCCGCAGTGTGCAGGAAACAGCCCCGGGAACAACGGGGAGCCAGAGCCGTAACCAGCTCCGGAAGGACGGCGTCCTTTACGGAAAAGAGATAATAATCGGCATCGGGCACGACACAGCGGGGATCGGTCGTATGGGAAGTATGCAACACGGAGGCCAGAGCCGAAGCCGAAGCCTCGGTGCGGCTATATACCTGCACGACGGTGATTCCGGCCTGTTGCAGCGCCGGTGCCAGATGCGTGGCCACACGGCCCGCACCTATCAGAACTAGTGTCGGTGGCATGGCATTCATTCCGGTGAAGAAGTTGGATAAACATTCAGGTGAACCTTGTCCCATTTCAGGTTTTCGGGCTGAAAGGGCTTGCGCTCCATGGCCTTGTGGCCCAGGGCTACCAGAGAGAGCACCCGCAGATGACCGGGAATGCCCAGAATGCGGCGCACCACATCTTCGGCAGAAGTGCCGTCGACAGTCTCACGCCGGCGCACCTGCACCCAGCAGGCTCCGAGACCGCAGTCTTCGGCCTGCAACAGCAGATAGGTGGTGGCCACGGAAGCGTCTTCCACCCACACATCGCTGACCGACGGGTCGGCCAGAACCACCACGGCGGCAGGGGCATCGGCCACAAATGCCGAACCGTGTTCCTTGCACTGCGCCAGCTGCCGCAACAATTCCGGATCCTCGACCACCACAAACTGCCAGCAGCAAGTGCCTTTGGAAGAAGGAGACATCAGCGCTGTGCCCATCAATGCCGCCCACTCGTCCTGAGTAAGGCGCTCGGCGGTAAACCGGCGCATGCTGCGCCGATGTGCTGCCAGATCATAAAAATGACTCATATATCGTATACTTTGTTTTTTTAGAAAAAGACCGTACCAAAGATAGAAAAGATTCTTCAGAGAAAGCAGTTTTTTAGGGAAAATACTGAATTTACCACCCAAAAAGTATGCACCGTATACAAAAAAAGCGTTATTTTACGTTCTCTTAGAAAGAAAGCAATCAAAAACAGACAGAAACAAACCGATCAGAAACGTGAAAACAAAACACAGACTTTTCCATTTTATGCTCTGGGGGTGGCTGATGCTCCTGATCTCCGGACATGCACAAGCACAAAACCAGGTAACCCTGTCGGGACGTGTCCTGGACGACACGCAGACGCCCCTGGCCTTCGTGACCGTCAAGGTGGAGGGACAGATGGCAGGAGGAAACACCGACCTGGACGGAAAATACAAATTTACGTTCCAGACTGCCGACACGGTGGTGATTACCTATCAGATGATGGGATTCCAGAAACGCACCAAAAAACTGATCCGGCCACAAGGCAACCTGACGCTGAACATCGTGATGCGCCCCATGAGCCTGAATCTGGGCGACGTAACGGTGAAAGAAGTGCGCCGGCAACTGGGAGGCATCCAGCAACTGGACGCGGAGAAGCTGAAGCACCTGCCCTCGACCACGGGAAATGCCGTAGAAGAACTGATCGCCACACAGGCCGGTGTCAGCACGCACAATGAGCTGAGTTCACAATATAACGTACGCGGCGGAAGCTTTGACGAGAACAGTGTGTACATCAACGGAGTGGAAGTTTACCGCCCGCTGCTGATCAGCTCGGGACAGCAGGAAGGACTGAGTGTGATCAACAGCGATATGGTGGAAAAGATCAATTTCTCGGCAGGAGGATTCGACGCGCAATACGGCGACAAGATGTCGTCGGTGCTGGACATCACCTACAAGAAACCGCAGCGCAACGAGGGAAAGGTAAGCCTGAGCCTGCTGGGAGGAAGCGCCTATGCCGGCACGAAGGGAAAAAACTTCAGCATGACCCACGGCATCCGCTACAAGACCAACCAGTATCTGCTGGGGTCGCTGGAAACACAGGGGGAATACAACCCGAGCTTTCTGGACTACCAGACTTATATCAGCTGGCAGCCGAACCGGAAATGGTCGCTGGACGTGATCGGAAACATTTCGCAAAACAAATATGACTTCGTACCCACGAACCGAAATACGAACTTCGGAACGATGCAGGACGTGAAATCGTTCAAGGTGTATTTCGACGGACAGGAAAAAGACCTGTTCCGCACCTTCTTCGGAACGTTCAGTCTGAGCCATCACTTTACCCCAAAAAGCAAGCTGAGCCTGCTGGGATCGGCTTTCATGACCCAGGAACGGGAAACTTATGACATTCAGGGACAATACTGGCTGAGCGAAACGAATACCAGTGAACAGCTGGGTGTGGGAACTTATCTGGAACATGCGCGCAATTATCTGAACGCCAACATGAAGAGTCTGAAACTGGTGTATGACCTGAAAACAGGAAACCACCAGATTCTGAGCGGCATCACCTGGAAAAACGAGGCTATCACGGAAAAAGCCAACGAATGGGAAATGCGCGACTCATCGGGATATTCCATTCCGCACGACCCTACCCGACTGCAACTGATCTACAGCCTGCGGTCGCCGGAGCTGAAGATGAGCAGCAACCGCATGGAGTGGTTCGGACAGGACACCTGGCGTTTCGAGAACCAGGCCGGAGTACTGTCTTTGAACTATGGCGCCCGACTGAGCTACTGGAACTGGAACAAGGAGTGGCTGTTCAGTCCGCGTGTGTCTTTGGGATACGTCCCCAGCTGGAACGACAACTTCACGTTCCGACTGGCTACCGGTGTGTATTACCAGGCTCCCTTCTATAAGGAACTGCGCGACACCACGACGGTAAACGGAACCACCCAGGTTAGCCTGAGCCGCGACATCCGGTCGCCCCGCTCCATACAGGTGGTTCTGGGCAGCGACTATAAGTTCAAAATGCGCGAACGCCTGTTCAAGTTCACCGCCGAAGTGTACTACAAGGCCCTGAGCCGCATCAACCCCTATAACGTAGACAATGTACGCGTGGTGTATTACGGACAGAATATCGGAAAAGGATATACCACCGGTGTGGACCTGAAACTGTTCGGAGAGTTTATCGAGGGCACCGACTCCTGGATCAGCCTGAGCCTGATGAAAGCCCAACAGACCATCAACGGCAAAAGCATGCCGCAACCGACCGACCAGCGGTATAACGTGAACTTCTTCTTCACGGACTTCTTCCCGGGAACCACCCGCTGGCAGATGAACCTGAAAGCGTCCATAGCCGGAGGACTGCCTTTCGGTCCGCCGCATACGGGACTGGAGAAACAGGTGTTCCGGGCACCGGCCTACCGGCGTGTGGATATCGGTATGAACTACCGCCTGCTGGACAACGAGGACGGACAGAGCCGCCACAAATGGGCGCGCCCCTTCCGGAACATCTGGCTTGGACTGGACGGATTCAACATCCTGGGCATCAACAACGTGAGCTCATACTATTGGGTGACCGACGTGACCAACCAGCAGTATGCGGTGCCCAATTACCTGACCGGACGCCAGATCAACTTCCGGATTCTGGTGGAGATGTAAAAAAAGCGAAAACAGTAAGGGCGGGATTCCCACAAGAGGATTCCCGCCCTTACTGTTCCGGTCTGTAAAAGCCGGCAGATTACCGCACCACCTTATTGGTTGCCGTATCCGGAAAAACCACGGTAGGGGTAAAATGCTTTGCTTCTTCAAAATCCATCAAGGCATAAGAAATGATGATACAGATGTCGCCCACCTGAACCTTGCGGGCAGCCGCACCGTTGAGACAGATACATCCCGAACCGCGCTCGCCCTTGATAATATAGGTCTCGAAACGCTCGCCGTTGTTGTTGTTGACAATCTGCACCTTCTCACCGGCAATCATATTGGCGGCATCGAGCAGATCCTCGTCAATGGTAATGCTTCCCATGTAATTCAGATTCGCCTCGGTGACCCGCACACAATGCAACTTGGACTTTAATACTTCTATCATCATATCCGTTATCCTTTATATCTGATGTGATCAATCAAACGAATCGGAGCGGCACCGCAGAACACCGTAATACAACCGACAATATAATCGGCCACATCCCAACGGCCAACCTCCTGAAGAGTGTCTCCGTTGACAATGGAAAAATACTGAACCTCCAGTCCTATGACAGAATTAAGGGTGTCGACCACATAATGGTACGTGTCGGCCAGACTGTGGTTGGCGGCAAAAAGCTTGCTCTTCTTCAATACCTGATAAATATTGGCCGCCGTGCGACGCTCTTCATCAGTCAACAAGGTATTGCGGCTGCTCATGGCCAGACCGCTCTCTTCACGCACTACCGGGCAAGGGATAATCTCTACCGGAAGCTTCAAATCGGCCACCATGGCCTTGATGACGGCAATCTGCTGGAAATCCTTCTCACCGAAATAAGCACAGTCGGGCTTCACAATATAGAACAGCTTGCTGACAATCTGGCAAACGCCATTGAAATGACCCGGACGGAAAGCACCTTCCATCACAGAATCTACTTCAGGATAGCTGAAACAACGCTTATCTTCCTCAGGGTACATCTCCGATACCGAAGGAGCAAACACAATCGAAGCCCCAACCTCCTCCATCAAGGCACAGTCGGCCTCCAGAGTTCTGGGGTACTTCTCCAGATCGGTTTTATCGTTAAACTGAGTGGGATTCAAAAAGACACTGACCACCGTAAGGTCATTCTCGGCAACACAACGCTCTACCAGCGAAGCATGGCCACGATGCAAAGCGCCCATAGTGGGCACCAGTCCGATTTTTTTCCCTTCCTGACGAGCCGAAGCCAAAACATCCTTCAACTCCTGAATTGTACTAATTAACTTCATTTCTATATATAATGATACTAACGTTTCCTGAAAAAACATGCAAAATAACACATAAAATACCATATGTGGAAGTTTTTCAGAAACTAAATACCAAATAAATGTGAAACACCCGGAAGGAAGAGCCGTTTTTTAGGAAATTCCCGATATTTTTCGTATCTTTGCAAGAAGATGTGCGACAAGAAGTCGTACAAGTAATTGTTCAGCATGATGTCTGAACCTGTTGTTCCGTCAACAGTAGCCTA
>CALUKY010000014.1 GCA_944321345.1 uncultured Paraprevotella sp.
CAATATATTAACTATAAAAATGAGAGACCCATTGGTAGAGTTAAATATGCGCTAATTTAATTCCGCCAACGGGTTTAGAACATTATTTGAGTATGGAAAATAGAAAGATTCGTGTGGGTATCACACAAGGAGATATAAATGGAGTAGGCTATGAGGTGATCCTGAAGGTGTTTCAGGAGGCTGGAATGCTGGAGTTGTGTACACCGATTATTTACGGTTCGCCCAAGATCGCGTCTTTTCACCGTAAGGCTCTGGAACTGAATACCAATTTCCTGACCATTGATCAGGCTGAAGAGGCTGTTGACGGAAAGGTGAATCTGGTGACTTGTATTGAAGAGGAGGTGAAAATCGATTTGGGCAAGCCTACCAAAGAGAGCGGACAGGCTGCTTTGGCCGCTTTGGAGCGCTCGATCATAGACTACCGTTCCGGATTGATTGATGTATTGGTGACAGCACCGATCAACAAATATACGATTCAGAGCCAGGAATTTCAGTTCCCCGGCCATACGGAATACATTCAGGCTTGTCTGGGTGACGGACAGGAGGCATTAATGGTTCTGATGAACCGTAGCTTGCGCGTAGCTCTGGTAACAACCCATCTTCCGATCCGTAAGGTGGCTGATGCCATTACACAGGAAGCCATTGTGCAGAAACTGCGTATTTTCAGCAAGGCTCTCAAGCGCGATCTGGGATTTGAATCACCACGCATCGCCGTGCTCGGACTGAATCCGCATTCCGGTGATCAGGGCCTGTTGGGAGAGGAAGAGCAGACGATCATCAAACCGGCTTTGGAACAGGCGATGAGTGAAGGCATTTTCTGTTTCGGTCCGTTTGCCGCAGATGGTTTCTTCGGTTCCCGTGCTTATGAGGCTTACGATGGTGTGCTGGCCATGTATCACGATCAGGGACTGGCACCGTTTAAGGCGCTGGCCATGAACGACGGTATCAATTATACTGCCGGACTGCCTATCGTGCGCACTTCTCCGGACCACGGTACCGCTTATGACATTGCCGGAAAGGGTTTGGCAGATCCTACTTCGTTGCGTGAGGCTATTTATACCGCAATTGATGTTTATCGTAACCGGGCACGTTATGATGAGGCTTATGCCCATCCGCTCCGGAAAATGTATTATGAGAAGCGTGATGACAGCGACACGCTGAAACTGAATGCTCCTGAAGAGGAAGAGGCATGAAAAACAGACTGAGAAATCTTTTCTTCCTGATAGGAGTGGTGGCGGTGGCCATCATGCTCTGGAAGTTTGAGATGCCTTATGATCAGGTCTTGCAGAATGTGCGGCGCGCCGGAATCTGGTTTCCGGCCGTACTGCTTCTTTGGGGCGTGATTTACTTTATGAATACCTGCGCCTGGCAGGTGATTCTGAATGCGGGAGGGCAGACCGGACGGGTACCGTTCTGGAAAGTTTATAAATACACGGTAACAGGATTCTCGCTTAATTACGTCACTCCTGTGGGACTGTTGGGTGGTGAGCCTTACCGGATTATGGAAGTCAGTGCTTATGTGGGCAAGGAACGGGCCACTTCGAGCGTGATCCTGCACGCCATGATGCACATTTTTTCGCATTTCTGTTTCTGGGCTTTTTCCATTTTGCTTTATCTGGTGCTTTATGGAGCTCTGATGGGATGGGGAATGGCCGTGTTGCTGTTGTTTATCGCCGCTTTCTGTGCACTGGGTATCTATTTCTTCATGAAGGGATACCGCAACGGTCTTGCGTTGAATGTTCTGAACTTTTTTGCCCGTCTTCCTTTCTGCAAGAAAAAATTCGGCGGATTCATCGAGCGTAATCGTGCGGCCATTGAACGGGTGGATGAGCAGATTGCCGCTTTGCATGCCCAGAGCCGGCGGGTGTTCTATCTGTCTTTGTCGCTCGAATTCTTTGCCCGTATTGTAGGGTGTCTGGAGATTATGTTTATTCTGTTTATTATGACCAGCGACGTTTCTTTCTGGGATTGCATCCTCATTCAGGCATTCACCTCTCTGTTTGC
Source organism: uncultured Paraprevotella sp. (assembly GCA_944321345.1). Classification (GTDB taxonomy): domain Bacteria; phylum Bacteroidota; class Bacteroidia; order Bacteroidales; family Bacteroidaceae; genus Paraprevotella. Next base: position 2,005 of record CALUKY010000014.1, read on the forward strand.
CAATCTGTTTTTCTTCATGCCCATGCAGATGGGAGCACGTGAAGGCGGATTTGCACTGGCAACCGGAGGGTTGGCCATGACAAAGGCGTTTGGAGTATATACCAGTCTGATTGTCCGTTTGCGTGAGATCTTCTGGATTGTTATAGGAATTGCTCTGATGAAGGTTGGAAACCATGTGGCTTCAAAATAACAACAGCCCGGCATCGTAATTTGCGATGCCGGGCTGTTGTTATTATCCCAGGAGAATACGCGCTTTTTGTCCGATAACGCGATATACCAGAGCGACAAATATCCAGGATATCGCAAAGGCCAATATGGCGGCAATCGGAATCTGTATGCATATCGGGATCTGTAATGTACGTGTGAGCAGTACCATCGGTCCGGTCAGGAAATAGTGTACCATATAAATACCGAAGCCGCATTGGGTCAGATTGGCCAGCAGATTGCATACGGCAACATTCTTTATACGGACCCGCTTGAGGAGCATGAACACAGCTATGGTCATCAGGGCTACATTCGGAGAGCAGTAATAGAAAAACAGTTCCAGTTCTTCGGGAGTGAAAGAGGCACGGGTTGTAATCTCCCGGAAGCCTAGATAGGTAACGATAAATCCGGCAGCAAAGAACAGAATACCCAAAAGTACCGATTTGCTGATGCTCCATGTTACGTGATGACGCAGATAATGTCCCAGCAACAGATATCCGTTGAAACCGGCAAAGTAGAACAGCATATGGAATTCATTCCAGGAGCAGGCACCCCAAATATAGGGATTGACAAAGGTGCGCAGATACGGTACAAACAAAGTAACGCCCCATAGCTGCAGGAAGAAACGTTTTTTCTTCACGCTGGCCTTTTCCACCCAGGCTGAGAAAATGGGCAGATAAAGATACAGCCCGATGAGCAGATATACATACCACATGTGTACTGCTACGGTAGAGAAGTTCAGAGGAATCTGTGCGATATAAGTCAATGACACCTCGAAGGATTGCTTCATGACCTCTTCACCTGAATAAGGGAAGAAATCCAGAATGGTTTGCGGACCATAGCCGATGACTCCCATAAACCAGGGGAAAAGGGCATAGATGACTGACCAGATCAGGAAAGGCCAGAGCACACGAGAGATTCTTTTCTTGTAGAATGCTCCGCTTTTTTCATGGATGGGAAGCAGTAATGCACCGGTGATCATCACAAAGAGCGGAACACAGGGACGGAGTAAAGAGCCGTAGATGGCTCCCCAGTTCTTGATTTCGGCAACCATGCTTTGGTCATTGCCGGTGTAGAAATTGAACGGGTCGGTAGCATGGCAACATACTACAGTAAACATGGCCACCAGACGCACACAGTCCAGCTAGACAACATGTTTCTTGTCGTTTGCATTTGTTGGATTCATGATTTTTTTGTTTTGTAGATTCTGTTTCAAAGGTAACCATAATCCTTCAATGTCTCAAATCATGTTTCGTTTAACCCGTTTTTCTCCTCTATTTTTTAAAGTAATAAAAAAACTGTTGGGATAAAAAAGAAGTACACCTTCAAAGTTATATCAAACCTTGAAGGTGCACTTCATATTAATTTAAAGTCAGGCCAAGATTGCATCTGCCATGCTTTCTAATACCGGTATGTCAGTTTGTTTCATCTTGCTCTTGATGGTTACCATCGGAGATACGATTTCCATATTTTTCATACCTTCCAGCATGCCCAGCATGACCTTTCCGGCAGTAGGAGCCCATGAACCGTTTTCGATAACCGCTACCTTACGCTTCTGGAATCCCTTGATTTGCAGGTGATGCAGGAAGTCGTACATCGGCGGGAACAGACCTGCATCGTAAGAAGGAGCTGCCACTACCAGTTTGCTCAGCTTGAACGCATTCTCTACAGCTGTGGCCATATCGTCGCGTGACAAGTCGGTAATCATAACTTTTGCTGCACCCTTGTCCAACAGAATCTGAGCCATTTTCTCGGCTGCTTCTGCTGTGCCTCCATGAATGGATGCGTATGCTACCAATACACCGTCCTCTTCCGGCTCGTATTTGCTCCAGGTGTCATACAGTCCGATGAAATATCCCAGATTGTCTTTCAGAACCGGTCCGTGCAGCGGACAGATCATCCGGATATCCAGGGTAGCGGCTTTTTTCAGTAATGCCTGAACCTGCATGCCGTATTTTCCGCAGATGTTGAAGTAATAGCGGCGTGCTTCATCAGCCCAAGGTTCTTCGTTGCAAAGAGCACCGAATTTTCCGAAGCCGTCCGCTGAAAAGAGCACCTTGTCTTTCTGGTCATAGGTAACCATGACTTCCGGCCAATGTACCATAGGAGCCATGAAGAATTGCAAAGTGTGTGCGCCTAAAGATAAGGTTTCGCCTTCCTTTACGATGACCAGACGGTCTGTGAAGTCAACTCCTTCGAAAAACTGAGGCAACATCTGTGCCGCTTTGGCACTGAGTACAATCTGGATTTTCGGATATCGGGTTGCGATATTTCCGATATTGGCGGCATGATCCGGTTCCATATGTTGTACAATCAGATAGTCTGGAGTACGGCCCTGAAGAGCCTCTTCCAGATTGCTCATCCATTCATCTGTTTTCCGATTGTCTACCGTATCCATAATGGCAATTTTCTCGTCAAGAATGACATATGAATTATAAGAAATGCCGTTAGGTACTACATACTGACTTTCGAACAAGTCAATGTCTGTGTCGTCTGCTCCGATGTACTTGATATCGGGTGTAATTTCTGTTATCATATTTCGTTTTTGTTTTGAATGCCTTTCGACAAAGGTCGTTTTTTTTATTGATTTATGCAAATTGTGATTCAAAAAATACATACTTTCGGGTATGCTTTATGAGCGGCGCATTTCTTCCAGCAATTCTTTTTGGCGAGGACTTAAATGCTGAGGCAGGTCTACCTGATAGGTTATGATCAGATTGCCCCGTTCTCCGTTCGGATACAAATCTCCCTTGCCTTTGATGCGCACTTTGCTGCCCGGCTGCGTTCCGGGTTTTACCTTCAGTCTGATTTTTTCTACGGGAGTGGATACAATGATCTCTCCTCCCAAGATGGCGGTGTACATGTCAATGTGTACCTGACACAATTTATCCTGCACCATCGGCTCTTCCTGATATCCGTTAAAGCCACCGAAGCCTCCGAAATTCTGGAATCCGCTGCTTTGGGCGCTTTGCCTGCGGTGTGCTCCTCCGAACAATTGTTCAAAAAAGTCGGAGAAGCTGCCTCCGCCACCGAACTGGCTGAAGTCGAACCCTTCGAATCCGCCTTCTCCTCCGCCACCGTTCTGGAAACCGCCCATGCTCTTCCAATGCTCTCCGTATTGATCATACTTGGCCCGTTTTTCGGGATCGCTCAATACGTCGTACGCTTCGTTCAACGCCTGGAATTTAGCCTTGGCTTTCGGATCGTTCGGATGCAGGTCCGGATGAAACTGTTTGGCTCTTTTCCGATAGGCGCTCTTGATGTCTTTTTGAGGGGTGTCTTTAGGAATACCCATGATCTTATAATAATCTATAAATGCCATAATGATCCTCCTTTTTTTGCTAAAATATTCAACAAATAAGGTGCCAGTCAGTTGGTGACAGTGCGTTTTATTGCTATTTTTGCAGAAATTATAGCAGATTTTTAAAAGATGGCAGAAAAAGACCGAGAAGAAAAGAAAATAAGGATCATGCATACCACGGATGTGCATGGTGCTTTGTTTTCGCATGACTTTATAGAGAACGGTCCGTCACGGGGCGCTCTTTCGCGGGTTTATGCCTTTGTCTGTCGGGAGCGGGAGCGCTTCCCGGATTCTCTGGTCTTGCTGGATGGAGGGGATGTACTTCAGGGCCAGCCCACAGCCTATTACTATAATTTTGTAGATACACAAAGTCCGCATCTGGTGGCGGAAGTGATGAATCACATGCGTTATGACGCTCTCTGTATCGGAAACCATGATCTGGAGATGGGGCATGCCGTATATGACCGTTTTGTGGCGCAGTGCCGTTTTCCGGTTCTGGCTGCAAATCTGCTGGACGATAAAACCGGAACCCCTTATTTCAAACCCTACACCGTGCTGGAACGCAAAGGAGTGCGTATTGTTGTGCTCGGACTGATTACAAGCGCCATTCCACATTGGGTGCCGAAAGACCAATGGAGTGGGATGGCGGTACAGGATATGGTAGACGCTGCCGCCCATTGGGTGAATTATATCCGGGAGCATGAACGACCGGATATTCTGGTAGGACTGTTTCATTCCGGTTGGGATGGGGGCATTATAACCGATGAGTTTTGTGAGAACGTATCTAGCCGGATTGCTCATGAGGTGGATGGCCTGGATGTGATTTGTTATGGGCACGATCACCAGAAGCATGTTGAAATGGTAACCAACAAGGCCGGACATAAGGTTTGCTGTGTGGGATTATGGAGTCTGGCCACCAGTGTCAGTGTGATCGACATAACGTTATCTTACGAGGAAGGCCGCCTGATAAGGAAGAAAATTCACGGACATATTCAGAACGTCATGTATGAAACCGATCCGGCTGTGTATGAATTTGAACGGAAATACGCTGATGCGTCTGCGCTGATCGCGGCCTATGTGAATCAGCGCATCGGGCATTTTGAGCAGACCGTGCACAGCCAGGACGCCTATTTCGGCTCTTCTGCCTTTATGGACCTTATTCATGACATGCAGCTGAAAATCAGTGGTGCGGATGTGTCGTTTGCGGCTCCGCTTACTTTTGATACGGTCATACACCAAGGAGATATTTATATACGTGACATGTTTCACCTGTATAAATATGAAAACATGATTTGTGTATTGGCGCTGAAAGGCAGTGAAATCAAAAGAATACTTGAGATGAGTTATGCTTTGTGGACCGACCGCATGCAACGTGCAGAAGATCATATCATGAAGATGGCTCCTTTGCTGGATCATGGACGGCGATTGGGCTTTGTCAATCTGGCATTTAATTTTGATTCGGCGGCCGGAATCCGGTATACGGTAGATGTAACCTGTGCCGAAGGAGAACGGGTTGAGATCGAATCCATGGCCGACGGACGCCCGTTTGATCCGGATGCAGTCTATCGGGTGGTAACCAATTCCTATCGTGCCTATGGTGGGGGAGAACTGTTTACCCGTGGAGCCGGGCTGGATCATGATGAACTGCAGCGACGTATTCTGCATATCTCCGAGAAAGATATCCGCTATCATTTTATAGAATATATACGGGAACGCAAGCATGTCCGTGCCGAAGCTATGGGACACTGGCGCTTTGTGCCTGAAGAGTGGACCGATGAGGCCTGTCGTCGTGACCGTATCATCTTATTTGGAAATAACGAACTTAAGGATCATGAAACGTACCGTGGAAATGACTGCTGATGGCAGTTGTACGCTTTTTGTGCCCGAAATGGATGAACATTACCATTCGGTAAACGGCGCTTTGCAGGAATCGCGCCATGTTTTTTTTCAGGCGGGGTGGGAATATCTGAACCGGGATAACTATCGTATTTTAGAATTCGGATTCGGTACCGGCCTGAATGCTTTGTTGGCTTTGTCGCGTGCTGTTCATGACGGAACGCAAGTGGCTTATTACACGATAGAAAAGTTTCCGCTCACAGAAGACCTGTGGCAGCAGTTGCATTATGAGCATCTGGATATCGAAGGAGCCGGACGCTGGTTCTCTTCATTGCATCAAAGCATTTGGGATAAAGATGTGCTTCTGGCACCCAATTTCTTGTTGCACAAAATTAAAGGTGACTTTAACGAGGTGCCTTTTCCGGGACAGATAGATTTGGTGTTTTTCGATGCCTTTGCTCCCGACAAGCAACCTGAAGTATGGAGCCAGACACTGTTTGACCGTATTTTTCAGGTTATGGCTCCCGGCGGAGTGCTGGTAACCTATTGTGCCAAGGGAGTGGTGCGCCGCATGTTGCAGCAGGCCGGGTTTCGTGTAGAGCGTATCCCGGGGCCTCCCGGAAAGCGTGAGATGCTTCGTGCCATCGCTCCTTGAGTTTCCTGATACAAAAAAACGCATGGCTTTTATCCGCGGTAATGTCCGTCCGGATGGAAGCCATGCGTTTTTTTATTTACCTGCGCGCTCCTGAATGTATCCTTGCTGATAAGCATACAGCAACGCTTCCAGTTCTTCGATCTGACCTTGCAGTTCCTCGCCCTTGTCTGTATCGCGTACCATCATGCGCTGACTGCTCATCTCGACAATCTGGGTGGTGCTGACAATATCGGTTCCGTTCTTGATGGCTTCTTCTGCCGAAGTGAACGGTTCGTGTTGTACGAGTTGGAATCCGCGGCTGTGATATACTAAGGTATATCCGGCAATACCGGTTGTATTATGGTAAGCCTTGGCAAAGCCACCGTCAATGACCATCAGTTTTCCGTTGGCCTTGATCGGGTTTTCGCCTTTGGCGGCACGTACCGGTACGTGTCCGTTGATAATGTGACGGTGAGGGCCGGTGACTTCAAAAGCGTCCAGTATCCGGTCGCACACTTCTTCATTGTCTCTGAGTTTATAGTAGTAACCTTTTTCCTCCGTATGCATAGCCTTGTCTTTCAGGAAGTAACGCTCGAAAGTGGCCATTTTTGACTTGTCGAACAGTGGAGAATCCGGTCCGCACCAGATATACCAATAATAATCTATGGCAAACTCCTTGTCCTTTACCGTTTTACTGTTGCTCAACGCGGCACGCATCATTTGCCCCAGTTTTTCGAGCAGGGCGCGTCCCTGATATTTCTTACCCTGAATTTCTACGTCCTTGAGTGTACCGTCGGCGTTAAGCGGAATTGAGGCGTGGAAGAGCAGGTTGGAGTTGAAGATGCCATACAGGCAGCCATGCGAGAGCAGACACTGGATGTGATGCTTCAGGCGGTCGCAGATTCGGAACGAACGGTGCAGTTTTTCCACCAGTTCGGCTTCTTCATGTGTCAGTTTGTAGGGATCCTTCGGGTCAACGGTCGGGAAGGAATATTCTGTCATTTCGTATGTTTTGCCTTCATAGACAAATACTTTGTTTTCCTGATCGATAAATTCCAGTTGTTTACGGTCCTGCATATTCCATTCCGGGTGCTTGTCAATCAGAGCGGCTTCCAGTTTGAACTGGATTACAGAAATGGCCTTGTGCATCTGGGCGATGAGGCGCAGAGTCTTTCCGTTGTAATCCGTTTCCTCTTCGTTGATTTTCGGAATGAATTCCTTGCACGGGTCGTCTGCGTAGGTTTCCATGGCAAAAGTGGCCAGTGGCACCAGATTGATACCGTATCCGTCTTCCAACGTGTTCAGGTTGGCATAACGGAGTGATATGCGCAGCACGTTGGCAATACAGCAGTCGTTACCTGCGGCGGCTCCCATCCACAATGCGTCGTGATTTCCCCACTGGATGTCGAAGTGGTGATAGTTGCACAGCTTGTCCATGATGATGTGAGCGCCCGGTCCGCGGTCGTAGATGTCGCCCAGAACGTGCAGCTGGTCAATACTCAGACGCTGGATCAGATTGCAGATCTGAATAATGAAATCGTCAGCTCTTCCGGTAGAGATGATGGTTTCGATAATCCGGTTGAAATACCCTTGTTTGTTGTTTTCCAGAGGAGATTCGTGAAGCAATTCCTCGATGATGTAGGAAAATTCTTTAGGTAATGCTTTCCTTACTTTGGAACGCGTGTATTTGGAAGAAACCGTCTGACAGATTTTTACCAGCTGATGCAGGGTGATGTTGTAGAAATCGTTCAGATCCTCTTCCATGGCTTTGATATATTCCAGCTTCTTTTCCGGATAATAGATCAGTGAACACAGATTACGGATTTCGCTTTCACGCATGGTGTTGCCATACAATTCGGCAACCTTGCGCCGTATATTGCCCGAAGCATTTTTCAGAATATGCAGAAAGGCCTCGTATTCGCCGTGGATATCAGCCACAAAGTGCTCGGTGCCTTTCGGCAGGTTCATGATGGCTTCCAGATTGATAATTTCAGTACTGGCCGCCGCAATATTGGGGAAACTTTGTGAGAGAAGTTCCAGTACGCGCTGATTGCTGTCGCCATACAGGTTGGCTATTTTTGATCTTTTACTGTTCATAATATCTGTCTCAGATTAATGGTTTTCAGCAAATGTATAAAATATAATTGTAATAATGGGGGCTTTTGGGAAAGATTTTAGTCTTGTAATCTGAAAAAAAAGTTCCGGAACAGCCTGGTCGGGTGTTGGTAAATTCTGGTATCTTTTCTGGTCAAAAACGGATAAAACCTGTTGAACCGTATTATTATCTCATGATAATATGTTATCTTTGCGAGGTTAAAAACAGAAACAGATGATATTAAATAGACCAGGACTGTTCTTGTCGGTATTTTTATTTGTGTTTGGTGTGTCTGTCGTTCCTGCGTTTGCCCGAAATGTGGCAGATGGAGAGTTTACCGGTACGGAAACGGATTCTGTGGAAACCGTATCGGGCAAGGATGAAAAGAAAAATCCGTTTAAATGGATCGGCAACTATCTCAAAAATGCGAATAAGGAAAAAAACAAGCCATTTGATTTCAGTCTACTGTTAGGTCCCAGTTATACGGCTACCACTTCCTTAGGGCTCGGGGTTGCGGCATCAGGACTTTATTCGCTCGACCGTAGTGATTCGACTTTACAAAAATCTAATGTGTCTCTTTATGGCAATGCTTCTATTGCCGGCATGTTGTCTATAGGGGTGCGTGGTAATAATTTCTTCCGAAAAGACCGTTTCCGGATTAACTATCAGACTTATATCTTCACTTTTCCCAGTTATATTTGGGGAATTGGCTATGATGACGGTTGTAACGGAGCGAATAAAAGCGAATATAGTCGTGTGAAATTCCAGTTCAAGCCCGATTTCCAGTTTAAAATATTCAAGCATACCTATTTGGGGGCGGTGGTAGATGTCAGTTGGGTAAATGCTTATGGCTTTGAGCGTCCGGAGTTGATTCATGGACAGGATCAGCATGTGCAGAATTATGGTTTGGGTTTAAACCTGATTTATGATAGCCGTGATTTTGTCTTGAACGCTTATCGCGGAAATTATTTTCGTTTGGAACAGATGTTCTATCCATCCTGGATGGGAAATACCTATTCGTTTACTTATACGGACCTGACCTATTCCGCCTATCGGAAAGTCTGGAAGGGAGGCGTAATGGCCATGGAGCTTCATGGGCTTCTTAATTACGGAAATGTGCCCTGGACCATGCTGGCTCAGGTGGGCACCATGAACCGTATGCGCGGTTATTATGAGGGGCGTTACCGTGACCGTAATATTCTGGAAGGTCAGGTGGAACTGCGCCAGCATATCAAGGGCCGTAACGGAGTGGTGGCCTGGATCGGTTTTGCCAATGTTTTTCATAACTTTGATAACATCTGGCTTCGCGAAACGTTGCCGAATTATGGAGTAGGTTATCGTTGGGAATTCAAGAAAAGGGTTAATGTACGCCTGGATCTGGGATTTACGAAAGACAGTCCGAATGTGTCGTTTAATATCAACGAAGCTTTTTAGCGGAAAATTTTTAAAAACAATAATATGAAAGGAAAGAAAGTATTGTTGACAGGAGCCATGGCTTTGCTTCCTGCCTTGTCCTTTGGTCAGGGGGAACTGATCAAGTATGGTAACTTTGACCAATGGATCGTGCGTAACATTAAGGAAAGTGCCATTATCGGCGGAAAGACCAAAACTCTTTATGAGGTGGGACCGAATGCCGTGTGGAACAACAGTAAGGCTTATACCAATCAGGGAGGCTCACCCTGGGCTACTTCCAATGTGATGGCCAAAGTGGCAGGCATTACCAAAACCAATACATCGGTGTATCGCGAGAAACGTGGAAACGGTTATTGTGCCTGTCTGAAAACTCATATCGAGAAGTGTGTGGTTCTGGGTATTGTAAATATCAAGGTACTGGCAGCCGGTTCTTTATGGTTGGGCAGTGCTTTGGAACCTGTGACCAGTACTTCGAATCCTATGAGTAAATTGTCGGCCGGAATACCGTTGGCACGCCGTCCCAAAGCTGTTTGCTTTGATTATAAAGTGCAGCTTTCCGGTCAGCCGAACCGTATCCGTGAAACCGGTTTCAGCCGTGTGACCAAGGTGGCAGGAATGGATATGCCCGATGTGATCTGCATTCTGCAGAAAAGATGGGAGGACGCCGACGGTAATATTTACGCCAAACGTGTAGGAACCATGGTGCACCGTTTTTCTAAAAACACCGGTTGGGTAAACAACGCGCAGTTCCCGATTCAGTACGGTGATATTTCCAAGAAAAGCGGTTTCCAAAGTTATATGGGACTGATTGACGGCGACGATACCAAATATTGTATCAACAGCAAGGGCAAGAATGTGCCGATCCGTGAGGTGGGCTGGGCTGATGCCGATGAAACTCCCACGCACATCATTCTGCAGTTTGATTCCAGTTACGGTGGCGCTTATGTAGGTTCTGTCGGTACGACCTTGTGGATTGATAATGTCAGATTGGTATACTAATCCTATTTTATAATAAAAATAAGAAAGCAAGAAACGAGAAAATGAAAATAGATTCCCGGACTTTTGAAGGTGTAAAGACTCCCTGTTATGTGATGGAGGAACGCTTGTTGCGTCGAAATCTGAGTCTGATTCGCGATGTGGCACAGCGTAGCGGTGCAGAAATTATTCTGGCTTTTAAATCCTTTGCGCTTTGGAAATCGTTTCCGATTTTCCGTGAGTATATTACCCATACTACAGCCAGTTCGCTCTATGAAGCACGGTTGGCTGCAGAGGAATTCGGCAGCAAGGCGCATACCTATTCGCCGGCTTATACGGAAGAAGATTTTGACCAGCTGATGGAATGCAGCAGTCATATCACATTTAATTCCCTGACTCAGTATGCCCGCTTCTGGCCTTTGGTAAAGGCCTATAATCATCAGCATCCGGCCGAGGCCATTTCCTGCGGGATACGTGTGAATTCGGAATATTCGGAAATAGAGGTCGAACTATATGATCCTTGCGCTCCCGGTTCACGTTTCGGTGTGCTGGCCGGCGCTTTGTCTGATGAGTTGCCCGAAGGTATTGAAGGATTCCATTGTCATTGCCATTGCGAAAGCGATTCTACGGCTTTGGAACATACGTTGGAGCATCTGGAAGCTAAATTCGGTAAATGGTTTCCTCAGTTGAAGTGGCTGAATTTGGGCGGAGGTCATCTGATGACCCGTAAGGGATACGATACGGAGCATCTTATTTCCTTGTTGCAAGGTTTACGGGAGCGATATCCCAACTTGCGCATTATTCTGGAGCCTGGATCAGCATTTGCCTGGCAGACCGGTCCGTTGGTGTCGCGTGTGGTAGACATTGTTGAAAACAAAGGTATCCGTACGGCGATTCTGAATGTAAGTTTTACTTGTCACATGCCTGATTGTCTGGAAATGCCTTATCAGCCTGCTGTACGAGGTGCAGAAACGATGCCTGAGGATTATATCAAGACTGCTGCTCCCGAAGAGCATGTATACCGGTTGGGAGGAAACAGTTGTCTGAGTGGCGATTTTATGTCATGCTGGAAGTTTGACCACGAACTGAAAACAGGAGAGATCCTGATATTTGAAGATATGATCCATTACACCACGGTCAAGACCAATATGTTTAACGGAATTCACCATCCGTCTATAGCTTTGCTGCATGAGGATGGTAGTCTGGAGTATTATCGGGAATACACTTACGAAGACTATCGTGATCGTATGTGTTGAAGAATAAAGCAGATTTCTTTTGTTTTAAACCGTTTTGGAACGGATAAGGCAGAGAAATCTGCTTTTTTTGAAAGAAAAACTGTAGATTTGTTTGCAGGTTTCAAAAAAAGTCGTACCTTTGCATCGCATTCGGGAAGGATGACATGATAACGCGGAAATAGCTCAGTTGGTAGAGCACGACCTTGCCAAGGTCGGGGTCGCGAGTTCGAGCCTCGTTTTCCGCTCTTCTTCTGAAAGAATGCCCAGGTGGCGGAATGGTAGACGCGCTCGTTTCAGGTGCGAGTGTTGAGAGACGTGCAGGTTCGAGTCCTGTTCTGGGCACATTTCAGATTGATCTCGGAGAGATGGCGGAATTGGTAGACGCGCTACTTTGAGGGGGTAGTGACAATTGTGTCGTGGGAGTTCGAGTCTCCTTCTCTTCACAAAAATAAATGCGGAAATAGCTCAGTTGGTAGAGCACGACCTTGCCAAGGTCGGGGTCGCGAGTTCGAGCCTCGTTTTCCGCTCTTTTTCCGAAAGGAATGCCCAGGTGGCGGAATGGTAGACGCGCTCGTTTCAGGTGCGAGTGTTGAGAGACGTGCAGGTTCGAGTCCTGTTCTGGGCACCAGGTTAAAAAGGAGGTATCTTTGATACTTCCTTTTTTGTTTTCCTCCGGTATGTACGCCGGAGGAATTTTCTTATTTGTTTTGCTGGTTCTGTTTCTTTTGGATTTGCCAGGTATTGAACAGGTTGTGCCAGATGCTGTAACAGCCTCCGGCGATGGCTGTGGCCGGATTCATGAAGCTGCTTCCCAGCCAAATGGCAAATACCGTATTCTTTTGTCCGAAGGCTTGTCCGGCACTGATACTTGCTCCAAACCGTTTTCCAATGGCTTTCCCGATCCAGAACTGGAAAGCACAGCAGAACAGGGAAACTAAGGCTATGCCCGTCAAGATACCGAGGCTTACAGACGTGTGCGCTACACTCTGTGCTGTGATGCCCATGGCTATGGATAAGGCTATGCCCCATAAATAAAAGGCCAGATTGCGCACCTGATTAATCTGTTCTGTGGTTTTTCGGAAAAATGTCCGGAAAATCCAGGCTGCCACCATAGGTGCGATAAGCATTGGGAAGGTGCGGACCATGATAATGGTGGCCAGACTCCCAAAAGAATAATGCTGCGAATCACTGAGTATCGGGAGCAATACCGGTATGGTGCAGGCCGTGGCTATATTGATCAGGATAGTGTAAGATATGGTACCTGAAACATTTCCTCCTAATTTTTCCGTAACGACAGCTGCAGCTGTAGCTGTGGGGCAGATAAAACACAGGATACCGGCTTCGATCCAGATCTGCATGTCTGGATTTGCCCACGGAGTGATTAGGGCCAGTCCGATGCTGATGCCGACCTGAAGCAGAGCGATCAGGAACTGCCATGGTGTGAGGCGCAGATTTTTCAGATCGATCTTGCAGAAAGTAAGAAATAGCATGGAAAAGATCAGACAGGGCTGTACAATTTCCAGAGTGCGGTTAATGAAAGGACTGATACGGTCGATATGTGGAATATGCGACCCGATGATGTACAACAACACTCCCGTAACAATGGCTGTCGGCAGTGTCCATTTCTTTAGAAAAGCCAGAATCTTCATTTTTATATTTCTAAAACGGATGCAAAGGTAGTCTTTTTTCAGATGATATCTGTTATAATTTGTTTTCATTGTTTGTGGATTCCAGTCCTTTTTTTTAATTTTGTGGCGGATTACCTATACTAGGTAATATAGGTAGTCTGTGCTTTTTTCAGGTATTAATTTGTTTATTTATATTGAGCAGATGAACTTATATATCCGCTATTTTGATGAAGAATGTGTTGTGGGCAGTGTACAGGAAGCCTTTGATTTCCTGTCATCCATTCCGGGTATTGTTGTGGATGATTATTTTATGAATGATCTGAAGCAGTATATGGAAAGCCCGATGCCTTATCCGAAAAGATATAAAGTGCGTCCGAGAGTTTATTTTATTGTGATTAAAACCATGGCGCAGACTCTGGCTGAGTTTAAGGAGAATGGCGCTCGTCAGGCTTTGACTGTAGATAATCCTAAAGATGCGGTAATAAATCGTCTGACGGAAGAGCAGATTGGCTGGTACGAAGGAGAAATCTTGTTTAAACGGGTGATTGCCATTCCCGGAACCAATAAATTCCAATATAAGGATACGATTTTCAAGGCAAGAGTAAAAGCTCATTCTCCGATGGAATGTTACATGCGGATTATTGATCATTTGAGGGCACGTAGAGATGTTGATCCCCGCAGCCAGTTCCCTTCGTCTAAAGGACGTAATTTCCGTTATCAGTTTTTGGGTATGATGGCCCAAAACGCAGAATGATCCTTGCTGTTACGGTGTGGCAGCTGTTTTCGATACTAATTTATTAAGAACTTAATGATTGAATTATATGCATAATAAAAATTACTCCATGGAATCTGTGTTAGACTTGAATTCCAGTAATATTTGGGGATTGGACGCTATAGAATTGGCGGAATTATGGAATAATGAGAAAAAGGATGAGGACACAATAACCTCGGAAGATAAAATTCTGAATGTACTGCGTCTTGCTTTTGAGGTGACCCAGTTTGATTCTGAGAATGAGCGTGAACTGGCTAAATATAAGACAGGGTCTTATGTAATCCTGTCGCATCTGGATGAGAATAAAAAAGGAGCCATCGCTATTCGTAAAAAAGAGATCAAGCGCATTACGGATCTTTCTTATGAAAATGTCAAGTATATTTCTGCAAAAACCTTATTGGAGTTGATAGAAAGAAATTTTGGTGGAGGATGGGATTCTATTTCCTTGGCAATAAAGGATATTATAGAATCGGCATTTGATATCAGTACAACGACATTGCCGGCTTCCCGTCTGCATATTAAAGGAGGAACCCTGGAGCGTAAGGTTGCTGATGGCTATGAGTACCTGGAGGTACCAAAGGGAACTTGGGTAGAGGCTATCTTTGCCAAGAAAAAAGATTTGCAGGAGAAATTGCGTTTTATTCAGGAGCCCGAATATGATGAGGATGGAAATCGTCGATTGGATAATGACGACAATGATGATGACAATAATGACGAAGAAAGTTTCTACGAAAGCTATACTCCTGAGGCTGACGTAAAGGATGTAGACGAGATGTCTGACGAACTATAAGTTTCTTAAAGAAATAAATAAAAAAGAACGAGTATTTTGCCGTATTTGTCCGGGCAAAATACTCGTTTTGTAAAACAATCCTTTCCTTGAAAAATGAATAGTTTTTGCTGATGTCTATAGATCGATTGCTTTTTTTATTCTTTCTTTTTTCTGTCTGTTGGCAGAAGGCATGGTCTATACCGCAAGATTCCCGGAGTGATTCTACCGAGGTGTTATTGTCTTTGGACAGTCTTACCATTCAGGAGTTGGTCGTATCAGGAAAGAAAACTCCGATTGTGATGCTGGGAGATACGTTGGTTTTTGACGTGTCTTGTTTTTTTGTGCCCGAAGGAGCAAAGCTGCGTTTGCTGCTGGAACGGATTCCCGGAATAGAGGTTACTGCCGATGGGCGCATTTTGGCGCAAGGAAAGGAAGTGGTCAGGATTAAACTGAATGGCCGTAATTTTTTTGAGGAAGGAAAAGAATTGGCATTGAACAGTCTGCCTTCGGATATTCTTTGTGAGATACGTTTGTATAAGGAATATTCTGATGAGGAGGCGAATACGGGGGTGTATCGTAGTGAAGGAGAGCCGGTTCTGGATGTATATACTTATGAAGACCGTTCACGCGGATGGTTGTTGGATCTGGGGGGAGCGGCGGGAAGTAAAAAACGTTATCAGGCCAATGGCTCGATTAGCGGATTTTCTTCTCGGATGCAGGGAATTCTTTCCGCGTCTGCAGATAATCAGCCACCGATATTTGGGTTGGGGGAATCGTATTTGGATAAACTTTCTGCGGGATTTAATGAAAATGATATTGTCCGTCAGAATTATAGCGGAATATTGAATGTTTTCAAGGGACCGTGGGAGGTAAATGCCACGGCATTCTGGAATAAGGGAAAAACTGAGGCCTCTTCGGATGAAACTACCGAATATTATGGAAAAGAATCGCAGGTTTGTGCGCAAGCCCGTAGTGAGAAAGCGACCGATACGGAAACGGCAAATTTTTCGCTCGACTGGACGTATGCCGGTAATGGACTGACCTGGAAAACCAAAACATTCTTAAACCGGTCAGATTATAATCATATGCTATATTCCTTGTCGGAAACGCGCGAACGCTATGAGGAAGTCATGTATGGGGAACTTGTGAATTCCGAACGGGCGTTGAATAGTAATCGGTATACGAATAATAGGATACTGAAAAATTTTGGAGGAGGCATAAGTACGGCGTTGAATAAATCCTGGGGAGAATTGGGAAGCAATTGGGATTTGTCTGCCGGTTTTCAATATACCCGGAATAAGGAGGATGGGTTTATGCATGCAGATATATATTTTTCTGATATTGCCGATATGAGCCGGCAGGTATTGGAAACCCATTCTTTCAAAAAGAATATTGGCGGATATGTAAAAGGGGTGCTTACTTGGGTGCCTTGTGAGTGTACAAAATTTCAACTGGCTTATACGGCAGATGGAAGGTATGATTATATAGACAAGAATGTGTACGACTTGAGTTATGTATTTCTGGACCTGATCAATGACGGCCGGTTGCCGGCTGACAGTATGAGCAATAATGCCTATCTGATTACCTGGACGCACGATGTCCGTGCTTTGGTGCAATATGAAACGGGTGGCTGGCTCTTGACGGGAGGAGTAACCCTGGAACCTCAGAGAATGTTGCTTCATTATTATAAAAGTAATATTGGTGTGGATAGTGCGCAAACCTCATATTCGATTTTGCCGGAACTGACTATGAGTTATCAGAAAAAGGAAAGCTGGGGGATAAGCCTGAGTTATTTGGGAAGAAGTAAACAACCGGATCTTTCCGGCTTGTTGCCGATATGGGACTGTACTGATCCGTTACATCGTTTTGTGGGAAATGCTTCTTTGCGTCCTGAAACCAGTCATCTTCTGTCGACAACATTTTATTCGTTTCGGCAGGAAATGCAGAGGCAGGTTAATGTGGCAGCAAATGTTGTGTTTAATCGCCATGCTATCACACAAAAAACAGATTATGACGCTCAAAAAGGAGTGTATCGGATAACTCCGGTGAATGTTGATGGAAACTGGAATGCATCATGTTTCTTTGATTTTATGACTTCGTTCAGAAATGTCCGGCGTTGGAGTCTGGAATGGAAAAGCGCGGTGAATACATCTACGGAACATGCCTTGCAGGAATGGTCTGCCGCAAAGAATAATGAGGCTTCTGTAAAAGTAAATTCCTTGACGACAACTCATTATGGGGCGGTTCAATACCGCTATCGTGCGTTCTCGTTCAAGCCCTATGGCTTCTTGACGTTGGCCAACTATCGGAATAATTTGCAGAAAGATCTGAATTCCAGTCTTTGGGTGTACGGCGGTGGAGGCGAGTTTCGGCTGGATCTTGATTTTGGGATGAGTATGGGGGTTGATTTTTACCGGAATTGCCGTGCCGGATATTGGGAGGATACGATGAATGGTAAGGAATGGATCTGTAATATGGAAATTTCCTACTCGTTCCTGAAGAATAAAGCCATGGAAGTCAAGCTGCAAGGATTTGATGTTTTGCATGAGTTGCATTCTGTGAATCAGATTAATACGGTTGCCTTTAGAAAGGAAACCATAAATCATAAAGGAGTGAACAGTTATTTTCTGTTGAGTCTGAGATATCATTTTGATCGTTTTCCTAAAGGGGATAATCTGTATTAATATTCGTTACGAAGGCTTTTTTATTTCGTACAAATAAACTCTTCTCGTTTTTTTCTGTTACCTTTGTAGAATAAAGAAAATATGTCATTATGGGAAAAAAATCAAGAAGGAAATGGTTCGTTCCCGAAGGAGTGGAGCCAACAGAACTCGAAAAGAAAGTAATGGCTTTTGAAAAGCAGGGATGTCTGGTTCCCGACAGGAAACTGATCAAAACACAGGAACAGATAGAGGGAATTCGCAGAAGTGGTGTTATCAATACCGGGGTGCTGGATCTGGTGGCCCAGGAAATACGTCCGGGTATGACTACTTTGGAAATAGACAAACTGGTATATGATTATACGGTAAGTCATGGAGCAATTCCGGCTCCCCTGAATTATGAAGGTTTTCCGAAAAGTGTGTGTACATCCATTAACGAGGTGGTATGTCATGGTATTCCAAGCGAATTTGATGTATTGGAAGAGGGAGATATCGTTAATGTGGATGTGTCTACAATCCTGGACGGTTATTACAGTGATGCTTCACGTATGTTTGTGGTTGGAGGTAAAACAACTCCCGAGAAGCAGAAACTGGTGGATGTGGCACGCGAATGCCTGGAGATCGGTATGAAGGCAGCCCGCCCATACGGCTTTGTGGGAGACATAGGTCATGCTATTGCCCAGCATGCCCATAAAAACGGATTCTCTGTGGTTCGTGATTTGTGCGGGCATGGCGTCGGTCTGGAATTTCACGAAGAACCCGAAGTGCTGCATTACGGAAAAAAGCATACCGGAATGTTGCTCGTGCCCGGTATGGTATTTACCATTGAACCCATGATCAATATGGGAGATTGGCGGGTCTTTGTAGACGAAGAAGACGGATGGACTGTTGTGACCGAAGATGAGCTGCCGAGCGCACAGTGGGAGCATACCTTTGTGATGACTGAAGACGGATTGGAAATTTTGACTCACTAAGTTTATGGAAGAAAATAAGGATATATATATATTAGGTATAGAGTCCAGTTGTGATGATACCTCAGCGGCAGTTTTGAGAAACGGGGTGTTGTTGAGTAATGTTACTGCCAGTCAGGCAGTACACGAAGCATATGGGGGAGTGGTGCCGGAGTTGGCATCCCGGGCTCATCAGCAGAATATTGTGCCGGTTGTGGATCAGGCTCTGAAGCGTGCCGGGATTGTAAAAGAACAACTGTCGGCTGTAGCTTTTACGCGTGGCCCTGGACTGATGGGATCGTTACTGGTGGGAGTGTCCTTTGCCAAAGGATTTGCCCGTGCTTTGGGTATACCGATGATTGACGTGAATCATCTGCAAGGACATGTTCTGGCTCACTTTATAAAGGAGAATGACGAAGACAAGGATCAGCCGCAGTTTCCTTTCCTTTGTCTTTTGGTAAGTGGCGGAAACTCGCAGATCATTCTGGTTAAGGCATATAATGATATGGAAGTGTTGGGTCAGACAATTGATGATGCAGCCGGAGAAGCTATAGACAAGTGCTCCAAAGTTATGGGGCTCGGATATCCCGGAGGACCGATTATTGACAAATTGGCACGGCAGGGAAATCCGCAGGCTTATCATTTTGCACGTCCGCAGATTGAAGGATATAATTATAGTTTCAGCGGATTAAAGACTTCTTTTCTTTATTCGTTGAGGGACTGGTTGAAAGAAGATCCGGATTTTATTGAGCATCATAAAGAAGACCTGGCAGCTTCGCTGGAATTTACGATAGTGGACATTCTGATGAAGAAGCTGAGAAAAGCGGCCAAGGATACGGGAATTCGTCAGGTTGCTGTGGCAGGAGGTGTTTCTGCCAATAATGGTTTGCGCAATGCTTTTCAGGAACATGCCCGTAAATATGGCTGGAAAATATTTATACCAAAATTTGGATATACAACGGATAATGCTGCCATGATAGGTATTACAGGATATTTCAAATATCTGGATAAGGATTTCTGTGATATTGATCTTCCGGCTTATTCGCGCGTTACTTTAAAATAATGAACGGATATGAACGTAGAATCTAAAATCTTAAGTAGGGAAATAAGTCCGATACTGTGGAAGGCAGGGGTGACTGTTTCTACTGCGGAAAGCTGTACTGCCGGACAGATTTCGGCTGCATTGACCTGTGTACCGGGAAGTTCGGCTTATTTTCAGGGAGGCGTGGTGTGCTATTCCAATGACGTGAAAGTAAAAATGCTTGGAGTGCCTCAGGATATGATCAATGATTTTGGAGCAGTAAGTGAGCCGGTTGTGCGCGCTATGCTTGAAGGAGCTCTGAAGGCATTTGAAACTACTTACGCTGTGGCGGTTACAGGTTATGCCGGACCAGGTTCCGGACCGGAGGCTCCTGTAGGAACCATATGGATTGCCGTAGGTAGTGAAAAGGATGTGAATGTGATCAAACTGGAAGGTGATGACGGACGTGATGTGAATCTGGCACGAGCAACCCATGTAGCCTTGCAAATGCTTCTGGATTTACTGAAAAAGGATTTTCCAGGAGAGTCTGAGTGATTTTTTTTTCAAAATACTTGTATATTTGGAAATTAACCATTAATTTTGCAACCTGTTTGAAGGAAGCTATTAAGAAAGTTAACAAAAAAGGAAGCTAGAAATGTCGAAGATTTGTCAAATTACCGGAAAGAAAGCCATGATTGGCAACAATGTTTCTCACTCAAAGCGTCACACTAAGAGAAGCTTTGATGTAAACTTGTTTACTAAGAAGTTCTACTATGTAGAGCAGGATTGCTGGATCAGCTTGAATATCAGCGCTGCCGGCCTGCGTTACATCAATAAAGTAGGTCTTGATGCTGCGTTGAACAATGCGGTTTCAAAGGGATATTGTGATTGGAAAAGCATTAAAGTAATCGCTTAATTTAAGGAGGTAGAAACTTATGGCAAAGAAGGCTAAAGGTAATAGAGTGCAGGTAATTTTAGAGTGCACTGAAATGAAGGAGAGTGGTCTTCCTGGAACATCTCGTTATGTTACCATGAAGAATAGAAAGAATACTCCAGAAAGATTGGAATTGAAAAAGTACAATCCAATCCTGAAGAGAATGACTGTACATAAAGAAATTAAATAATAATTAGTAACTATGGCAAAGAAAACCGTTGCAACCCTCCAGACTGGTAAAACAGATGGACGTTCTTATACAAAGGTAATCAAGATGGTAAAGAGCCCGAAGACCGGTGCTTACATCTTTGATGAGCAGATGGTTCCTAACGAGCAAGTCAAGGACTTCTTCAAGAACTAAATAACAGCAATTCGCCCCTTCTAGATCGCTAGAAGGGGCTTTTTGTTTAGAAAACGGAGATTTTCAAGCCTTTTTTTGAAGGTTTGAAAATCTTATATTATCTTTGTAGTAATACTAAAATTTATTATTATGGGATTATTCAGCTTTTTTTCTAGAGAAAAGAAAGAATCGCTTGACAAAGGACTCGAGAAAACCAAAGAAAGTTTTTTCGGTAAAATTACACGCGCTGTAGCCGGAAAATCTAAAGTAGATGATGAGGTGCTTGATAATTTGGAGGAGGTGCTGGTGACTTCGGATGTGGGTGTAGATACAACTCTGAATATCATCAAACGTATCGAAGAACGTGTGGCAAGAGACAAATATGTTACGACAAGCGAACTGAACGGTATCCTGAGAGATGAGATCGCTTCATTGCTGACAGAAAATAACACCAGTGATATTGATGGTTTTGAACTGCCTGCGACAAAAACTCCGTATGTTATTATGGTTGTAGGAGTAAATGGTGTCGGAAAAACAACGACTATCGGAAAATTGGCTTATCAATTTAAGAAAGAGGGAAAGAAAGTTTATCTGGGGGCCGCTGATACATTCCGTGCCGCTGCCGTGGAGCAACTGGTAATTTGGAGTGAAAGAGTAGGAGTGCCTATTGTAAAGCAGCAGATGGGAAGTGATCCGGCATCGGTTGCTTTTGATACGCTGAGTTCTGCCGTAGCCAATCAGGCTGATGTCGTGCTGATTGATACAGCGGGTCGTTTGCATAATAAAAAGGGGCTTATGGATGAGCTTACCAAAATCAAACGGGTTATGCAGAAAGTGGTACCCGACGCTCCGCATGATGTGATGCTGGTGCTGGATGGCAGTACCGGACAAAATGCATTTGAGCAGGCCAAACAGTTTACTGCGGCTACTGAAGTGACTTCAATGGCTATTACCAAATTGGACGGTACGGCCAAGGGCGGAGTCGTTATCGGTATTTCGGATCAGTTTAAGATTCCGGTCCGTTATATCGGCTTGGGCGAGGGAATGGAAGATTTGCAGCCTTTCAACCGAAAAGAGTTTGTGAATTCACTCTTCGGAGAAAACAAATAGTTGTTGATTGAATGAGTACACTGAAAAAAAATACGATTGATATCATTACACTGGGATGTTCGAAAAACCTGGTGGACTCGGAACAGCTGATTACCCAATTGCGTGCCAACGGCTATGAAGTGACACATGACGCAGAGAAACTCGAAGGGGATATTGTGGTCATCAATACATGTGGCTTTATCGGTGATGCCAAGGAAGAGAGCATCAATATGATTCTAGAGTGCTGTCAGGCCAAGGAAGAAGGTCAGTTGAGTAAAGTTTTTGTGATGGGATGCCTTTCTGAAAGATATTTGAAGGAGTTGGGCGAAGAGATTCCACAGGTAGACAAGTTCTACGGAAAGTTTAACTGGAAAGAACTCGTTTCTGATTTGGGAAAGACTTACCGTGAGGAATTGAAACTGGAGCGACAGATTACCACACCGTCACATTATGCTTATTTGAAAATTTCTGAAGGTTGTAACCGCCATTGTTCATATTGTGCCATTCCGATTATCACCGGAAAGCATCAGTCACGCCCGATGGAAGAAATTGTGGAAGAAGTTCGTGGGTTGGTTGCGAAAGGCGTGAAAGAATTTCAGGTCATTGCTCAGGAACTGACTTATTACGGCGTGGATCTGTATCAGAAACAGATGTTGCCCGAACTGGTAGAACGTATCTCTGATATTCCGGGTGTAGAGTGGATCCGGTTGCATTATGCGTATCCGGCTCATTTTCCGGAAGATTTGTTACGGGTGATGCGTGAACGTGATAATGTGTGTAAGTATCTGGATATTGCCTTGCAGCATATCAGCGATCCGGTTCTTGAGAAAATGCGCCGTCATGTGACATCAGAGCAGACCTATCGGTTGATTGAAAAGATGCGTTCTGAAGTGCCGGGAATACATTTGCGTACGACCTTGATGGTGGGGCATCCCGGTGAAGGCGAAAAAGAGTTTGCCGAACTGCTTGATTTTGTGAAGTGGGCCCGATTTGACCGTATGGGCGCTTTTGCTTATTCGGAAGAGGAAGGCACTTATTCGGCAGAGCATTATGAAGATGATATTCCTCAAGAGGTGAAAGAACATCGTTTGGATTTGTTGATGGCCTTGCAGCAGGATATTTCTGAAGATTTGTCTCAACAGAAAGTAGGGCAGACTCTTAAGGTGATTATAGACCGTATTGAAGGAGATTATTATATAGGACGAACCGAGTTTGACTCTCCGGAAGTTGATCCGGAGGTCTTGATTTCTGTATCGGAAGGTGAATTGGAAATCGGAAACTTTTACCAAGTGAGAATTACAGCTTCTGATGCTTTTGATTTGTATGCAACGGTTCTTTAAAAAAGAATATTTTGAATAATAAAGATTTTGTATCCGAATTATCTCGCAGGCTGGGGTATAGTCAAAAGGACAGCTCCGCTCTGTTGGGGGCACTGGTTGCCGAGATTTCCGCGCAACTGGAAGAGGACCGTATCGTTTCTCTTCCTGAATTTGGAAACTTTGAGGTGCGGAAAAAGTTGGAACGTGTGGTAATTAATCCAGCTACACAGCAACGTATGTTGGTTCCTCCGCGTTTGGTTGTTGCTTTTAAGCCAAGCGCACAGCTGAAAGATAAGTTTAACGAAGAAGCTTAAGGTTATGAGTGGTCGGGCTTTATTGCAGGATTTAATTGTTGGGGTGGCTAAAAGGGCAAATATTTCGGAGCAAGAGGCCGAAACGTTTGTCCGTATGGTTTTTACTGTGATCTCAGACTCTTTGGCGGATGAGAAGATCATTAAAATAAGAAATCTGGGTACCTTTAAACTTGTGGAGATTGACGAGCGGGAGTCGGTAGATCCGAATACCGGAGTCTTAACACGGGTGAAAGGGTACAGAAAGATTGTGTTTACTCCGGATAATGCTCTGAAAGACTTGATCAACAAGCCGTTTGCACAGTTCGAAACGGTGATTCTGAATGATAATACGGATTTGGCTGAAATGGAGCGTGGTGCTGAATCTTCTTCGTTGATTGATGAAGAAGATGATGATGTGGCGCTTGATATAGAGGAAAATCCAGAAGAACTTCTTGAGGATAACGGTTTGGCTGATGAAGCCATGTCGGAAGAAATTCCGGAAGAAGCATCAGACGTCACCTTGTCAGATAAAAACGAAGAAACGGTATTGAAGGAGACTGTGCAGGATGATTCCATGAAGCTGGAGGAGAAGACAGATACAGAAAAGGTCGAAGAGGGTATCATCGAAGAGCCCGTGGGCGATGACATGTCAGTGGCACATGTTTTGTCTGATGAGGAAAAGATACAGCCGGATAGTGACATGGATATGGGGCAGACAAATCCAGAAGTTGATTCTGTTTCTTCTAGCATTGAATATCAGCATGCCGATTATCAGAAAATACAGGAGCAGAAGGTTGAGGAACTGAACGTAACAACACAGACTGTGGAGCATCAGACCATAGAACATCAGAGTATCGTGCATCAGGGTAGAGAAGAAAGTGGACGCCCAAACAGAAGTATGCGTATTTCTTTGGGAGGTATGATCGCTTTGTTTGTCTTTATTCTGGTGTTAATGACCGGTAGTTATCTGGTTGGGTATTACCGCTTGTTGTGTCCTTGCGTATTTTTGACTAAAGAGGAAAATTATTCAGAAATGCAGGTTTTGTCAGATAAAACTGATTCTCGGTCTGCCGTATGTCCGGTGCCAAAGGCCAAGCAGCATCCTGCGACGGATACTATTGGAAAGACTCCAGAGAATCAGGCAACCAAGCAAATTGCGGCTCAGACTTCAAAACCGGTACAAACGGTTAAGCAGTCAGAAGCGAAAAGCAAGGAAGATTCATTGGCGCAATTGCGTAAAAAAGCAACACAATATCCACAGGTAAAGAACGGGGCTTATTTGATTGTAGGGGTTAAGTCTGTTCATACTCTGAAAAGCGGAGAGAGCCTTTTGCGCTTGGCGCAGAAAAATTATGGATCACGTGATTTTGTACAATATATTGTGGAGTTGAATCAGATCAAGAATCCAGATCTGGTACAGATAGGCAAGGAAATCAAACTGCCGGAACTGATCAAAAAGTAACGATAAATTATAATTGTAAACCGTGTAAAAAGTTTCTTAAATCCAGATTTGAGAAACTTTTTTTAATAGAATAATATTGGGCGTACGTGCTAAATGTACTAATTTTGAACTCAAATAAGTAACGTAATAAATAAAAATAGAAACAAATGGCAGAAGCATTAGATATTCGTGAATTGAACGAACGTATTGAGCGTCAGAGTGCATTTGTAACAAACCTGATGACCGGTTTGGATCAGGTTATTGTTGGTCAGAAACACTTGGCTGAATCTTTGTTGATTGGCTTGTTGAGTGATGGACATGTGTTGTTGGAAGGTGTTCCGGGTTTGGCAAAAACATTGGCTGTTAAAACTTTGTCATCTTTGATTGATGCTCAGTTTAGCCGTATACAGTTTACTCCGGACTTGTTGCCTGCTGACGTGGTCGGTACGATGGTTTACAGTCAGAAAGACGAGGCTTTTGAGGTGAAGAAGGGTCCTATCTTCGCGAATTTCATTTTGGCGGATGAGATTAACCGTGCTCCGGCAAAGGTACAGAGTGCTTTGCTCGAAGCAATGCAGGAAAGACAAGTTACTATCAGCAAGAATACTTATAAACTTCCGGAACCGTTTCTGGTATTGGCTACTCAGAATCCTATTGAGCAGGAAGGAACCTATCCGTTACCGGAAGCTCAGGTAGACCGTTTTATGCTGAAAGTGATTATCGACTATCCGAAACTGGAAGAAGAGAAAAAGATTATTCGGATGAATATTGCCGGAGAGAAGAAGACCGTGAAGCCGATTCTGACAACTCAGGATATTATCAATGCCCGCGAAGTCGTAAAACAGGTTTATCTGGATGAGAAGATCGAGCAGTATATCGTAGATATTGTATTTGCTACCCGTTATCCGGAGAAATATGGCTTGAAAGATCTGGAAAACTATATTGAGTTTGGAGGATCACCCCGTGCTTCTATTAATCTGGCTCTAGCCGCACGTGCTTATGCTTTCATCAAGAGAAGAGGTTATGTGATACCGGAAGATGTACGCGCCGTTGCTTATGATGTGTTGCGCCATCGTATCGGATTGTCATATGAGGCTGAGGCTAATAATATACATAGTGAGGATATCATCAGCAAGATATTGAATCGGGTAGAAGTACCTTAATGAGTAAATAATAGGAAATGGAGACGAACGAGATCTTAAAACGGGTTCGCAAAATAGAAATCAAAACACGCGGATTGTCGAATAACATCTTTGCTGGTGAGTATCATTCGGCTTTTAAGGGTCGTGGTATGGCCTTTGCCGAGGTACGCGAGTATCAGTATGGGGATGATATCCGTGATATTGACTGGAATGTGACAGCTCGCTTTAACAGACCCTTTGTCAAGGTGTTTGAGGAAGAGCGTGAACTGACGGTTATGCTGATGGTCGACGTCTCATCTAGCTTGAATTTTGGTACTTCTGTTCAGCAGAAGAAGGATATGGTTGCCGAGATCGCCGCAACTTTGGCTTTCTCAGCGATATTAAACAACGATAAGATTGGAGTGATTTTCTTTTCTGACCGTATCGAGAAGTTTATTCCGCCGAAGAAAGGGCGGAAACATATCCTGTACATTATTCGAGAACTGATTGATTTCAAGCCGCAGAGTAACCGTACAGATATAGGGCAGGCTGTGGCTTATCTGACTCGTGTGCTGAAGCGTCGTTGTACGGCATTTATATTAAGCGATTTTATCGACGCAAAAGATTACAGTGTACCATTGACCGTTGCCAATCAGAAACATGATATTGCGGCAATACAGGTATACGACCGACGTATGACTGATCTTCCGGATGTAGGGTTGATGAAAGTCGTTGATGCGGAAACTGGATTTGAACAATATATAGATACTTCCAGTAGAAAACTGCGTGCCATGCACCGAGAGTGGTGGGCATCACGCCAGAAGGCCATGCAGTATCTGTTTTCGAAGAGCAATGTAGACTTTGTGTCTGTATGTACGGATGAGGATTATGTGATTGCTTTGAAAGCATTGTTTGCCAAAAGAAATTAGGATGAAGAAAATGATTCGTAAGATAAGAATGGCTGCATGGCTTTTTATAGTCTGTGTGGCGGGTTTTTGGAATGACTTGTGTGCGCAGGCTACAGTGGACATACGGATTGACTCCTTGGAATTGCTGGTCGGACAACAGACACAGTTGACTTTGGATGTAAGTGCGGACGCGAAGTCCAAGATATCTTTTCCTGAGATTAAAAAAGGAATGGAACTGACTCCCGGGGTTGAGGTCGTAGAGGTCGCGAAGGCGGATACCCAATATCTGAACGAAGGAGTACGTATGACGGTATCCCAAAAGTATGTGATTACTTCTTTTGATTCCTCTCTCTATTACCTTCCTCCCATGGAAGTACAGGTAGATGGAAAGGTGTATAAATCCAAAAATCTGGCATTGAATGTGCTGGCCATACCTGTTGATACGGTGAATATCAATAATTATGACGGTCCGCGCGATGTGATGAATCTGCCATTTTCCTGGAAGGAAGATTGGGAACCTATTTTCTGGTATACGATTTTGTTGGTTGTTTTGGTGTTGCTGACCTTGTATCTGTTTATGAGATATAAGGACAACAAGCCTATTATCCGTATCGTAAAGGTAACGCCTAAATTACCTCCGCACAAGGTAGCCATGCAGCAGATTGATCAGATCAAAGCTGAAAGAGAATGGGAAAAGGAGGATTCGAAGGAATATTATACTCGTCTGACAGCTACTTTGCGAACCTATATTCAGGAGCGTTATGGTTTCAATGCGATGGAAATGACTTCTTCAGAGATTATTGACCGTTTGCTGCTGGTGCAGGATCAATCAGCTTTGAATGAGCTGATCGCCCTTTTTAGAACAGCCGATCTGGTAAAATTCGCCAAATATAATACGCAGGTGAATGAGAACGATATGAACCTGGTCAATGCGATCGAATTTATCAATCATACGAAATTGGAACAGGATCCGAATCAAAAACCGGAGCCTCAAATCATATCTTCAGAGGAGCGTCGGAGCATGCGTCGTGTCTGGACATTACGTATTGCAATAGCTTGCGCTTCACTTTTGTCCGTAGGACTTTTGGTTTGGATTGGATATATGATCTTTAAAGTAATGTACTAAAGGGAGAAACAATGACATTTGCTAATATAGAATATCTGTTCTTGTTGTTTTTACTCATACCTTATATTGTGTGGTATGTGTTAAGATACAAGAAGAATGAGCCGACTCTTAGGATTCCAAGTACTCAGGCCTATATGTATGTGCCCAAGAGTTATAAGGTGTATCTCATTCATTTGCCTTTTTTGTTACGTTTGTTTTCGTTGATTATGATCATTCTGGTGCTGGCGCGTCCTCAAACCAGTAATGATTGGAAAAAAACAAATGTAGAAGGTATTGATATCATGCTGGTAATGGACGTTTCATCCAGTATGTTGGCTGAAGATTTAAAACCTAATCGTCTGGAGGCTGCCAAGCAGGTGGCTTCTGAATTTATTGCAGGGCGTCCGAACGACAATATCGGTTTGACTCTTTTTGCGGCAGAGGCTTATACCCAATGTCCGATGACAACAGACCATGCCGTACTGATGAATCTGTTTCAAAGCATAAAAAGCGATATTACTTTGAGTGGTATGCTGGAGGACGGAACGGCTGTCGGTATGGGTATTGCCAATGCGGTATCCCGTCTGAAGGACAGTAAGGCCAAAAGCAAGGTAATCATATTGCTGACAGACGGAACCAATAACCGGGGAGATATTTCTCCGCTGACTGCTGCTGAGATTGCGCAGAGCTTTGGTATTCGTGTGTATACCATTGGAGTAGGAACCAATGGTATGGCACCGTATCCGATGCCCGTAGCCGGAGGTATCGAGTATTTGCAGGTGCCTGTTGAAATCGATGCCAAGACCTTACAGGCGATTGCGGATAAGACAGAGGGTAGTTTCTATCGAGCTACCAATAATAAGAAACTTCATGAAGTATATCAGGAGATCGACCAGTTGGAAAAGACAAAGTTGAATGTCAAGAAATTCAGTAAAAAGTATGAGGCTTATCATATTTTTGCCTTGTTGGCAGCTGTAAGTCTGTTGCTTGAGATTCTGTTGCGTACAACTGTATTGAAAAAGATCCCATAAAAAGAGATGAGTTATGTTTCGATTTGAAGAACCGCTTTATTTGTATGCATTGTTTTTGGTGCCTTTATTGGCTGCTTTGCATCTGTATACCAATTATATTCGCAGAAAGAGATTGCGTAAGTTTGGTGATCCGAAACTGTTGGCTGATTTGATGCCCGATGTATCCAAATATCGTCCGGATGTTAAGTTCTGGTTGTTGCTTACCGCTTTTTCCCTGATGGTCTTTGTGTTAGCTCGTCCTCAGTTCGGTACTAAGGTTGAAACTGAAAAGCGTAAAGGTATTGAGGCGATTATTGCCATGGATATTTCTAACTCAATGTTGGCTCAGGATGTAAAACCCAGCCGATTGGATAAATCCAAAATGCTGGTCAGCAATATGGTGAATCATATGCAGGATGATAAGGTCGGTCTGATTGTCTATGCCGGCGAGGCTTTCACTCAGTTGCCGATTACCAGTGACTATGTTTCTGCACAAATGTTCCTTGAAAGTATTTCTCCGGAGATGATTCACACACAAGGTACCGATATCAAGCGGGCCATTGAACTGGCTATGAAGAGTTTTACTCCGGATCAAGGGGTAGGAAAGGCTATATTTCTGATTACCGATGGTGAAGACAATGAAGGAGGAGCTGTTGAGGCTGCTGAAGCTGCTGCGGAAAAGGGGATGAATGTCTATGTTCTGGGAGTCGGTTCGCCTAATGGTGCTCCGATACCAACAGCTGACGGTGGATATATTACAGACAATACGGGTGAAACGGTTATTTCTCATTTAAATGAGGATATGTGCCGAGAGATTGCCAAAGCCGGAAAGGGTAGTTATATTTATGTAGATAACAGTTCATCTGCTCAGGAAGCATTGTCACAACAGTTGGAAAAACTGGAAAAGGCTGATCTGGAATCAAAAATATATTCTGAATATGACGAGCAGTTCCAGGCTGTTGCAATTCTGGCATTGCTTTGTCTGATTCTGGAGATCTGTATTCTGGGCAGAAGAAACCCGTTACTGAAAGGTATAAGATTATTTGGAAACAAAGAAAAATGATTATGTGGAGTTTACGTCATAGAATTGTTTTGGTCTTGTTTGCGTTGATGCAGATATCTTATGTGTCTGCGCAGTCTTATCGGGACTATATGCGAAGCGGAAACCGTTTGTTTCGTGACAGCTTGTACACCAAGTCTGAGGTGGACTACCGTAAGGTTGTTGAATTGGCACCCCGTTTTGCCCAGGGATATTTTAATTTGGGCAATGCACTTTTGTGGCAGCAAAAGCCGAAAGATGCCATGCAGGAATATGAAAAAGCGCTTAAGGTAGAGACGAACAAGTCTCGTTTGGCTACCATCTATCACAATATGGGGGTTATTCTTCAGAGTCAGAAACAATATGGTCCTGCCATAGAGTGTTACAAGAATGCTTTGCGAAACCGTCCGGAGGATGATGGTACACGTTATAACCTTGTTTTATGTCAGTATCTTCTGAAGAAGAATCCGCAAGACCAGCAGGATCAGAACAGTAATCAGGAAAATAAGGACGGAAGCGGACAAAACAAGGAAGAAGACCAAAAGAGTGACAAGAAAGATAAGCAGCAACAGCAGAACAAGCAAGACGAAAAGGAACAGAATAAAGGAAAGCAGGATCAGCAGAATCAAAATAAGATGTCTAAAGAGAATGCGGAACAGCTGTTGAATGCTGCCATGCAGGAAGAGAAAGCCACTCAGGATAAGATTAAGAAAGCTATGTCACAGCCTCAGAAAAGGCGGCTTGAGAAACAGTGGTAAAAAACTATAATCCGTCAAAACAGAAAAAAATAATGATTAGAAAACAATTTTTATTTTTTATATTTCTACTTTGTGTCGTCGGGCTGAATGCACAGGTTCGTTTTACCACATCGGCTCCTGAAGCAGTTGTAGAGGGCGAGCAGTTCCGTTTGTCTTTTAAAGTGAATACACAGGATGTTTCTGATTTCAAGGCTCCTGTTTTCAATGGTTTTGATGTGCTGATGGGGCCGAGCCGTTCGGTGGAGTCAAGTTTCAGTATGGTTAATGGTAAGACTACACAGAGAAGCTCTATTACCTATACCTATATACTGAGCGCTACGAAGCCCGGAACTTATACTATTCCCGGTGCCAGCATCCGTTCTGATGGGCAGGTATATAAGTCAAACAGTGTGCGTTTGCGTGTCTTGAAAGCCGATGCTTCAGCTGCACAGTCCTCACAGTCGGGAGGTGCTACCAGAATGCATACCCAACAGTCTGGTTCACAGATTACCGGTAAGGATCTGTTTATTACCGTGACAGCCAATAAGAAGAGAGTTTTTGAGCAAGAGGCTATTTTGCTGACCTATAAAGTCTATTCTTTGGTTAATCTGACTCAGTTGGCCGGAAATATGCCCGATTTGGATGGTTTCCATACTCAGGAGATTCCTTTGCCACAGCAGAAGAGTATGACTATGGAGCATTTCAACGGACGCAATTACGGTACTGTTGTGTGGCGTCAGTATTTGCTTTTCCCACAGCGTTCCGGAAAGCTCAAAGTGCCCGCTGTTGAGTTTGAAGGACTTGTAGTGCAGCAGAATACCGCTATCGATCCGATTGATGCTTTCTTCAATGGAGCGGATTTGACTACTGAAGTGAAGAAGAAGATTGTAGCTCCGGGTATGGAGATACAGGTTGATCCATTGCCAGACCGTCCAGCTAATTTCTCGGGTGCGGTAGGTCAGTTCACTATTGAAAGTGCCTTGATTCCGGAACAGGATCTTAAGTCAAACGATGCGTTGACTTTGAAACTGACTGTAAGCGGAACCGGTAATATGAAGCTTCTGACTGCTCCTAAAGTCAATTTCCCGAAGGACTTTGAGGCATACGATCCGAAAGTGACCGATAATACAAGTCTGGAGCGTAATGGTGTTACTGGAAACAAGGTGTTTGAGTATATAGCAGTGCCTCGTTACAAGGGCGATTACGAAATCCCGACTGTGGAGTTCTGTTATTTTGATCCACAATCAAAGAGCTATAAGACGATAAAAACGCAACCTTATAAAATTAAGGTAGCCCAAGGCAACAGTCGTCCGGCTTCGGATGCGGCAGCCCAGAAGGAACTTGAACTGTTGAACTCGGATATCCGTTATATCAAGTCAGGAGATGCGGACCTGCAACCTGTTGAAGACCTGTTCTTCGGTTCGGCTTCATATTGGACTAGTCTGGCAGTGTTGCTCATCCTTCTCGTGGCAATCAGTATTTATCTTCGGGTACAGGGTAAGAATCGTCAGAATGTGGCTCGAATGAAAGGAAAACGCGCAAATTCTGTGGCTACCAAACGTTTGAAAGCGGCACGTAAGTTGTTGGAGAAACAGCAGGCCGATTCTTTCTATGAAGAAGTTCTCAAGGCTCTTTGGGGATATGTAAGCGACAAGCTTACCATTCCGGTAGCTGAATTGAACAAAGAGAATATTCAGCAACGTCTTACGGAACACAATGTGGAAGATACACTGGCCATGCGTTTCAATGATGTATTAAATGCCTGTGAATTTGCACGTTTTGCTCCTGGTGATCCGCAAGCTACCATGGATAAGATTTACCAGGATGCTGTGGCTGTTATTTCAGAGTTGGAGAATGTAATCAAGAAATAAGAATGAAGAGTTATATGAAAAAACTGCTTTTTATAATGATCTGTCTGTTTGCTTTTGTCTCTGTATCTGCACAGACAAAGGCCGAAGCTGACAGTGCCTATGCGCAGGAACATTATGATCAGGCAATCACTCTTTACAATAAATTGCTTGAGTCTGGAGTTTCCGCTTCAGTGTATTACAATTTGGGAAATGCCTATTACCGTTCCGGAGATATGGCTCATGCCATTTTGTCTTATGAACGGGCGTATCTGATGGAGCCTGGTGATAAGGATATTCGTTTTAATTTACAGTTGGCACGCACTAAAACGATAGATAAGATAACTCCTGAAAGTGAAATGTTTTTTGTGACCTGGTTTCGTCAGTTGGTAGACTTGCGTAGTGCGGATCAGTGGGGTAGAGCTGTTATTGTTTGTTTTGCCTTGTTCGTTGTTTCTGTATTACTCTATTTCTTTTTGGAGCGTTTGCTGTGGCGTAAAATTGGATTTGGCGTAGCAGTATGTTCGCTGGTATTGGCTGTATTCTTCCATATTTTTGCCTATCAGCAACAGCAGAAACTGCTTCAACGCACACATGCTATTGTCATGGCTTCATCACTGACCGTAAAGAGTACTCCCAGTGCTTCGGGAACAGACTTGTTCGTACTCCATGAAGGAACCAAAGTACAGATTACAGACGATACGATGAAGGACTGGAAGGAAATCAGACTGGCTGACGGAAAGGTTGGTTGGGTGCCCGTAAAAACAATTGAACGGATTTAACTATGGATTTACAACAACTCATACAATATGACCAGGAGCTGCTATTGAAACTCAATGGCAGCGATTCCTTGTTTTGGGATGGTTTTATGATGACAGTAACCAGAACCGGTACTTGGATTCCATTGGCCCTTGTGTTGTTTTATGTGCTGATCAAGAACAATAACATGCGCAATGTTCTTTTCATTGTGCTGATGATTGCTTTGTCCATTGTTCTGGCAGACCAGTTTGCATCGACTTTCTGCAAGCCATATTTCAAGCGTTTCCGACCGACACACGATCCGATACTGATGTATCAGGTTGATGTTGTGAATAATTATCGGGGAGGATTGTATGGGTTCATTTCCAGTCATGCAGCCAATACCTTTTCCGTATTTGTTTACGTGGCTTTACTGATCCGTAATCGGGCTTTAACGGTCACTCTGTTTCTGTGGGCTATTCTTTGCTCTTATTCCCGCATTTATCTGGGAGTGCATTATCCGGGAGATATTTTGGCTGGAGCTTTATCCGGCAGTGCGATAGGAGCCTTGTTGTGGTATTGCACCCAATTGTTTCAACGGAAAAACGGAGATGTCCGTTCGTATATATCTTCGCAGTACACTTCAACCGGTTACTTGCAGAGTGATGTTCATTTACTTTTGATTGTGTTTTATCTTACGCTCTGCTATGCCACTATTCAGGGAGCAGTTATGTTTTCTTGATTTCAGATGAGATTTTTCTTCTTTCAGAAATAGAAAAAAGCCAGCCTCAAGGCTGGCTTTTTCGGTTTTATATCATATTTTTTGCTATCGTATTAAAATATCGGTCATGGAATATCCGTCCATAAACTTACTTCTGTCTACTGGTCCTTTGATGCCCGAAATGCGTCCTTCGGAAGTAAACTGCCACATGACGAATTGAATGTTATCGGCCAGAACTGGTTCTTCATCATGATAGCGGGCTATCATATATTTGTATTCTGTGAATTTACCTCTCAGATGCTTGTTGTAAAAATGGCTTGAGGTATAGATAATCGGTTTTACTTTATAATGATTTTCCACATCTATCAGGAATTTTCTGAGTCTGTTGCAGAATTCATCCAAAGAGCCACGTCCTCTGTTTTCCACATCAATAATCGGGATAAGATCCTGTGTTGACAAATCAACGGTTGAAATCAGATTCTTGAACTGGTCCTCAATGGGTGCAGTAGGACTGAAAAAATGATAACATCCAACCTTGATGCCCACTCTTCGTGCTTCGCTCAGATTGTAGGCATAGGTCTTATCAACCAAGCCGGCACCTTCTGTTGCTTTCAGATAAGCATATTTTGCATTCGGATCCTTGGCAACAGCATCCCAGTCTATCTGGTTCTGATAGCGTGATACATCTATTCCATATTTGTGATTTCCCCATTTCAAGTCGTGCCTTCTGACTTCTTCAATGGGCGCAACCAAATCTTCCCCTTTTGTTTTAGGGGCCAATAGATCAGGTTCCGGAAGGCGTGTCATATAGGTTTCCTCGTGTCTTTTGTCCTTGTCTTTTTTATGGTAGCCATATGCTGATTGTATTGGGAGCAGCATTGAAGCGCATAGAAGGCAAAAGAAATATTTTTTCATAAACGGGTTTTTATTTTGTTGTCGAAATAGGAATACACAAAAATAAGGAATAAACTTTTTCTATCAAAATCCACAGCGTTACTTCTTTAAATGCAGATTTATTTCTTAACTATCTTTCGCAAAGTATGTTTCCTGTTTTGTCGTGTCATGCTCTTTAAATCATTTCTTTTCAGGTATCTGATAAAAAACTGTTTGACTACTGTTGGTTTTATTGGAATATGTTTTTAATGCCAGTTTGTTTTCCATAGTTCGAAAAGTGTAAAACTTGTGTATTTCCGTTTTTTTTCTTATCTTGCATAGAATATTAACTTTAACTGAAAAAATATGACTTTTACATCAGAAAACATTCTTTTGATTGGCTCGGTGCTGGTTTTTGTCAGCATATTATTTACTCGAAGCAGTTTCCGTTTCGGCATTCCCGTATTGCTGTTGTTTTTAGGAGTAGGTATGCTTTTTGGCAGCGACGGGTTAGGAGTTCAGTTTAATAGCGCGTCTGATGCCCAGTTTATCGGTATGATAGCGCTTTGTCTGATTCTTTTTTCGGGAGGAATGGGAACCCGTTTTCAGGAAATAAAGCCGGTTTTGTTCTCCGGCATCTCGCTTTCTACCGTAGGCGTATTGCTGACGACCTTGTTTACGGGGCTGTTTATTTATTATATTTCCGGATATACCCGAGCTGATATTCATTTGTCTCTTTGGGTTTCCTTCCTTTTGGCGGCTACCATGTCGTCTACAGACTCCGCCTCGGTATTTAACCTATTGCGCTCCAAGAATATGAATCTTAAGGAGAACCTCCGGCCGCTGTTGGAGCTGGAGAGTGGAAGCAATGATCCGATGGCCTATATGCTTACGATTGTGCTCATTCAGGTTATTACCCTGTCCGGAGCCTCGGCCATGGATATACTGAAAGATTTCTTTTTGCAGTTCTTCTTAGGAGCTTTGGCCGGATATTCCATAGGTCGTTTCGGTGTGTGGTTGCTTAATAAGATCAGTCTGGTTAATTCGGCGTTATATTCCATTCTGATCTTGAGTATGATTTTCTTTCTGTTCACCGTTACTGATCTGATTCACGGAAATGCTTATCTGGCTGTATATGTTGCCGGAATCGTGCTAGGAAATGCCAAGATACCTTACCGAAAGGAAGTCAGCAATTTTCTGGATGGGCTTACCTGGTTCGGTCAGATTGTGTTGTTCCTCACTTTAGGATTGTTGGTTAATCCTCATGAATTATGGCAGGTGGCCGATGTGGCTTTGCTCATCGCCTTGTTTATGATGCTGTTAGGCCGTCCGCTCAGTGTGTTTATCAGTCTGTTGCCGTTCCGGAACTTCTCGTTCAAGTCGCGACTGTTCATTTCGTGGGTAGGTTTGCGTGGAGCTGTACCGATTATTTTTGCTACGTATCCGGTTATAGCCGAGGTGGAAGGTGCCGGACAGATTTTCAATATTGTGTTTTTCATCACGCTGCTTTCGCTGTTGTTACAGGGCACTACACTTTCTCCTTTGGCCGACCGTCTGGGCTTGTCGGAACCTATGGAGCAGCTGCATGATTATTATGGAATCGAGATACCCGAGGAAACCAGAACTTATCTCACTGATGTGCAGCTGACAGCCGAGATGATAGCTCGAGGAAACCGTCTGGCCGATTTGAATCTGCCTAAAGGGCATTTAGTGATGCTGGTCAAGCGAAACGAAGAATATATTGTACCAAACGGTCATATGCAGTTGCACGAGAATGACCATCTGCTGGTTATTTCCGAACGAAAAGAGTCGGAAGAACGGAATGTACAAGAATAGAAAAAGGGGCTCTGAAAGCCCCTTTTTCTATTTGCTGTCTACTTCTTCTTTCATATCGATTTCCTGTCCGTTTCCGTCATAGAATTCATATTGCAGGAAAGCAAGTTTCTGACTCGGGATGATTTTTACTCCGAATCCGTATTTCATCTGCCATTTCCGCTTCAGCGACAGAAAACCTTGGTTAATGTAGGCTGCTACGTAAGGATGTACGTGCAGTGCGAACTGCTTCATTCCGATTTTGTTTACCAGTGTGTTGATTTTTCCTTCAAGAATGTCGGTAAACAAATAGCTGGATTTAATGGTTCCCTTTCCAAAACATGTAGGGCAGGTTTCCTCTACGTTTACGTCCATTACCGGGCGTACACGCTGACGGGTGATCTGCATCAGGCCGAATTTACTCAATGGAAGAATATTGTGGCGCGCACGGTCTTTTTTCATGTTCTCGCACATGCGTTCATAAAGTTTTTGCCGGTCTTCCGCCAGATTCATGTCAATGAAGTCCACCACGATAATTCCTCCCATATCTCTTAATCTCAGTTGGCGTGCCAATTCATCTGCTGCACCCAGATTCACGTCCAGAGCGTTTGCTTCCTGTCCGTCCTTTGATTTGGCACGGTTTCCGCTGTTTACATCAACTACATGGAGCGCTTCTGTATGTTCAATGATCAAATAAGCTCCATGTTTGTAGGAAACGGTTTTTCCAAATGAGGATTTAATTTGTTTGGTGATGTCGAAGTTGTCAAAGATCGGTAACTTTCCGGTATATTTCTTTACGATTTTCGCACTTTCCGGTGCGATGAGGGTTACGTAATCCTTTACTTCGTTGAATACACTTTCGTCATTGATGTAGATATTTTCGTAAGATGGGTTGAACAGGTCGCGCAACATGGCTACGGTGCGGCTGGTTTCTTCGTAAACCAGTTCCGGCAGTTTGGTTGCCTTTTGCACTTTGGTCATAGTGTCTTCCCATCGTTTCAGTAATATCTTTAATTCGGTGTCGAGTTCAGCCACTCTTTTTCCTTCGGCCACTGTTCTTACAATTACTCCGAAATTTTTAGGCTTGATACTCTGCAGTAATTGCTTGAGTCGTGCTCTTTCCTCGGAAGACTTGATTTTTGAGGAAACGGAAACTTTATCGCTAAAAGGAATAAGAACCAGATATCTTCCTGGGAAAGACAACTCGCAGGTGAGTCGGGGACCTTTCGTGGAGATCGGTTCTTTAACGACCTGTACCAATACTTCCTGTCCCGGCTGAAGGATATTCTGCACACTTCCTTCCTTGTCCAGTTCCGGCTGCATGGTTGCTTTGGCCATGGGATAAAGCTTTTTGCGGTCGCTGACTACTTGTTTCAGATATTTTTGGTAGGAATTAAATTGAGGCCCTAAATCCAGATAGTGAAGAAAAGCGTCGCGTTCGTAGCCCACATTGACAAAACATGCATTGAGTCCCGGCATCATCTTCTTGACTTTTGCCAAATAGACATTGCCAACGGCGAATGACACGGACAAGCCTTCTTTTTGAAACTCCACAAGTCTTTTGTCCTCAAGAAGAGCAATGGAGATTTCTTTGGGTTGGACGTCTACTACTACTTCGCTGGTCATTTCTTTTTCTATTCGTATTGGTTTATGATCTCATATATTATACAAAGAACAAACTTGCCCGGCTTTTTGAAAAAGCGCAGCAAGTTTGTTCTTTGTGTTTGTCTACTGACAAGCTACAACAGACTATTTGCTCTTATGTCTGTTCTTTCTCAGTCTTTTTTTACGCTTGTGAGTAGCCATTTTGTGTCTTTTTTTCTTTTTTCCGCTTGGCATAGCTTTTAATTTTTATAAGTTAATACTATATGTTAATATTTCTCGGATTTTATTTCTTTACAGCATCCACGAAAACCTTTGCAGGCTTGAAAGCCGGGATGTTGTGCTCCTCAATAATGATTGTGGTGTTTTTGGAGATGTTTCTTGCAGTTTTCTGCGCACGTTTCTTCAGAATAAAACTTCCGAATCCGCGGAGATATACATTCTCCTCATTAGTTGTCAAAGATTCCTTTACGGTGTCCATAAATGCTTCTACCGTGGTTAAAACCGTCGATTTGTCAATTCCGGTTTTTCTCGAAATCTCATTTACTATATCTGCTTTTGTCATTTTGTGTAAAAAATTATTATTTGTAATTCTCTAATTCCTAATTTTTTGGAGTGCAAATATATAGCTTTTTGGCGAGGAAATGAAATATATTCAAGGATTTTTCTTTAAAAAAGCTGATTATTACTGATTTGGATTGTATTTTTGTACTCTCAAAATGAAAAAGATTACATGAAGTCGATTGATTTTTCAAAAACATTGCTTGCCTGGTATCAGAAAAACGGTAGGATTTTGCCATGGCGTGAGGATTCCGATCCCTATAAGATCTGGATCTCGGAAATTATCCTGCAGCAAACCCGCGTGGCTCAGGGCTTGTCGTACTATTTGCGCTTTATGGAACGCTTTCCGGATGTGTGGATACTGGCCGCTGCCGAAGAGGCCGAAGTGATGAAGTTTTGGGAAGGGTTGGGGTATTACTCCCGAGCACGGAATCTGCATCAGGCGGCGCGTCAGATTGCGGCACGCGGTGCTTTTCCGGATTCGTATGAGGAAATCCGCGAACTGAAGGGGATAGGCGACTATACGGCGGCCGCCATCGCTTCGTTTGCTTTCGGACTGCCTCATGCCGTGGTCGACGGTAATGTATATCGGGTGCTGTCCCGTTATCTGGGACTGGATGAACCGATTGACACAACGGCCGGAAAGAAACTGTTTGCGCAGAAAGCCCGGGAACTTTTTGATGCCACCCATGCTGCCGACTATAACCAAGCCATTATGGATTTCGGGGCTTTGCAATGTGTACCCAAGAGCCCGGATTGCAGAGTTTGTCCGTTTTCATGCGCCTGTGTGGCTCATCAGGAAGGTCGGGTAGAGGAACTGCCGGTCAAACAGGGAAAGCAGACAGTTCGCTCGCGTTACTTTACCTTTATTTATATAGAAGCCGACGGCCGGACAGCCTTTTGGCGGCGTTCTCCCGGCGACATTTGGGCCGGGCTTTGCCAGCCGCTGTTGTTGGAATGGGATAGGGAGTTACCCGACGAAGAAGTCTTGCGCACCCGTCTGTCCGCTCAGTTGGGCTGTTCTGTGGCGACGCTGAGATTGCTGGAAGGTCCTGTCCGTCAGCGCCTCAGCCATCAGTTGCTTCATGCGTCGTTCTATGTATTGTCTTTGCCGGAAAGTCCTGCTCCGGAGTGTTTGCCTGACGGAGTTTTCTGGGTAGACCGTGAACAGACAGGGGAGTTGGCCTTTCCGAAAATGCTGGCAAACAGATACCTTTAGCCTTGTATTCTGAATGTAATATCACAATCTGTACGGACGGAAAATTCATTTGCGGTATGCGTCTGTATTCATGCCTTGGAAGGTGGTTTCAAAAAAAACTTTATCAATTTTTGGGTGGTGTCGTGAAATGGTGTTATCTTTGAAGCGGATTATACGATATTAAAGGAGATTTTCTATGTCATTGAATAAGGTTATGTTGATCGGGAATGTTGGAAAAGACCCCGATGTGCGTTATTTGGACAATGGAGTTGCTGTGGCCTCTTTTCCATTGGCTACAACCGAGCGCGGATACCGTCTGCAGAACGGAACCGAAGTGCCCGACCGTACGGAATGGCATAACATTGTGCTGTGGCGCGGACTGGCTGAGGTTGCGGAAAAGTATGTCCACAAAGGAGATAAACTTTATATTGAAGGAAAGATCAAAAGCCGTTCGTATGATGACCAGAACGGTGTGAAACGCTATATTACGGAAATCTTTGCAGACAACATGGAGATGCTTACTCCCCGTGCTGCCTCTGCTCCGTCACAGCCGGCCGCTCCTGCCGCTTCTGAGGCTGCACGCAATTTGTCGCCCGTGGCCGGGGCAGATGCTGTGAACGATGATTTGCCGTTTTGATTGTATAACTAAATTTTTTTATTTTGGACACGGAAACGTTTTTAGAACCTTTACAGAATCTTTTTCAGGGTGTAACCATTGTTGCGCCGAGTTTTGGAGCCTGGGTGGCTTTGGCCTGTGCCATGTTGTTGCTGCTTTGCTCCGGTTTTGCTTCAGCTTCGGAGATTGCCTTCTTTTCTTTGTCGCCGACCGATATCAATGAAATAGAAGAGGAAAAACATGAATCCGACCGAAAAATCATGGCTTTGAAAGCCGACTCCGAGCGATTGCTGGCTACGATTCTTATTGCCAACAATTTTGTGAATGTGGGTGTCATTATGCTGTTGAACTTCTTTTTTGCCCAGGTTGTGGATTTTGGGGCAAATGACCTGCTGGAGTTCCTGTTTATGACCGTTTTACTTACTTTTCTTTTGCTTCTTTTCGGCGAGATTATGCCTAAAATCTACTCAGCGCAGCATACGTTGAGTTTCTGCCGTCTGGTGGCTCCGTCATTTCATTTGATTGAACGTCTGTTCTGGCCTTTCTCGTCTGCCCTGATGCGTTCCAAGAAAATCGCGACAAAAGTGGTGCAGAAAGAGAGCCATGCGCTTTCTGTCGATGAGTTGGAGCAGGCTCTGGAACTGACAGACAAGAAGGAGATTGCCGAAGAACAGAACATGCTGAAGGGTATCATCCGTTTTGGCGATGAAATGGCCCGCGAAGTGATGACTCCGCGAATCGATATGGTGGATCTGGATGTGAAAACTCCTTTTCCGGATGTCATCAAATGTATTTTGGAACATAATTATTCCAGAATTCCGGTCTATTCCGGTTCGAAAGACAATATCAAGGGAGTGCTTTATATCAAGGACTTGTTGCCACATCTCAACAAGCCGGCCAATTTCCGCTGGCAGTCACTGATCCGTCCGCCTTATTTTGTGCCTGAAACCAAGATGATCGATGACCTGTTGCGTGATTTCCAGACTAACAAGGTGCATATCGCCATTGTGGTGGATGAATTTGGCGGTACTTCCGGATTGGTTACTATGGAGGATATCATAGAGGAAATTGTGGGCGACATTAACGACGAATACGATGAAGACGAGCAGATGTATACCAAGCTGTCTTCACAAGCCTATATTTTCGAAGCCAAGATTCTGCTTACGGACTTCCTGCGCATCATGAACTTTGCCGATGATTTCTTTGAGGAAGTTGAAGGCGATGCCGATACGCTGGCCGGTCTGTTGCTTGAAATCAAGGGTGAGTTCCCTCAGATTCACGAAACCATTGAATATAAGAACGTGAAGTTCGAAGTGATGGAAATGGACGAGCGCCGCATTCTGAAGATCAAGGTGGTGACCGACGAGCCGATAACTTATCCCGAAGACAATTAAGTCATGCCGGTTATTCGAGATATAAACGACCGGGACTTCCGTTGCTGTGTGTGGCAGGTTGCGGAAACAATGGAACAACTGTTGGGTATGTTGCCCGATGAAGGTCGTAAGCTCAATGAAGAAGCGCAGCTGCGCTTTTCATCCCCCAAACGCCGTTTGGAATTTATTGCCGTGCGGGCATTGTTGCATCAGATGCTTCCTGGAGCCGTGATTGCCTATCATGACCATGGAAAACCTTTTCTGGAGCATTCTGACCGACGGATTTCCATTTCGCATACCGACGGTTATGTCGCTGTGATGCTGTCCGGACAGGGCGAAGTCGGAGTGGATATCGAACAGTATGGCGAGCGTGTTTGTCGGGTTGCTTCCCGTTTTGTGAATGAGCGGGAGCCGGTGTCCGGAGTATGGGAACAGCTTTTATTGTGGTCGGCCAAGGAAACGGTCTATAAGATGATGAATTGCCGGGAGGTGGATTTCCGGGAGCATCTCCTTTCGTCCGACTGGCAGCCCAAACCGGTAACCGGACCGGAATGTCAGGGTTTTATGCGGATGCAGACATTCCATCCGGCGCATCGGAAAGCCTATCAGGTCTATTTTGAAACAACAGAACGCTTTGTGCTGACTTATTCTTTTGTGATGGATTATTAGCCTCGTGTTATGATAATAAAAATGGTCTCGACGATTTTGAAAAATCATCGAGACCATTTTTGTTCTTCCTTAGGACGTTCTCTTTTCAGGAACTTATTTATATGAATATCATCAGAATGATCTGGGCCAGAATGACTCGGATAAACATGGCCAACGGGTAAACAGTAGCATAGCTTACTGAAGCCTGATTGCTTCCCTGATAGGTGTCGTTTACATAGCTTAATGCCATCGGGTTGGCCATACTTCCGCAGAGCATACCGCAGGTGGTGCGGAAATCCATTTTGCTGAAACGCAGAGCAATCCAACCAACAAGGATCACCGGAATAAGCGTAATGGCAAAACCAATCCCAATCCATGCTGCTCCTTCCGGACGCATGACGGTTTCAAAGAAATGGGCGCCGGCATCGATACCCAGACAAGCCAGATAGAGCGATAGACCGATAGCTCGCAACATCAGATTGGCACTGCGGGTGGTATAGATGCGCATGTGCAGACGCGGACCAAAGCACCCCACAAGAATACCCACAACAATAGGACCTCCTGCCAATCCTAATTTTACCGGAGTGTCAATACCCGGAATGGCAATAGGGATGGAACCCAAAATCAGTCCCATAACGATGCCCACGAAAATAGCGGCCAGATTAGGTTCTTTCAGAGATGTGACGGTATTTCCCAATATTTTTTCCACCTGCTTGATGGCAGCCGCATCGCCCACTACTGTGAGACGGTCGCCCAATTGAAGCACCAGGTCGGGAGTTGCTAACAACTTCACGCCACTGCGCAGCACACGGCTCACATTGATGTCGTAAGCGTTGCGCAGGCGGAGAGACCCCAGACGACGGCCGTTGATTTCCGGACGGGTCACGACAATATAGCTGGAAACTAATTCACGGTCAATACTGTTCCAATCGATGTCTTCCTTGTTCCAGTCCCGGTTCTCCTGTTCGCCGAAGAGCATGGTCAGAATAGGCATGTCCTTTTCGATGGTGACTACCAGAATACGGTCGTTTTCCATCAGAATGGTTTCGCGTGATGGAATGGAAACTTTACCCTTGCGCCACAGACGTGAGATGACGAATTTGGTATGACTGTCGTTGGCCAGAGTTTCGATCCTTTTGCCATAGATACCCGGATTGTGTACCTGAAAGGCTGCAATGTAAGTCTGGTTCGGATCGTCTTCCTGTTTGATGTCCATATCCTGTGGTCGGGCAATCAGTTTCTTGATGACAATCACAGCCAGAATGACTCCGACAACACCGAGCGGATAAGTCACCGCACAGCTGAGCGCGGCACTGCTGGCTTCCTGTCCCAATTGCTTTAAGGTCTGTTGGGCGGCACCCAGTGCCGGCGTGTTGGTGGTGGCACCGCAAAGCACACCGATCATGTCCTTGAGCGGAATCTGTGATGCATAGCTGATAATGATAGCCATGGCCGTACCTAACAGGATGACAATCAGTCCTAAAAGATTCAATTGGATACCTTCTTTACGGAAAGCGCTAAAGAATCCCGGACCCACCTGAAGGCCTAAAGAATAGACAAAGAGCACCAGACCGAAGCTCTCTGCATAGTTCAACATGTCCGGATTAAGAGAGATACCCAAATGTCCGGCAACGATACCCATAAAAAAGACAAAGGTAACTCCTAACGAGATACCTCCTATGCGGAT
This sequence comes from uncultured Paraprevotella sp., assembly GCA_944321345.1. GTDB lineage: Bacteria > Bacteroidota > Bacteroidia > Bacteroidales > Bacteroidaceae > Paraprevotella. Next base: position 46,510 of record CALUKY010000014.1, read on the forward strand.
CTTGCCCAGCGAAATGCCGATGGCGGTTGTCAGCGATAAAATGATGATGGCCTGAAGGGCCGAATGTTCAAAGAATATACTGTTTATCCACTCCATGCTGCAAAGTTATATCTTTTCTTTGTCAGCAGAAATTCGGCATGCTCTTTTTTTATATTTATTCAAAAAAATGCATATTCTCCATCGTGCGTGTCCTTCTTCCTTATCCGGAGAACAAAAAAATAGAACGGAGTCCGATACTGAATTTTTGGAGCTTCAGTCTGTTCTCCGTTCTTTCAGAAGGTATCTGTTCTTTGATGATGGTTCGTTTATTGTTGCAAGTCTTTCATCAGTTGCTCCAAGGCGTCTCCAGAGTTTCCGTATTCCTCCAACAGACTGATGAATTTGCTGCCGATGATGGTTCCGGCAGCATTGGCGCGTGCCGTTTCCAGTGTCTGGCGGTTACTGATGCCGAATCCGATGAGGCGTGGATTATTCAGATTCATGTGATTTATCCGGTTGAAGTATTCCTGCAGAGGATTTCCAAAAGCTTTCTGTGCGCCGGTAATGGCAGCGGAGGACACCATATAGATGAAGCCTTCTGTATGCTGGTCTATGAGTCGTATGCGTTCTTCTTCCGTTGTGGGAGTGATGAGCATGATCATTTTCAGGTCATAGCGGTCGGCTACAGGTTTATATTCTTCCAGATAATTGCGGAAGGGCAGGTCGGGAATAATCATGCCGTCGATGCCGCATTCCGAGCATGCCTGGCAGAAAGCTTCGAAACCGAAGCGCATGATGGGGTTCAGATAACCCATGATGACCAAAGGAATATGTACGGACTGGCGGATATCGCGCAGTTGCTCGAAGAGCAGGCGCAGCGACATGCCATTGTTTAATGCCTGACGTGTGGCTTTCTGAATAACAGGCCCGTCGGCCAAAGGATCGCTGAAAGGGATTCCGATCTCAATCAGATCCACTCCTTTTTTTTCTAATGTTTGGATGATTTCAACTGTGCTGTCCAATTGAGGGTGTCCGGCACAGAAATAAAGAGAAAAGATATTCTGCTTTTTCTCTTGGAATAATTTGTTAATGCGGTTCATTTTGTGTCTGATGTTTTTATGAGTTTAATAGTGTCAGAAAGTTTCTCAGTAGGGTTGCGTCTTTCACTCCCGGTGATATTTCAAAACGTGAGTTCAGATCAATGCCGGCACAGAGCGGGTGATGGAATTCATGCAGCCTTTTGATGTCGTCGGGACCGATGCCGCCACTTAGCAAGAAGGGGAGGGTACCGGAATAGCGCTGCAGGATCTGCCAGTCGAACTGTTTACCGCTACCTCCGGGAAGAGGTGTCTTCGTGTCGAAGAGCAGAAAGCGGCACTGAGTTTCGTATTGCCGGACTGATTCTATATCTTCGGGCATCGCAATGCTGAAAGCCTTGATGAGCTGCACGGAAGCGAGTCCGCTTTGATTCAGAGCCAAGTGCAGATGGTGACAAAATTCCGGGGATTCCTGTCCGTGGAGCTGCACATAAGAAAGACCATAGGCGCGTACCGTGGACAGAATATATTCCGGAGTTGCATTGACAAATACGCCGGTGCGGGCACATGCCGGCAGATAGTCCGGCTTTTGGGATACGTAACGAGCGGACGGCTCCCAAAAGACAAATCCCATCATGTCAATGCCCAATGCTTCTATTTGCCGGATATTGTCGCTTTGGCTCATGCCACATATTTTGATGCAGGAGAACGGCTTTTTCATACGTGCATCTGTTGAAGAAAATGTTTCAGGCTTTCGCCTGGATTTACGGTGCGCATGAACAGTTCACCGATCAGGAATCCCTGAAAACCCTTTTGGCGCAGTTCGCATGCTGTGGCTGCGTCCGAAATGCCGCTTTCCGAGATACGGACGATTTCACGGGGCAGTTGTTCCGCCAAAAGAAACGAATGTTCGGTATCAGTGTGGAAGGTACCCAGATTGCGGTTGTTGATACCCACCACATCAACAGCATCGTTCAGATATTCCAGTTCCCGCTCGTGGTGAAGTTCGAGTAGCACTTCCAGTTGCAGTTCCTTTGCCTTGCAGGCCAGAGCGATACAGGTGCTACGTTCCAGTGCTGATGCGATGAGCAGAATGGCGTCCGCTCCCCAAAGACGGGCTTCATAGAGTTGGTATTCATCGCAGATAAAGTCCTTTCTCAAGATAGGAAGGCTTACTTTTGAACGTGCCGTGCGCAGGTCCTCGCTGCTGCCACCAAAATATTTTGCGTCAGTCAGTACGGATAAGGCGCTGGCGCCTCCTTGTTCGTATGCCGGAGCGATGATTGCCGGATCCGCATTTGGGGAGATCCATCCTTTTGATGGAGACTTCCGCTTGAATTCACTGATGATGCCGCTGTCCGAGTTGCGTAAAGCCTGGCTCAGAGAATGAGTGGGGCGGAGCTGGTGTTGGCGATTGCGCTCCTTTAATTGGTCTGCCAGTACCGACAACGGAACCTCTCGTTTGCTGGCTTCTACTTCATGGCGTTTGTGGGCCATGATTTCTTCCAATATATCTTTCATCGTGTTTGTGGTGTTTTTTTGAGAATGGTTTCTTGTTGTCTTTAACTGTTCTGTTCGATATAGCGTAGCAGAGTCTGATAAGCTTTCCCGCTTTCCAGAGCTTCGCGTGCCCGGGCCATACAGTCACCCATTTCCAGATCCGGTTCCATAACCTTGATGGCAAAGGCTGCGTTTACCAGAACAACGGTTTTACGGCTTTCATTGCTTTCGTTTTTGAGGATGCTCACGAAAATCTCGCGTGCCTCTTCTACCGACTCGCCGCCGTATATCTCTTCCGGGCGGATGACGGGCAATCCTAAATCCTTTGGAGTAAAAATCTGTTCCATGCCCGGAGTCTTGATCTTGAAGGTGCCCGTAAGCGATATTTCATCGTAACCGTCCATACTGTTTACGATACCGTAGTTGATACCCAATTGTTGGTTTACGTTGCTGTACAGACGCATCTGATTCAAAGTGGCCACGCCGAGCAGTTGGTTCTTGGGATTGGAAGGATTGACCAGAGGCCCCAGTAGATTGAAACAAGTGGGGATTTGCATGGCCTTTCTTACCGGAGCTACAAACTTCATTCCTTTTGCAAAGAGCGGAGCATGCAGGTAGGTAAATCCGCAGGTAGCCAGATTGTGGCGCAGCTGGTCTTCGTTGTCGGTAAACCGCACGCCCAATGCTTCAAGTACATTGCTGGCGCCGGAAGTGGAGGTGGAAGCGTAATTGCCGTGTTTGGCAACCCGGTATCCGGCTGCAGCCACCACAAATCCTGAACAGGTGGATATGTTGAAGGTATTCTTGTTGTCGCCACCGGTACCGACGATATCAATGGTGTTGAAGTCCGAGAAATCAAGTGTCTTGCCGGTTTCTTTCAGTCCGTCGCGCAGTCCCAGTAGTTCGTCTACCTGAATGCCTCGCATCAGGAGTGAAGTCAGAAAGGCGGTGATCTGTACGTCGGTGTATTTTTCTTGGGTAATGTCGAGCATGATTTGCCGGGTTTCCTCTCGGCTCAGGGTTTCATTCTCGACCAGTCGTGTCAGAATCTGTTTCATTTGTGTCGTAATGTGTTAACCAGTTTTTAATGATGTCTTTACCTTGTGGGGTCAGTACCGATTCCGGATGGAACTGTATGCCGCGGACATCGTATTGTTTGTGTTTCAGTGCCATGATTTGTCCTTCATCGCTCCAGGCGGTGATTTCCAGTTCTTCGGGGAAATCTTCACGCGACACTACCCAAGAATGATAACGTCCGATGGGGAAGGTTTCCGGAAGGCTTTGGAACAGATAGTCGTTGTGTTTCTGGTGGCACGGACTCTGTATGCCGTGGAATACCTGACTCAGATTGGTAAGCCGGGCTCCGAATACCTCGCCGATGGCCTGATGCCCCAGGCAGACTCCGAGGATAGGTTTCTTTCCGGCATAAGTGCGGATGGTGTCGAGCAGCAGGCCTGCCTCTTCGGGAATGCCCGGTCCGGGGCTGAGGATAATCTTGTCGAAGGCTTGCAGATCCTCCATGCGGAACTGATCATTGCGCCATACGGTTACTTCTGCTCCCAGTTCCTTGACCATGTGACTCAGGTTGAAGGTAAACGAGTCGTAATTGTCGATGATAACTACTTTCATATCCGGTTCTTTTATGGAATCTTATATTAGGAAATCTTTCCGGCCTGTTCGATGGCCTTGCGCAGCGCACCGAGCTTGTTGTTGATTTCCTGAAGTTCATATTCTTCATTGCTTTGGGCCACGATGCCCCCTCCGGCCTGAAACCACAGTTCTTGGTTGCGGCTGACAAACGTACGGATAGTAATGGCCTGGTTCAGGTCGCCGTTCAGTCCGATAAATCCGATGCAACCGCCATAGGCGCCCCGGTTGTGGGGTTCGTATTGTGAGATCAGTTCCATGGCCTTTACTTTCGGTGCTCCCGACAGTGTGCCTGCCGGAAACGTGTCGATGAAGGTCTTGATGGCATTGCTCTGAGGCAACAGCTGTCCGCTGACGCGGCTCACCAGATGAATGACGTGGCTGTAATACTGCATGTCTTTGTAGAATTCCACCTGCACGTGCTCGCAGTTGCGGCTCAGATCATTGCGCGCCAGATCCACCAACATGACATGCTCGGCATTCTCTTTCGGGTCGTGGCGCAGATATTCGGCGTTCTTCTGATCCGTTTCCTTGTTGCCGGTGCGTTTGGTTGTGCCCGCTATGGGGTCAATATAGGCCTTTCCGTTTTCAATCTTGCAGTGTGTTTCCGGTGACGAACCGAAAATGCGGAATCCTCCGAAGTCAAAATAAAACAGATAAGGGCTGGGATTGATGTGGCGCAGAGCGCGGTACAGATTAAAGTCATCTCCTTCAAACTGTTGGATGAAGCGCCGGCTCAATACAATCTGAAACACGTCACCGCGCATGCAGTGGGCAATACCCTTGCGTATGTTGCTCTTGTGTTCCTCATCCGTCAGTGTACTGGTGATGTCGCCAACAGGGCGGAAGGCATATGTGGCAAACTTCCGGTGCAGAATCATTTTCTCCAATTCTTCGAGACTGTCCTCTTCACCTTCAGAAACCAGCTCCAGCAAAGTCAGAGAATTGTTGAAGTGATCGAACACGATGACCAGCTTGTAGAGTATATAGATCAGGTCCGGCGCGTCGTTCTTTTCGGATACACTGTCTTTGATGGGGATATGTTCGAAATAACGTATGGCGTTGAAAGAGGTGAAGCCATAGAGTCCGCAATATTGGCTGTGTTCGCCTTCTACAGCAAACCGGTTCAGAAAACCGTTGAGCACATCTTCGGTTCTGCAAGTGTCGTCAATGTTCTGTTCTGTGTTTGTGCCGTCGGGAAATGAAGCCTTAGCCCGCCCATGGCCAATCTCGATGCTGGCCATGGGGTTCAAGGCGATAAATGAACGGCTGTTGTCGTTGCCGTGATAATCAGAACTTTCCATCAGGGCGCTTTGAGGATATAAGTCGCGCACCTTGAGGTAAGTGCTTACGGGCGTCAGCAGGTCGCCCAGAATGTGTCGTGATTTTACATGATATTTGTATTGTTGCATATGTCGTGTGTCTTAGTCGTTCGGACAGAATTCGTCTTTGTGTGCCAGATAAGTTTCCAGATCCTTGTCACCGCGTCCGCTTACGGTGAGCACCACAACATCGTCTTTCTTGAAGTTCATTTTCGGAAGCATGGCCAGAGCGTGAGAAGACTCCAGAGCCGGAATGATACCTTCCAGACGGGTCAGTTCAAAAGCGGCACGCAGCGCCTCGTCGTCGTTGATGGCCATCACCTGTGCTCTTCTTTCTTTTGCCAGATGAGCGTGCAGAGGGCCGATTCCCGGATAGTCCAGACCGGCAGAGATAGAATAAGGTTCCTGAATCTGTCCGTTCTCGTCCTGAAGAATCAGAGTACGGAAACCGTGGATGATACCTTCTGTACCGCAAGTGATGGAAGCGGCAGTCTTTCCGGTGGCGATACCATATCCGCCGGCCTCGCCCAATACCAGATTTACGCGCTCGTCATCGATATAGTGATATACGGTTCCTGCGGCATTTGAGCCTCCGCCGATGCAGGCCATCAGATAGTCCGGATAGTCGCGTCCTTCTTTTTCCATGAGCTGTTCCTTGATTTCCTTGCTGATGACGCTCTGCAGACGGGCCACCAGATCAGGGTAGGGGTGAGGTCCTACGGCAGAACCCAACAGATAGAAGGTGTCCTCCGGATTGGTACACCAGTCGCGCAGAGCCTCGTTTACGGCATCTGTCAGAGTCTGGCTTCCTGAAGTTACCGAGAATACTTCAGCTCCCAGCATACGCATTTTCTCTACATTGACATGCTGACGCTCAATGTCGATAGCACCCATATACACGCGGCAAGGCATGTTCGTCAAAGCGCAGGCGGTAGCGGTTGCCACACCGTGCTGTCCGGCACCGGTTTCAGCGATGATTCTCTTCTTGCCCATCTTGCGGGCCAACAGAATCTGGCCGATAGCATTGTTGATTTTATGTGCTCCAGTGTGGTTCAGGTCCTCACGTTTCAGATAAATCTTGCAGCCGTATTTCTCGCTCAGACGCTTGGCCAGATACAATGGAGAAGGGCGGCCTACGTAGTCACGCAGCAGTTCGTGAAACTCTTTCTGGAATTCTTCGCTTTCCAGAATGGTCAGATACTGTTCTCTCAGAGATTCAATTGCTTTGTGAAGGATTTCAGGAATAAAACTTCCGCCGAACTCACCATAATAACCGTTTTGATCAATGTTGTAAGATTTCATATTCATATTGTTTTTTAGTTGTTGTTTACGGGTATGAAAAAAAGGCTTGTCGCAAGTACGACAAGCCTTTTCAGTATCTTTTTATTTCAAGTATGAACACCAAGATATACAAGACTAGCTCCTCACGACCTTTTGAGTTCTGAGTAGCGCCACCACCAATATGTATTCTTGTTCATGTTCATGATTTGTTCTTTTAGCTTTTTGTTTTTGTTCTGTTGCAAATATATGTTTTTTATTTGATACGTGCAAAAGAAAATGCACTTTTTCTTTCTAAATTTTATTTTTTTGATTCTTTGATTGCTTCTGTCTATTAATCTTGTACAGAAAAGTCATATGCTACGATGTCTCCAGCCTCATTACAAGGTGTCTGTTTCAGATTGACCAGTATATATTCTCCGGGAAACAGATCTTCTTTCGGACTTACCTGAAATCCCATATCCGGAAGATTTTCGATTACGAAAGAATCGATGTTGATGCGGGTGTAACCGCATTCATTCAGATTAGCGTAGGGCAGACGACGATGATCGCGACGTTTGTTCAGGCGAATCAGAGCATAGTCGTTCAGAGTACAGTCTTTAGGGTAAATGACAAAGGTCGGTTTCTGGTCAGTCAGCTGTTTGGACTGTTTGCCCCAAAAGTAGCGGATCAGTTTTTTTCCCACTGTAATACCTTGAATATCCCAGCCTTTTTTGCCTTCGGTCTGACTTGTCACGGCACGCATCGCTGCCTTCTGTTCGTTTACAAGAATAAATACGGTAGGTTCGGGTTCCGGCATTTGTGCATATGCCGCATTGGAAAATCCCAAAAGAAATATCAGGGAGAAAATTTGTAATAATGTTGTTTTAAGCATAGAAGTTGATCTCATAGTCTGTCGTTTTTGTATATTTTACAAATAATTTTGCTATCATCTCGGCACAGGCCTGCACTCCGGTTTTATTGCCGTCGTAACCGTTGATAAGTACAGTGGTGCGCTGTGTGTCCAAATCAAGTTTGGTGCGTTCGTGATCACTGGTGGGAGTGCCGAATCCTCCGATCTGGTCACGGTATACCGGCAGACCTTCTATATTAAGAATCCCACGTCCGATACCTTCATACGGTTCATCGGCACGTCCTACTCCCAAAGTTACATCACCGGTTATTTTGTCTGCATCGAATCCTCCGATGGAGTATCCGGTAGTTATGGAAGCCAGATTGATCAAATCCACAGCCGTGTTGATCTGATAGAGCTCCTGATTTTTCAGGATTCTGCGGATAAGGGATTCTGCGGCCGGACGGTAACGGCTGGGATCCTTGCCGAATGCTTTATAGGCGGTCCGGGTACTTTGAATGGAGTTTATCTCGCGGATGTAGTCCAGATTGTGTGTGCGGATGCGTGCTTCCTCTTCCTGGATTTCTTTCCAGAGTTCGGCGTCATATTCTGTATTTGTGATGGTGGCTGTAAGTATTGCACCTATGAAATTCGGGCAAATGCTCCGGATTTCGTTTGAAACTTCAATTTTCATAACTATTAATATATAAACAGGTAGTTATTGCCAGTCGTAAACATTAAAGCTGGCTTCCATCTTGTCTTCCACATCGTCCGGCAGCTTGCTGAAGAAATCAATGCCGGTAAGTTTTTCCACTTCGTCAACGCTGACAGCATATTCATTCAGCGGATTGTTTTGTTTTTTATGTTTGAATACATATCCGATGGCTTTTGCTTTTCCGTCATTCTCCTGCCGCATGATTACTTTATAAAAAGCGTCGGGCACTGTAATTTTGTTTTGTCCGATAGTTTTCGGATAAGAACTGTAAATAATAGGACCGCATACTATATAGATGGTTTCGTATTTTCGTGCCCATTTGCGGCATTTTTCTTCAAGTTCTTTCCAGTCGCCTCCATTCAGATTATGTAATTGCGGACAGATGTTGCTGAAATAGAAACACTCGCTCATGGCCTGTTCACTGTATTTGTTATCCGCTGCCGGACACATATGTCCACGGTCATACCCCGAACCGCGATAGTCATTGACTTCGGCCGTACTTCCTTTTTTTACATCCGGATCCGGTTGGAAGTCATCGCTACGGCTTACTGTCCCTTCTGTTCGGGTTTTGGTTAATTCCCAGGCCACCCAATTTGGTATTTTGGTGCGTCGGTTAAAGGAAACGGTATATCCGTCGTGCCAGATTACTTCCTCAGGGCGATCAGTCAGGAAGGCCGGAATTTCCAGACGCATTTTTCTGGAATTGTTTTTCTTGCCGGTTCCGGCTTTTTCTGTTTTCCCGAAATCCGGTACTTTGGTTTGCGCAATAACCTTTGAGGTTATCTGTTCACTACGACCCAGAAAATTCTGGATCTGGTCAAAACTGACTCCACCAATGATAGCGATTCCAGCCAGAAGACCTATTGCTTTCTTGATCATAGGTTGTTTGTATTTCTTTGATAATGTTGCAAAGATAAACATTTAAAATGAATGCACGGATATGAAACCGCAGGACAATGATTGATTTTCTTTTGGATCGGATTGCTAAATCTTTTGAAAACGGATTCTTACAAAATAAAGTCCGAGTGCAAGAAAAATGGATTGCATACATTCTTGTTAACCGGATTTTCGTATATTTGCTCACATTTAATTACTTAAAATATGAAGAAATTATTTTCTACTTTATTATTGTCTGCATGGGCTTGGCAGTTGTCTGCTGCACCTGCTGAGAAATGTCAGAAGACAATAACCTTGCTTGACGGCACGACTGTTGAAGTTACTTTCTGGGGTGATGAATATGGTTGTTTTTATATGGATAAACAGGGGCGCATGTTTGAGCCGGTGGGTAGCGGAGAGGTATTCCGTTTGGCCTCATATGGATTGAATACAGCTGTTCAGCAGGCTGCACGTGTGAGAAAAACTGTTGCGTCAGCACGTATAGGAGCCAATCTGACTCCTAAAGGAACCTATAAGGTTCCGGTAATTCTGGTACAGTTTAAGGATAAGGCATTCAGTGTAGCCGAAGGTCAGGATGCCGTAAATTCCTTCTACGATAAGTATTGTAATGGCACTAAGGACGGAAACAATTATACCGGTGCCGGCAGTTATGGGGCTGTGCGCGATTATTTTGTTGCTCAAAGCGACAGTACCTTGTTTTGGGATTTTGATATCATTGGTCCGGTAACTTTGGATAAAGAAGCTGCATACTATGGTCAGGATAAAGATGGAGATATTGATGTGAATATGGCCGAGTTTTATAAAGAATCTGTGGCTAAGGCTCAGGCTCTTCGTTCGGACTGGTCGGTTTATGACAGCAATTCCGATGGTATGACCGATATGGTGTTTTTCCTTTATGCAGGTTTGGGACAGGCCAATGGCGGAAGTGCTTCTACAATTTGGCCGAAAGAAACTAATGGAAAAATGACGGTAGGTGATATGACCTTTGCTGTATCAGCTTGTTGTAACGAGTTGCGACCGATTAAGGAAAATGGAGTTATTGTAGGGGGTAAGGCCGATGGAATTGGTATTATGTGTCATGAAATGTCGCATGTGTTGGGCTTGCCCGATTTCTATAATGCGCTTCATAATTCTTTTGGCATGGATTACTGGTCGGTTATGGATTATGGATATTTTGCCAATAACGGTTATCATCCAGGCAGTTATAATGGTTATGAACGTGATTTTATGGGATGGCGTCATCTTGTTGAGTTAAACGAACCGCAAACTGTCCGTATGAAATCTTTGGAAGATGGAGGAGTTGCTTATAAAATCACCAATGACCAGAACCCAAATGAATATTATGTACTGCATAATATGCAGCCCAAAGGTTGGGACTCCATGCTTTCTAAATTAGGACATGGCATGATTGTAACGCATGTTGATTATGATGCCGATATATGGAATACCAATCAGGTAAATACAGACATCTATCAGCAGCGCATGACGATCATTCCTGCAAACAATAAGCTTATCGGTAATTTCAATGCCGAAACATCTGCCGAACTTCTTGATGCCTTGGCCGGACATCCTTATCCGGGAAAGACCGGCAATACGGAACTGACTGATGCAAGCACTCCTGCAGCAGAGGTATATCGCGGAGAGTTCATGAAGAAACCCATTAAGCAGATTGAGGAAAAAGACGGAATAGTTTCGTTTAAGTTTATGCCTCTTGCAGTCCTTTCCACTCCTCCTGTAGATCAGGCCCGTGAAGAGAATATACCTTATGGACTGCAAATTACCTGGCCGTCAGTTGATCATGCTGAGGCTTATCGGATTGAATATAAAAGGGTAGATGATCTTAATGATGAAAATATACAATGCATAGACTCTGTTAAAACTAATCTTGTAGATCTGAAGGGATTGTCTGAAAATGTGGATTACTGTTACCGTGTCATGGCATTGGCTGACAAATATGAGAATTCTGCATATTCAGATTGGAAAACAGCAGGTGTAACTGTAAACTCTATTCAGGATATTCCTCAAGAAGATACAGTTGTAGACATTTATCATATACAGGGAACCAAAGTGCTTACTGCTACTCTGTCTGAAGCACGCAAAACATTGAAGAAAGGATTATATGTGGTGAAGTCGAAAAACTTCAATGGAAAACTATATTTAAAATAAAAGGAATGAATTTATGAACAAACGAATAAAAGGAATATTTTTGGGAGGCGTTTTGCTGATCGCTCCCTCACTATATGCAGTACCTGCGCGTAATATAGTGAAAACGATTATCCAGCCTGACGGAACTACTCTTCAGATAAAACTTTGCGGAGATGAATTCCTGCGTTATTATACCACTTTGGATGGAATACCGGTAAAAGAAGTCGGTTCGGGGTTTTATTATGCCGCGTTGTCTTCCGATACTTTGTTTGTTTGTTCTGAATATATGGCTCATGAACCTGGACTGCGTAGCATTGCAGAGCGTCAGATGGCGGATAGTCTGAAACTGGCGTTTGAAAATCAGGTTTCTGATACGTATGATAAACGTCAGCGGAGTAATGTAATCCGTTTGGCACCACTTCGTACAGTTGTCCGCAGTTTCGGTAGTCAGATACTGGGCGAACCGATGGAAGGAAAGAAAAAAGGCTTGGTTATCTTGGTTAACTTCAGTGATGTGAAGATGCAAACTCCTGATCCTCATAATACCTTCTTCCGTTATATGAACGAGGAAGGATATAAGGAACACGGGCAGTATGGAAGTGTACGCGATTATTTTCTAAGTCAGTCATATGGTAAGTTTGATTTTTCTTTCGATGTGGTCGGACCGGTTACTCTTCCCAATCCGATGAGTTATTATGGCAGGAATGTGCGTGGATTTGATGCTCGTCCCGGAGAAATGGTTTTGGATGCCTGTCTTCTGATTAAAGATCAGGTGGATTTTAGCGCTTATGACTGGAATGGTGATGGGGAGGCAGAGCAGATTTTTGTGGTTTATGCTGGCTATGCTGAAAGCAATGGTGCGTCGAGCAATACCGTTTGGCCTCATCAGTCCTATGTGCAGAATCGTGACGGATCAAATCTGGTTATAGATGGTACAATCGTAGGTAAATATGCATGCAGCAGTGAACTGACAGGAACTTCCGGAACCACACTATCCGGTATTGGCACGATGTGTCATGAGTTTTCACATTGTTTTGGTATTCCGGATTTTTATGATGTCAACGGTGTTAATTTTGGTATGGATGTGTGGAGCCTGATGGATTACGGGTGTTATAATAATAATGGGAACACTCCTATCGGATATACGGCCTATGAGCGTATGATGTGTGGCTGGCTGGAACCGATAGTGCTTACGGATACCACTACAGTGAGTGAATTGCCTGCCTTGTCGGATGAACCGGTGGCCTATGCGCTGGTGAATGATGCGAATACCGATGAATATTATCTGCTTGAGAATCGCCAGCAGAAAGGGTGGGATAGTTATATGTATGGACACGGATTGATGGTGGTTCATGTTGATTATGATTCACGGGCTTGGGATTATAACACGGTAAATACCAAGGCTCAGAGACAACGTATGTCTATTATTCCTGCTGACAATCAGTTGCAAAGAACTGTGCAAAGTTATGCCGGTGACCTTTTTCCGGGAACAAGTGGAGTAAATCAGATTACTGATACCAGTACACCGGCGGCTTTGTTGAACACTCCAAATACGAGTGGGTTGGCGTTGATGTCTAAGCCTATTTATAATATTATGGAGAAGGATGGCAAGATCAGCTTTAATTTCCTGGAGCAGAAAACAACAGCTGTCCGAAGTCTTCCTTCTGAATCTTCGGAGAAGAAGTTATGGCAGGTATATCGTTCCGATGGTATAAAGATAGGAGTTGTTGAAGATTTAAAAGTAGTATCTCAATTTCCTTCAGGATTGTATTTGCTTCGTTCCGGTAAAGAGGTGCAAAAGATTCTGGTACGTTAAGAGATTACATATTAGAGAGATCAAAAAATCGTTCCGACCAAATAATAATGGTCGGAACGATTTTTTTAAGGAAGCTTTGTTTGCCTGGTTCAGACAATGCTCTTTGGGTTATTTTTGAAGATGAAGGTTGGGGCTATTTCTAGATATAAAAGCTATTTCTTAGAGTACGCCCTGAGCCATCATAGCTTTGGCTACCTTCATGAAACCAGCTACATTGGCACCCTTTACGTAGTTTACGTAACCGTCTGGCTGAGTTCCATATTTCACGCAAGCCTCGTGGATGCTCTTCATGATGCCGTGCAGACGAGCGTCTACCTCTTCGCGAGTCCAACTCAGTTTCAGGGAGTTTTGAGACATTTCCAGACCAGATACAGATACACCACCGGCATTTGAAGCCTTACCTGGAGCATAGAGTAATTTAGCTTCCTGGAATACATGGATAGCTTCCGGAGTTGAAGGCATGTTTGCACCCTCTGATACTGCGATACAGCCGTTGGCTACCAGCTTCTTTGCATCTTCACCGTTGATTTCGTTCTGAGTAGCACTAGGCAATGCGATGTCGCACTTAACGCCCCAAGGACGCTCGCCCTCAACATACTGGCAACCGAATTTATCGGCATATTCCTTGATACGTCCGTGACGTACGTTCTTCAATTCGAAGATAAACTGTAACTTCTCAGTAGTAATACCATCCGGATCGTAGATGTAACCGTTGCTGTCTGAGCAGGTAACTACCTTGGCACCTAATTCGATAGCTTTTTCAATAGTATACTGAGCTACGTTTCCAGAACCTGAAACGGCACAAACCTTACCCTTCATGTCCAAGCCCTTAGTTGCCAGCATTTCCTGCAGGAAGTAGATGTTACCGTAACCGGTTGCCTCAGGACGGATCAGTGAACCGCCGAATTCCATAGCCTTTCCGGTCAAAGTTCCGGTAAATTCCTTTGCCAACTTCTTGTACATACCGAACAGGTAACCAACTTCACGGCCACCAACACCGATATCACCGGCAGGAACATCAGTATCCGGACCGATATGACGCCATAATTCAGTCATAAATGCCTGGCAGAATCGCATGATTTCGTTATCTGACTTGCCAGCTGGGTTGAAGTCTGAACCACCTTTACCACCACCCATAGGAAGGGTTGTCAATGAGTTCTTGAAAGTCTGCTCGAAAGCCAGGAACTTCAAGATTGAAAGATTTACTGACGGGTGGAAGCGCAAACCTCCTTTGTAAGGACCGATAGCGTTGTTGTGCTGTACACGGTAGCCCATGTTTGTCTGCACATTGCCGTTGTCGTCCATCCAAGTTACACGGAAGCTATAGATTCTGTCTGGAATACACAGACGCTCAATCAAATTGTATTTTTCAAATTCCGGGTGTTTGTTGTATTCTTCTTCAATAGTACCCAAAACTTCCTCTACCGCTTGATGATACTCTGTTTCTCCAGGGAATCTTTTCTTCAGATCCTCTAACACTTTGCTTGCATTCATTTGACTTAAGTTTTTTGATGATTAATTTTCGGATTCAAAAGTACGAAAAAGGGAGAAAAACACAAAAAAAAGTTGCTAAAAGTTTTTAGATATTCGTCTTCGATGTGATTTTAATAGAAAAATGGCCTTTCTGCTTTATAATTGTTTTGTAAAAAGGGTGTGTTTTGCGTCTGATTGTAAGTTTGTCATTTTATTCATTTTTTTTTGTCTTTTCTCTATCTTTGAAAAGATAACGGCTTAATCTCTTACTTTTTTATGGGAAAGTGTGATTTTTTGTGTCCGTAAAGACGCTTGTTCTCAATGATGTGTTATCAGAATATTTTGCCTGGATTTTTCGAGTTCGTGAATATTTTTGCTTGATGAGGATGAAGACAAAAATAAGGAGGAAACCAAATGAAATGGTTTCCTCCTTTATTATATAGGAGTGAATAATCTTACGATTACTGTCCTGCTTTCCAGAAGTCTTCTTCTTTCTGGCGTTTTGCCTTTTCTGCCTGATATGCCGCATTCGCTTTTTCGTATTCGGCATTCTTGCGCTGTACATCGATGATGTTTGCTTTCAGGCGGTTTGCGGTACCGGAGATACTGATATCAGCTTCTGCAGCCTTGGTGCAATAGTTGGCAGCTTCGGTAAACTTTTTCTGCTTAGCCAATATCTGTGCGCGCAACAGATAAGTTCTTCCTGTTACAGCACTATTGTAGCTTATTGCCTTATCCAGATAGCTGAATGCACTATTTACGTCATTTGCTTTTGAGAGTGCGCTGGCAATCTTCAGGGCAATGTTTGCTTTGGTTGTTTCTGTCTTGCACAATTCCAAAGCCTTGTCATAGTACTGTACTGATTCTGCGCTCTTTCCGGCTTTGCTCATTTTCTGAGCCATACCGATCGCAGACTCGTAGCTAGGCTCGATATTGTAGGCATACTCTGCTGCCTTGTAGTAAACGTCCGTATCGTCACAGTCGTTAGTGGCCAACAGAACCAACGCTGATTTCAGATATGCCAGATTGTCCTTGTTTTCTTCAACTTTAGGTGTGAATATTGCAATAATCTGATCTCTGTCTGCTGCTTTAGACTGGGCGAAGATGGTTTCAATACGACTTAAAGTCGGGTCATACTGGGCAACAATTTTCTGTGCTGATACCTGATCCTGAGCCTGATTGGCCAATTCTAGCATTTTCTCACATACTTCGCGTGATTCCAGATAATCTTGAAGGAACTGTGCTCTGAAGCCTTGGTTGTCTGCTACATATTTCTGATAAGAAATGTCGAAAAACTTATCCAATACGAAACCTGGTATTTCCTTGGCACCTTCAGCCTTAATCATGTCTATACCTTCGCGGAACATGGCATAAGCTTTGTCTATGCTGAAATCGTCTGCTACTCCCTGTCCGTAATAAGCATAATCGAATGCTTTGCGGGCAACTACGTCTCCTTTTGTAGCCTGAGCATTTTCGCTGGTAAATGAATTAAGACCATCCAAATTCTTCAAACGGGTGTCATACAAATCCATCAGTTCATTGAAGTATGCCTTTTTCTGTGCCATGTCGGTGGTGTTGATAATCAGATTTCCTAAAATGGCAGCACCATAGGCATATACACCTACCTGAGCAAAAGGAGCTTTGGTCAAAACCTGTTTCCAAGGTTCATAAGCTGCAACCCAATCTTTGGCTTTATAATAGTTGCGATATTGAACGAGATTATTCAATACATCAATACTGTCCTGTCCGTGACCGATACGGTCATACACAGAAGTTCCTTCGTATTGGGCCAAAGCCGGTGTTGCAACTGCTGCCAAAGCAAGCGAGAAGGCGAATTTTTGTAATCTCATGCTGGTTATTGTTTAAATTGATTATATTTCTGCTTCAATAAATACCTATTTAAAATTGACTTGTTCCGAAAACTTGGACAAAGGTACAAAAAAATTGACTTTGTTGTATCATATTTATAAAATAAAAATTGAATAATTACATTAGTTTTATTTTCATGTTGCGATTTAATTAAAGAATATTTTTGGTTTTACGCTTGGTTGACTTCAGATTTTTTTGCACTTTTGTACCACACAAAACGAGAATGATATGTTGAATCTGGATAACTTTTACAAGGCACGCTATGTGTTAAGCCAGATAATCAGGCACACTGACTTAATCCATGCACCAAATATCAATGCTGAATGCGATATTTATTTAAAACCGGAAAATCTTCAGACAACTGGATCTTTTAAGCTTCGGGGAGCTTACTATAAAATATCTCAATTAAGTGAAGAAGAACAGAAGCGCGGTGTTATTGCATGTTCTGCGGGAAATCATGCGCAGGGAGTTGCTTTGGGAGCTTCCTCACATGGTATAAAGTCCTTGATTTGCTTGCCGGAAGGAGCTCCGATCAGTAAAGTGGAGGCCACCCGGCGTTATGGAGCGGATATCTGTCTGGTGCCCGGAGTTTATGACGACGCTTATCAGGAAGCTATTCGGTTGCGCGATGAGCAGGGATATACTTTTATACATCCGTTTGACGATGAGCATGTAATTGCAGGGCAGGGTACCATTGGTTTGGAACTGTTGGAGCAATTGCCGGATTTGGAGGCAGTTATTGTGCCTATTGGAGGCGGAGGGTTGATCAGCGGAATCGCTTTTGCCATAAAATCCCTGAATCCAAAGGTTAAAGTCTATGGGGTACAGGCTCAAGGAGCACCGAGTATGCTTTACAGTCTGGAACAGCAGTGTCGTAAGACCTTGAACACTGTTTCAACGATAGCAGATGGTATTGCTGTAAAAAAGCCGGGGCATTTTACCTATGAAATATGCAGTAAATATGTGGATGAAATAGTGACTGTGACGGAGGATGAGATCTGTGCCGCTATCCTTACGCTTTTGGAACACCAGAAACTGATTGCCGAAGGAGCGGGTGCTGTCAGTGTTGCTGCCGCTATGTTTAATAAAGTGCCGATAAAAGGGAAAAAAACAGTCTGCATTGTGAGTGGCGGAAATATTGACGTTACGATTTTAAGCCGTGTGATTAGCAGAGGTATGGCCAAGAGCGGTCGTGTTTTTACTTTTAGCGTAGAGTTGGAAGACAAGCCTGGGCAAATGGTCGAAGTAAGCAAGGTTGTTGCAGAGTTGGGCGGAAATGTAATCCGGGTGCAGCACGAGCGCAATGATGATAGTCAGCAGGTGAATTCCTGTGAATTACGGATGACTGTGGAAACACGTAATGAAGAGCACATTCAGAGTATTCGCGAGGCTTTGATTCATGAAGGGTTTAATTTAATATAAAGAAATTATGGAAAAGAAAGTATTACACACAGACAAGGCACCGGCTGCTATCGGTCCGTACAGTCAGGCAATTGAAGTTAACGGATTTGTTTTTGCTTCTGGTCAGATTCCTATTGATCCGGCAACGGGTGAGATGGTAGCAGGTGGTGTTAAGGAGCAAACCCGTCAGGCTTTGACAAATGCTTCTGAGGTAATGAAAGCTGCAGGTCTGGATTTGAGTCATGTTGTAAAGACTACTGTGTTTTTGGCAGACATGAATGATTTTGCGGCGATGAATGAGGTTTATGCCACATTCTTCTCGGCTCCGTTTCCGGCACGTTCGGCTGTTGCTGTGAAGGCATTGCCTAAAGGTGCATTGGTTGAAGTTGAATGTATTGCTGTTAAATGACAGTTTTGTCAAAAAACTTAGAGAATATAAAGAATCAGGGGGATATCTCATGCAGATTCCCCCTGATTCTTTATATTTCGTCATTGTAATTTTTATAATGAGTGATTTGTGGTTCAGCTTGTGTACCTTCAAATGTAGAACACAAACGTTTGGCTTCGGCTACGAATCGTTCATCCGTCAGGGTACATTGACAGATAATCGGATTTTTCATCCATTGCATGAATTTTCCATGTTTGCAATGAATGCATTGGATCATTTTAGGAGAAACTGCCATATTCTATATTATTTCTTATAAAATTTAAGCATATTGTTTGGATTGGCTATTACCAGGGAATCCTGGTTTAATTCTCGGATTTCAAAAGTATCACATTCAGATAGCTCGCCTTCTTTCTGCTGGCCTAATATAAGCTGGGTGTTCCACATTTTCCAATGGTTCCATTGTTTGCCGTTTCGTTTCAGATGTATACTTCCGTCGGGGTTCAGCTTTAGGGTAATGCTGTCAGGGTTGGTCTGCCATTCTTTGGTCAGAGTCTTTATATTTACCAAAGTGATTATGTTCTCACGGTTGGAGTCTGTAGTTATGGTCAAAGAGTCGCCATAATGCTCCGTTCCTCCCAATAAAGTACCGGCGTATCCGGTCTGTTCATTGATTTTGTTAAGGGTTAGTGTGTCGCCGGTATGGGTAATGATTTCTACGCAACTCATTCCGGTGCCTTCGCCCAAACTGCCATATAAGGCTGTGTCTGGAGTTAATACGTCTTTTGACGAAGTCAAACTTTGTGCTTGCTTTTCATTTCCTGCTTTTTTATTGCAGGAATAGAAACACATGCCTGTTGCAAGCAGTAAGGTAAAAAGTGATAGTGATATGTATTTCATTCTCATGATTCGGATTTTAAATGATGCACATAAATGCAAATATAGTGTTTTTCTTAAAAGGATAATTCAAAAGCAATGTTTTTTGATGGATATGTAGTGAAAAAATGTCAGGAGTGAATTGTGGCACGGATTTTGAAGGTCTATATTTGAAACATTATAAATAACAGATTTAATATGGGATGGATTATTTTTATTGGTTTTGCAATAGTGAGTTATTTGATTCAGGCAAACCTAAAGAGTAAATTTGAACGTTATTCGGAGATTCCGGTTGATGGAGGACTTACAGGACGTGATGTGGCGGTCAAAATGCTGCGTGATAATGGTATATATGATGTGCAGGTGACCTGTACTCCTGGATTTCTGACCGATCATTATGATCCGACAAAGAAAACGGTTAACCTGAGCGAGGATGTCTATAATTCTTGTAGTGTGGCCGCAGCTGCCGTAGCCGCACATGAGTGTGGGCACGCCGTACAGCATGCCAAGGCTTATGCGCCTTTACGCATGCGCAGCGCTTTGGTTCCGGCTGTGTCTTTTGCTTCATCCTGGATGCAATGGATTTTGCTTATCGGAATGTTTACATTAAATGTTTATCCGGGTATCATGCTTTTCGGTATCGCCTTGTTTGCCATGACCACCTTATTCAGCTTTGTTACTTTGCCGGTTGAGATTGATGCAAGTCGGCGTGCGGTGAATTGGTTGAGCCAGGCTGGAGTGACCAATATGAGCAATCATGGCGCGGCTGTGTCTGCACTTCGTTCCGCTGCTTATACATATGTAGTCGCTGCTTTAGGATCATTGGCGTCTTTAGTATATTATATTATGATTTATATGGGTCGCAGAGAGTAATTTTAAAATCAAAAGATTATTCTTATGAGTTATTTGTTATTGATTGCAGGTATTGTTCTGGTATTGTGGGGTGCTGACAAATTGACAGATGGAGCAACAGCGTTGGCGCGCCGTTTTCATGTGCCTGATTTGGTAATTGGACTGACAGTTGTAGCTTTTGGAACCTCGCTGCCGGAGTTCGTGACCAGTTTTACAGCTGTACTGCACCATTACGAGGCTATTTCGATGGGTAATATTGTCGGGAGTAACATTTTTAATACCCTTTTGATTGTCGGAGCATCGGCCTTGACCTATCCGATATGGGTAAGTCGCAGTTCGCTTTCCAAGGATATTCCGTTTGCATTGCTGGCGTCGTTGGCGTTGTATGTGTTATGTCAGGATACGGTTTTTGCGGATGCGGACACGCAGGTGATTACGATGGGCGACGGCTTGATTCTTTTGCTCTTCTTTGTAATCTTTATGTATTATACCTTTTCTATGGCAAAATCTTCTGATGTGGCAACTGAATCTGCCGATCAAAAGGTGCCGGAGTATAGTTTGTGGCGTATAGCACTGTATATTGTATTGGGATTGGCCGGCTTGATCTTTGGAGGCAATTTCTTTGTAGAGTCCGCTTCTGATCTGGCACGTTCATGGGGCGTGAGTGAACATGTTATAGGAGTGACCATTGTCGCTGGAGGTACTTCTTTGCCAGAATTGGCAACTTCTATTGTAGCGGCCCGTAAAGGAAATTCAGCCATTGCTATCGGAAATGTGATAGGCAGTAATATCTTTAATATCTTCTTTGTTGTTGGAGTGTGTGCATTGGTTTCACCGATATCGGCAATGAGTATTACAGAGGTAGATTTGCTGTTGCTCCTAGGCAGTATCCTCCTGTTGTGGGGCTTTGCCTTTACGAATCGACGGATTTCACGTTGGGAAGGCCTGTCGTTGATATTCGTTTATCTGCTTTATATGGCCAACAGTATTTTCAGCTTTTGATTTGCATCTGATCAAGTAAGAATTATAATTGTATTTTCGAGAATAAAAAAACAGAGATAAGCTTACTTAGTCGTCCCTTAAAAAGCCCATTTTTGCGAGATATTGTTCACAGACAGTATCTCACAAATTTTTTGAATCATACCAAAAAGAGCTTTCATGGCTCTTTTGAAGTTATAGGCCGCTGCCGCCAGAAGTAGGTT
>CALUKY010000015.1 GCA_944321345.1 uncultured Paraprevotella sp.
CAGATTTATCAAAACTTTCTATAGATTAAATTATTGAATATCAGCGAATAAAGATATTTTTAAGGGACGACTACTTACAATCTATAAGCTACAACAAGAAAAACTCCTGCTTTTAGTCCTGTAAATGCAATAAACAAGGGCTAAGTCAGGAGTTTTTTTATTATTAGGTTTCAAACTGTAAGATTTTTACTTTTGCATTTCCGTTTTGAAACAGACTCGTTTTCTGTTTTGATTTATTCTGATACTTTAAATATGAGTTTTTTGGGGATTTTTACCAGTTTTCTCCCAACTACCTTTTTAATGCAGACTCCGTCTATCTGTTCAAAAATGTATTGGTCCTCATTTTTGGTCAGTTTTACTTCCTGCGTTTCAGATCCCTGATCATTGGACAGACGGATCAAGGCAGTGTTCTCATTGATGATTTTGGATGAAGTGATTGTCCATATACCATATACATTCCCATTCAGATAACCGTGCATCGGACCAAACATTTCCATGCCGGGAACATTGATACTTTCCTCATACAAATCAATTGTCAAATGCAAATTCTCCTCTTTGCAGGACAAGCTGGCTTTGAATGTTTGTTGTCCCATCGCAATAAGGCTGCATACGCATAAAATGAAAAACATTAAATTTCTTTTCATAATATCATTACAATTTAGTTTATATCCGCAAAGATAATATATTATCAGAATATAGTTCCAAATATCCTGTCATAATCTTGAATTTTAAGAAATGATTCTGATTTTTGATCCGTGTTTTTATTTTGTTTTTTAAAGGAATAGAGTGGTCTTTTTAAAAAAAAAGAAGTAAAAGAATTTTGCTTTCATGTTTTTTATGTATATTTGCATCGAACTATAAATGTTAATAAATGAGTAAAGACACACTATTTATTTTCGAATCGAGTTGGGAGGTATGTAATAAAGTTGGTGGTATCTATACCGTACTTTCCACTCGTGCCAAGACCTTACAGGAACGTATAAAGGACCAGGTTGTGTTTATAGGTCCGGATGTTTGGAGCACCGTGAAAAACCCATTGTTCCGTGAAGACAAGAAACTGTTGTCCGGATGGAAAACAGAAGCAGAAAAACAAGGATTAAAGATACGTGTAGGGCGTTGGAACATTCCCGGAAAACCAATAGCTGTGCTGGTGGATTTCTCTTCATATTACGAAATAAAAAATAGTATTTATGCAAAAATGTGGGAAGACTATCAGGTTGATTCTCTGCATGCATACGGAGATTATGATGAGGCTTCCATGTTTTCTTATGCCGCCGGTCTGGTTGTGGAAAGCATTTATAATTATATGCTTCGTGATAAATATGAGGTGATTTATCAGGCACATGAGTGGATGACGGGATTAGGCGCATTGTATATTCGCAAGCATGTTCCGCAGATCGCCACGATTTTTACTACACATGCTACAAGCATCGGTCGTTCGATTGCCGGAAATAATAAGCCGCTTTACGATTATCTTACAGCTTATAACGGAAATCAGATGGCAGCGGAACTGAATATGCAGTCAAAGCATTCTATCGAACGCCAGACAGCACATTACGTTGACTGTTTTACGACGGTAAGTCAGGTTACAGCCCGTGAATGCGAGGTTCTGTTGGAGCGTCCGGCCGATGTGGTACTGATGAATGGATTTGAGAGTGACTTTGTTCCTAAGGGAGCACAGTTTACTGCTGCACGTCGCAAGGCCCGTGCCAAAATATTTCAGGTGGCCGAGCAGCTTACAGGCAACAAAATGTCAGAGGATACAATGATTGTAACCACAAGCGGTCGTTATGAATTTAAGAATAAGGGAATAGATGTATTTCTCAATACACTTAATCTGCTGAATAAACGCGAGGATCTTTCACGACCGATTTTGGCTCTTGTTGAGGTGCCAGCCTGGTGCGCCGGTGCACGGGAAGATCTTTTGGCACGTTTGCAGGGTGAGGTTGCTGACGGACCATTGTCCAATCCGGTAATTACCCATCATTTACATAATGAGGCAGAAGATGCCGTGTTAAACACATTAAGATATTATCAGTTGGCCAATTCGCCGTCTGATCGGGTACAGGTTGTTTTTGTACCTTGTTATTTGGATGGAGCTGATGGCATTTTCAATATGAGTTATTACGATTTGCTCATTGGTAATGACTTGTGTGTTTATCCTTCATATTATGAACCTTGGGGATATACTCCATTGGAAAGTGTTGCTTTCCATATTCCTTGTGTTACTACCAATCTATCCGGTTTTGGCATGTGGGTCAATGACGTTTTGGGCCATGAAGGTACACTCGGTGATGGAGTTGCCGTGATTCAGCGTACAGACTATAATTTCCAGGATGTTGCCATGAATATCTGTAATGAAATTACCGCGTTTGCGGCTCTTCCGGAAACAGAAGTACGTAAGATTAGAAAAAAATCCGAGCGTATTGCGTCTAAAGCATTATGGAAGAATTTTATAGAGTATTATTACCAAGCTTATGATTTTGCGCTTGCGCGTGCTGCGATGAGAAACAAGAAATGAAATATTTAACTGAATCTAATTTTTAGAACTTATGAAAATTAAAGCAAGTAATTCAAATGGAATCAGCTGGAAAGAGGTGAACGTAAAGTCACGTATTCCAGAAGAGCTGAGTAAATTGGCCGAATTGTCACGTAATATCTGGTGGGCCTGGAATCATGAAGCACGTGATTTGTTCCGCTCATTGGATGAGGATTTGTTTGAGGAAGTAGGACAGAACCCGGTATTGCTCTTGGAGCGACTCAGC
The DNA here is from genome assembly GCA_944321345.1 of uncultured Paraprevotella sp. Lineage (GTDB taxonomy): Bacteria > Bacteroidota > Bacteroidia > Bacteroidales > Bacteroidaceae > Paraprevotella. The sequence goes on from CALUKY010000015.1 coordinate 2,766, forward strand.
TATGAACGTTTGGAAGAACTGGCTCAGGACAAAATGATTCTGGCACGTGTTGATGCCGTTTATAAGATGTTCCGTGCATATATGGACGTAGAGCCGAACCACAAGAGAGCTTCCGTTGCTTATTTCTGTATGGAGTATGGCTTGAACCATGTATTGAAAATCTATTCAGGTGGTTTGGGTGTATTGGCCGGTGACTATTTGAAGGAAGCTTCAGACAGTAATGTAGACATGTGTGCGGTAGGTTTCCTGTATCGTTACGGTTACTTTACTCAGACTTTGTCTATGGACGGACAGCAGATTGCAAACTATGAGGCTCAGAATTTCGGAAGCCTTCCGTTGGAGCGTCAGTTGGATGCAGACGGCAATCCGATGGTTGTGGATGTTCCTTATTTGAATTACTTTGTACATGCATATGTATGGCGTGTCAATGTAGGTCGTATCAAGTTGTATCTGTTGGATACAGACAATGAGATGAACTCTGAGTTCGACCGCAGAATCACTCACGCTCTGTATGGCGGTGACTGGGAAAACCGTTTGAAGCAGGAAATCCTGTTGGGTATCGGTGGTGTGCTCGCTTTGAAGAAATTGGGTATCAAGAAGGATATCTATCACTGCAACGAAGGACATGCCGCTCTGTGCAACGTACAGCGTCTGTTGGATTATGTTCAGTCTGGTCTTACCTTCAATCAGGCATTGGAGCTGGTTCGTGCTTCTTCTCTTTATACCGTACACACTCCGGTTCCTGCCGGTCATGACTATTTTGACGAAGGTCTGTTCGGAAAATACATGGGCGGTTATCCGGCAATGTTGGGTATCACTTGGGATGAGTTTATCGGTATGGGTCGTCAGAATCCGGATGATCATTCTGAGCGTTTCTGTATGTCAACCTTTGCTTGCAACACCTGCCAGGAAGTTAATGGTGTGAGCTGGTTGCACGGAAAGGTTTCTCGCGAGATGTTCTCTGACATCTGGAAAGGTTATTTCCCGGAAGAAAGTCATGTAGGTTATGTAACCAATGGTGTTCACTTCCCGACATGGGCTGCTACAGAGTGGAAAGAGTTCTACATCAAGCATTTTGACAAGAATTTCATGAGCGACCAAAGTAATCAGAGCATCTGGGAAGGCATCTATAATGTACCTGATGAGTTGGTATGGAACACTCGTCTGAAACTGAAGAACAAGCTGATTGATTACATCCGCGAACAGTTCCGCGGAAGCTGGCTGAAGAACCAGGGTGATCCTTTACGTGTGGTTTCTTTGATGGACAAGATCAATCCGAATGCCCTGTTGATCGGTTTCGGTCGTCGTTTCGCTACTTACAAGCGTGCTCACCTGTTGTTCACCGATCTGGACCGTTTGGCTAAGATTGTAAACAACCCGAACTATCCGGTACAGTTCCTTTACACCGGTAAGGCACATCCGGCTGACGGTGCCGGTCAGGGTCTGATCAAGAAGATTTATGAGATCTCTCAGCGTCCGGAGTTCCTGGGTAAGATCATTTTCCTGGAGAACTACGACATGCAGCTGGCCCGTCGTCTGGTGAGCGGTGTGGATATCTGGATGAACACTCCGACCCGTCCGCTTGAGGCATCCGGTACGTCTGGCGAAAAGGCTTTGATGAACGGTGTGCTCAACCTGTCAGTACTCGACGGTTGGTGGCTGGAAGGCTATCGCGAAGGTGCTGGCTGGGCATTGACCGAGAAGCGTACTTACGAGAATCAGGCTCATCAGGATCAGCTTGATGCTGCTACCATCTACAGCTTGCTGGAGAATGAAATCCTGCCGTTGTACTATGCACGTAACAAGAAGGGCTATTCTGAAGGTTGGGTAAGAACCATCAAGAATTCTATCGCTCAGATTGCTCCTCACTACACCATGAAGCGTCAGTTGGACGATTACTATACTAAGTTCTATGATCCACAGGCTACCCGCTTCAAGACTTTGGCTGCCAACGATAATGCCAAGGCTAAGGAAATCGCTGCCTGGAAAGAGCAAGTTGCTGCCTGCTGGGACAAAATCAATGTCGTTTCATTCGAGAAGAGCGAGCCATTGACTTCTGGTGCTCTCGAAACCGGTAAGGATTATGAGGTGCAGATCACTATTGACGAGCAGGGCCTGGATGATGCAATCGGCATTGAGATTGTAACCCTGATGACCGATAAGGATTGCAAGGATCACATCTATTCTGTAACTCCTCTTGAGGTTGTGAAGAAGGAAGGCAACCTGTATACTTTTGCCGGAACTTATACTTTGAACAATTCCGGAAGCTTCAAGGCTGCTTGCCGTATATATCCTAAGAACGAGGCTCTGCCACACAGAGAGGACTTCTGCTATGTGAAATGGTTTGCATAATCCGCAATTATGATAAGAAAAAAGTCCGCTTCGTAAGGAGCGGACTTTTTTTATGTGTTTTCGGATCTTTATTTCTCCGGTAGTTTTCCTAGACCTGAAAAATAAATGATTACAGTTTATGGCCGGCTTTAGGAATGTCTTGGACGGATCATCTTGACTACAGACGACAAAGTGTTCTGTATCGGTTTGCCAAGTATGATCAGTGTTACGGCTACCAGAATCATGACAATACCCACTCCTTGTTGCCAGGTGAAGGCTTCACCAAAAACAAAGGCTCCGATACATACGGCTGTAACCGGTTCAAGCGCTCCCAAGACAGAAGTCATGGTTCCGCCGATATGGTGTACAGCCAACAACAGGGTGATGTTTGAAATCACGGTCGGCAGTACGGCCAGCAGTACCAGATTCACCCCCGACATGACATCGGGGATGGGCTGGAGTGTCTGTGTCACCGATACCTTTCCGGCGAAGAGTAGGGTGGTGAAGACAAACACGTAGAAGGCCAGCTTTCGGTTGGGCATCGTGCGCAGGTGCGACTTGTTTACCGTAGTGATATAGGCAGCATAACCCAATGCGGACAGCAGTACGATACCTACGCCTGCCAGACTGAATTTGTGGTCTTCGCCTCCGATAGACAGGCGTGCCACTCCATAAACTGCCAGGACAATGGCCAGCCAGGTTACCCATGAAGCCTTTTCACGGAAAAGGATCAGCATGAGCAGGGTTACAAACACCGGATAAGTGAAGTGAAGAGTGGTGGCCACCCCTGCTCCCATAAAATCATATCCCCAAAACAGGAACTGAGCGGAGAACATGTAATACATTGATAAAAGAACCATCCAGGGCAGGTCACTCCATTTTATGGCAAAGGATTCTTTATGTACCTTCATCATGATGCCCAAAGCGATGGTGGCAAAGAGAAACCGATAGAACAGGATGGAGTCGAGCGACATACCGCCCTGCATCAGCGGCAGTGTGAAGAGGGGAATCAGTCCGAATGTTACAGACGTTACGATTCCATAGATTAAACCTTTTATGCTGTTCATGGCAGAATGATGTTTTTAATGATTCTGCTTCAGGGTAGCGCCGATGAATTCTTCCAACTGAGCCGCACGAAGTCCTTTGGCCAGAATTTCACCTTCCTGTGACAGGATAACGGTGTAGGGAATTCCGTCTACATTGTAAAGGCGCGCGCCCTTGTTTTGCTGCCATTCCTTCAATTCTGAGCCCTGCGGCCAGCTCAGTTCCTTGTCGGCAATGGCTTTCTTCCAGGCCTTTTCGTCGGTATCGAGTGATACGCCGACAAATTCCACACCTTGGGCGTGATACTTCTGGTAGATACGCTTCATTTCCGGTACTTCAGCCATACAGGGACCGCACCAGCTGGCCCAGAAATCGAGCACTGTGATTTTGTTCTTGCTCACGAAATCGCTGATCTTAAGGGCTTCGCCTTCGGGAGTGTTCATTTCAAAATCGGTGTATGGCTGGCCGATGGCCGTCTTTTTCTGCTGTGCGATAGCTGCGGCTATATTTTTTACAGCGACGTTGTTTCGGGTATTTTCCGACAGAGAGGCAATCAGCTGTTCCATTTCTTCCGGTGAGAAAAGAGTGGCATTGGAGATTGTCAGGAACAGACCGAGCTGATTGTCGGCATTCTCCATAATCTTTTTCTGGAGATATGCTTTGACTTCCTGCTGTAAGACTTCGCTTTTGCGGGCCAGTTCTTCTTGATTTTCCGCTTGTGCTAATTCCTTTGGCATATCTCCAAATCCCCCTAATTCTGAGAATCGTTTGCTGAATCCGTAGATTGAGTCGCTGATCTGTTGATACAGGTCATTCAGCGGAGTACCTCCGATAACACTTTTTTCGTCGTCTGCGTTCAGAGTGATCTTTCCCGGTTCTGAAAAGAAGAACCCCTGGTAGTAGGAACCGTTTGCGTTGCGGATCCAGAAACTGAGAATCTCGCAGGAATCAGCCTTTCCGGTCATGGAAAACTCACTGTTCTTGACAATAAGTGTGTCGTACATTTCCCATTCCGTATTGGTAAAACGGTTGATGAACACAGAATCGCCGTCCTGCATTCCTTCTATTTTGCCTGTAAAGGTAAATTCATTGTTCTGGCAGGAAAATACCGGAATCAGTAAAGACAGCACCAGGCCTTTTAGAATTGCTTTTGTCATAATTGGTAATGAAATTAAAAAACTGCTTCTAAGATAAATCCTAAAAGCAGTTTTCGGTTTGTTTGTAATTAATGTCTATTACACTAAGTATTGTGAACTGATAGACTCATTGGTTTCTACGCGACGGATGGTTTCCGCAATCAGATCAGCAATTGACAGCTGCTTTACCTTGTCGCAACGCTTTGAGTAAGGAATACTGTCTGTAAATACCATCTCGATCAGAGAGCTGTCCTGAACACGTTCAGAAGCCGGTCCTGACATGACACCGTGAGAAGCGATAGCTCTTACTGACTTGGCTCCGTTCTCTTTCATCAGGTCAGCAGCCTTAGTAATGGTACCGGCTGTATCTACCATGTCGTCAACGAGGATTACGTTGGCATCTTTCACATTACCGATAATCTGCATGCTGGCAACAACGTTTGCTTTTTCACGTTTCTTGTCGCACAGAACCATCGGACAGTTCAGATATTTTGCATAAGTGCTGGCGCGTTTAGAACCGCCAACATCCGGAGTGGCGATAACCAGATTCTCCAGATTCAAAGACTGGATGTAAGGCAACATGACGCTTGAAGCATAGAGATGATCTACCGGAACATTGAAGAATCCCTGCTCCTGATCAGCATGCAGATCCATAGTGATCAAACGGTCGATACCGGCTACGCTCAGCATGTCGGCTACCAGTTTGGCTGCGATGGAAACACGTGGCTTGTCCTTGCGGTCCTGACGTGCCCAACCGAAATAAGGAATTACGGCAATAATGCTCTTTGCAGACGCACGCTTGGCAGCATCGATCATCAGCAACAGCTCCATCAGGTTATCTGAGTTCGGGAAGGTTGACTGGATCAGGAATACATCACGGCCACGGATTGATTCCTCATAAGAAACGGCAAATTCTCCGTCAGCAAAATGAGTAATTTGCAGTTTTCCCAGTTCACAGCCCAAGCTTGCACAGATTTTCTCAGCCAAATATTTTGAATTGGTTCCTGAGAATACTTTAAATGGTCTTTTCTCACTCATCGTTTTTTAAATATTTGTGGGTTACAATATTTGTTCTTAGTCAATGGCTTTTTTCAGCAATTTAAAATGATTCAACAAGTCTTTGAAGTCTTTATTGGAACGGATGTCAAACCGGTTCCATAAATCACCTTTAATCACAACTCCTCCAAAGCCATAGTCTTTTATCTGAGGAATGTTTTTCAGGGAAATGCCCCCAAGTGCCATCACCTTATGATCTATGATACCTGATTTTCGGGCAGCCAGTAAAGTCTGGTGGTCAAAAGCGGCCGGATAACATGTTTTGGAGATACTGTCGAAGATAGGACTCAGAAACACATAGCCAAACTGCTTTTTCTCTTGATTTACCTCTTCCAGACTATGGAGTGATTTACTTATATGTCCTTTGTATCCGGTCGGAGGTTCCGGATGCCGGCAATTCAGGTGGATGCCCATCAGGTCGAATTCCTTTTTCAGATAAAAATGGTCGTGGACGACGATTTGCTTATGATATTCGTCGGGAAGTAGTGTTAAAAGTCTTTCTGAATAAGTCGGGTGTGAGCCCGGCTTGCGCAAATGAAGAATGTCCAATCCCTCTTCGAAAAGCGCGCTGATAATCTTATCTTCTTCAACGAAGAATTCCTCATTGGTCAATAAAATCAGTTTCATAAGAACTTTAACACTTATTTTTGTTGCAAAGGTAAGAAAAAACTATCAGTCGGCATAGGTGTTTCAATTATTTTTCGTTTTATTTTTCAATGCTGTAGTATTCTTAGGATAATAATGCCTAACTTTGCCTTTATTAATTATGGTTTAATTCATCGGTTTACTTTATGAACAAGAAGATGTTGTTGGGTTTGGCATTGGTTTGCCAGACCAACTTATGGGCTGCGGCAGACCAGCCCGGATGGCTTCGCTGGTGTTCCATTTCGCCGGACGGAAAGCAGATTGCCTTTACTTATTGTGGTGACATTTATACGGTGCCGGCGAGTGGAGGAGAGGCGCGTCAGCTTACTGCCAACATGGCTTATGATTATGCTCCGGTGTGGAGTCCGGATAGCAAGCACATTGCTTTTGCCAGTGCACGCGAGGGCAGTATGGACGTGTATGTATCTTCGCTCGAAGGAGGAGCACCGAAGCGCATCACCACAAATTCCGGAAATGAAGTGCCGGTGGGATTCCTGGATCATGAGCATGTGCTGTTCTCGGCCTGGGGAATGCCTTCGGTAGATAATATGCAGTATCCCAGTGCTACTTATACACATATTTATAAAGTGAATGTTCAGGGCGGGCGACCACAACTGTATTCCGAATGGAGCATGCGCAATCCGGATGTAAGCCGCCACGGTGTGCTTTTTGAGGATGTCAAGGGATATGAAGACTATTGGCGCAAGCACCAGACTTCGAGCATAGCTAGCGATGTGTGGCTTTACGACGGGAAGAACTATCGTCAGCTCACCAGCTTCAAGGGTGAGAACCGTAATCCGCTCTGGGCTGCCGACGGCAAGCAATTCTATTATCTGAGCGAGGAGAGCGGCTCTTTTAATATCTTCAAAAAAGGACTTACGGTGCAGGATAATCCGGTGCAGCTCACTCATTACAAGGATTGTCCGGTGCGTTTCCTGTCTGCTTCGGACAACGATCTGCTGTGTTACAGCTACGACGGTGAGATCTATACCTTACAACCGGGCGGAGAGCCGGAAAAGGTGATGGTGCGCATCACACGCGACGATATGCAGCGCGACGTGATCCGTCAGTTGCGTTCATCGGGAGCCAGTGAGATTTCCGTATCGCCGAAAGGTAATGAGATTGCTTTTGTAATGAGCGGTGATGTGTATGTCACTTCGATTGACTATAAAACCACCAAGCAGATTACCGATACACCTCAGAAGGAACGTACCGTGGACTTCGCGCCCGACGGCCGTTCACTGGTGTACGCTTCCGAGCGCAACGGCTTGTGGCAGGTGTTCCAGACCAGTCTGGTTAAGAAAGATGAGAAGAACTTTACTTATGCCACAGAGGTCAAGGAGGAACAACTCACCGACGGCAAGTACACGGCCTTTCAGCCGGTGTATAATCCGAAGGGTGGTGAAGTTGCTTTCCTGAAGAACCGTACCGAAATCTGTGTGCTTGATCTGAAATCGCGCAAGGTGCGCACGGTGATGGACGGCAAATTCCAGTATTCTTATACCGACGGCGATCAGGACTTTACCTGGAGTCCGGATGGCAAGTGGCTGCTCACGGAGTATATCGGTGTGGGCGGATGGAACAACAAGGACATCGCTTTGGTCAAGGCCGACGGCACCGGAGTGATTCACAATCTGACGAACAGCGGTTACAGCGAGGGCAGTCCGAAATGGGTACTCGACGGTAAGGCCATGATTTTCCAGAGCGACCGTTCGGGTTATCGCAGCCACGGCTCCTGGGGATCGCAGCGTGACGAGTTCATCATGTTCTTCGATGCTGATGCCTACGACCGCTTTATGATGAACAAGGAGGAACTGGCGCTGTTGGCCGAGCGCGAAAAGGCGGAGAAGGAAGCCGAGGAGAAGAAGGTCAAGGAAATGTCCGAAAAGGAGCGCAAGAAATACGAAGCAGAGAAGGAAAAAGAGAAGAACAAGGATCTGGTCTTCGACCTGGAACATCTGGAAGAACGCACGCTACGACTCACTCCTTATTCTACCAATCTGGGCGATGCCGTGCTGAGCAAGGACGGAAGCAAACTGTATTATGTGGCTCCTTACGAGGGAGGTGCCGGACTTTGGGTGCAGCATATCAAGGAATATCGCAATGAGTTGAAGATGCGCGGTATGGATTGGGCCGCTCTGGATGTTGATCCGGATGTGAAAAATGCCTATATGGCCAGCGGAGGTATGATCAAGAAACTGGACATTGAAAACGGACGTGTCAGCAATGTACCGTTTGAGGCTTTCTATACTTCGCGTCCGGACGAGGAACGTGCTTATCAGTTTGAGCATATCTGGAAGCAGACGAAAGACAAGCTTTACGACCCGAACATGAACGGTGCTGACTGGGATGCCATTTATAAGACCTATTCCAAGTATTTGCCACACATCAACAACAACTATGACTTTGCCGAGATGGTAAGCGAAATGTTGGGTGAGTTGAACGTATCGCACACCGGTTGCCGTTTTGGTGGTTATGGCGGTGCATTGCCTACAGCCTCGTTGGGCGTGTTCTATGATGAGGACTATCAGGGCGACGGACTGAAAGTGAAAGAGGTGCTCGAAGGAAGTCCTTTGGAACTGGTTTCCCAGCCGGTGAAGGCCGGTGCGGTGATTCTGGCAATTGACGGCGAGGAAATCAAGGCGGGAATGGACTATTATCCGCTGCTTGAGGGCAAGGTGGGTCGCTATACCCGTCTCACTGTAAAAGAGGGTGGTAAGGAATTCAGTGTAACCGTGAAACCGATTTCTTCCGGCCGTGAAAGCGATTTGCTGTACGACCGCTGGGTGAAGCGCAATCAGCGCATCGTGGCTCAGCTGTCCGACAACCGTGTGGCTTACGTGCACATCAAGGAGATGAACGCGGCCTGCTTCCAGAAACTTTATAAGGAGTTGATGAGCGACGAGAACCGCAATAAGGATGCCGTGGTGGTAGACACCCGTCACAACGGAGGCGGCTGGCTGCACGACGATATCTGTATCCTGCTGAGCGGTAAACGCACCTTGCAGTACAAACCGCGCGGTCAGTTCATCGGTAACGACCCGTTCGACCGTTGGTTCAAGCCTTCGTGCATGCTCGTTTGTGAGGACAACTATTCCAATGCTCACGGAACACCTTGGTATTACAAGGAGCAAGGTATCGGTAAACTGGTCGGTGCTCCGGTTCCGGGAACCATGACAGCCGTATGGTGGGAGTATCTGGACGGCGGACTGGTGTTCGGTATTCCTCAGGTTACCGCCGTGGATATGCGTGGCGGTGTTCTGGAGAACCAACAGTTGGATCCCGACATCGAAGTATATAACAAACCTGAAGATGTGCTCACCGGCAAAGATGCCCAGTTGGAAGCCGCTGTTCAGGAGATGCTTCAGGAAATCAAGCAAAAGAAATAATGTGATTTAGATATCAGGTAAATGAGGATGCTCTATCGGAAGGAGTGTCCTCATTTTTTATGATCAGGTTATTCTTTTCATAAGGCAATCTTAGATTGTAGGAATGGGATTCTGATATAAAAAATCTGTTTCCGGTGACTTTTTAAAGTTACGAATTATAAGACGATATAATAGGTTTGCCTGTTCTTTTTTGTAAAATCATGTTAATGGAATAGCATTGTCTGATAATTTGTAACCTGCATTTTTTTTAAAAAAATTATTCTGGAAATAAAAGAGAATATTTATACATTCATAGGGTTTATATATGCAGTATATATACATGTTTTATGCAGAAACTGATATCAGTCTTGTTTGAAAAAGGCCTGTCTGAGTAAAAAAAACTCCCTGATGTTTTTAAAAAGTCATCGTGAAGATTTGGAAAAAACTCCCTGATGCATGATTTTTGCGTTGTCAGAATACGTTTCTACAATCTGTTTCAAATAAAGATAATATCTTGGATTTGTATGGTAATAATTTGTTTATCAGTGGTTTATAATAAAATATGGCTTCTGAGATTTTAATTTTTGAACCCTGTAGTCATGATGTGTGGATATTTCCTGTTTTGAGCGGTTTTTTGAGACAAAATCTCATTTTATCATATGGTTGGTTATATTCTTTGACCTGGCATTGTTTCAGATATTCTGTATGTCATAGATTTTTATTAATTTTGTTTGTTTCTTGTTGAAAAAAATATTATGTTTGCATTTGAGTATTTATCTTAAATTTTTACCGTGATGAAAAAATTAGTGTTTTGTATTATGGCGCTGCTCTCCTATGCCAGTGCCCAGGCCGATAATTTGAAGGCTTTTTTGAAAATGTGCGACGGTACCGTTCAACAGATAGAGATGGCTTCATCTTCTCAGATAGAACTTCACCCCTTCCTGTTAAAGATACAGGCACCGGTAGATCCGGAGTATGACGTACTGTTTCTTTTTGAGGATGTGGCTACTCTGAGTTTTGAGGCACCTCAAACCGGAATACATGCGCCCGGAGCTTCTGCTCTGGTTTATCATTTGGATGCCGACCGGTTAACAATTGAAGGGATTACCGATTGTTCTTCTGTACAGGTTTATGATACGTCCGGAAGTCTTTTGCGGACGGAACGGGTGCAGGATCATGCCTGTCAGCTTGTACTCTCTGGTTTGCCGAAAGGTATGCTTGTTGTAAAAGTGAATCATCAAACCATTAAAATCTTGAAGCAATGAAACGTATTCTACCTTTAATATTATCTGTATTTGCCCTGAACGCATGGGGGCAGGTGCCTGTTCAGGTACAGACACAAAGCAAGAATTATGATTTGTCGGATGCCTATCGCATTACTTTTGAAGACGGAGGGGCCACACAGGTGATTCATACCCGTTCGCAGGGGGAGATTCGGGTTCCTATGTCTGATTTGAAACAGATTCACTTCAATGACACAACGGTTAGTCTGATGGACCAGATCATGAATCTGGAGAACTGTGAGATTATGAAGGCCATTTTGTCGGATAAGGTACCGAATCTTCCGGCAAGTTTTTTCTGGGCCTACTTGAATAGTCCGAGTGTGACGAAGGTATTCATTCCCAACGATGACGCTTTTCAGATGATTCCGTATAAGGTGAGTGCAATAGGCGAAGTGGTTTCTGTTAAGTCAGTTCCGGGTCAGACATTTCCATTGAAAGCAGAAAGATATATGTATGACTTTGAGAAAGGGTTAAAAGGACGTGTGGCAATCAATGGAAAACTTACTGAGGAAGAGGCCGTAAAAATATTGCAACGCCTGATTCTGAATCAGATGGTGATCGAGAATCAGGATAATGCTTACACCGTTGCCGGTTCTGAGGTGGAAAAATGTGATGGTGAATACCGCGGTGCTTATCAGAAGAATGCCTTGAACAAAGAGTGGGAGAATATTCCGATGATCCATGTGGTTCAGAGTCTTTCCGGAATTGAGGGAAAGACCTGTATGGTGACCGATGCATGTGCTCATGAATCCATTCTGAGAACCTATGAGGTGCTGCAAGAGATTGCGCCCAGTTTCCTTTCTTTGATGAAGGTGCCGAAAGATCTTTTGGTGGGTTGCGGGTATATTGATAACGCCCTTGATCCTGATGATATTGAGGAGAGGCTGGAGCATTTTATCTTTTTTAACCATCAGGTAGAGAATCTGTATCGGTTCAACTGGTGCAGTGCGAAAGTGGGTTATACCATATTTGCTCCATCTGATGAGGCCATAGCGGAAGCCCTGAATAATGGTGATGTCTATACTTGGGATAAGATTCAGGAGGAGTATGACGCCATTATGATAAACGGCGGTTCTGAAAAGGTGATTCATGAGATGATTTCAAAGACATTTGCCTTTATTAAGCGTCATATTTGTTTCCGTAATGCTTTGGTTGAAGTGGCTCCAGGAGAAAATGTTCAGATGGTGTCTTGTAACCAGCTTTCCGGTGGAGTGCCTCAAACCTTGTCGGTTCGGAGAGAGAGTAATTCAGACGTATTCGAAGTTTCCGCTTCACGTGCGAAATCAGATCCGAATACCATTTTCTATGTACGGGAGCCTTGGGGTAATATCAAGGACAATGTATATTCGTCTTACGAATACAGTGTCGGAGTCGTGATGCGGATGGATAAAGCTATTGTAGATGAAAACTAAAAAATGACGGTTATGAAGAATTTTAAGATAAAAGCAGGTTTCTTTCTTGCTTGTTTGGCTATAGGGCTTCCCGGTTATGCCCAAGGTGAAAAAGAAGAACCTCAAGAGAATAATGTTCTGCTACCGGATATGATGAAACAGAAATCAGACCTGACTGTCTTTACAAAGTTACTGCAGGAAACCGGTTGGGCCGATTCTCTGACACCCATTAAAGATGAGAGCTATGTGCCGGTACAGAATCCTCCTGCTACGTCTCCTCTTGTTTTTGAAAGGTGCGGATTTGTTCCTCAGGAACGCCCTTTTGCCTTTACGGTTTTTGCAGAGAGTGATTCGGTCTTCTCTTCTATGGGGATTACTGATGCCGCCTCGCTGACGGCTTATTTGCAGGAGCATTATGCGGATGATGATGCCTTTTCCGGCTTGATCTATGATGATCAGTACACTCGTGAGAATCATGCGGCCAATCGTTTTGTTGCCTATCATCTGTTGTCGCAAAGATTGAATCCAAAGCAATTGGTTTATCATTACAACGAGATTGGCTTTGATTTGCGGGATTTTCTGAGTACTGGTGAGGCTAAGGCTACAGCTCCGATATACGACTATTATACGACCATGGGCAATTCGCGACGTTTGATCAAACTCTACGAGAGTAAAGATTCGGAAGGGGTGCGTATCAATCGTTTTGTGACTTATGATCCGGAGATTTATCAGGAGAAAGAAGTCTTGTTAAAGGGGCTGTCCGTATCCAAAGAGCGTATGTATGAGGCTTTCAACGGAAATGTGTATTTGTTAAAGGATATGCTGTTGTATGATGATCAGCTTGTGGAGAAAGGATTTGCTCAGGAGCGATTGCGTTTTGATATGGCTTCACTTTCTCCGGAGTTGATGAACCTTGGATATCGCAGACTTCTGACTGGTGTTCCGGATGCGGCGTTTTATCTGGAACCGGACTATTTGGAGAAAATAAAGGTTCTTGCCGGTGATTTGTATTATCTGACAGGATTTCAGTCATATTGGACTGATTACCAAGGAGATGAATATCTGCTGGTTGCTCAAGACGGAAAATTGGACATCGTCCTGGAATTGCCTCCTGTTGCCGTAGCTGGAATGTATCAGTTGCGCCTGGCGCTTTCCGGTAATCCGTCACGTTCGGTAGTGCAGTATTATGTTGGAGAAGAAGATGCACTTGCTCCGGTTGGGCTTCCGGTAGACGAACGTACTCCTTATTCGCAGGGATATCAGTCCTATGGTAGAGGGGATGCCGGCTTTGTTGATGAGGATCTTATGATTTCGCAAGGAGGACTTATGAGAGCACCGGGAGTTTTCCAGCCTGGGATTGCTCCAGATATCATGGAATATACTCCTTCAGGCCGTCGTATTGTCGGAAACTTCTATATGGATCCCGCCAAGAAATATTATTTCAGAATAAAGTCTGTCGGTGATTTGGGCGAGGCACAACTCTTCCTGGATTATCTGGAACTGGTGCCTTCTACCGTGTTCAGCCATCCGTCAAAGTCAGAAGATTGCTGGTAAATCCTTCTTTATGCAAACAAACAGAGCCATAGCAACGGGTCCGTTGCTATGGCTCTGTTTCTAATTATCCGTCATTGGAGTAGGTTTACCCCATGCGTTTTTTTATTTCTTCAGCTTTTCGATGATCATTTCGGCCACTTTTTTACCGCTCATCAGCATACCGCCGAAGATAGGTCCCATGCGTGGAGTTCCGGAAACGGCTGAGGCTGCCATACCGCAGACATACAGTCCCGGATAGATTTCTTTGGTGCCCTTAACCACTTCGTCCTCGCCGGCTACAACGTCCAGTGAGCGTTCACCGATCACACCGCCGGTTTCGGTGTTCAGCTTGATGCCGTTCTTGCGGGCCACGGTGCAGCACATTTCGCTGTCGTGTCCGGTACCGTCGATCACGCATTTTGCCAGAATGTTCAGCGGGTCAACGTGCAGACCCTCGCGTAACACCGGGGTCCAGTTTACAACCACACCGCTCACCACATCATTCTTGAAGATAACATCCTCTACCGAGTAGCAGTTGAAGATGGTAGCTCCTGCGTGTACGGCCTTGTAGAGCAGGGCGGCAGTACTCTCAACAGAGTCCATCACATACAGACCGTCCTCAAACGGAGCATAGTTGATGTCAAAGTCGCGCACGATATCCATGGCTTCTTCCTGCACCACAATCTGGTTGAACATCATGGCACCGCCCCACATACCTCCACCCGGAGACAGCTTGCGGTCAAACTGAGCCACTTTCAAACCGGCCTTGGCCAGGTAGTAAGCGGCTACGATGCCTGAAGGGCCGCCACCCACGATGGCTACGTCCAGATTCAGATTCTTCTGCATTTTCTCAAAGTAGGTGCTGATAATGCCCTGTGATACTTTCGTTTCGATCATTTTGCTTTTATTTTTAGTTGGTTATTATTGTTCGTCGTTCTGAATGTTTGCCTGTGCTTCGGCGTCAAATTCGCAGTTTTTCATGCGCTGGCTGATGCGCATGGCACAGAAGTTCGGTCCGCACATGGTGCAGTATTTGCCGTTGAAGTGATTTCCGCTCTTGTAGTATTCCATGGCGCGGTCCGGGTCGAGCGCCAGGTTGAACTGGTCTTTCCAGCGGAATTCGTAGCGGGCCTTGCTCAAGGCGTTGTCCCGTACGGTGGCACCCGGATGCCCTTTGGCAATGTCGGCGGCATGGGCGGCAATCTTGTAAGTGACCACGCCGTTGCGCACGTCTTCCTTGTTCGGCAGTGCCAGATGTTCCTTTGGAGTCACGTAACACAACATGGCGGTGCCGTACCAACCGATCTGTGCCGCTCCGATGGCGCTGGTGATGTGGTCGTAACCCGGTGCGATGTCGGTCACCAGCGGACCGAGTGTATAGAACGGAGCCTCGTGGCATTTTTCGATCTGACGGTCCATGTTTTCGCGGATCTTGTGCATCGGCACATGTCCCGGTCCCTCGATAAAGGCCTGTACGTTCTTGGCCCACGCGCGCTCTACCAGTTCGCCCATCGTGTCGAGTTCGGCAAATTGGGCCCGGTCGTTGGCATCGAAGATGGCACCCGGTCGCAGTCCGTCGCCCAAAGATACCGCTACGTCGTACTGGGCCAGGATGTCGCAGATGTCGTCAAAATGCTCATACAGGAAACTTTCCTTCTGATGATAGCTGCACCACTGGGAGATGATACTTCCGCCTCGGCTCACCATACCACACAGACGCTCGTTGGCATAGTGTACGTTCTTCAGGCGGATACCGCAGTGAATCGTAAGGTAGTCCACGCCCTGCTCGCACTGTTCGATCAGTGTGTCGCGGAACAGTTCCCAAGTCAGATTCTCGGCTTTTCCTTTTACCTTCTCCATAGCCTGATACATCGGCACGGTGCCTACCGGAACCGGACAGTTGCGCACAATCCATTCGCGCGTTTCGTGAATGTTCTCGCCGGTAGAGAGGTCCATCAGCGTATCGCCTCCCCATTTGCAGCTCCACACACATTTCTCCACTTCCTCCTCGATGCTCGAAGTGGTTGCCGAGTTTCCGATGTTCGTATTGATCTTGACCAGGAAGTTGCGGCCGATGATCATCGGTTCGGCTTCCGGGTGGTTGATGTTGGCCGGGATGACGGCGCGTCCCGCAGCCACCTCGTCGCGTACAAATTCCGGAGTGATATGCGTATCGATGCCCAGCTCGGCGCAGTTCATGTTCTCGCGGATGGCTACATATTCCATTTCCGGAGTGATGATGCCCTGCTTGGCATAATACATCTGAGTGGGGCAGTGGCCTTTCTTGGCTCGGTATGGGCGGGTGATGTGTTCAAAGCGCAGATGGTCCAGACTCTTGTCGGCCTGACGCATCCGTCCATATTCTGAGGTCATGCCTTCGAGCTGTTCTACATCGCCACGGTCCAGAATCCACTGTTCGCGCATGCGCGGCAATCCTTTTTTCAGATCAATTTCGATGTTCGGATCGCTGTACGGGCCACTGGTGTCATATACAAACACCGGGGCATTCTCGTGAAATTCCTGTTCTCCTTTGGCATTGATGGTTACGGTAGGAGTCAGGTTCACTTTTCTCATACCCACACGAATGTTCGGAAAGCGCACTCCCTGAAGATACACTTTCTCTGAGTTCGGGTAGGAAATTCTGATTTTATCTTCCATAATTATAGGGTAATCGGTTAATTGATTGATTCTTGATGAAATGAAGCGCTGCCGGTTTACAGTTGCAGGATGCGTCGGGTTTCTTCCACCGGGTCCTCCGCATTCAGGATGGTACCGCTCAGAGCGATACCCGTCACTCCCGTCTGCATGATTTCCGGAATGTCAGCCCGTGTGATACCGCCGATAGCTACGATGGGCAGACTGATGTCCCGCTTTTTCATTTCCGCAGTGATGTTCCGATAGCCCTCAAGACCGAGAATCGGCGAGAGCTTTTCTTTGGTTGTCGTAAAGCGGAACGGTCCGCAACCGATGTAGTTCGCGCCTCTCTGGGCATGCATCACGACATCCTCGATGGTATTTGCCGTGCCTCCGATAATCACATCCGGTCCGAGGAGTCGGCGTGCTTCGTCCACCGGCATATCCTTCAGGCCAAGATGCACTCCGTCGGCCTTTACCCGGTGCACCCATTCCACATGGTCGTCGATGATGAACGTGGCCTGATAGCGGTCGCACAGATGGCGCACCTGTTCGGCAGTCTCAATGAATTCCTCTTCGCCGGCCTGCTTCATGCGCAGCTGAATCCAGCGGCATCCGCCCTCGAGCGCCATGCGTGCCGAGTCGAGATAAGAGAAACGCTCATTATGATGCGTGATAAACTGTAATTGCAGCATAACTATATGTTTACGGGTGATACAATTCGTACAGACGAATTCATGTCAAGGGGAGCGCGCCATGCCGATGTCCGGACAGAATGAATCTGCACCTCCGGAGCCCGAAAACCCATGCCGATAAAGAAAAGGATTGGTTTGTCAAAAAACAATTCCTACGTCGGTATAATCCGCTTCAGGTTCATAGGGTATGATCTCAGCCCGCCAAGCAAACGGGCACCCCTTTGTTTCTTCGTCAGCCACAAAGTTAGGAAAAAAAAGTGAGAAACAAAGAAAAAAACAGATTTTCTTTGTTTCTCACTCACGGAGGAGATTATTCCTCTAGTTCGCCGTGATAAGAGATGGATTGCCGGCGCATGGCCTGCACTCTGATGTCGGCAACCCCATTGTTCCACAACGTAACATAATAGGTATAAGTGTCTCCGTTGTTGCGCGCGTCGAAGGAGATCACTGTTTTTTCTTTCCGTTCCGGACTGATCTTCAGATCCATGACCGCTCCTTCGAACACCAGCCCCTTGTCATTGGGCATCTGGGGTGTATAGGCTTCGCCAAAGTAAGGCAGATCCGAGAATACGGAGTCGTTGCGCAGTTCCAGAGAGCAATAAGTGGTGAGTGAACGGGCGCGTCGGTTTTGCGGATACATCTGTGTGACGTGAATCTTGAAGGCTTTTTCCTGCAAGGCTTTTTTGACAATCTGCGCCGTGTCACCGTTTCCGGTTATAGCTTGTCCTGTAGTGCTGCGTGCGCATCCCGGAGCTATGGTCAGTGTGCATCCGCCGAGCAAGGTCAGGATGCAAAGATTTTTCAGTTTCATAGTGGTTTGTTTTTCTTTGATTCTGTTTTGTTTCGGGGTAAATATACGGATAAAATGATGAATGGCATTGCTCCGATAGGAAGAATAAACCAAAAATAAAGAATATTAAGCGCGGAGGATGTGTACTATAAAACCGTGTCACTGGTTAAGGAGATTGTGTTTGGATGGTGAGGCTGTTGAGGTAAGATGGATCAAAGTAAGGGAGGGGATAAAAAGGGGAAAGGCCTTACCCGAGGGTAAAGCCTTTCTAAAATGTTTGTTTGAAAGAAGCGAAAGAAATTAAAATGTTTATGCTTCAGCAGGAGTTTCAGTTGTTTCTTCTGCAGTAGCCTCGGCAGCAGCCTCTGTCTCAGCCTGAGCAGCAGCGGCAGCAGCTTTCTTTTCAGCTACTTTCTTAGCGATCTCTTCATTAATTTTCTTCTCAGCGTCCAGACGAGCAGCAGCAGCAGCTTTAGCGTCAGCAGCTTTCTTTGCTTCGAAAGCCTCGATACCCTTCTGCTTGTCGCTCTTCCAAGCCTCGAATTTAGCCTGAGCGGTAGCCTCATCAAAAGCACCCTTCTTTACACCGCCACGCAGGTGCTTCATCAAGTATACACCTTCGTTAGAAAGAATGTTGCGAACAGTATCAGTTGGCTGTGCGCCAGCTTCTACCCAATAAAGAGCGCGATCGAATTTCAAATCTACAGTGGCCGGATTGGTATTCGGGTTGTAAGTACCAATTTTCTCTGTAAACTTACCATCACGTGGTGCTCTTACGTCAGCGATAACGATGCTATAGAATGCATAGCTCTTACGTCCTCTACGCTGTAATCTGATTTTAGTTGCCATAAATAATTTTTAATTGTTTATAGGTTTGAAATATGCCATTAACTCGTAATAGCGGCGCAAAGGTATAATAAAACTTTGAGATACCAAAGGTTTAGCCATTGTTTTTTTTGCCTGTGAACGGATATTTTAACGATTATTCTTCATCAAGAGATGTCTGCTGATTATCTCTGTTGGGACTCTTCTTTTTTATATTTTATTGTTTTTAGTTGTTAAAATAAACACTTGTAACCCTATGTTTTTAATAAAAAAGGTTACAGGTTAGATTCCCGATAATATTTCTTTTTTATATTTGACATTATTAACTTAAAGATTATACCGATATGAAGAAAACATTACCTTTCTTTTGCGCTCTTTTGTGTGCGGGCGCTTTGGTTTCTTGTAGTACACAGATGGATGATATGCAGTTGGCTCCTCAAACCGAGCAGGCAGAAACAGGAACCACTACTTCCGACCAGTTTTTTCCGGTAGAGGATGATGCCGTTCTGCTTAGTGGCGAATATCATGAAAGAGCTTTGAATCTGTTGCATGCCGGTGATCCAAAACAGGGTTTATCCTTATATGATACAAAGATTACGGAAGAGCAGTATCAGGAAATCAAAACTTTTACGGATGATTTGGTAAAAGGACTGACTACGCAGAAAGAAATACATGATAAGATTTTCAGTTGGGTAAACACGAATGTCAAGTATCAGCAATCAGACAATGATGCTTATGCGGTGTTTAAGAACAAAACGGCCATCTGTCAGGGATATTCTAATCTGTTGAAAGTGATGTTGATTTCACAGGGTGTTCCGGCTGTCAGTGCCAATGGATTTGCTTGGAATCAAGGTCATGCCTGGATTTACAGTTGTCTGGATGGACTCTGGTATTTGAGCGATGCTACCAATAATATTGTTCATGATGCCAGCAATATTACTAAATGTAAGGAGTTTATCCCTTATTTCCTGGAATGGGCTGTTTATGAAGATGACAAGTATCTGGTGGAATTCAGTGGCGGTGAACTGACACTGGTTAAGGTTAAATCAGGAGATAGCAAATTTACGGTTCCTTATAGCGCAAAGGGTTTTGTCTTGACTGCATTCGTCCCGGAATCAGATTTGCCGGAGAATATCAAAGAGATTTATATCGGAAAGAATATCAACTCAATTACCAATCAGGGCCTGAACGGTCTGAGCACTTATGGTCTGTCTATTGAACAGGTACATGTAGATCCGGCGAATCCCACTTTCGAATACTATGAAGGAGTGATTTATACGAAAATGAATAATACCACTATTCCTCATTATATCCCGAATCAGATGAAGCGCATTGTGCTTAAGCCAAGTCAGATTTATTCAAAAGGCCTTATTGTGGGGCATCAGAATGTCGAAGAAATTGTTTTCCCGAAGGGAGTAAAATATATTACTGATTTCGCAATCGAAGCCTGTCCGAAACTGAAACGTGTTTATATTCCGGGGGATGCTGAGATTTCCAGACATGCGCTTTATGGCATGTGGCAGAGTATAGAAATTATCCGTGAGAAGACAGAGACTGGCATTCCGACAATTACCATGGATTAATCAGAAAATGTCGTTTACAAACTGAAGAACGACAGAACGATATAATGCCCTTCCGGCAATCCATCTTTTGGATGGAACGTGCGGAAGGGCATTTCTTTATGTATTCTTCACGATAATAGGAAACGTCTTTTCATTATTCTTTGACTATCAGACAACTTTTGATGATGTAGCAGATGAGCACCGAATAGAAAATAAGCGAAAGCACTTCGCTCCACGGATTGGCCCACCAGTCGCCAAACTCGAATGAGATGCCGCCGAATTTCATGGCCGCGCTCACTACACCCATCAGCGCACCGCCTGCAATGAATCCCGAAGCGATCAGGGTGCCGCGTTCGTTGCGCAGCTCATTCAGGGCTGTGTCCTTGCTACGGCTGTTTACGTACCAGTTGATGATACCGCCCACCAGCAACGGCAAGTTCAGTTCCAACGGGATGAACATACCCAGAGCGAAAGCCAATGCCGACACGTTGCACAGCGTGAGTACGATGGCGATTGCGGCGCCGATACCATAGAGCAGCCAAGGTGCTCCGGCACCGCTCATCAGCGGTTCGATCACAGCTGCCATGGCGTTGGCCTGCGGGGCAGCCAGCTGTCCGCTGGTGAATCCGTATGTCTTGTTCAGAATCATGATGACAGCAGCTACGGTAGCGGCTGACACCAGTGTGCCGAGGAACTTATAGGTTTCCTGTTTCTTGGGCGTGCTACCCAGCCAGTAGCCGATCTTCAGGTCGGTGACAAACGAACCCGCACTGGCCAGAGCCGTACAAACCACACCACCCATAATGAGCGCTGCCACCATACCGCCGGTGCCTTTCAATCCCACGGCCACCATGATGATGGAAGCCAGAATCAGTGTCATCAGCGTCATGCCCGAAACCGGGTTACTGCCCACGATGGCGATGGCGTTGGCCGCTACGGTGGTGAACAGGAAAGAGATGACAGCCACGAGCAGGATGCCCACGATGGCAAAGAGCAGATTACCCTGCATGATGTCCAGATAGAAAAACAGGAAGATGGCAATGAGCGTGATCACTGAGCCAATGGCTACAATCTTCATGGACAGGTCGCGCTGGGTGCGCTCCACCTGCTTGCCGTCTTCGTTCTTACCCTTCATCTCCTGAGCAGCCAATGATACGGCTCCCTTGATGATGCTCCAGCTCTTGATGATACCGATGATGCCCGCCATGGCGATACCTCCGATACCGATGCTCTTGGCATAGGCAAAGATCTGTTCGGGCGAAGCACTCGCCGCAGCAATCACTTCACTGCCGCCGCTCACATTCAGGTCGGGCCAGATGGCGGCAATCAGCGGGATGATAACCCACCATACGGCTACGGAACCCAGACAGATGATGAGCGAATATTTGAAGCCCACGATGTAGCCCATACCCAATACAGCCGCACCGGTGTTGATTTTAAACACTAATTTCGCTTTGTCGGCCAGATCCGCGCCCCACTGCATGCAGCGGGTGGTGAAGTTCTCGTTCCACAGACCGAAGGTGGCCACGGCAAAGTCATACAGTCCGCCAATCAGTCCGGCAATGACCAGATGCTTGGCCTGTCCGCCGCCTTTCTCGCCCGAGATAAGCACCTGAGTGGAAGCGGTGGCTTCGGGGAACGGATATTTTCCGTGCATGTCCTTCACGAAATATTTGCGGAAGGGGATCAGGAACAGGATACCCAGTACACCGCCCAGCAATGAGGCAATGAACACCTCCATGAAGTTGACCGTCATTTCCGGGTATTTGGCCTGCAGGATATACAGCGCCGGCAGCGTGAAAATGGCTCCCGACACCACCATGCCCGAGCAGGCACCGATGCTCTGAATCATCACATTCTCACCCAAAGCACCTTTGCGGCGGGTGGCTCCGGCCACACCTACGGCAATGATGGTGATGGGGATGGCGGCTTCAAACACCTGGCCCACCTTCAGTCCTAAATAGGCAGTGGCTGCCGAGAAGATCACGGCCATGACGATGCCCCACAGTACTGACCACAGATTTACCTCCTTGTACTGCCGTTGTGGTGACATGAGCGGTTCGTACTGCTCGCCCGGTTTCAGTTCCCGAAAGGCATTTTCGGGCAGACCGGTAAATTTTTCTTGATTTTCCATAAGGGTAAACAGTTATTGTTAGTAATTGATTTCCGAAAGAGCAAAATTAAGAAATTTATACGGTTTGAACAACTGAACCCTTATATTTTGATAAAATGAAAAAAGGAATACGCCTCTACCAGCCGAGGCGTATTCCTAATTCTATGCTAAAGTTTAGCGGTTTGTCGGTATAGATGGTTTGAATGCTTTTGTCGGACACCATGTGCCAGGCCAGTCCCGGTTCGGCATAGATACCCAGATGACGGGTACAGTTTTCTGCGATACCGAGCATTTGTGCGATTTCTTTATGGCTTTTTTCCTCGAAGACATAAAGGTTGATCACGGTGCGATAACCGGGCGGCAGCTCGCAGATCAGCTTCTGAAGCACCTGTGCCGGCACCTGTTCCAGTTCGGGAAAAGGCTCTTCAATATGCCCGGCCTCCTTTTGCAGATCTTCCTGTGCCTGGATGAAAGATTGCAGTTTGCCTTTGGTTTTCAGAAAAGACAGGCATTCGTGTACGGCAATGCGGCTGATCCAGGCTCCGAGTGATCCTTCTCCCCGGTATTCAAAAGAAGCAACGGAGGTGAAAATCCTGATGAAAATGTCCTGCAGTACATCCTTGCAGTCCTCCTGATGACCGATATAGCGCATGCACACGGCATGAAGCTTTCCGGCATATTGCTGGTAGAGCTTTCGCTGGGCGTCGCGGTTCTGTCGTTGCAGTTCGCGGATCAGGTTTGTTTCTTCGTTGCTTGTCATGCCGATCTGTACCGTAGTTTTTAGTAAAAAAGGTTGGAACCTGTCCGAATAATAAGGTTCCAACCGGATTGAAGATAATACAGACTAAATTCTATTCAGAGGACTGTTATTGTTTTTTGAGTAGAATTTGGTAAGGAATAGAATGGAAAGTCTGAACCGTATCTTCATTGATGATTAATTTGTTTGCTTGAAGGTTTAGTTGCATCTTTCTTTCGATTATACTGTAAGCTCCTTTCTTTTCTTCATCGAACACCACTTTGATCTGATAAGTAGAGTCGCCTCTTGTGTAGTCAAAACGAAGGGTGTCGGGCAGGGTTGCCACCCAAACTGTGTCGAATGTCAGATTGATTTGTCTTTTGTATTTCATCGTGTAGGCCACCTGTTCCGGATAGCTGATGGAGTCGGCAATACTGTCACCGGCCAAAACACGGATGATGTCGTCTATGGCCATGTCGGCTATATAGATAGAATCCAGTCCTACACTGGCTTTGGTTTCATTCAACTGAGTAGAATCAGTACCAGAATCAGTACTCGGAGTATGAATCTTGCCCTGATAGTTTCCGATTACGGACTCAGCGGTAGGGAAACGGAATCCGCCACCTTCTTCGGTGTTGCAAGCGCTGAATCCGAAAATACCGATCAGAGCGGGAGCGATCAATTTATACGCTTTTTTCATGGGTTGCTGTTTTAGTCGTTTATACACTTTTACTTCGAGTACTCGTATATATAAACGACAGACTGCTCCGTTTACTGCCTGATGCAACTATTGTTTAACATTCTTTTGCTTTCGTCGGTCTTCTGGAGAGGGATAACTTTTTTAGAAAAGACCTATGAACCACATCATCAGCCGGCCTACCCACACGGCAAGCAGATAGATGAGTGCGCAGAGCAGCACAATGGCCAGGGCCATCCATATGGCCTTACGGCGCACGGCGGTTATGGTTGCCCGGTCGTTTTCCACATAGCGGGTAATCATCCGGCAGTTTTGGATAAACGAACGGTTCACGAAATCGAGCACCGCACCCACACCGAAGGGGAGCATGCCCAGAACTACATCGGCCAGCATATTGTAAATGACGGCTAAAGTAAGAGGCAACGAACGGATCTGAAAGATACATAGATAAATGAGCGGTAGCGAGAGCAGCGCTGTAGTTACGTCGCCTACGCCGGGAATCAGACTGATGAGCGGGTCCAGATAGTACCGGTCCATCCATTGTGCCAGTTTCTTCATAAAAAGGAAGGAAGCCGATTGCTGTATGTCTTGTTTTTGTTTGTATGAAGTATTCATAACAGGGATAATCTTTTGAATATAAACAAGTCTTCGTGAATTTCTTTATAGATGATTATCTATGAAGAGAGTTCTCTTGTGTCCGTATGATTGTCATTGAGTTTTTAGATGTAATTTTAATCTTGTATAGCTGCTTGATGAGCAGTCTTCATCAGAATGATCGGGTATTTTTCATTTCTTCCGGATCCAGTTGTCGGATCACACGGCAGGGATTTCCCACTGCCAGCGAGTTGGCCGGAATATCTTTGGTTACCACGCTTCCGGCGCCGATCACACAGTTGTCGCCGATGGTGACTCCGGGCAGGACGCACACTTGTGCCCCGATCCACACATTGTTGCCCATACGGATGGGGTAGGCGTACTCCAGTCCTTGATTGCGCGGCTCCACCTGTAGTGGATGGCCGGCAGTGTAGAACCCGCAGTTGGGAGCCACAAACACATTGTCGCCAAAAGTCACTTTCGCACCGTCGAGGATAACACAGTTTACATTCATATAGAAATTCTCTCCGATTTCTATATTGTATCCGTAATCACAATAGAAGGGCTGTTCGATGAGAAACTGTTTGCCGGTGCGTCCCAACAGGTGGCGTATCAGTTCGGCGCGCTCTTCGGTTTGCAGAGGCGACAGGCGGTTGTATTCAAAACAAAGCTGTTTGCAGTGTTGGCGCTCGGCAATTAGCTCGGCGTCGTTGTTGGCATCATACCATTCGCCGCAGTGGCATTTTTCTTTTTCTGTTCGCATGATTTTCATTATATGTGGTTAGTGCTTTTTCCGGGCTGCGATAGCCAGAATAACTCCTAAGGCTACGCCTAACAGTGCAGCAAAAAGCACGCGTAAATCTTCCGGAAGGAGGAATGTTATGGTGTGCGCCGGAAACCAAAATAGAGGAATGGTCTTTTTGAATACAAAGTTCCATTGTATTTGCCAGTTCAGATTTTGCAGGATATTTCCCATCGGGATAGGGGTGAACAGTCCTTTGAGTGTTCCTCCTGTATTCAGAATATGTGTGTCGGTAATTTTATGTAAGGTCATGAATACGGGAGCAAAGATGCAGTTCATCGTTACGGATATGGCAAATGCCAGAGCCGTCTTTTTCAGACAGACCGGGCCGGCCATGATGGCTGTGGGATCGCTGACACCCAAATATCCGGCAAAAGCCGGTACACCTTTGGAAAAGATGACAAAGGCCATGTTTATTCCCATTCCTAAAAAGCCCCAGACTAGAGCTCGTGGAAGTACCCCGAATCCCGGGTAATAATATTTTCCTGAACTGATGCGCAGACCGAGTAGCTCGCCCATAGTAGAAAGAATGGCAAACTTCAGAAAACTCATGATCATGCCGTGTTCAGCATTAAAGGACTGATATTCATTGTAGAAACTGTCTGAAAATACAAACGGCAGGAATGTCAGAAGAATAATACCTGAAAATATGAAATCTGATTTTTTCATGATATGTAGGCTTGAGTGTTTGAGGGTTGTTCTTTTAATTTTTTATGCCATCGTGGTAAATATAATTTATTCTTCTGTAAAGTGAAAAGGAACACCAGATATGAAAGTAAAAACGATAGAAGTTTAGCAATGTTTAACAATTCTAAACTCCTATCGTTTTAGATACCATATTATTCATCTCCATAAAAGCATTTATCTTTGTAGAGGTATTGTAAAAGGAACTGTTTATGGAAAGCGAAATTGTGAAAGAAGACAAACAGAAACACTCCTGTGTGGACTGCGGAACACAAAACTGCAAGTTTCAGAACCGTACTTATCCCGAGTTCTGTCCCACCACCCATCTGCGCGATGAAGATATGCAGTGGGCGCTGGAGCGTTATGAGGAGGGAAGAAATCACGATATTATGGTTGCCAGTGCCGAAGTGGAATACGAAGGTTACTGTCAGTGGGCCCGTGTGCAGGAGATTATGGAGTTTGCCCGTAAGATCGGAGCACGGCGCATCGGTATTGCGAATTGCATCGGATTGATTCGCGAGGCACGCATCTTTGCCCGTATTCTTCAGGCTAATGGTTTCGAGGCTTATGCTGTGATCTGTAAGGTGGCCGGTAAACCCAAGTCATCACTCGGTATTCCGAAGGAGTGCGAATCTATCGGGGCAGCTATGTGTAACCCGATTCTTCAGGCACGCTTGCTGAACGAAGCGCATACGGATCTGAATGTGGTTATCGGTTTGTGCGTGGGGCATGACAGCTTGTTTTATAAATATTCCGAAGCATATGCCACTACTTTGGTGACGAAAGACCGCGTCACCGGAAACAATCCGGCGGCGGCTCTTTATACTGCCGAGTCTTATTACAAAAAGAAATTCCATCTGGACCGCTGATTATTGCTGCAAGGCATCGGCATAGGTTCTGTCCACGGGAAGGATTTTTCCCTGGGGCAGGACTACTTCGGTGCGTGAAAAGCTGACGATAAACGCTCTGTTCACCACAAACGATTTGTGTACCCGCAGAAACTGTTGCTCGGGAAGGTTTTCGATGAGGCTTTTCAGCGTGCATTGGGTCAGTATCGGATGATTGCCGTTCAGGTGTATCTTTACATAATTGTTGATGGCTTCCAGATAAATAATTTCCGAGCAGACTATTTTTATATTCTTATAATCCGCCTTGACCACAAGCGACTGCTCATCGCTTTGCTGCGCCCGCATCTGCAAGGATCTCAGATGAATCGCCTTTTTGACCGCCGTTTCAAAGCGCCCGAAAGAGTAGGGCTTGTGCAGAAAGTCGATGGCATTCAGTTCAAAACCGTCCAAGGCAAACTGCGCATAAGCCGTGGTAAAGATCAGCATCACGCCGGCAGGCATTTTTCGGGCCAGATCCAGTCCGTGTATTCCTTTCATTTCTATATCCAGAAAAACCAGGTCGGGCAGAGTGCGGTTGATGGCCTCCAGCCCCGTCAATGGGTTGCTGAAAGTTTCGATTTCCAGTCCCCCCATCTGGTTGCAGAACTTCTTGATAATTTCCAGAGCTATCGGTTCGTCGTCAATGGCGATTTATTTGTGTGCCGTTCGCAAGCAGGATACATTTGCATCAGAAACCAATAAAAACGACAACGAATATGATGAAAAGAATATTATGCTTATTCCTTTTCGGAGGAACTTTTCTGACAGGATACTCACAGATTGTAGTTTCCGGGAAAGTGGCAGATCGGGAAACAGGTGAAACTTTGCCAATGGCAGCTTTATATCTTTTTCAAGAAGGAAAGGATACGCTGTATGCAAACACTGATCTGGACGGAATTTATCGTTTTGATCCGGTTGCATTGGGAAATTATCAGTTAAAAGCCCACTATATGGGATATAAAACCGTTCAACTCAAGCTGGAACTGACGGCAAATAAAAAATATGTATTTGATGTATTGTTGGAAGAGGATGTACAGAAAATCGGGAAGGTAGATGTGGCGGCACGTGCCACCCGGGCCCAGCAACGGGGCGATACGCTGGCTTATAACGCATCGGCCTTTAAGGTGCTTGAGGGAAGCACCACCGAAGACCTGTTGGCCAAGATGCCGGGCATCGTGGTCGAAGGTGGCGAGGTTCAGGCGCAGGGCGAAGCGGTGCAGAAGATACTCGTAGATGGCAAGGAGTTTTTCGACGGCGATGTCAATCTGGCTCTGAAAAATCTGCCGTCGGACATCGTGGCCAGCATCGAGATGTTCGACAAGAAGAGCGATCAGGCCGAGTTTACCGGATTTGATGACGGCGAGGAAATCAAAACCATCAGTATCGTGACCAAACCCGAATATCGCGAGGGATTGTTCGGAAAGGTCTATGGAGGCTACGGACTGGACAACCGCTACAATGCCGGCGGAAACGTGAACTGGTTTGATGACACGCAGCGCATTTCGGTGCTGGGCATGAGCAACAACGTGAACCAGCAGAACTTCTCGCAGGAAGACCTGGCCGGTGTGATGTCATCACAAAGTTCCAAGCGTGGCGGACGCCGGGGCGGTCGCGGCGGGGGAGGAGGCCGTGGCGGCAGTGTGTCTACCGACAATTTTATGGTCGGTTCGCTTGGAGGACTGACACAAACCAACGGATTGGGCGTGAACTATGTGAATGAATGGGACAAGCGCCTGAAGTTGACCGCCAGCTATTTCCTGAACCAAACCAACAATAACTATGAAGAAAATCTGGTTCGAAAATATTTCGACTCCGTACTGCCGGGAATGACCTACGAGCAGGACAGCGAATCGGACATGAACAACTGGAACCACCGTATCAACATGAATCTGGACTATCAGATTGACGACCGGAACTCGTTGCAGATACGTCCTAAATTCAGCTTCCAGAGAAACGACACATACAGTCTGTATGACGGACAGAACCTGCTCAACGGAATCTTTTCCGAGGGTGTGAACAGTGTGACCGATAATCTGGTCAAAGCCTGGCAGATAGGCGGCGACGCTACTTACCGCCACCGCTTCAATACCGAAGGACGAACCCTGTCGCTCTCTTTCCGTGGCCAGTATTCCGACCGCAACGGTGACACTTACACCGATTATCTGGAGCGGAAAATGCAGGAAGAGCAGCTCAGCGAGGAGGCCTATTCCCAGTATAAGGAGATGCTGCAACGGCAGATGATGTTCCGCACCAACCTGATGTTCACCGAGAAACTGGGCGATCAGGTGCAGTTGCAGGCCAACTACAAGATGTCGTACACCAACACCGATGCGGAGCAGAAAACCTATGAGTCGAACGGTACGGACGACTTGTACGAGCAGTTGGTGGAAGACCTTTCCAACGTATATCAGACGGATTACATCACTCAAGCCGGTGGTCTCGGTCTGCGTTGGAACGTCGGCAAGCTCCGTCTGATGTCAGGAGCCGAGATGCAGTGGTCCACCTTGCAGGGCGAGGAAACCTATCCCTATGCCGAGCAGCTGAAGCATACTTACTTCTCGGTGTTGCCCTCATTCACTGCCCGCTATATGGCCGACCGCAGCAACTCCTTCCAGTTGCGCTATCGCAGCAGCTCCACGGCGCCGTCGCTTCAGGACCTGCAGAATGTGATCAACAACACAAACCCGCTGTTCCTTTCAACCGGTAATCCGGATTTGGACCAGCAAATCAATCATACATTGAATCTGCGCTATCTGCACACCACCTTGTCCGGACAGACTTTCATCGCCATGGTGGGCGCCACCTTCCGCACAGACTATGTGGCCGACAGCACTTTTGTGGCCACAGAAGACCAGATGCTGCCGGGCGGCATACAGCTCGACAAGGGAGCGCAGTTTACCAAACCTGTTAATATGGACGGTTACTACAGTTTGCGGTCCATGCTGACCTATGGCTTTCCGGTGGACTGGCTCCGGAGCAATGTCAATCTGAGCCTGTCGGCCAACTATGCCCATGTGCCGACCATCTTCAACGGAATAGCCAACCACACCCACGAACTGACCTTGGTGCCGAAACTCGTAATCGGAAGCAACATCAGCGAAAAAGTAGATTTTACTTTGTCTTATTCTTCGGGTATCAATCGGGCTTTCAGCTCACTGGCTGACACGCAATCCAGCAATTACGTGATGCATACGGCCCAAGGACAGTTCGGTTGGAATTTCTGGAAAGACCTTACGTTCTGCACCTCGATGAGCTACATCGGTTACACCGGTCTGGAGAATGAAGCTTCAAACTATTTGTTGTGGAACGCTTCGATCGGCATGAAGTTCCTGAAGAACAAAGCCGCCGAAATCCGTCTGGAGGCTTACGACCTGTTGCAGCAGGCCCAGTCGTTCCGCCAGTCGGTGAGCAGCAGCTGTTACGACTATCTCACAGCCAATGTGCTGCAGCCTTATGCCATGCTCACTTTTGTCTACACCATCCGATAAAACATAAATGTTGAACCATAAAAACAAATGAAGAAATGAAAAAACTGATTTTTTGCACTCTGATGACCGTACTTTGTTCTCTGCCCATGTCGGCACAAAAACGCGGACAACGCCTTTCGCCCGAAGAAATGGTAAACAAGAAAGTGGAACAGTTAGACAAAATGCTCACGCTGACCGACAGTCAGGAAAAGAGCGTGCGCAGCCTTTACACGGATTTTTACAGCAAGACCATCAAGCGCGAGGAGCGCAAGACCAAGATGGAGGAACTGAACAAGTCCATCGAGGCACTGCTCACTGACGAGCAGAAAAAAGCCTTTACTGAGTGGAACAGCAAGAAGGCACAGCGCACCGGAAAGAAAAAATAACGAGAACCGTAACCCTTAAGAAAAATGCTCCCGACGAAATGAAAAAAAACGTCGGGAGCATTTTTGCGTTTCGTCGGGATGAATTTTTCCTGTTTCCTTGTGTGTCTGCCGCTCAAGTGCCAAAGACGTTTTTCCGCTAAGGTTAAAAAAGTTCAATCGCTTGTCGTTTTAGGAAATCATTTTTTTTGTATTTCTAAATAAATGCTATTTTTGCATCAATTTGCAAACTTGATATGACAAAATGAGCACAATAATAACACACAAGGGTAGAGTAAAACAGATTGACAATACCCGGATACAGGTACAGATCATGCAGGCTTCTGCCTGTTCTGCCTGTGAAGCCAAGAGTCTCTGTCATTCTGCGGAAAGCAAGGAGAAAATGATTGAGGTGCATGCCGCCGATGCCGCCGATTTTAAGGTGGGGCAGGAAGTGATGCTGGTGGGCACCCTCTCGCAAGGACTCAAGGCCGTGGTTTATGCCTATGTTATTCCCTTAATTCTGATGCTGGTTGTTTTATTTCTGTCCCTGCTTCGGGGGATGGATGAGGCACTGTCGGCTCTTTTGTCTATTGCTGTGCTGATACCTTATTACCTTATTATATATCTTTTGCGTCATCATCTGACCCGAAAATTTTCATTTACCCTTAAACATATAAACTAATAAAATGATGCATTTAATTTGGATTGCAGTATTGATTCTGGGAGCAGTGGGACTGGTTTCCGCACTGGTGCTCTTCGTGGCCTCCCGGAAATTTGCTGTGGAAGAAGATCCCCGAATTGGTGAGGTGAGCGAGGTGCTGCCTCAGGCCAACTGTGGTGGATGTGGTTATCCGGGCTGTTCGGGCTTTGCCGGTGCTTGTGTCAAGGCGGCAGATGCCGGAAGTCTGGATGGTATGCTTTGTCCCGTAGGCGGACAGCCGGTGATGGAGCGCGTAGCTTCTATTTTGAGCATGTCGGTGGCAGCCGCCGCGCCTAAGATTGCAGTGGTACGTTGCAACGGATCATGTGTCAACCGCCCGCGTGTGGTGAGCTACGACGGTGTGAAGAGCTGTCGTGCGGCCCTGATGACCGGAACCGGTGAAACTGCCTGTGCGTTCGGATGTCTGGGTTGCGGCGACTGTGTGGCTGCCTGTCAGTTTGGCGCCATTTCCATTAATCCCGAAACCGGACTGCCGGTAGTGGACGAAGAGAAGTGTACGGCCTGTGGCGCTTGTGCCAAGACCTGTCCTCGTAAGATCATCGAGCTCCGTCCGAAGGGACCGAAAGGACGCCGCATGGTGGTTACCTGCGTGAACCGCGACAAAGGCGCTGTGGCCAATAAGGTATGTCAGGCTTCTTGTATCGGTTGCGGCAAGTGTGTGAAGACTTGTCCGTTCGAGGCCATTACGCTGACCAGCAATCTGGCTTATATCGATCCGGAGAAGTGCCGCCTCTGCCGCAAGTGCGAGGAAGCCTGTCCGAAGGGAGCCATCCACGCCATCAATTTCCCGCCGCGCAAACCGAAGGCTGAACCTGCGGTAGCGGCATCAGTGAGTGAGAAACCGGAACAGCCGGCGGCAGAAAAGACCGCAGCCCGTTCCAATGTTGAATCAAATTAATGGGGATAGACTGTGAAAACATTCAAGATAGGCGGGGTGCATCCCGCTGAAAACAAACTGACGGCCGAGGTGCCGTCACGGCCTGCTGCCATCCCGGCACAGGCGGTGTTCTCAATGTATCAGCACATCGGTTCACCGGCCAAACCAGTGGTGAAGAAAGGCGATGTGGTGAAAGTGGGAACTTTGCTGGCTGAGGCCGACGGATTCGTTTCCGCTCCGATTTACTCTTCGGTATCGGGAACCGTATCCAAAGTAGACGCTATTGTAGATGCCAGCGGCTATCGCCGTCCGGCTATCATCGTAGATGTGCAGGGCGATGAGTGGGAAGAGGAAATCGACCGCTCGGCAGATCTGGTCACTCTGACCGACCGTCCTGAACTGACTTCTGAGGAAATCGTGGCCCGGGTGAAGAAAGCCGGTATCGTCGGTATGGGTGGCGCCACCTTCCCGACCCACGTAAAACTGACACCTCCTCCGGGTTCCAAGGCCGACTGTGTCGTTATCAACGGTGTGGAGTGTGAGCCTTATCTCACTGCCGACCACCGACTGATGCTCGAAAAGACCGACGAGGTGCTTGTCGGCATTTCGCTCATCATGAAAGCCGTGAAGGTGGAGAAAGCCTATGTAGGTATTGAGAATAACAAACCTGATGCTATTGCTCGCATGCAGGAGAAAGCGGCCCGCTATCCGGGCATCGAGATCGTGCCGTTGAAGGTGAAGTATCCGCAGGGTGGTGAGAAACAGCTGATTCAGGCCATTACCGGCCGTGAGGTTCCGCCTCCTCCGGGACTGCCTATTCAGGTGGGCGTGGTTGTACAGAATGTCGGTACCGCTTTTGCCATCTATGAGGCCGTGATGAAAAACAAACCGCTTGTGGAGCGTATGATCACCGTAACCGGTAAACCGTTGGCGCGTCCGGCTAACTTGTGGGCCCGTATCGGAACACCGATGAAGGCGCTGATTGACGAATGCGGCGGTATGCCCGAAGATTGTGGCAAGGTGATCGGTGGCGGTCCGATGATGGGTAAGGCTCTGATGAATCTGGATGTACCGGTGTGCAAGGGTTCTTCCGGCTTGTTGCTGATGAACGGCAAGGAATCCCGCCGTGCGGCCATACAGCCCTGTATCCGTTGCGCCAAGTGTGTGGGTGCCTGTCCGATGGGATTGGAGCCTTATTTGCTGGCTACAGCTTCGGCATTCAAGAAGTGGGATGTGGTCGAGGCAAACGACATTGTTTCCTGCATCGAATGCGGTTCCTGCCAGTTTACCTGCCCGTCCAACCGTCCGATGCTCGACAATATCAGAATAGGAAAATCAACAGTGATGGCGCTGATCAGAGCGCGTAATGCTAAATAATAGAACAATGGCAAAGAAGTTAATAGTATCGCTGTCACCGCATGTACATGGAGGCGACAGTGTTCAGCGAAATATGTATGGCGTATGCGTGGCCTTGATTCCCACCTTGCTCGCCTCATTAATCTTTTTCGGACTGGGAGCCGCAATAGTGTTGGCTACTTCCGTTCTCTCCTGTGTCTTCTTCGAGTGGGCCATTTCCCGCTTCCTGTTGCACAAGGAACAGCTCACCATTACCGACGGTTCAGCCGTACTGACCGGTCTGTTGTTGGGCTTCAATCTGCCGTCCAATCTGCCGGTTTGGATCATTATTATCGGTGCGCTGGTTGCTATCGGTGTGGGTAAGATGACCTTCGGTGGCTTGGGATGCAACCCGTTCAACCCGGCGTTGGTGGGACGTGTATTCCTGCTGATTTCTTTTCCGGTGCAGATGACCACCTGGCCTTTGCCCGGACAGCTTACCTCTTATCTGGATGCACAGACCGGTGCCACTCCGCTGGCTGTGATGAAAGAAGCCGTGAAGACCGGTGATACCTCCGTGTTGGAAAAGCTCCCGAATGCCTTTGACATGCTGTTGGGACAGATGGGAGGTTCTTTGGGCGAAGTCAGCGCTTTGGCCATTCTGATCGGTCTGGTGTATATGCTTATGCGCAAGATCATCACCTGGCATATCCCGGTTTCTATCCTGCTCACCGTATTGGTGTTCAGTGGTCTGCTGCACTTGTATAACCCGGCTTATGCCGATCCGGTGAACACGTTGCTTTCCGGTGGTCTGTTGTTGGGCGCCTGCTTCATGGCTACCGACTATGTCACCTCGCCGATGACCCCGCGCGGACAGATCATTTATGGTATCGGTATCGGTGCCATCACCGTAATCATCCGTACCTTCGGAGCCTATCCGGAAGGTATGTCGTTTGCGATTCTGATTATGAACGCATTCACTCCGCTCATCAATACCTATAACAAACCAAAAAGATACGGGAGGGTTGCCAAATGAAAAAACTGAAATCTAATCTGGTAAATATGACGGTAGTGCTGACCGTTATCTCAGTGATTGCCGGCGGTGTGTTGGCCTATGTGAATCAGGTGACCCAGGGACCGATTGCCGCCATCAACGAGCAGAAGTTGCAGGACGGTATCAAACAGGTGATTCTGGGTACAACAGACGGTGAGCTCAATGTGGAACAGCCCGACACGCTCGACGGCGGTTATGTGCTTTACAAGACGGATAAGGGTACAGCGGTCATGGCCATTGAAAATGGTTTTGCCGGACCTATCTCTGTGTTGGTGGGCTTCGACGAGCAGGGTGCTGTCAAGGGATACACCATTCTGGCCACATCAGAAACTCCGGGTCTGGGTGTCAAGGCAGATACCTGGTTCCAGAAAGACGGTAAGGGAAGCATCATCGGCCGCAATCCGGGCGAGAAGGAACTGGTGGTTTCCAAGGATGGAGGTGATGTAGATGCCATTACGGCTTCGACCATTACCAGCCGTGCTTTCCTGAAAGCGGTGAACAATGCTTATCAAGTATATAAGAACAACGGACAGTGGACCGATACCAACAGCGGTGCTTCGCAGAAAGCACATTAATATATGGAAGGTTTATTGTTGAAACATACGGAAAAGGAGAATAAATATGAATAGCTTTAAAGTTTTGATGAATGGCATCATCAAAGAGAATCCTACCTTTGTGTTGCTGCTCGGTATGTGTCCGACACTCGGAACTACCTCATCGGCTCTGAACGGTATGTCTATGGGACTGGCTACCACTTTTGTGCTGATCTGCTCCAATGTAGTCATCTCGCTTATCAAGAATCTGATTCCGGATACCGTGCGTATTCCGGCTTTCATTGTGGTGATCGCTTCGTTTGTAACTGCCTTGCAGATGATCATGCAGGCTTTTGCTCCCGATATCTATGCGTCGCTCGGTCTGTTCATTCCGCTGATTGTGGTGAACTGTATCATTTTGGGCCGTGCTGAGGCTTTTGCGAGCAAACACGGCGTGGTTCCGTCCTTCTTCGACGGTTTGGGTATGGGTCTTGGCTTTACACTGGCGCTGACAATTCTGGGTGCCATCCGTGAGCTCTTGGGTACCGGCAAACTGTTCGGAATGACTTTGTGGGCCGAGGATTACGGAATGCTGATGTTTGTGCTGGCGCCGGGAGCATTCCTGGTTTTGGGTTATCTCATAGCCATTGTCAATAAGATAAGAAAGGTATAACCTCATCAAAAAAGTCATTATGGAATTATTTTATCAATACATTATCGTTTTTATCACAGCGATATTTGTCAATAACGTCGTTCTTTCCCAGATTCTGGGAATCTGTCCTTTCCTCGGTGTATCGAAGAAAGTGGACACCGCTCTGGGTATGTCGGCAGCGGTTGCCTTTGTGCTTGTACTGGCTACACTGGTAACTTTTGTGCTGCAGAAATATGTGCTCGATCCCAATGATCTGGGATATTTGCAGACCATTGCCTTTATCCTGGTGATTGCCGCTTTGGTACAGATGGTAGAAATCATTCTGAAGAAAGTCTCTCCGGCTCTGTATCAGGCTTTGGGCGTATTCCTTCCTCTGATTACGACCAACTGTGCCGTATTGGGTGTGGCCATTCTGGTTATCCAGAAAGATTTTGACCTGCTGATGGGCGTGTGGTATGCCTTGAGTACTGCGCTCGGTTTCGGACTGGCGTTGACCATCTTCGCCGGAATCCGTGAACAGTTGAGCATGATGCCTATTCCGAAGGGAATGCAGGGAATGAGTATCGCGCTGGTTACAGCCGGTCTGCTGGCTATGGCCTTTATGGGCTTTAGCGGAGTGGATAACGGACTCAAACTCCTGTTTCAGGTAGGCTAATCCGTCAGTTTAAGAATAAAAAGGCCCGAAGAATGCTCTTCGGGCCTTTTTTCTGAAAAAATATTTTCATTTTGAATGGCGGTATCATAAATATTGTCTATATTTGCTGTATCAAACATTAACAACAGCATTTAACTGATATGAAAGAAACTATTTTGGTAACCGGTGGAACAGGTTTCATCGGCTCACACACGACAGTAGAACTTCAGGCTGCCGGATATGACGTAGTAATTGTAGATAATCTGTCAAATTCTCGTGAGGATGTATTGGATGGTATCGAGAAGATTTCTGGTATTCGTCCTGCTTTCGAGAAGATCGATTTGTGCGATTTTGAAGCTACTGAGAATGTGTTCAAGAAATATCCAAAGATCAGTGGTATTATTCACTTTGCCGCAAGCAAGGCTGTAGGCGAAAGCGTTGAGAAGCCTTTGAAATACTACCGCAACAACATCCTTTCATTGGTTAACTTGTTGGAGTTGATGCCTAAGTATAACGTTAAAGGTATTATCTTCTCTTCTTCATGTACAGTTTACGGTCAGCCTGACGTGTTGCCTGCAACTGAGGAAACTCCAATCAAGAAG
Organism: uncultured Paraprevotella sp.; assembly: GCA_944321345.1. Lineage (GTDB taxonomy): Bacteria > Bacteroidota > Bacteroidia > Bacteroidales > Bacteroidaceae > Paraprevotella. The sequence goes on from CALUKY010000015.1 coordinate 39,812, forward strand.
GCAGAGAGCCCATACGGAAATACAAAACAGATCAACGAAGAGATTATTTACGATACAGTAAAGAGCGGATCTCCGATCAAAGCTATCCTGTTGCGTTACTTCAACCCGATCGGTTCACATCCATCAGCAATCATCGGTGAGATGCCAAACGGTGTTCCTCAGAACCTGATTCCTTACCTGACTCAGGCTGCAATGGGTATCCGCAAGGAGTTGAGCGTATTCGGTGATGACTATGATACTCCAGACGGTTCTTGTATCCGCGACTATATCTATGTAGTAGACTTGGCCAAGGCTCACGTATGCGCTATGACTCGTATCATGGAAGATAAGACAGACGAGCCAGTTGAGGTTTACAACGTAGGTACCGGTAAAGGAACCAGTGTATTGGAATTGATTCACGCATTCGAGAAAGCTACCGGTGTGAAATTGCCTTATAAGATCGTAGGTCGTCGTCCGGGTGATATCGTTAAGGTATGGGGTAATGTAGACAAGGCTAACAAGGTGTTGGGCTGGAAGGCAGATACTCCGCTGGAAGACGTATTGGCAACTGCATGGAAATGGCAGTGCGCTCTGCGTGAAAGAGGTATTATGTAATTAAAAGACAATTAGTAATTTAAGATATTCATTACGTTGAACACTTTATGTGTTCCTATGCAGAAGGTGTGATATATTCTGAAATATGTGAATATGACGGGGTATTACTTATGAACATTTTCATAGACAGATCTTCTGTATTAGTGTTTTGTCGTGTTTTATTTTGTGTTTGTGTTGTTGCTATCCCTCGACGTGAGTCGGGGGATAGTCTTTTTAGGACTGAGTGATAATAAAGATTATGGATTTGATAGAAACTTTTTATTATGATATATTGGCGGCTCTTGGGTTAGACAAAATGGACGCATTGGGGCGTCTGGCATTTTTCCGGCTGATAATCCTGTTGCTGAGTGCTCTGCTCATGTGGTTTGCTTTCTGGTTCTTCAAGCGGATTCTGAAGCCGGTGGTGAGTCGTATTGTCGAGCGCACCCATGTGTCGTGGGACGATCACCTTTTTAATGAGAAGGTACTGAATACTACCTGTCATCTTATTCCTCCGATTGTCCTGTACCTGATGGTTCCGATCATTTTTTATCGGTTTCCGGATATGAGGATGCCGGAGCACGACGAGGGTTTTCGTGCGTTCTGCTATGCCATGACCAAGATCTATATGGTGGCGGTAGTTATTCGTTGGTGTTTTGTGGTGCTTTCCAGTATCCGGCAGATTACCGACGAGATGCTCGATCATCGTAACAGCTATGTCTTGGGTGTGATTCAGCTGTTTAAGATCATTATCGGGTTTGTAGGTTTCATTGTAATTGTGAGTATTCTGATGAACCGTTCTCCGGTGGCTCTGTTTGCCGGTTTGGGTGCCGCAGCCACAATCCTGATGTTGGTGTTCAAGGATTCCATTTTGGGACTGGTGGCCGGTGTGCAGCTTTCGTCCAACGATATGCTGCGCAAGGGTGATTGGATCACGGTGCCGCAGAGTGGGGCAGACGGTTATGTGGAAGAGATTTCCCTGTCTACGGTCAAGGTCCGCAATTTCGACAATACCATCACCACGATACCGCCTTACTCTCTGATCAGCCAGTCGTTTCAGAACTGGCGCGGCATGCAGACCAGCGGGGGGCGCAGAGTGCGCCGATCGTTACTGATCGATACGACCACTATTCACCGTTGCAGTGAGCAGGAATGCCGAGAGATTGCTTCTACCGGACTGATTGACGTAGCTGCCTGTCCCGAAAACGAGCGTGTGAATCTGATTCTTTTCTGCCGGGCCATGGAATGCTTCTTGCAGCGTGAAGACGACCTGGTGAATACGGACATGAAACTCATGGTGCGTCAGATGCCGGTTACACCTCAGGGATTGCCCGTGGAGTTCTATTTCTTTCTGAGAGATAAGGAGTGGGTTACCTATGAGCACAATATGAGCACTCTGATAGCCCGTATCATGACCCTGGTACCCCGTTTCGGATTGAAGCTTTATCAGGCTCCTTCGGGACGTGATTTGCTTGCCTTGCATACAGCTGCCGACGGAGCAGAAAGTCAGTATGTTTCCGACGTACCAAGCGGGCGATAAAAACAAGAATGAGGCATGTCCATGGCGGGCATGCCTCATTCTTGTATAGAGATACCGGGAAGCTGTGTTCCGTTGGTCTATAATGACAATCAGAAGTAAGGATTGTTCTCCCGTTCGAAGCCTACGCTGGTCGGTTCGCCGTGACCGGAATAAACCTTCACGTCGGCCGGAAGCGTCATGATCTTGTTTCTCAGACTGCTCACCAGTTGTTCGTAATTGCCTCCGGGGAAGTCCGTACGTCCGATACTCATGCAGAAGAGCGAATCGCCCGAGAAGAGCACCTTCTCTTCGGCACAATAGAAACAGATGCCGCCCGGAGTGTGTCCCGGAGTATGAATTACCAGCAAGGTGTGGTTTCCGAAGCTTATCTCATCTCCTTCGTTCAGCAGTCGTCCTAATGCCGGCATGGGATGACGGTTGGTTGTACCCAAGAACATGCGACACTGTCCGTCCATATTGTTGTAGAGTGCGGCATCCGCCGGATGGCATTCCGGCAGCACTTCATAACGGTTGGCAATGAATCCGCAGCCGAAGATGTGGTCAAAGTGCGTGTGCGTGTAAATCTGATGCACGGGGCGCAACTGTTCCTCTTCGATATAGGACGCGATGGTCTGCTCGTTGGCCGCATCATAAGCTCCGCAGTCGATGATGACCGCTTCGCGCGTTTCGTCGCTTACAATGTAGCAGTTCTCCGCCACCATATTGGTGACGATGCGTTTTACTTTCAGCATGTCGTTCAGCAGGTTTTAGAGTGAAACATAAACCACCTTCTTGGTCTCGAAAAACTCCTCATGGAACACGTCGCTGAGCGATGAGATGGTCACGTGGTTCTTCATCGGCATGGTTTCCTTGTCCAGCTCGCCGCCTTTCAGACAGATCAGTCCGTTGGGCAGAGCGTTCTTCTGTTCCTTCTTGATGTTCTTGCGGATAATCTTGATAAGATCCATCAGCGGCATTACGGCACGGCTCACCACGAAGTCAAATTGCCGTTTCTCCTCTTCGGCGCGGCAGTGGCGGGTGGTGACATTCTCCAGTCCGAGCGCTTCGGCCACGGCTGTGCACACCTTGATCTTCTTGCCGATGCTGTCTACCAGATGGAATTTGCATTCCGGAAACATGATGGCCAACGGGATGCCCGGGAATCCGCCTCCCGTACCCAGGTCCATAATCTCGGTGCCCGGTTTGAAGCGGATGTAGTCTGCAATACCCAGAGAGTGCAGCACATGGTGTTCGTACAGGTTGTCAATGTCCTTGCGGGAAATGACGTTAATCTTGGAGTTCCAGTCGTGATATAGTTCGTCGAGCATGCGGAACTGTTCGATCTGACGTTCGGTCAGGTTGGGGAAGTATTTTAAAATCTGCTCCATAAGTCTTTGGTTTTGTCCGTTAGAATGTTTTTAAGTTTTTTGTAGGTAAGGTAGATTTCCACCGGTCCGGCTTCGTAAGAGGCCAGTTCGTCGCGCTGGTAATAAAAGCGGATACCTTTTTCCTGAAGCAGGAAGTTGTCGGTGGCATAGATGTTGGTCAGCCGCAGGAATCCCTTCTTGCGGAGTTCTTCGAGCGACTCTACGTCCTGTTCCTTTTCCAAGGCCTGTAACAGCAATGCTTCCAGTTCTATGCGGCTGCCTTTCTTGAAAATGCTGTCTGCGGTGAGCAAGGCTCCGCTTCGTGCGTCAATGTTCAGAAAGAGCTTTTCTTCGTAGGGTGCGGCGCCCCCTTCATGAAAGCTGTGCGTCACCTCATACTGTACCAGCTCCTTGGTGTCCGGAATGTGGCGTGCTGCAATGGTCCGGCTGTATTCATACCAGTCTTTGGTTACCTGGGTCTTTTTCTCCTGATTGTAAAGTTCCTGCAAATCCTCGCGGTAGCGCTTCAGATAGGCTGTGGCAAACGAGTCAGCTGCGGCTTGTGGGGCCAGTGTAACCATGCGTTCGTACATGCGTTGCATCACGATGCTGTTTACCGATCGGCTGATGGAATCCTGTGCTGTCAGATAATCCATTTCAATGCGTATGCGTCCCGAAGGCGCATCCTTGTCCTGGTTCAGTCGTTCGCTCCGTTCGGTTTGCAACGTCTTGAATTCATGCTCCGGTGGGGGAGTTTTCTCCTTGCAGGCCGAAGTCATCAGAATGCCGCCAAGAGCCAGCATTCCGATCAGTATGTTCTGTTTCATGATTTTATGAATATTTTTTCGGATACCGGAAGAGGATACTCAGTAAGGCGCAGCCTCCCATCAGCATCGGATAGTACAGATACGGGATAATGTTTATCGGATTGATGCCTGCCAGTCCGGCTGCCATCAGCATCTGCGCCCCGTAAGGAATCAGTCCCTGGGCAAAGCAGGAGAATGTGTCCAGTATGCTGGCGCTCTTTCGTTTGTCCACTCCGTAGCGCTCGGCGATGTCGTTGGCCAGAGGGCCTACGGTGATGATGGCCACTGTATTGTTGGCGGTACATAAATCCGTGAGGCTCACTAAGGCAGCGATACTCAGCTCGGCTCCCCGTTTGGAATTCACCTTGCGGGTCAGCATGCGGATGGCATAGTCAATACCCCCGTTATAGCGGATCAGTTCCATCAGTCCGCCGGCCAGCATGGTGATGATGATCAGCTCGCCCATACCCAGAATTCCGCTTCCCATGGCGTCGAACCAGGAATACAAGTCATAGTTACCGTTGGCAAAACCCACAATACCCGCCAGTACGATGCCCGAGGTGAGTACCAGCATCACATTCATGCCCATTACGGCTGTAACGAGTACCACCAGATAAGGGATTACCTTGAAGAAATTCACTTCCGGAATATGTTGCGGCGAATTGATCTGTGCGCCCATGATGAAATACAGAATCAGGGCAATGACCGCAGCCGGTACCACAATCTGGGAGTTTACCTTGAATTTGTCCTTCATTTCGCATCCCTGTGTACGGGTAGCCAGGATGGTTGTGTCAGATATAAACGACAGGTTGTCACCGAAATAGGCACCGCCCACCACTATGGCCACGATCATAGGCAGTTCGGCTCCCGTTTTGGCTGCAATGCCCGCGGCTATCGGCGTCAGGGCCACGATGGTGCCCACCGAGGTTCCTACCGACAGTGAGATAAAGCACGAGGCAATGAAGATGCCCGCCAGCAACAGGTTGTCGGGTAGCAGATGCAGGGCCAGATTTACCGTGGCGTCGATGGCACCCATATTTTTTGCCGAAGTGGCAAAGGCTCCTGCCAGAATGAAAATCCAGATCATGAGCATCATGTTCGGGTGTCCGGCTCCTTTAGAGAAAATTTTTACACGTTCCTCCAGCTTTTCTCCACTTGTAATGGCCACACCGTAGATGCAGGCAATCAGAAAAGCCACCACGATGGGTACTTTATAAAAATCGTTGGCAATGATACTGCTTACCAGATAAGTAAGCAGCAATACGATGATCGGACTCAGCGCCCATATACCTTTTTTGTGATGATGCATAAGTAGAATATTCTGTTAATAAGTAGTTTTGGCATTCTTCAGATAAAAGTCACAGTTTTCTGCTGTCAGCAATTCTATCGGCATGAAATTCATGCGTTTGATTTCTTTTTTCAGCACGATGTGGTGGAACAGCGCGTCCACGCAGCCATAACCCTGCTGCCAGGGATGTTGCGCGATCAGGAAGCGGATGATACCCTTCTTCAGATATTTCACATTCGGGGCAAGCATGTCATATCCCATAACATGCCAGTCTTTGATGCTCTGTTCCTGGATATAACGTGCGATTGTGTATGTGTGCGAGCAGAAAGTACATACAAAATGCACTTCGGGATGCTGTTCGCGGAATGCGTTCAGTATCTCGTGGTTTTTCGGGTCCTTTGGTCTGATTGTCAGTTCATGAATGATGCTTTCCGAATAGTTTTTGTGAATGAACTCCTTGAAACCTATTTCACGGTTATATTGCTGTAGGGAAGGCAAGTCAAAATGAACAATCAGGAAGTCTTTTTTCGGAGCGGCTTCGAGCACACTCATTCGTGCGGCAAAGCGTCCGCTCATCAGAGAGTCCTGTCCGTAAAAGGTAAGTGCGTCCAGATCATGGATGTTTGAATCAAGAAAAGTAAACGGAACATGGTTTTCTTGCAGCTTTTGGCAACAAGTATAGGTAATGGCTGAAAGTAGAGGGGCCATGATCACGCCGTCGGGTTCACTGTCCAAAACCTGTTTCAGTCCCTTGTTGTAAGATTCGGGAGAGAAGATATCGTAATATAACTCCTCGAGAAACAGGTTGAAATCCCGATAGTTCTGAATGGCGTCACGAATGCCTTGAGCCGCTTCACTCCAATAAGGATCCACTTTTGGAGAAGGAAAGAAGGCCACAAATCGGTAAGTCTTGTTTGAGGCCAGGGCGCTGGCGTAACGGTTCGGTTCGTAGTCCAGTTCTTTTAAAGCCTGTTCTACACGTTTACGTACTTCTTCCGAAACATTTGGGCGTCCGTGCAGCACACGGTCAACCGAACCGATAGAAGTTCCGGCCTTTTCGGCAATATCTTTGATCCTTATCTTGGTTGTGGATTTGTTATTTTTCATTCTGAAAAAACGGCAAAATGTCATCTTGAAAAAATCTTTTGCGAAAATACAATTTTTTTATCATAAAAAGCCTCTTTCTTTTGTATATTTTGCACTTTACTTGGATTCTGTATAAAATTGGTTGACTGTTGTTTATGGAATTCTTGCGGTTTATTCTATCTTCTTTTATGTGATAATTAATAAAAAAACAGTATTTTTGTCTGCAAATGGTGGATGAACCGCATACATATCAGTCACGATGGACAAAGATCTTTTTCTTTGTTCTCTTTGTTTGTACCTTTTTCGGGAGTGTTTCTTGCAAGCGTGTTTTATTATCTGACACTCATTCTCAGATTGATACTTTAAATCATCAGGCTTATTTGTGGCGTTATAAGAATCTGGATTCTTCATATTATTATGCTCATGAGGCCGAGAAACTGGCTCATTCTGCCAATTACGGATTAACAGAGGCTTTGTTGAATAAAGCTTTTGTCGCATATTTCAGAATGAATTTTCCTGAGGTGGAGCGTTTGGTGCTACAGGTTTATTCCGGATGTAACAATCAGATAGAGCTGTTGGATGCGGATGTTCTGATGATGCGTGTCTGCCAGCGTACCTCCCGTAATCAGCTATTTTATACTTATCGGAACAGGGCTTTGGAGCGCATATCGCGCATTCAGGAAGAATTTGATGAATTGACTGATGAAGAGCGTTCACAGGCAACCCATTCTATTGCCAATTATCACCTTTCCGCGGCCTATTACTATTATAATATGGAACTGATGACTCAGGCTTCCGAGGAGTTGGCCAAGATTCGGGAAGAAGATCTGGAGGACGATCTGCCGTTACATTTACGTTATATGTATATGATGGGCTATACCGGATCGAATCTGGGTGTTGAAAGCCGTGAAATCCTATTGCGTAAGTTTGACGTGTTGTTTAAAGCCTTTGCTACTTCGCGTTATCATGGCTATACCTATCTCGAGGCCTATGTCAGTTGGTCTATATCCTTGATTTTCATTAATTCCTATTACCGTCGTATTTTGCGTGAGGAGCGTCCGGGTTGGTATGATTACCTTTATACTCAGTTAATGGGTTGGTATGAACCTGACGATAGCGACGACTATCAGTTGGCGGTAATGTTTGCCGAACGGGCTTTGAATTCCTTTCGGGAATATGGTTATCTGTATATGGTGGTTACGGTCAATCAGACTTTGGGATTTTTTGCTATAGCCAATCAGGATTATGTCCGTGCGGAGAAATATCTGTCCGACGCCATGTATCTGATTAACCAGTATCATCAGATATATTTCGATCAGCTGAATATTCCGCTTTTGCAGATGTATGTTCCGGGAGCTACCAGTCCAGAGGATCAGAGGTGGTTGTTGGATGAAGACAAATATACGATACCCGAGTGGATTGCCCGTCAACGTGAGCATCTGAGTGTGCTTTATACCGTATTGGGCAATCGTGAGGCTGTGGAATATAACCGGAATTCATATTTTGATATTCTGGAAGTTATCCGTACCGATCGCGAAATGGAAAACAAGTACAGGCAGATGAACTTGCAGACCCGTTCGTTGAATGTTGTGCTCCGCTTTGTCTTGTTGTTTGTTCCGATTCTTCTGATTGCCTTTTTTGTCTTTTTCCGTTTATGGTCACAGCGTTTAAACCGCCAGACGGAGGCTTTGCGGCGTACATTGGATTATTGCGATACGCTGTTTGAACCTGATGCAGTGTTTCGTGAGGTTGGAAAACAGAACGAAAGAAGTCTTCTTGAAAACAAAATTGTTCACCGGTTGTTGGGCGCTCTTTCGCTTTGGGCTCAGGATGTGGTTGATAAATTGAAGAATCTGGATGACGAGTTGCAGACATTGCGTGACGAACTGTTTGTTTCCGAACGGCGTATTGTAGAATACAAGCGTAAAAATATTGGAAAGCGGGCCAAGGTGAATCTGGTTTATTCCGTGTTTCCTTTGATTGACCGTTTGTTGAACGAGATTCAGAAATTTCATAAAGAAGGCAATGTTCGGACCAATCGTCTGGAGTATGCGGTCGAACTGACAGATCGTATCAATCTGTATAATGAGATTTTGGCCAAATGGATTATTCTGAACCGTGGAGAATTGAGTTTGCATATTGAGAATTTTGCGTTGCAGGATCTGTTGGAAGTCTTGAAGAAGAATCATTATTCTTTTTACCGTAAAGGGCTTGAACTGAAGGTGGCCGATACCGACCTTTGGGTTAAGGCAGACAAGGCCCTCACTCTTTTTATGATGAATACATTGATGGATAACGCCCGAAAATTTACAGATTCGGGAGGAACGGTGCGTGTAGATATTGGCGAGGGAGAACAGTATGTTGAAATTTCAGTTCAGGACACCGGAAAAGGAATGTCGGCCGATGACGTAAAAACGATTCTGGACAATAAGGTTTACGATAGCCGTTGCATTGGTGGAAACAGTCAAGATCCTCGTAAGGGGAAAGGGTTTGGTCTGATGAATTGCAAGGGTATTATAGAAAAATACCGGAAGACGAATCCGATATTTCAGGTATGTCTTTTTCAGATAGAGAGCACACCGGGAAAAGGAAGCCGTTTTTATTTCCGTTTGCCCAAGGGGATACGACGCATGTTTTCATTTCTTTTGTTTTTAGGAGCGTGCAGTTCTCTTTCCGCTTATGACTCGTCTGTAGATCATGAACGTGTCGGCAGTCATGGATATAAAAATCTGTCGGTCAGTATTGATCCGGATATAAACCGAGCATTGGTTTGGGTTGATTCGCTTTTCTTTGCCAATAACGGGCATGAATATGAAAAGGCAATGGTCTTTTCCGATTCGGCTTTTGCGTGTATTAACCGCTTTTACAAAAAGAGATATCCTAAAGAAACGGATCGGTTATATTCATATCGTCCAGAGTTTATTTCTGTGCCTCTGGAAGTCAAGTGGTGTCAGCAGGGCATACCTATGGATTATGCTTTGCTTCTGGATTTGAGAAATGAAACAGGAATTGCTGCCATGAATCTGCACGATTGGGGGCGGTATTACTATAATAACCGTGTCTACACGCAGCTTTACAAAATTCTGGGGCAAGATACTTCTTTGGCCGAAGCCTGTATGGAAATGGAGCTGCTTCAAAACAATATCAGGACCAGCATCATACTTCTGATTTTTGCTTTTCTGGTGGCTACCGTCGCTTTTTATATGCTGTATTTCCGGAAAAAGATTGCTTTTCAGTTGAATATGCAGCAGATTACCGAAGTGAATAATGCCCTTTTTAAGCGATTTGCTGACATTCAGCAGGACGAAGTTCCTGAGAAGCTTCAGGAAATGCTTGATCTGCTTTTACGGGGCTTTAATGAGATTCATCAGGTGCGTGGTTTACGTTTGCTTCTTTTGAAGGATGACCAGTCTGAATTTCTTCGGATTTCCAGTGGTGATGTTCCTGATATATTTCTGGTCGACGAGTTGATGGAGCGTGTGCTTCATACGCTTGATCCTTTGGAAAAAGTTTCCGGCTTTTGTGTCTATCCACTATATATATGTTCTGCGCCTCACTCTTATAAAACTATCGGAGCGATGCTGCTTAATGTGGATAAGACCAGTATTCAGGAGTCTGATATTCTTCTGGATAAATTCATTATCCGCTGTTTCTCCATCATTCTCTATCAGAAGATTATTCTGGTGAGTCGTGAGTACGAAAATATTGAGATGTTTCGTGATGAGTGTGACCGGGTGCATTATGAGGAAGATGCCCTTTATGTACAAAATCAGATTCTGGACAACTGTCTTTCGGCCATCAAGCACGAATCCATGTATTATCCCAGCCGTATCCGTCAGGTGTTGCAGAAACTGCACCATACGGCCGATTCGGAGGAGCAGAAACAGATGACTGTCAATCTGGAGGAGCTGATCGTGTTCTATCGCTCCATTTATTCCATATTGTTCCGGCAGGCGGAGCGCCAGTTGAATGCCATTACGTTCAAGCGCAAGGATTTTGACGCGTTGAATTTGCTCGAACAGGCTTCGGGGCTGTTTCACAAAATGTGTACCAAGCGGCGCATAGACGCCCATATCAAAACGCGGGGCATGTCCTGTATGGTGCGAGGTGATGAAGAGATGCTGCTTTTCCTTTTGGAGAATCTTTTTCGTGCGGCTTTAGATCGTACCGAACTGCTTTCAGGGACCGTTTTCATGTTCATGTTGCAGGATGAAGGCGATTTTGTGCGTTTCAGTCTGGAAGATCCCCGAAAGATTTACCGTTCAGAAGAATTGGATGAACTGTTCATGCCCGAGGGAGGAGGTATTCCTTATTTGATCTGCAAACAGATTATCCGTGAGCATGATACCTATATGAATTTTTGTGGCTGTCGTATTAATGCGGAGGAGACACCGGATGGAATACGCATATGGTTTACGATACCTAAAAAGAATTAATCAAGCATGAGACCTTTTAAAGTAATTATTGTTGAAGATGTAAAATTAGAGCTGAAGGGAACGGAAGAAATATTCCGGACAGAGATTCCTGAGGCGGAAGTGGTGGGCACGGCCATGAATGAGGCCGATTTCTGGAAACTCATTGAAAAGCAGGTTCCAGATTTGCTGCTGCTTGATCTGGGATTGGGCGGATCAACGACAATCGGAGTAGACATCTGCCGGAAGGTGCGTCGGACATATCCCGACCTGCGCATTCTGATTTTTACAGGCGAGGTGCTTAATGAGCGTTTGTGGATTGATGCTTTGGCTGCCGGTACGGACGGCATTATTCTCAAGAGCGGCGAACTGCTTACCAGGAATGATGTGCGTCAGGTGATGGACGGTCGCCGTTATGTATTCAACCAACCTATTTTGGAAAAAATTGTGGAGCGCTTCCGTCAGGCTGTCCTGAATGACAACAAGCGTCAGGACGCTGTGATTGATTACGATATAGATGAGTATGATGAACGTTTCCTGCGTCATCTGGCCTTAGGATACACCAAGGAAGCCATTACCAATCTGAAGGGAATGCCTTTTGGCGTGAAGAGTCTGGAGAAACGTCAGAATGATTTGATCAACCGTTTGTTTCCTTCGGACGACCGTATGGGAATCAATGCCACACGCCTGGTGGTTCGGGCTTTGGAACTGGGTATTCTTGATTTGAACAAACTCGAAGCTGATGATGAATAAGGTTGCCAATATTATTCTGCTGATAGAAATGTTGCTGCATATTCTGTTGGTTATTTCTTCGCTGTTTTTTTCTTCAGCCGGTTATCCGATCAATAACATTCTCTCTCCAGAAGGGCTTCGATGGTCATTCTTGAATGCTGTTTCGAATGTGTTGCGCGAACCTTTGGTATATTTGATCGGCTTCTTTTTCAGTTGGGGAGTCTTTAGGCGTTCAGGGTTGGATAAGGCATTGCTTCGTCTGTTCCTGGGAATGAAAGGAGCACCGTTTTCTTTCCGGCAACGCCGGGCGTTGTGGTTTGTTCTGTTGCTCTTTTTGCTGTTTGTAGTGATGCTGCTCGTATTGGTACTCTTGCCGCATGGTATTTTGGTGAGTGTCACCGGAAATGTTTTTCCGTCTCCCTTTAGTACAGGTCTCATACCGACCTGTATGCTGGCTCTGGTATTGATATCGATTACTTATGGTGTTATCGGCAATACGCTGCGTACGTTTCACGAGGTGGTGCAGTCTGTTTATTCTGGCTTGGGAGAATATGCCGGATGGATTCTGGTTTACCTGGTGGGAGCACAGTTTTATGCTTGTTTGATGTATATCTTTCCAAATCTTTAAATCAAAATGACAGATTTCCTGAATGATCTGAACAACAGCCAGCGAGAGGCTGTAACCTATATCGACGGTCCGAGTCTGGTGATTGCCGGAGCCGGATCGGGCAAGACGCGTGTGCTGACCTGCAAGATCGCTTATCTGTTGCGGCAGGGCTGGCATCCCAGTTCCATTCTGGCACTGACCTTTACCAACAAGGCGGCCCGCGAGATGCGCGAGCGTATTGCTGCTCTGGTAGAACCCGAATTGGCCGCCCGCCTGTGGATGGGCACTTTCCATTCCGTGTTCTACCGCATTCTGCGTACTGAGGCCGAGGCTGTGGGCTTCAAACCTTCGTTTACCATTTACGATACCAGCGACAGCAAATCCCTTATCAAGAATATTCTGAAAGACAAGGCGTTGGATGAGAAACAATACAAGCCCTCGTCGGTGCTGGCCGTGATTTCGCGTGCCAAGAACCGTTTGGTGCGCCCCGAAGACTATGTCCGTTCTACCCAATGTCTGCGGGCCGATGCTACGATGAATATGCCCCGGGTGGCGGAGGTTTATCAGGAATACTGCGACCGTTGCCGCCAGTCGAACGTGATGGACTTTGACGACCTGCTATTGTATACCTATCTTCTGTTCCGCGACCGTCCCGACATCTGCGAGCGATATCGCAACCGCTTTGCCTATCTTTTGGTAGACGAGTACCAGGATACGAACTACGCCCAGCATGCCATCATCTGGCAGTTGGCCGGAGGGCATCAGCACATCTGTGTGGTAGGCGATGACGCACAGAGCATCTACAGCTTCCGAGGAGCAGAGATCGAGAATATTCTGGGTTTTACGAAGCAATACGATCAGGCACGCATTTTCAAACTGGAGCAGAACTACCGTTCCACTCAGGTGATTGTCCATGCCGCCAACAGTCTGATCAAGCACAACCGTCGCCAGATAGCCAAGGAAGTATACAGCATGAATGAGCACGGTGAGCCCGTGCAGGTAATCAGTGCCTATAGTGATCTGGAAGAAGGCGAGCTGGTAGCCGCCCGTATCAGTCAGCTGGTGCGCAGCCGTGAAATGAATTATTCCGACTTTGCCATTCTCTACCGTACCAACGCGCAGAGCCGTATCTTCGAGGAATCTTTTCGCAAGAAGGGGATGCCTTACCGCATCTACGGCGGTCTGTCGTTCTATCAGCGCAAGGAAATCAAGGACATCATCGCCTATTTCCGGGTGCTGGTCAATCCCGATGATGAGGAAGCCATGAAGCGCATCATCAACTATCCGGCGCGTGGCATCGGGCAGACTACTCTGGAGAAAGTACGTCAGGCGGCCCGTGAGGCTGAAGTGAGTCTGTGGGAGGTGCTTTGCGGTTTGTCCGATTATCTGCCTTCGTTGACTAAGGGCACCGCCGGCAAACTGCTGGCTTTCCGTGATTTTATTGAAAGTTATCAGAAACGGGTGACTAAGGAAAACGCTTATGTGCTGGCTGAAAGCATGATTAAGGAGAGCGGCATTGCCCGTGAATTGTCGCGCTCTATGGATCCCGAAGATCTGGCCCGCCGCGAGAATGTGGAAGAGTTGCTCAACGGTATGCAGGCTTTTGTGGAACAACGCCTGGAAGAAGGCTCGTCAAACTATCTGCTGGCCGATTTTTTGCAGGAAGTTTCCCTGATGAGCGATACAGAAGAGGATGATGAAGAAGGTGATGACAAGATTACGCTGATGACGGTTCATGCCGCCAAAGGACTGGAATTCCGTGTAGTATTTATTGTAGGGCTGGAAGAGAATCTTTTCCCCTCTGCCTTGGCTTTGGAGAGTCCCCGGGAGATGGAAGAAGAGCGCCGCCTGTTCTATGTGGCTCTGACACGTGCCGAGGAACTTTGTTTCCTTTCCTATGCCGGCAACCGTTACCGTTATGGTAAGATGGAGTTCTCCAACCCCAGCCGTTTTCTGTACGAGATCGATCCTGCCTGTGTGAAAGGATTGAGTGGGGGAGGCGCCCGTTATCGTCGCGAGACAGACGACACCGATTCCCGTCCGTTGGCTTCTGTCAGTCGGGTGGTGCCCAAGGCCAGTCCGCTGCGCCCGGTCACCCGTATGCGTCCGCTCTCTTCTGCTTCAGAAACTTCATCTTCCCGGCCTTCATCTTCATCAGCCCGTTCTTCATTTGAGGTGCCGGCCGCTTCTGCTACCGTTTCTACGGGGGATTCCGGTGGGTTGCGCGTTGGCCAAACCATCGAACACGAACGTTTCGGTCGGGGAACGATACAGGCTATTGAAGGCAGTGGCGAGAATCTCAAGGCTACGGTGGTATTCAGTTCCATGGGTACCAAGCAGTTGCTTCTGAAATTCGCCCGCTTCAAAGTGGTGGATTGAGTGAAATCTTTCTCTTGATATTTTGTTTGTTATCTTTAATGATAGATGACAGAATGTCAGGTTTAGGCCACGGCATTTTCACAGAAAAAAGAGAAAATAGAAAAAAAACGGTATGAATATACATTATCTTCTGTCGATATTCAATATTTATACGGTTTGCATACAGAAATTACAGTGTTTTTCAAGTTTGATCTTCCCGATGATTTTTTTCATTCTTCCCGATAAGAGAAAAAAATCATCGGGAAGTTTTTTATTGGGGGCTCAAAAAATCAGAAAAAACGGACTGGAAAGATAAAAATAATTACATTTTTCATCCTGGTTATCTAATTCTTCCGGAGTGCTTTTGTGTATCTTATTCTTTGAATATCAGTGAATTGCTTGGGCGATTCCGTACTGAGATTTCAGATTTTATGAAAATCTTTCCAGGAGTACGCAAAAATGATATTCTCACGCAATGAAAATGACATTTTGACAAAATGACAGCTGCAAATTTCCGATAAGATGAGTGTTGGGAGATTCTTTTGCGTTCATCTTGTCTGCTTGCGTATTGATCCATGCTTTGTGTGTTTTTGTGTGGAAAAAAGTTATGAAAAAACTGATGCAAAATAAAACGAGATATTGTTATTTTGTGTATTTTTATCCTTCTCGTTGGGGATTATTTCCTATCTTTAAATCAAACTTTTCAAATGAAAAAGTGCTTGTAGATGTTTCACGGAAAAATGATTTTGTTATGAGAATAAAGATTCTTATTGCCATGGGAGCGGTGATTTTGATTACCTTCCTGCTTTTTGGAGTATTTGCCTTGCCTGTAGGAATCCCGGTAAGTGCCGTGATCGGAATTTTAGGAGCCTTGAAGTCTCACGACCGCAGTTTGCTGCTCGGTTCCGTGGGCTTGCTGGCCATCGGTATTGTCTGTATTATCTACACACTGGTGCTGGTATATTCCATGTGATCAGGAAACGACACATTTCTAAATTCTGAAGATTATGGCCATTCGATATACAAAAGGGGAAGAGCGTACCAATACCTGGTCGCATGCCGGTGGTGCTGTACTGGGTATTCTGATAGGTGTACTGATGCTTCAGGTCTGCTGGCAGGCGGGCAGTAGCTGGGCGGTGTTCGGTGTCAGTCTGTATCTGTTCGGCATGCTTTCGTCCTATCTGTGTTCTGCCATCTATCACGGTCTGCCGGCCCGGAGCGTGTGGAAGGAACGGTTGCGGCGCTTTGACCATGCCGCCATTTACTGGCACATTGCCGGAAGCTATTCGCCGTTGGTGCTCACTGTGTTGCGTGAAGAAACCGGTTGGGGATGGGGTTTGTTTGCCTTTGTGTGGACCTGCGCGGCTGTGGGTACGGTGCTCACTTTCCGTAATCTCAAGGAACACAGCAATTTGGAAACTCTCTGTTATATCGGTATGGGACTGAGCATTGTGGCCGCTTTCCGTCCGCTGATGGAAAGTGTGCGCCCCGAAGTGCTCTGGTGGATTTTGGGCGAAGGCCTTTGCTTCATCACCGGCGCGTTATTTTACAGCATGAACCGACGGCGCTACATGCACTCCGTGTTCCATTTCTTTGTGCTCGGAGGATCGTTCTGTCACATCTTGGCCGTCTGGATTGCTCTGCAAGACTATTTGTCCTGATTTCAACAAATCGGCAGATCCCGCATACCGCGGGATTTTTTTATATCCCGCTTTCTTTTATCTTCATCCGTTTTTTGCTAATTTTGTTGATACGATTAATAGAATACAACCTTTTTACTTTACCCTTATTTACATTAATATTTTATGAACAAACTGCTTCTGACCACCATGTTGCTGTCCGCATCCGGACAGTTGGTGGCACGAAAGGCGCAACCTCCCAATATCGTACTGATTTTGTGTGATGATATGGGCTTTTCTGATTTGGGCTGCTATGGTAGCGAAATCCATACTCCGAATATTGACCGTCTGGCTGACGATGGAATCCGTTTCAGTCAGTTCAAGAATACCGGCCGCAGCTGTCCCAGCCGTGCGGCCTTGCTCACCGGAAGATACCAGCATCAGGTGGGCATGGGATGGATGGCCGAGGTGGACGAACACCGACCGGGTTATCGCGGTCAGATTGATGCCGGGTATCCCACGATTGCCGAGATCATGCGTTCCGGAGGCTATGCTACCTATATGGCAGGCAAATGGCACGTAACGACTTCCGGCGCTTATGACCGCCCCAACGGAAGCTATCCGGTGCAGCGTGGCTTTGATCGCTATTATGGTTGTCTGCATGGTGGTGGCAGTTATTATAAGCCCAAACCTTTGTACAACGATCTGACTCCGGTTACAGAACTGCCGGACGACTATTACTATACCCGGGCCATTACCGATTCTGCCGTGTGCTTTGTGCAGCGCCATGACGCGAAGAAACCCATGGACGGAACGGATCAATTTCTATAAAGCCAAGAATCCCGACCAGCGCGGGGAGTAGGAATCAGGATAAGACGGTCACCCTGTCGTTTGACTGGAATGCGTTGGGCATGCGTCCCGATCAGGTCACTCTGGAGAAGCCGGAAGTGGCCGACTTCCAGACAGCCGGACAGTTGCAGTTACAGGCTCCGATTCCGATAAAAAGCAAGGAAGGCTGTCTGCTTCTCTTGAAAAAGAAATAGTATTTCGTGAATGATCATTACCAAAAACATCTGATAAATCATGGAAAAGAAACATATGATACAATCGGTTCCGGTTCGGAAACTGGTGTTGTTTTTCTTTTGGGCGTTTTGCGCGCTTTCGTTGCGGGCGGCCCATCAGCCGGAGTTCTCCGCGGCCGGCTTTTTCGAGTTGCCCCATACCGGGCGTCAGGCTTACAGTATGAATCCCGCGTGGCGTTTCCACAAAGGTGCAGTTACCGGTGCCGAGCGTGTGGATTTTGATGACAGCGAATGGGCACTGGTGTCTCTGCCCGATGGAATGGAACTGTTGCCTTCGGAGGCAAGCGGTTGCGTGAACTATCAGGGCGAGGTGTGGTATCGCAAGCATTTCACGCCCGAGGATGCCTGGAAAGGCAAGAAGATGTTCCTGCATTTCGAGGCCATTATGGGCAAGTCGAAAGTGTGGGTCAACGGCAAACTGGTGAAGGAGCATTTCGGCGGATTCCTACCTGTCATCGCTGATGTGAGTGAGTATCTGGAATTTGGACGCGACAATGTCATCACCGTATGGGCCGATAACAGTGACGATCCGACTTATCCTCCCGGAAAACCGCAGGACATGCTGGATTTTGCCTACTTTGGCGGTATCTACCGTGACTGTTGGATGGTGGTACATAACACGGTATTTATCACCGATCCTAACTATGAGGGTGTGAAAGCCGGAGGCGGTTTGTTCGTCTCTTTCGACGGTGTGTCCGAAAAGGAAGCCGGGATTCGTCTGGATGCCCACATTCGCAACAGTGCCGGGAAGGCTTTCTCCGGAAAGGTGGTGTATGAACTTTACGACCGCGACCAGAAGCTGGTGCGCCGTGCCGAGCAGAAAATTTCCATGGCCGATGGTCAGACCGCAGTGGCTACTGCCCGGATGACGGTACGCCAACCGCATCTGTGGGCACCGGATTCTCCATATCTGTATCAGTTGCACGTTCTGGTCAAGGACCGCAAAGGTCATGTGGTGGACGGATACCGCCGTCGTGTGGGTATCCGCAGTGTGGAGTTCAAGGGGAAGGACGGCTTCTGGCTCAACGGAAAGCCCTATCCTGAACCGCTAATTGGGGCCAACCGTCATCAGGACTTTGCCGTAATCGGTAACGCGCTTTCCAACAGTCTGCACTGGCGTGATGCCAAGAAACTGCGCGATGCCGGTCTGCGTGTGATCCGTAATGCACATTATCCACAGGACCCTGCCTTTATGGATGCCTGTGATGAGTTGGGGCTGTTTGTCATCGTGAACACACCGGGATGGCAGTTCTGGAACGAGGAACCGATCTTTGCCCAACGGGTATACAGCGATATCCGCAATATGGTGCGCCGCGACCGTAACCATCCTTCCGTATGGCTTTGGGAACCGATTCTGAACGAAACCTGGTATCCGGAGGATTTTGCCAAGAATGTGGTGAATATAGTCCAAGAGGAATATCCTTATCCGTACTGTTATACCGGTTGTGATGTCACCGCCAAGGGACATGAACTTTTCCCCGTGCAGTTCACGCATCCGCTGAACGGTGCCGGTGGGGCCTTCAATACGAATGAACTGAATTCGGATGTGTCTTATTTTACCCGTGAGTGGGGCGATAATGTGGACGACTGGAGTTCGCATAATTCTCCGAGCCGCGTCAGCCGTTCGTGGGGTGAGGTACCGATGCTGGTACAGGCACAGGGATACGCCAAGACCGATTATCAGTATACCAATTACGATGCGCTGTACCGCAACCCGAGACAACACGTGGGCGGTTGCCTGTGGCATTCATTTGACCATCAGCGCGGCTACCATCCCGATCCGTTTTATGGCGGTATTATGGACGCTTATCGTCAGCCGAAACTGTCGTACTATATGTTCTGTGCGCAGCGTCCGCCTTATGAAAATCCGGAACTCATTGCCGAAAGCGGACCGATGGTGTATATCGCCCATGCCATGACTCCTTTCTCGCCTAAGGACGTAACGGTTTACAGCAATTGTGATGAAGTGCGTCTGACCTGCTGTCAAGGCACTATTCCTTATGTCTATAAGAAGGACAAACAGGCTGATGGTATGCCGTCGCCGATTATTGTATTTCCGAATGTGTGGGACGTGATGCACGATAAAGAACTGGCACGCGGCAGAAAACATGCGGAGTCTTATCTGCTGGCCGAAGGGCTGATGGATGGAAAAGTGGTGGCTACCCATAAGATATATCCGGCGCGCCGTCCTTCCAAAATCCAGTTGTGGGTAGACAATGAAGGAGTGGAAACCCGCGCGGACGGCTCGGATCTAGTAACTGTAGTAGCTGCCATTACAGACGATCAGGGCCATATCAAGCGTTTAAACAACAGCATGATCCGTTTTGAGATTGAGGGACCGGGTGAACTGGTGGCTGATGAAGAAGACTTCACGAACCCGCGTGCCGTACAGTGGGGCACCGCTCCGATTCTGGTACGTGCATTGCCGGGAAGCGGAGAGATTCGGATAAAGGCATCGCTGACTCTGCAAGGAAAGCACACTCCGGTATCGGGAGAGTTGGTCTTGAAGACTATAGAACCGATGCGTCCGCTTATTGTCGACAAGGAAGAGTTGGGAGCCTTATATCAGCAGAGCCAAACGAAAAAAGAAAACCGACTGCAAACCGGGGATGCTGCTTCAGAACAGATGCGCCGTTTGCAGCAGGAGCAGAACCGCGAGCGCTTGAAAGAGGTGGAACAGCAACAAAGTGATTTTGAATAATATTAATACCATTCCTGCCGTAGTACTCTTCTCAAAAATGTGTACTATGGTAGGATTTTGTTTTTATAGAACTGTGTCTGATAAGTTCTAAAAAAAGGACCGACCCTCGCGTGTCAATCCGGAAGTTTGTAATTTAGGAGTGATCCACTAATATACAAACTATACACTTCACAAAAGTGTAAATTTCCGAGCTCATGTGCAAGCATGCAGAGAAAGAAAATGAACAACACAACCAAATGGAAATCATGCTTGAGATCATGATGCACCCGACAATATTTCGAAAGTATGCAGAATGAAACACTTGAACGTTTCTAGGACAATACAAAAGTACGACAGAAGAAGCCTCTTGTATAATATAATTCACTATTTTTGTGGAATGATAGTGCTTGTATTATGAAATTGAACAGAATAAAACCTGTTTTAGCAGAAAAGGGTATTTCTCAAACATGGCTGGTTAAGAAACTTGGCAAGAGTTTCAGTATGGTCAATGCGTATGCTTGTAACCGTTCACAGCCTGATTTGAATACTCTTTTGCAAATTGCTGAGATCCTTCAAGTTGATTTGAAGGAACAGATAACTGATAAAGGAGAAAGGTAAAGTTATGGAATACAAATTCAATGAAAATACACGAGTGCAGGTTCCGGCTGCCTTACATTTGTGTAGGCTTGGATATACATATTTGGACAATATAATAGAATATGATAGCAGGACTAATATTCTGTCGGATGTGTTTTTGCGTAGCGTTCAACGTCTGAACCCAGAAATTTCCGATTTGCAGGCAAAGCAATTGCTGAGTGAAATCATATTGATCCTTAACAATAATGACCTTGGAAGGGAGTTTTATAGTAAACTGTCTTCCAACAGTAATATAAAACTGATAGACTTCCAAAATGCCGATAATAACGAATGGCATGTAACCACTGAATTTGAGTGTGAGAATCAGGATAGCGGAGACAGTTTTAGACCGGATATAACATGTTTCGTAAACGGACTTCCATTAGCGTTTATTGAGGTCAAGAAGCCGAATAATCATGATGGTATTCTGGCAGAAAGGGAGCGTATCAACATGCGAATGAGTAACGCAAAATTCCGGAGATTCCTGAATGTTACTCAGTTGATGATATTTTCCAATAATCAGGAATATGACAATGAAAGTAGAGTTCCGATTCAAGGTGCATTTTATTGCTGTACATCCAAAGGTAAAGCTTTCTTCAACGTCTTTCGTGAAGCTGATAAAGGTTTTTTGGCAGGGTATCCTTATAAGACTGTATCTGACGAAACGGAGAAACAGATATTACAACACAGAAATTGTGTAGTTATCAAAAACCTACCTGAATATAATACAAACAAGGATATAAATACTTCGACCAACAGGATTCTAACATCGATGCTCAGTAAAGAGAGATTTCTCTTTTTACTAAGATATGGTTTTGCCTATGTAGACAGAAAGATCGAATTGGAAGACGGTAGCAAGACTACCCAGTTAGAAAAACATGTAATGCGTTACCAACAGCTTTTTGCCTCTTTTGCTATTCGAAAGAAATTGGATAATGGCATAAAAAGCGGGATTGTCTGGCATACACAAGGTAGCGGAAAAACAGCCCTGGCATATTATTCTGTACGTAGTCTGACTGATTTTTATGCAGCAAAGAAAACAGCTGTGAAATTTTATTTCATTGTGGATCGTCTTGATTTGATGGAGCAGGCTAAGGATGAATTCGTGGCAAGAGGACTGTCTGTCAGGACGGCTAACAGCAGGGACGAATTGATGTCAGATATACGTAGTACGAATTTGACAGAAAATGCAGAAGGAAAAGCTGAGATAATGGTGGTCAATATTCAGAAATTCAAACAGGACTCCGCCAAAATACAGATTGATTCCAATTACAGCACCCATTTACAGCGTATTTTCTTTATCGACGAGGCCCATAGAGGTTATAACCCACAAGGAAGTTTCTTAGCAAATCTCTTGTCGGCTGATAAAGATTCTATAAAGATTGCTTTAACAGGTACACCTTTGCTAAAAGAGGAAAGGGAGTCCTGGCGTGTATTTGGTGATTATATTGACACATATTATTATGACAAGTCAATAGCAGATGGCTATACTCTGAAACTTATGAGAGAACCTGTCGAAACAATCTATAAAGAGAAAATAGAGAGTATTCTTGACAAACTGGCAGGTGGCATTGAAGTCAGAAAAAGTGATATTGACCGCAACAAGATCATTGAACATGAATCTTACCTTAATGCTTTAATAGACTATATTATAGCTGATTTCCGACGGTTCCGTATTGAACAAGCTGATGATACGGTGGGTGCGATGATTGTATGCAAGACAAATCCGCAAGCCCGTGAAATGTATCGTTTGTGGCAAGAGCGTTTTAACAAGGCACTGTACATAGAAGAGAAACATGATGAAAATCTGCTGATGGTTGCTGAGCCTATGGTAGCCTATGGAAATCATACAAAACCGCTTAAGGCTTCTTTAATATTGCATGATGAAGGAGATAAGGAAGAACGTAAGGCATACATTGATGAATACAAGAAGAAGCTATCAGTTGATATCTTGATTGTTAATCAGATGCTTCTGACTGGATTTGATGCTCCGCGCTTGAAGAAACTCTATTTGGGACGTACTCTTGACGGGCACGATTTGCTGCAGGCATTGACAAGAGTAAACAGGCCATACCATAAATTCAAGTATGGTTATGTCGTGGATTTTGTGAATATCAAGGAAAACTTTGATGCTACCAATGACCGCTATCTGCGTGAATTAAACCGTACTGCCGATATTAAGGAAACAGGTGAAAAAGAAACAGTAGGAGAAGCTCTCATTGTAGATAAGGAGCAGATTGTAGAACAGATAAAGGAAATCCGCAGTGTTTTGTTTAATTATACTTGCGATAATCCTGAAGAATTCAGAAAGGAAATAGATGAGATTGAAAATAAAGAAAATCTATATACACTCCGTTCTACTCTTGAAAATGCCAAGGCAATCATAAACCAAATAAGGGCATTTGGAGATGAAGAACTTAAAGAAAAGATAGACAGTCTTCCAAAAGGTACTGTTCCTACACTCATAACAGAGGTTTCACACCGTATCGAACGAATGAATCTGCTGGAAAGTACCGAACATAAGGCAGATGTGTCCGGAATTATCAATGTTGCTCTTTCAGAACTGGAATTTGAGTTCAAGAAAGGAATTTCAGAGGAATTGCGTATTATTGTCAATGACATCCGCGAACGTTGCGAAAGAGTTCAGGCTGAATTTGAAGCTAACTTTGATAGAACAGAAGACAAGTATGTGATTTTAGCTGACGAATTTCGGGAATATTTCAGAAAGAAAGGTTTCGTTCCCCAAAATACGCAAGATGCGAAAGAAAGCATAGATTATATGGATTCAGTGATGAAGAAAATTCGTGAGATCAACCGTCGCAACAATATACTCAAAAAGAAATATCAGGGAGATGAACGCTTTGTCCGTATTCACAAGCGCATTGAGGAAGAAAATAAAAAGCGTGAAAAACCTATTATTTCCAAGGCAGAATACGAAATAGCAGAAAGTCTGTCAAAAATGAAACGTGAGATTGATAACCGGATTTACCTTGATATAAACATCATAGCTAATGAGAACAATTTCAAGAGAGATACATTGGCTATGATAGGCCATCAACTTGTAGATTTGGGGATAAATTCAAGTATCTCTGACCGGAAATTTATTAATAATCTCATTGCAAATGAATATATAAACCAATATAATCAAGTTCACTCAAGATAATATGAATGCAAATATCCAAAATATATCAGAAGCTACAATAGCTCTTATCGATTCATTGAAATCTACCACTTCCCATTTCGGTCTTGCCAATAGTGGAAGTGAATACAAAATTATTACGGAAATGTTCCTGTATAAGTATTTCAATGACAAGTTCGGATATGAAGCAAAGCGCGATAAAATCTATGGAGAAAGATTGAGCAAGGCAGACAAGTGGGATGCTGAATATGATAAATTTACAGAAGAAGAAGTAGAAGATTTATTTAGTTATCTTCCTGCATCTGTCCCTTTGCTTAAACCAGAACACACATTGGCGCATTTGTATAACACCTCCGGAGCAGGAGATTTTTCTACACGGTTAGATGCTACACTGATTGACATTGCCAATCTGAATGCTGATACTTTTTCTGTCGTAACTTCTGGAAAAAGCCGGGTCAATATATTTAGTGCACTGACACAGTTTGTAACAGATCCGCAGAAGAGGGATGATTTTGCACGTTCATTGATGAGTTCCGTTGCGTCATTCAATTTTGAAAGTGTTTTTGCAGAAAAATATGACTTCTTCTCACGGATATTTGAGTATCTTATAAAAGATTACAATAACGCGGGAGGCGGAAAATACGCGGAATATTATACTCCAAGGGCAATTGCACAGGTAATGGCTCGTTTGCTCGTTGGTGATAATGCAGACTTACGAGGTATGACCTGTTATGACCCATCAGCAGGAACAGGTACTTTGCTTATGGCCTTGGCTCATCAGATAGGGGAAGACCGTTGTACGATCTTCAGTCAGGATATATCAGAAAAATCCAGTGAAATGCTTCGACTGAATCTCATTCTGAACAATCTCTCAGGAAGTCTTCCGAATGTTGTACAGGGTAATACGCTTACAGAACCATACCATAAGGAAGAAAACGGGACACTTCGAAAATTCGATTTCGTTGTTTCTAATCCGCCGTTCAATCTGGATTTCTCGGATTTTAGAGACACGTTGGCTTCTGATACAGTACGTTTTTGGGCAGGTGTACCATCCGTACCGGCAAAGAAGAAAGAGTCAATGTCTATCTATCTGTGCTTTATACAGCATCTTGTCAATTCACTGAAAACGACAGGAAAAGGGGCAATTGTCATTCCTACGGGATTCATTACTGCCAAAAGCGGTGTTGAAAGAAAGGTTTTGACGAAAATTATTGATAACCGCTGGGTATATGGCTGTATCTCTATGCCAAGCAATGTGTTTGCAAATACAGGCACGAATGTTTCTGTCCTGTTTTTTGATAAAGCAGCTTCTGCTGAGAAAGTCATATTGATTGATGCGAGTAAGTTAGGAGAGGAATATAAGGAAGGGAAAAATAAGAAACGTAGATTGCTGAATGAAGACATTGATTTAATTGTCAACACATTCAAAAATAAAGAAGCCGTAGAGGACTTCTCGGTTGCTGTAAGCTACGATGAAGTTAAAGAAAAAGGTTATTCGTTGTCTGCAGGGCAATATTTTGACATCAAGATTAATTATATTGATATTACGGAAGAAGAGTTTAACTCCCGCATGGCAGAATATAAAAAGACATTGAGCGAACAGTTCGCTGAAAGCCATCGTTTGGAGGAAGAGATAATGAAGCAGTTGGACGCTTTAAGGTTTAATGCTAATATCGGAAACAATGAATAGCGAAATACAGTTCTTGTTGTATAATCTTCCAGATGAAGAGGGGAAAATACAGGTTATCATAAGAGACGAGACTATTTGGTGTACCCAAAAGGCTATGGCACAGCTTTTTGGAGTTGGGGTCCCTGCTATCAGTAAGCATCTGAAAAATATTTTTGAGGAAGGAGAGCTACAGAAAGAAGTGGTTGTTTCCAAAATGGAAATAACCACTCGGCATGGTGCTATGGAAGGCAAG